>NZ_JABMIT010000019.1:0-63456 GCF_013186635.1 Brevibacillus sp. HB1.3 | reverse complement strand
TCATGCGTATTCAGTTTTCAGGGAATGAAACCAACCTCTTTACCCCAGAATGGGTAAGGAGGTTTTTTGTTTTAACGAATCTTACAGCAAAAAGTCAAACTCGCGATTATTTTGTCGATAAGTTAGGCCGAATGACCGACAAGTTCCCTCTTGCAGACGGGTCTTGGGGTAGACTAACATGAGAAGGTACCTGATCCAGGCGTTGGAGTAGGCGAGGTTATGAAGGAGAATCGTTCATGAAAAAAATTCTAATCTTTTCCGCTTCCATCGGTAACGGACACAACCAGGCAGCGCGGGCCATGCAAGAAAGCTTGGCTGAGAGTGGTTGCACATCAATGATCATCGATACGTTAGAGTATATTAGCCCCACCTTTCACAAGATTTTGTTGGAAAGCTATATGAATCTGTTGAGGCTGTCACCTAAGATGTGGGGCAGAATTTATCATAATACAGAAAAAACCCGCTTCTTCGATATGAATGTGCTGATGAATAAGTTATTGGCAAACAAACTGAAAAAGCTGATCAACAGTGTACAGCCTGATGCCTTTATTGCAACGCATCCGTTTGCAAGCTGTATGCTCTCCGTACTGAAAGGAAGAAATGATTGGAAGGAACCAATCTATACGATCATTACTGACTATACCATCCATCCTTCATGGATTAATCACCATATCAATTATTACTTCATCGGTCATGAACAACTGTATTACCTGCTAGACGTTTATCGACAGGATCATCAAAAATTCATTCCGATGGGCATTCCTATCATGAAGAAATTCAGTTTGCCATTGGAACCCGAATTGATTCGGCAAAAGCTTGGCCTCGCTCCTGAACAAAAGAGTATTATTCTTTCGGGGGGCGGATTGGGTCTCGGCTCGATGGAAAAGGTATTAGATGGGCTAGAAGAGATTAACATTCCCCTGAAAACCTTTGTGTTAACGGGGACAAACGACAAGCTATACAATAAGGTGACAAATCGTACGTATCGGCATGAAGTCGTTCCGCTAAAATTCATCAATAACTTCCACGAATACTTGGAAACGGCTGATTTAATTGTCACCAAATCAGGCGGACTTACATCAGCTGAAGTAATGAGTAAACGGGTACCCATGATTGTTTACAACCCTCTGCCTGGACAGGAAGAGAGGAACAGCCACTTTTTGCTCAATAATGGGTGTGCGGTACACGCGAATCTATCCGAGCAGTTGATTTACTTTATCGATGAACTATTGCATAGCCCGTCCAAGGTGGAATATATGCGTAGAATGGGACAAAAAATCTCAAAGCCAGATGCTGCACAACGAATTACTGAGTTTATCATGGATGATATGAATATGTTGCCAAGAAAAGTAGAATAGCTGCCTAGCCAGACAAAATGGAGGAACCCATGACTGTACCATTCGCGATATTATTTGATATGGATGGCACGTTACTGCAAACAGAAAAGCTGTCGACCCCCGCTTTTATTCGAACGTTTGACCAGCTTCGTCAAAAAGGGCTATGGCAAGGGGAAACCCCTGACGAACGTGAACTGATCAATGTACTGGGAATGACGATCGAGCAGATCTGGGACAAATTACTGCCGGGTGCGAGTGAAGAAGCCATTCGCTCAGCAGATGCTTTCTTACTAAACAATGAAATCCAGTTACTCAAAGAACGAGTGACCGAGCTATATCCGGATGTAAAATCAACCTTAGAAAAGCTGCATGAAAAAGGTTTTGCTTTATTTGTAGCAAGCAATGGGCAGGAAGAGTACATCGATGCTATTTGTCAGGCATACGAGTTAAAGCCGCTGATGACAGACCTGTACTCGGCCGGTCGTTTCCGCACGCATTCCAAAAATGACCTGGTTGCAAAACTGTTGTCTGATTACAAAATCGGGCAGGCCATTATGGTAGGAGATCGTCACTCCGACGTGGAAGCAGGCAAGACAAACGGTTTATTTACCATTGGATGCGACTTTGGTTTTGCGAAACCAGGCGAGCTTGATGGGGCAGATGTTATCATCACCAGCTTCTCTCAGCTACTGAATCATTTGCCAACAATCGACACCAATACACAAGAACAAGCATAAACCATTCCTCAGGGAGTGGTTTTTTTGTTGATCATGTCCAAGTTTCAAGCGACCCTCTTTTGCCCACACTAGAATGTGTAAGGGACACTTGCGGGCACGCACTAAACCCATTATAATTAACGTCAAAGATAGTCAAAGTCAATAGGTAACCTCATAAGAACATACACAGAGGAATAGGAGGCGATGACTTGCGAAACATCTCGGACATCATTGAACATCACTTGAAAAGCATCCTTACTAACAGTCCCAATGGATCGATCGAGATTCAGCGTAGTGAGCTTGCCGACCATTTTCAATGTGTGCCGTCTCAGATCAATTACGTCATCAATACGCGCTTTACCGTTCAAAAAGGATACCTCGTAGAGAGTAAGCGCGGGGGCGGCGGGTATATTCGCATACGCAAGGTGCAGATTGTCAGCAAGGCACGCTTGCAGGAATTGCTAACAGAAGAACTGATTGGTGAGAGCATCAGTCAGAGTGTGGGAAATGCGATCGTAGAAAGACTATTGGAGGAAGGGTTAGTCAACATTAGAGAAGCCACCTTGATGAAAATCGCTACCTCGCGAAACGTTTTGACTCTAGAAGCTGAATTGCGGGATCGTTTGCGGGCAAATATTTTAAAGCAGATGATCGCGGCAATCTTGTTGAAGTAAAAGGAGGTATGATGTTATGAACTGTGAGGAATGCGGAAAACGACCGGCGACACTTCATTTGACGAAAATCGTCAATGGCGAAAAAACCGAATACCATATTTGCGAGCAGTGTGCTCATGAAAAAGGGGACGTCTTTACCGGCTTTCACAACTTCAGCATCAACAATCTCCTATCAGGACTTTTAAAATTTGATCCCATGCAAAAGAATGGACGCGAAACGGCAACGAATAAGCCGCTTCAATGCGAAACATGTGGACTCACATATGCTCAATTTAGTAAAAGCGGCAGATTTGGCTGTAGTGATTGCTACACCTTTTTGGGGGATCGACTGGACCCACTTTTCCGCCGGATTCATGGAAACACACAGCATAGTGGAAAAGTACCAGAGCGTACCGGTGGCAAACTGAAGATCCGTAAAGAGCTGGAGCAACTAAAGCAAGCGCTGCAAAGTCATGTCGCCAGTGAAGAGTTCGAGAAGGCAGCAGAAATGCGTGATCGAATTCGAGCATTGGAACAAAAAATGGCCCAATCGTAGCAAGGGAGGTTAGCTGGTTATGTCCCAAAAGCAGTTTATGCAAAACCCGTGGAGCAATTGGATGAAAGGAGAAGGTCCTGATTCCGACATTGTCATTAGTACACGGCTGCGTATCGCCCGTAACCTGCGCCAGCACCCCTTTCCGTTATTGGCAACGGACTCGCAGGGCGAGGAAGTGGTGAGAAAGGTAACGGAAGTAAGCGATTCGGAGGCAATGCGCAAACGGCATCAGCTTCAGGTCATCCATATGGATCAAATTAACCCGTTAGAAAAACGGGTGCTCGTAGAAAAGCATCTGATTAGCCCTCATCTGGCAGAGGAATCCCGTAAAGGTGCCGTATTGCTTCGGGAAGATGAGTCTGTCAGCATTATGGTTAATGAAGAAGACCACATTCGAATACAGGTACTATTACCCGGGTTTCGTTTGAACGAGGCATGGGAAATAGGTACGAAAATAGACGACATTTTTGAGAAAAGCTTGAACTACGCGTTCGACGAAACTCGAGGGTATCTTACAAGCTGCCCAACCAATGTGGGTACGGGAATTCGTGCATCCGTGATGCTGCACCTGCCCGCTCTGGTGATGACGCAGCAGATCAGCAGAATTTTACAGGCGATTAATCAAGTTGGTCTTGTCGTTAGAGGAATTTACGGAGAGGGCAGCGAAGCTCTAGGGAATCTTTTTCAGTTATCCAATCAGGTCACACTGGGGATGTCTGAGTCGGATATCCTTTCCAATCTCTACGGTGTGGCCAGACAGATTATTGAGCAAGAGCGTGTGGCACGCACTTACTTGCTGGAGCATACCCGGGTTTCTTTGGAGGATCGGATTTTTCGCTCGTATGGCATCTTGATGTATGCCCGCACGGTAGAGTCCAAGGAAGCGGCTCAGCGCCTGTCAGATGTACGTCTGGGGATCGATCTAGGCATCATTCCTAATGTATCTCCGCTGGTCCTGAATGAACTGTTAGTCACGACACAGCCAGGGTTTTTACAACACCACGCTGGACAAAAGCTCACTCCGGACCAACGCGACGAAAGAAGGGCAAGGCTGATCCGCGAACGTCTACGCGTAGTAGAATCACAAGAGTAATCGTAATGGTATCACGCAATTGTTAACCATATAGAGAAAAAACACGGTTATACGGAGGTGTACGATATGATGTTTGGACGTTTTACAGAACGCGCACAAAAAGTACTGGCGCTTGCCCTGGAAGAGGCGGTTCGTCTCGGACACAAAGATATTGGGACAGAGCATGTGCTGCTGGGACTCATTCGAGAAGGCGAAGGGATTGCGGCGAAGGCACTGCAATCACTTGGGCTTGGCCTCGATAAAATCCAGAGTGAAGTGGAGTCGTTAATCGGGCGAGGAACAGAGCAGTCCGGTAGTAATTACACACCAAACTATACACCTCGCGCCAAAAAGGTCATTGAACTGTCGATGGACGAAGCCCGCAAGCTGGGTCATACCTATGTGGGGACTGAACATATTCTGCTTGGCTTGATCCGTGAAGGAGAAGGTATTGCTGCGAGAATCATGAACAATTTGGGCGTTAGCCTGAACAAGGCACGTCAACAGGTGCTCCAGCTGCTCGGCAGCTCGGAAATGATGGCATCTCATCAACCGTCTGGAGGGAATCCAGCGGCGAATACGCCGACGTTGGACGGCTTGGCAAGGGATTTGACTGCAATCGCTCGTGACGGCGGTCTAGACCCGGTAATCGGTCGCCAAAAAGAAATTGAGCGTGTGATCCAAGTACTTAGCAGACGCACCAAGAACAACCCTGTTTTGATTGGGGAGCCTGGCGTCGGGAAAACAGCTATCGCAGAAGGTCTTGCCCAGAAAATCGTGAACAACGAAATTCCGGAGACCCTTCGTGATAAACGAGTCATGACACTGGATATGGGAACCGTTGTTGCGGGAACCAAATATCGCGGTGAGTTCGAAGATCGTCTGAAAAAAATCATGGACGAAATTCGCCAAGCAGGAAACATCATCCTGTTTATTGATGAGCTGCACACCCTGATTGGTGCAGGTGGAGCAGAAGGGGCAATTGATGCCTCCAACATTTTGAAGCCTGCTCTGGCACGTGGCGAGCTACAGTGCGTAGGTGCCACAACGTTGGATGAATATCGCAAGTACATCGAAAAAGACGCGGCACTGGAGCGTCGTTTCCAACCGATTCAGGTTGATGAACCGACAGCGGAGGATGCCATTCGTATCCTGCATGGCCTTCGTGATCGTTATGAAGCCCACCACCGTGTCAAAATTACCGATGAAGCAATCGAGCAGGCAGTAAAGCTGTCTGACCGCTATATTACGGAACGCTTCCTGCCTGACAAGGCCATCGACTTGGTCGACGAGGCGGCATCCAAAGTCCGCTTGCAATCCTTTACAGTTCCGCCAAACCTCAAAGAGCTCGAGGGACGTCTGGAAGAGGTGCGCAAGGAAAAAGACGCTGCTGTACAATCACAAGAGTTCGAGGAAGCAGCAGCACTTCGCGATCAGGAGCAAAAACTGCGTGAAGAACTGGATAAAACGAAAAAAGACTGGAAAGAACGCCAAGGCCAGCTGAATATGGAGGTTACACCAGAAGACATCGCGCAAGTAGTGGCGAGCTGGACGGGTATTCCTGTGTTAAAGCTGAAGGAAGAAGAAACAGAGCGCTTGCTGAAGATGGAAGAGATTTTGCATGATCGCGTCATTGGTCAAGATGAAGCAGTCAAATCCATTTCGCGTGCGATCCGCCGTGCCCGTGCTGGTTTGAAAGACCCAAAACGTCCAATCGGCTCGTTTATCTTCCTGGGGCCTACTGGTGTGGGTAAAACCGAATTGGCTCGTGCCGTGGCAGAGACGCTTTTCGGTGACGAGGATGCCATGATCCGTGTGGATATGTCCGAGTACATGGAGAAGCATTCCACCGCTCGTCTGGTAGGTGCCCCTCCAGGCTACGTAGGCTTTGACGAAGGCGGTCAGCTGACTGAAAAAGTGCGTCGCAAGCCTTACTCCGTCATTTTGCTGGACGAAATCGAGAAGGCTCACCCAGACGTATTCAATATCCTCTTGCAAGTATTGGATGATGGTCGTCTGACAGACTCCAAGGGACGTACCGTCGACTTCCGCAATACGGTTGTCATCATGACTTCCAACGTCGGAGCCAGCATGATCAAGAAAAATACAACGCTCGGCTTCACGACCAACGATTCGGAAAGAAAGTATCAGGATATGAAGGACAAAGTCATGGATGAGCTGAAGAAGAGCTTCCGTCCTGAGTTCTTGAACCGTATCGACGAAGTTATCGTGTTCCACTCCTTGGAGCAAGAGCACATCGAGCAAATCGTATCTCTCATGACAGAAGAGCTGCGTAAACGTTTGAAAGAGCAGGACATTGATTTCCAATTGACCGAAGAAGCCAAAAAGGTATTGGCAAAAGAAGGCTTTGATCCGGCCTATGGTGCACGTCCTCTGCGTCGAGCTATCCAGCGCCACATCGAGGATAATTTGTCCGAGGAATTGCTCAAGGGCACGATCAGTAAAGGCGATACCGTCAATATCGAAGCGGAAGAAGGCAAGCTGGTAGTCAAGCGCCTTGAAAAAACGAAATCATAAGCTGGGTTGAAACGTAATAGAATGCCTCCTGATTCGGGAGGTATTCTTTTTTTGGGTGCGTAATTATGATAAAAGTAGAGAAAGAAATCCAAGTGAGGGTGCGATTATGTCAAAGTATAAAACGAAATACGCGTGTCAAGAATGTGGCTATGAATCGCCAAAATGGATGGGGAAATGTCCGGGATGCAGCAGTTGGAACACCCTGGTAGAGGAAGTGACGGTAAAAAATCCACATCGTCACGAAGGGATGAGCGGCGGCCAGCGCCAATCTGCGATTCCATTGACCCAGGTAGCCAGTGAAGAAGATCCACGCATGGATACCACGATCGGAGAATTGAATCGTGTTCTTGGTGGAGGACTTGTTCCGGGTTCACTCATTTTGGTTGGGGGAGACCCTGGAATCGGGAAATCGACATTGCTTTTGCAAACTTCTTTTGCCTTGGCTCATCAAGGGGCGAAGGTTCTCTATGTGTCTGGAGAGGAGTCGGCAAAACAAATCAAAATTCGCGCGGATCGACTCCATTTGCAAACGCCGCCGATGTTTGTATTGGCAGAAAATGATTTGGATTTGATCGAACAGCATATTAATCAAGTAGACCCGGATGTTCTGATTATTGACTCGATCCAGACCGTGTTTCACCCGACGATCCAATCAGCTGCGGGGAGTGTCGCACAAGTGCGGGAGGCAACAGCCCAATTGATGCGGATTGCAAAAGGGAAAGGGATTGGTACCTTCATCGTTGGTCACGTAACCAAGGAAGGCTCCATCGCCGGTCCGCGTATGCTTGAGCACATGGTGGATGCTGTTCTCTATTTTGAAGGGGAGCGTCACAATACGTTTCGAATTTTGCGTGCCGTCAAAAACCGTTTTGGTTCGACAAACGAAATCGGTATTTTCGAGATGAAGGATCGCGGTCTAGAGGAAGTGGCGAATCCATCCGAGATATTTTTGGCAGAGCGTCCATTTGGTGTTGCGGGTTCCACAGTCGTAGCCAGTATGGAGGGCACACGTCCCGTTTTGGTTGAGCTACAAGCTCTCGTTGCCCCAACCAGCTTTGTAACCCCACGGAGAACGGCAACAGGGGTCGATCATCAGCGTGTGGCGATGATCATGGCGGTGTTGGAAAAGCGCATGGGCATGATGCTGCAAAATCAGGATGCTTATGTAAACGTAGCAGGTGGGGTCAGATTAGATGAGCCAGCGGTTGATTTGGCGATTGCCGTAAGCATTGCAAGTAGTTTCCGTGACCACGCTACCAATCCGCATGATGTCGTTATCGGAGAAATTGGCTTGACTGGTGAGGTGCGGGGTGTCTCCCGTATTGAGCAACGAGTACGAGAAGCCCATAAATTAGGCTTTAAGCGTGTCATCATACCGGAGAAAAACATCCGCGGGCTGGATGCGCCAGCAGATATTCAAGTAATTGGTGTGAGCAATATTGCCGATGCGTTGAACGAGGTGATAAGGAGGTAGGAGTGGGCATGCAGGGGAACATCAAAAGAACTCCGCAAATCGGTGATGTGCTTCGTCTCGTGGCACCCGGTACACAGCTTCGTGAAGGGTTGGAAAATGTTTTACGGGCCAAAACCGGGGGTTTGATCGTTATTGGGTGCGGTCCGGAGATGAAGTCGATTGTCGACGGCGGTTTTTCCATCAATTGTGATTTTTCTCCTGCCCATTTGTATGAATTAGCGAAGATGGATGGGGCGATTATAGTAAGTGAAGACGCAAAACGCATCCTGTACGCGAATACGCAAATCTTCCCACCCTCCTCAATCCCCACGAGCGAGACGGGCACACGGCATCGTACAGCACAACGTACGGCCATTCAAACGAATCATCTGGTCATTGCTATCTCTCAGCGTCGCAATGTGATCACGCTGTATCAGGGGAATTTCCGGTATGTCTTAAGCGAAATCAGCGTCATTCTGGCCAAGGCGAATCAAGCTGTATCTACCCTTGAGAAATACAAGGCCGTCCTTGATCAAACCTTGACAAATCTCGGTGCGTTAGAATTTGAGGAGCTCGTTACTTTGCATGAAGTTGCCTCGGTTTTGCAACGGATTGAGATGGTGTTACGTATTAAGACAGAGGTCTCCAAGTACATATGTGAGCTAGGGGTAGAAGGAAGGCTCGTCAGTATGCAGTTGGAGGAACTGGTTTCAAACATTGAGGAAGAGGCCCATATGCTTATTCGGGATTATTCCCGAGATCCATCCTATTCACCTGATCTTGTACTGCGGGATATGAAAAAATTGAACTCAGAGGAAATGCTGGAGCTCACTTCTTTTTTGCGAACGCTGGGGTATTCCTCCAATGCCAGTATGCTCGATGAATCCGTTTCCCCTAGAGGTTATCGGATCCTGTACAAGATCAGGCGTCTGCCCGTTACAATCATCTCGAATCTGGTAGAGCATTTTCATCATCTGCCACGAATCATGATGGCAACGATTCAGGAATTAGACGAAGTGGAAGGCATTGGCGAAGTTCGAGCGAGAGCGATTAAAGAGGGACTGAAACGGATTCAAGAACAAGTGTTCATTGACAGGCACATTTAAAGTAGAATAGGATAAAGGCATTATTTGTATTCAGCATTTGCCTAAGGGACTTGGATAAAAACAAGGTCAACAGGATAACCTGCTCCTTACGCAAAAGAAATCAGGAGGTAGTCTATGTTCGTGAAATCGTTACCGAACATACTAACCGTAAGCAACTTGTTTCTGGGAGTTTTAGCAATTATTCTTGCGTTTCGAGGCGATCAATACGTCGAATATGCAGCGATCACAGTGATCATTGGTATGCTGGCAGACGGGCTGGATGGACGTGTAGCTCGTATGTTGAACGCCCAAAGTGAGTTCGGGAAGGAATTGGATTCCCTTTCTGACGTTATTACTTTTGGGATTGCGCCGGCGTTCATTATGTATGTTGTCGTCTTGCAACACTTTGATTTGCTTGGGATTCTCATTACAGCCATTTTTCCGATCTGTGGTGCGCTGCGTTTGGCGCGTTTTAACGTACAGGCCGGGGTTCCGGGGTATTTCATCGGTTTGCCGATTACGGCAGCGGGGGGCGTACTGGCTACGCTTGCACTCTACCACCAAGTATTCACTCCGGTATTGCTTGCCGTAAGTATGTTGCTGCTTGCTTTTTTGATGGTATCAAAGGTCAAGTATCCTAACTTTAAAAAAGTGGGGATTCCAAAGTCTGCTTACTGGATCACACCCATTATCATCGCGATTGTGGTTATTGTAGCGATTAAGTACCCGCAGCAGTTTCCAAAAATTGTCTTCTTGCCACTTGCTTTTTATGCACTGTACGGAATAAAAAAAAACGTTGACTTTCTCGTCAAAAAATTACGGAAGCGTAAAAACAAAGAGGAAGAATCCGTTCCGTTTGAATAGTTTCGGCATAAAAAAACCCACACTTCAATGTGCGGGTTTTTCTTTTTTGTATGCAACTTTTTTTAGGGTTCATTCGTAATACGAGTAGCGGACTTTTAAGACAGATTGAAGACACCCAAAGTATTCAATCGGTTGGATTCTTTCTGAAGGACATCTTCTAGCTTAATGTCTGTAATATTGCACAAGGCAGTGAGGTAAAAGAGGTTTTTGCCAAGCTCAGCAGTAACTACATCGCGACAATGCTCGCACAGCGGTCCGTTAAAGTGGGTGTCCAAATGGGACTTGTTGTCCTCCAGGTTCTTGTTTGAATCGTATGTCTGTTTTTTGGCAACCACTTCGACACAGCCGCATTCGGTGATGGCTTTTGTCAGTGAACGGTTAATGCGGGATGCCGTTTCCTGAACTTTGGACATGACGTCCAGTACGCTACGATGTCTGATTAAAAGCTCGGATACTTGCGTTTGAAAGTCGTCTATGTTTCGATTGTCCATCTGGTTCACCTCTGCTTTAGGCTGTTGGTATCGTCATAATTTTCTCTCATTACGATACTGACATTATAAGAAGGGAGTCAGCTCCCTGTCAATTTAACATCGAAGGAAACGAGTGTTCCCGGGTTGACGAGAAAATGACAACTGTGTTAAAATTTTTGGCTATTTGACATGGCAAAATCTTTTTTGCTATAGTGAGGGAAAGTAAGATGAAGCATTATAATGATTTGGAAAAAAATAGGTTTTTACTTTTAGGCTTCTGTCTATATTAGTAAAAGGAGGTGAAGGCATGTTACGCCGAGTAGGAAAATTCATTTTTGTTTTGATTGGTGCCGGATTGGGGTATCGGTTTGGTGACGAATTGTTCTCGTTGCTCGACCCACTGTTAAACTTTGGTGTAGTAGCCGGATCGCAATATATTGGGGCTGTACTAGGTGCCATCTTGTTTTTCTTTTTAGCGAATTGGGTTGTGGATTATGTTCTGCGCATCGTTCGATGGGGTGAAGAGACACTCGTCAAAATGCCGGTTGTCGATGTGATGTTCGGAGCGATGGGGTTGATTAGTGGTCTTATTGTTGCATTCTTATTATTCCTGCCCATCAGTAAAATTCCGATTCCATTTGTAGGAGATCTTTTGCCGTTAATTGTTTCTGGGTTGCTCGGTTATTTGGGCTTCCAGGTAGGGTTTCGCAAGCGGGACGAGATTATGTCGGTATTTTCAATTGGACGTAAGGATAAGAAAAAGGATAGCGCAACCACTACCGTTAACTTGGAAAATAAAATCCTCGATACCAGTGTCATCATTGACGGACGCATCGCAGATATTTGCCGTACCGGCTTTCTGGAAGGGGTACTGGTCATTCCGGGGTTTGTGCTAGAGGAACTGCAGCATATCGCCGATTCCTCCGATGTGCTAAAGAGAAACCGCGGTCGTCGGGGTCTGGATATCTTGAACAAGATTCAAAAAGAAATGAAGGTAAAGGTTCAGATTTGGGAAGGCGATTTTGAAGAAGTATCCGAGGTGGACAGCAAGCTGATCAAGCTCGCAAAGCTCATTAACGGAAAGGTCGTAACAAACGACTTCAACCTGAACAAGGTATGTGAGCTGCAAGGTGTTGCGGTATTGAACATCAATGATTTAGCGAATGCAGTCAAGCCTGTAGTTTTACCTGGAGAAGAGATGAACGTCCAAGTCATCAAGGATGGGAAAGAGCACGGTCAGGGTGTCGCTTATCTGGACGATGGCACGATGATTGTTGTAGAGGGCGGACGAGAATACATCGGAAACGACGTCGATGTTCTCGTAACGAGTGTGCTACAAACTTCAGCAGGACGAATGATCTTCGCCAAACCAAAGTTGCTGGAACGAGCGTTATAGAAAAGACAACAGGAGAGGGATGAATCAGTGAGTACGGGTGTCGTGATCGTTGCAGCCGGTTCGGGTAAACGAATGGGTGGGCAACGGAACAAGTTGTGGTTACCGCTTGCGGGCGAGCCGATCCTGGCTCATACGGTACGTCTATTTGCTACTCATCCCGACATTGATGAAGTCGTGCTAGTGGTGAGTGAAGCAGACCACGCAGAAGTAATGACCTTGATCTCGGCTGAAAAGCTGATGGTTGTGGTTACTATGGGTGGAGCAGAGCGACAGGACAGTGTGAGAAATGGCTTGGCTTCCCTATCCGCAAATTGCGATTACGTACTGGTTCACGATGCTGCCCGTCCTTTCGTCACTCGCAAACAGATCAGTGACATGATCAAACAGGTACAACAAGATCAGGCAACGATCATGGCAGTACCTGTCAAAGATACGATTAAAGTGGTGGGGGCAAATGGACTTGTAGAGTCAACCCCGGCACGGGAAAGCTTGTGGGCGGTTCAAACCCCACAAGCTTTTCGTATGTCTTTATTGCGAGAGGCACATCAGGCAGCAGGGGCAGCAGGGAAGCTAGGTACGGATGATGCGATGCTGGTTGAGTGGCTGGGTCATCCGGTATCGATAATGCAGGGAAGCTATGAGAACATTAAGATTACGACGCCAGATGATCTGTGGTTTGGTGAAGAGATATTGCGGAAACGAAAGGGAGAGTAGCTCATGCGTATTGGACAAGGTTTTGACGTGCATCAATTAGTAGAGGGGCGTCCATGCATTATTGGAGGCGTCACCATCCCGTATGAAAAAGGCTTGCTAGGGCATTCTGACGCGGATGTTCTCCTCCATGCGATTAGTGACGCGATTCTTGGAGCGATTGGTGAGGGGGATATTGGCCGTCATTTTCCAGATACAGACCCGGCTTTTAAGGATGCCGATAGCGTAAAGCTGCTGGAGCATGTATGGAAGTTGGTTCGGGAGCGTGGCTACCGATTAGGTAACGTGGATGCAACGATCATTGCTCAAGCGCCGAAAATGGCACCGTACATTCCGCAAATGTGTGAAGTCATTGCACGCGTGCTGGAGGCAGACGATCTCTCGCAAGTGAATGTGAAGGCGACGACCTCCGAGAAACTCGGTTTTACAGGCAGAGGGGAAGGAATCGCTGCGCAGGCGGTATGCTTGCTTGTCAAGTAGAGGGGCAAGGTGTAACATAAAGCCTTAGATACGTTTTTACTTAGGTCAAGGTTATAGCCTTTTACATTCATAAGGATGGTGCTACCAATGGCGAAAGAAATTCGCACTCGTTATGCGCCGAGTCCTACGGGGCATTTACACATCGGCGGTGCGCGAACAGCGCTCTTTAATTATCTTTTTGCGAAACATCACGGTGGTTCGTTCATCGTTCGGATTGAAGATACGGACCAAACGCGCAATAAGGAAAATGCGGACGAAGAGCAAATGAAAAACCTGAAATGGCTCGGCGTAACATGGGAAGAAGGTACAGACATTGGGGGACCATATGGACCGTACCGTCAAACAGAGCGCCTGGACATTTATCGGAAATATATCGATCAACTGCTAGCAGAAGGCAAAGCATACTACTGCTACGCGACAAAAGAAGAGCTGGATGCAGAACGTGAAGAACAGCTCGCGCGTGGAGAAACACCTCGCATTCTGGAAAAGCATCGCCATGTAACGGACGAGCAGCGTGCTCAGTACGAAGCAGAAGGTCGAGTGCCATCCATTCACTTCCTCGTTCAGGATGATCGCGAATATGTCGTGAACGACCTGATTCGTGGCCAGGTAACCTTCAACTCTAACGAGATGGGCGATTTCGTTATTTGCCGTCCGGATGGGATTCCTACATACAACTTCGCCGTTGTAGTGGACGACTATTTGATGAAAATTAGCCACGTCATTCGTGGAGAAGAGCATCTGTCCAACACGCCACGTCAATTGATGATTTACGAAGCGTTTGGATGGGAAGCGCCTGACTTTGCTCACTTGGCACTGATCCTCAACCAAGATGGCAAAAAGATGTCCAAGCGCGACGAGAGCATTCTTCAGTTCATTGAACAGTACCGTGACCTGGGCTTCTTGCCAGAAGCAATCGTGAACTTCCTTGTTCTCTTGGGATGGTCTCCAGGTGGCGAAGAAGAGATTTTCTTAATCGAAGATCTGATCAAGCTGTTCTCAATGGATCGCGTGAACAAGTCGCCAGCTGTATTTGATGCAACGAAGATGAACTGGATGAACAACTTCTATTTGAAGCGTCAACCGCTGGATATGATTACAGACATGTGTATCCCGCATCTGCAAAAAGCTGGCTTCATCGAAGAGACTTTGTCTGCTGAGAAGCGCGAATGGGTTCGTAGTATTGTAGGCCTGTACCAAGAGCAAATGTCCTACTGTGCGCAAATCGTTCCGTTGGCAGCCCTTTTCTTCCTTGACGAAGTGGTGTACGATGAAGAAGCAACTCTGGTGCTGAAAGAACCGCAATTGCCGGAGGTACTTGCTTCCTTTGTGAAACACCTTTCTGCCCAGGATGCATATAATGTGGATGTTATTAAAGCGGTACTCAAGGACGTGCAAAAGGAAACAGGTCACAAAGGCAAAGCGTTGTTTATGCCGGTTCGCGTAGGAGCAACTGGCCAGGCGCATGGTCGTGATTTGGCAGAGACTTTGTATCTGCTTGGACGCGACAAGGTGATTGCACGTGCACAACAAGTAATTGCAAACGGTCAGTAAGTATTGGCTGGCTTTCTTTTATAAATAAGGAATGCGTCGATCAGGAGAAGTACAACAGTCTGCACATCTACAGAGAGGATGGATAGGTGAGAGCCATCTGATGTGTCCTGTATGGAAATGCCCCTGTGAGCAATGAGCTGAACCTATCTTTTTGAAAAGATATCAGTAGGCGCCATCGGCTTCCCGCCGTTATCGGGATATGAGCGAGATCGTTCGAGGTTGTTTGTTATGTCTTTGCAGCCAAGACGATCTAAGCAGAGTGGAACCACGGTAAACCCGTCTCTGTCCCTTCGTAATGGAGGGGATAGGGACGTTTTTTTATTTTAGAGGAAGTTGAACACTCGGCAGGTAAATCAGGCAGGAGGTGCCACCCAAAAATGTTAGCACAGATGAGAGATGACATTCATGCTGTTTTTGAACGAGACCCGGCTGCGCGCAGTACGCTGGAAGTCGTCATGACCTATTCCGGATTGCACGCGATATGGGGGCACCGGATTGCCCACAGGCTCTGGAAAGCTGAGCTGTGTACACTCGCCCGAATTGTCTCTCAACTATCCCGCTTTTTCACGGGAATTGAGATTCACCCGGGCGCGACAATTGGCCGCGGCCTGTTCATTGACCATGGCATGGGTGTTGTGATCGGAGAGACGTGCGAAATCGGAGACAATGTAACGATTTATCAAGGGGTTACACTCGGGGGAACAGGTAAGGAAAAAGGAAAGCGTCACCCTACGATCGGCAATGATGTCATTATTGCAACGGGAGCAAAGGTGTTGGGCTCCTTCAAAATTGGCGATAATTCAAAGATAGGGGCTGGTGCCGTTGTTTTGCAGGAGGTACCGCCGAACTCGACCGTAGTAGGAATCAAGGGGCGTATCGTGATCCAGGATGGCAAGCGGGTCAAAAACGATCTGGACCATGTAAACATGCCAGACCCGGTAGCGGATACGATTCGCATGATGCAAAAGGAAATTGATCAATTACGCAAAGAATTGGAGCTTTTGAGGGAGGATAAAAAGAACGATGGGCATTCAGCTGACTAACACGATGACGCGGCGAAAGGAACCGTTTCACACATTGGAGCCAGGAAAGGTAAAAATGTACGTGTGCGGTCCGACCGTGTACAATTACATTCACATTGGAAATGCGCGCCCGGCCATTGTATTTGATACACTGCGCCGTTACTTGAAATACCGTGGCTACGAAGTGACATTCGTGCAAAACATTACGGACGTAGATGACAAACTGATTCGTGTGGCGAATCAGGAAGGTGTCACTGTGAAAGAAGTGGCGGATCGATACACAGATGCGTACAATGCTGATCTGAACTCATTGAACGTATCGCCACCGGATATTCAACCGCGAGTGATGCAGACCATTCCGGAGATCATTGAATTCGTACAAGGGCTGATTGAAAAAGGCTTTGCCTACGAGAGTGAAGGTGACGTCTATTTCCGCACGGGGCGTTTTCAGGAATACGGAAAGCTTTCGCATCAACCGTTGGATGATTTGCAGGCAGGTGCTCGTGTAGAAATCAACGAGAAAAAGGAACATCCCCTGGACTTTGTGCTTTGGAAAGCGGCCAAGACTGGAGAAGTTACTTGGGATAGTCCATGGGGCGAAGGAAGACCGGGATGGCATATTGAGTGCTCGGCAATGGCCCTGAAGTTTTTAGGGGAGGAAATCGATATTCATGCGGGCGGAACAGACCTTGTGTTCCCTCACCACGAGAACGAAATTGCCCAGTCGGAGTGCTTTACGGGTAAAGTTTTTGCTCGCTACTGGCTACACAACGGCATGCTCAATATCGATAACGAAAAAATGTCCAAATCCCTCGGGAATTTCTTGCTTGCACGCGATCTTTCGGAGAAATTCGGCGGTCAATTAATTCGCTTCTTTATGCTTCAGGGACACTATCGTAATCCGATCAATTTTAGCGAAGAGTTGATCGAACAAGCGGCCAATGGTTTGGATAGAATCACGACGGCGTATACGAATCTTTCCCATCGTCTGGATACCGCGCGAGCAGAAGAGCCCAATGATCAGGCGCAGGAGCAGGCACGAATCATTGGAGAGCTTCGCGAGCGCTTCATTACTGAGATGGATGATGATATCAATACAGCGAATGCTATTACCGTTATTTTTGATGTGGTGAAGGAAGCCAACCTTTATTTGCGTCATCAAAATGTAGGCGAAACCGAAGTTCGCGCGTACATGGATTTGTTGGTGGAGTTGACGGAGGTTCTTGGTCTTGGTATTGCAGAAGAGCAGGAGCTGTTGGATAGTGAGATTGATGCGTTGATCGAAGAGCGCACAGAAGCTCGCAAAGCAAGAAACTTTGCGCGTTCTGACGAAATCCGCGATCTGCTCGCTGCAAAAGGAATCGTGCTAGAGGACACGCCACAAGGTGTTCGCTGGCGTCGAAAATAAGGGGCCGAAGAAAATAGATGCAAAAAGAAGAACTGACCCGAGATCCTAATCTGACAAATCCACTCGTGCTTGCCTTCCTCGGGGATGCTACCTATTCGCATTGTGTCAGGTATCATTTGATCGCCAAGGGGCTGGTTAAACCAAACCAGCTCCACAAGGCGGCAAACCGCTATGTTTCAGCGAAAGCACAGGCCAATGTGTTGTTGACGTTAATGCCCACATTGCCGGAGGAAGAATTGAATGTAGTGAAGCGGGGGCGGAATGCCAAATCCGGCTCCAGTGCCAAAAACGCCGATATTATCGACTACCGTCATGCGACGGCTTTTGAAGCATTGATCGGGTACCTGTACTTGAGTGGAAAAGAAGAGCGGATCGCTGAAATTGTGCAGCAGGCGTTTGCCATAGTGGAAGGAGAATCATGAAATGAGTGAAGAATGGATTCTGGGGAAAAACCCCGTCATCGAGGCTTTGCGATCAGGCCGTACGATCAATAAAATTTGGGTTGCAGAGGGAACAAATAAAAATCTGATGGGACCTGTCTTTGCCTTGGCAAAAGAACAGGGTGTCATTGTGACGACAGCGAACCGCAAAAAGCTGGATCAGCTCGTGTCGACGGACAACCACCAGGGTGTAGTGGCTTCTGTTGCTGCTTACGATTACGTAGAAGTAGACGATATTTTGAAGCGGGCAGAGGAGAAAAACGAGGCGCCGTTCATTTTGCTGCTGGACGAGCTGGAAGATCCGCATAACCTCGGTTCCATCATGCGGACAGCCGATGCAGTCGGGGCTCATGGTGTCATCATTCCAAAACGACGTTCCGTCAGTCTTACAGCAACAGTGGCAAAGGCTTCGGCAGGTGCGATCAACTACGTACCGGTAGCGCGAGTGACGAACTTGGTTCGTACCATGGAAGAGCTCAAGGAACGCGGTGTTTGGATCGCGGGAACAGACGCGAGTGCCAAGCAAGATTTCCGCCAGGGTGATTATACGATGCCGCTTGCAATTGTCATTGGCAGCGAAGGAAAAGGCATGAGTCGTCTCGTCCGGGAAAACTGTGATTTTTTATACAGCCTTCCGATGGCGGGCAATGTTACATCTCTCAATGCTTCTGTAGCAGCTGCCTTGTTGATGTATGAAGTCTATCGCTCCAGGAGTCCAATTTCGACGCGGGTGAAATGACATGGCGAAACGAAAAGCCAAGCAGCTGTTGATCGTAGATGGATACAATATCATCGGCGCCTGGCCCGATCTGCGCCTGCTGAAGGATCAAGAGCGGATGGACGAGGCGCGTGATCAATTAATCGCAAAAATGGCTGAGTACCAGAGCTACACTGGTGTGAAGGTCATCATTGTCTTTGATGCGTACAACGTACCTGGTATTGGCCGTCAAATGGAAGACTTCCAGGTTGAAGTTTATTTCACGAAAAAAAAGGAGACGGCAGACGAGAAAATTGAGCAATTAGTCTCCCAATTTCACAATAAAAATCGACAAATTTATGTAGCAACTTCTGACTATACCTCGCAACGTGTCATATTTGGGCAGGGGGCTTTGCGCAAATCGGCGCGGGAGTTGTTGCTTGATATGGAAAATGCGGGCAAGGAAATCAAGAAACAAGTCGAAAAAACGCAAGAAGAACGTTTCTCCAGTCGGATTACGCTGAATGATGAAATAGCGAAAATATTCGAAAAATGGAGAAGGGAATAACTTGGATTCGGTTGACGCTTTTTTACGGCATCATGTATAATAGCGCTATCTATTGGAGAAACCGGTTGGCGGAGGGATCATTTGTGAGTGTTGACCTCAAGGAGTTAAAACATGCCCAATATGAACTAATGACCGACGAAGAAGTAGTCGACCTGGTTCGCGATAATGACGCCGAAGCTTTGGAGTATTTGATCAACAAATACAAGAACTTCGTTCGTGCCAAAGCGAGATCCTATTTTCTTATTGGGGCTGACCGCGAAGACATCGTGCAGGAAGGGATGATCGGACTGTACAAGTCTATTCGCGACTTCCGAGGAGACAAGCTCACGTCGTTCAAGGCATTTGCCGAGCTGTGTATTACCCGTCAGATCATTACCGCGATCAAGACAGCGACACGCCAAAAGCACATCCCGCTCAATTCTTACGTTTCACTGGACAAGCCTATCTACGATGAAGATTCTGACCGCACGCTCCTCGATGTGATCTCGGGAACAAAAGTGACCGATCCAGAGGAATTGTTTATCAATCGGGAAGAGTTCGATGATATCGAGGGCAAAATGAGTGAAATTTTGAGTGACTTGGAGCGTCAGGTTCTCATGCTCTATTTGGATGGGCGATCCTATCAGCAGATTGCCGTCGAGCTGAAGCGTCACGTCAAGTCTATTGATAATGCATTGCAGCGGGTAAAGCGCAAGCTAGAGCGCTATTTGGAAGGAAGAGAGATTCATCTGTAGAGAATCTCTCTTTTTATTTTGGAAGCAAAAGGACTATCTCTTGTCAAGTCATTTTGTTTGACATGGGTATTTCGGTATGATAAATTTATTTAGGTAGCCATAGACTCTTATCTCTCTGTTCTATGGTTACTTAGGTGAATGAAATGGTCTGGAAAAAGTAGCGGTTTTCCCGTACTATTTATCATCGGGGTACTTTTAACTAATAGCAGGTTTGAAATGAGATGGAGGTGGCAATAAATGCGAGTAAACATCACGTTGGCGTGCACCGAGTGTGGCGAGCGTAACTATATCTCCACAAAGAACAAGCGCACCACTACTGAACGTGTTGAACTGAAAAAGTATTGCTCCCGTGACAAGAAGCAAACCCTTCATCGCGAGACGAAGTAATGGTTGATGCGACGAAGTCAGGGGGTGGCAAAGTGGGTTTTTTATCACGAATTGGAGCCAGTTTTCGCCGTACCGGTGGTTTTTTTAGTGACGTAATGTCCGAGCTAAAGAAAGTCCGTTGGCCCAACCGTAAAGAATTGACGACCTATACGCTCGTTGTCCTTGTCACGGTTGTGCTCCTGGCAATTTTCTTCTTCGTCGTTGATTTGGGTATCTCGCGCTTGATCGATTTGATTCTAGGAACGTAATTATGCAAGTCTTAGGAGGGACGGACGGTTATCGTCCTGTTGGATATGGAAAAAGCATGGTATGTACTTCATACGTACTCAGGTTACGAAAACAAGGTAAAAACCAATCTGGAGAAGCGACTCGAGTCGATGGGCATGGAAGACAAGATCTTTCGCGTTCTTGTTCCCACTGAAGAAGAGGTGGAAACCAAGGATGGTAAAAAGCGCACCGTCACGAAAAAAGTGTTTCCTGGATACGTCCTTGTTGAAATGGTGATGACGGACGACTCTTGGTATGTCGTGCGCAACACCCCTGGGGTTACCGGCTTTGTCGGATCCACGGGTGCTGGCTCTAAACCGACAGCGCTGCGTCCTGAAGAGGCCGATACGATTCTCAAGCAAATGGGAATCGAGATTCCCAAGATCAGAGTCGATTTTGCTCTCCGCGATATGGTGCGCGTCACAGATGGTCCGTTTTCCAATCGCACCGGGGAGATTATCGAGATTTACCCGGACAGGCAGAAGGTTCGCGTGTTGGTGGACATCTTCGGTCGCGAAACACCGGTAGAGCTAGACTTTACACAAGTTCAACAATTGGATTAGGATTCAACTTGAAAAGTATCGCGCTATGTGGTACATTTCATTTTGTTTTAACAATCCCACAAAACTAATTTGGGGTTTCTTGCACTCTCACTATAGATCGAAAGTCTGTTACATACAGACTTTCAAAAAACGGTGGGAGGGGGCATTCCCCCGTAATAACCACATGTGAAGTAAGGAGGTGTGTTACGTGGCTAAGAAGGTTATCCGCGTAATTAAATTACAAATCCCAGCAGGTAAAGCGAATCCTGCACCTCCAGTAGGTCCGGCTCTCGGTCAAGCTGGTGTAAACATCATGGGATTCTGTAAAGAATTCAATGCTCGCACTGAAAGCGAAGTAGGTATGATCATCCCGGTGGAAATCACCGTGTTTGAAGACCGTTCTTTCACTTTTATCACAAAAACTCCTCCAGCTGCAGTTCTGTTGAAGAAAGCTGCTGGTATTGAGTCCGGTTCTGGCGTACCAAACAAAACAAAGGTTGCTACGCTGAAGCGTGATAAAGTTCGTGAAATCGCAGAACTGAAGCGTCCTGACCTGAATGCTGCATCCGTGGAAGCGGCTATGCGCATGGTAGAAGGTACAGCTCGTTCTATGGGTATCGTAATCGAAGACTAATTGTCTTGAGTGCAAGGGGGCACAGACGTTGTGCCCCCCTGTCTGTGGGAGGATCAACCGCTACGACCACATTGAAGGGAGATTTAATCATGGCGAAAAAAGGTAAGAAATATCAAGAGGCTGTAAAGCTCGTTGATAAAAACAAAGTATACGAAGTAGTTGAAGGCGTTGAGCTGGTTAAAAAAGCAGCTACAGCTAAATTCGACGAAACTGTTGAAGCAGCTTTCCGTTTGGGTGTAGATCCTAAGCGTGCTGACCAACAAATTCGTGGCGCAGTTGTATTGCCACATGGTACTGGTAAAGTACAACGTGTTCTCGTATTCGCAAAAGGCGAAAAAGCAAAAGATGCTGAAGCAGCTGGCGCAGACTTCGTAGGCGATGCAGACATGATCGCAAAAATTCAAGGTGGCTGGTTCGACTTTGACGTTGTAGTAGCTACTCCTGATATGATGGGTGAAGTAGGTAAATTGGGTCGTGTACTCGGTCCAAAAGGCCTGATGCCAAACCCTAAGACCGGTACAGTTACTTTCGATGTAACCAAAGCGGTTAACGAAATCAAAGCAGGTAAAATTGAGTATCGTGTAGACAAAGCGGGTAACATCCACGCTCCTATCGGAAAAGCATCCTTCGATGCTGACAAACTGGTAGAAAACCTGGCTGCTCTGACTGAAGCACTGAACCGTGCGAAACCAGCTGCTGCTAAAGGTGTTTACATGAGAAACGTAACCCTGAGCTCTACTATGGGCCCTGGCGTACGCGTAGCTGTAAAATAATGACACTTGACTTCCTTTGTGGAAGTTGTTAAGATAGTCCCTGTTGATGAAAAGAATATGCCGTAGACAGAAGGTGCGGTGCTTGTGAGAGTAACGCTTAATACCCCTCCGAGGCGTGTAATGTACGAATGAGGAAACGCTGTTTTCCTTTGACGATATAGCATTATGCCCTCGTGAGTCTGCGAGGGCATTCTTCATTTTCTAGGATTAGAGCACGGGAGGTGTAATCAATGGCAGAAATTCGTCCAACCGTTATTCGTGAAGAAAAGGTACAAGCGATCAACGAAATCGCAACTAAGCTTCGCGAAAGCCAAACTACAGTGGTAGCTGACTACCGCGGTCTGACAGTAGCACAAGTAACTGAGCTCCGTAAGCAATTGCGTGAAGCTGGTGTTGAGTTCCAGGTGTTGAAAAACTCCCTGACTCGTTTGGCTACTGAGAAGGAAAGCCTGACTGAACTGGATCAATATCTGACTGGACCAAACGCTCTGGCGTTCTCCAAAGACGATATCATCGCTCCAGCGAAAGTTATCGCTGAATTCGCTAAGAAAAACGACAAGCTGGAAATCAAGGGTGGCGTTATCGAGGGTAAAGTAGTTGATGCTGAGCAAATTAAAGCTCTGGCTTCCCTGCCGAACCGCGAAGGTCTCTTGTCCATGCTTCTTTCCGTCCTGCAAGCTCCAATGCGCAACGTTGCACTGGCAGTCAAAGCAGTGGCAGAACAAAAAGAAGGTCAAGGCGCGTAATCGTCTGATCGGTTAATGTTTTACAAATACTATTCCTTGAATGGAGGATTTACAAATGTCTAAAGACCAAATCTTGGAAGCCATTAAAGGCATGTCCGTTCTCGAACTGAACGATCTGGTAAAAGCAATTGAAGAAGAATTCGGCGTAACTGCTGCTGCTCCTGTAGCTGTAGTTGCTGGTGGCGGAGCAGAAGCTGCTGCTGAGCAAACTGAGTTCACTGTAAACCTGGTAAGCGGTGGCGCTTCCAAAATCAACGTAATCAAAGTTGTTCGCGAGCTGACTGGCTTGGGTCTGAAAGAAGCAAAAGACCTGGTAGACAACGCTCCAAAAACACTCAAAGAGGGCGTTTCCAAAGACGAAGCAGAAGCCCTCAAAGCAAAACTCGAAGAAGCTGGCGCTCAAGTAGAAGTAAAGTAAGTTAGCTTCCTTTAGGATATCCCCTTGCCTGCGGCAGGGGGATTTTCTGTAAGCTTTTGATGTTAGAGGTTTTCTTAAACGATGAGGAAGGGTGGATCACACGTGGCAGACCATTACTATACAAATCAACCGGGCGCTGCACATGATGAACAGCAATTTACGTTCAAACTCCGTGGTAATGAATTTCGTTTCATAACGGATGCTGGCGTTTTTTCCCGAGACCGGATTGACTTTGGAAGCGTATTGCTCATCGAGAACATGGTGATCGACAGTCATGCACGTGTGCTTGATGTGGGATGCGGGTATGGTCCGATGGGATTGACGGCTGCCAAGCTTGCTGATCATGGTCGGGTGACGATGATCGACGTGAACGAGCGTGCGGTTAACCTGGCTCGTCGTAATGCAGAAGCAAATGGAATAAAAAATGTTGAGGTTCGAGTGAGTGATGTCTACAGTGGCGTGCAAGGCGAGCAGTTTGATGTCATTCTGACCAATCCGCCGATTCGTGCGGGTAAGGAAATCGTTCATCGCATTTTTGTTGAGGGATACGACCTGTTGGTAGAAGGCGGAGAAATGTGGGTTGTCATTCAGAAGAAGCAAGGCGCCCCATCTGCATTAAAGAAGCTCCAGGAAGTGTACCGCGAAGTAATAGAGGTAGATCGGGAAAAAGGCTATCACATATTCAGGGCTATCAAATAAGCAAGAAGAAATCATTAGAAAAGTTTTCTTGACGCGAATAATTGAATGTGATAGTATTATAAAATGTCAATATGGGATAAATGTCTATTTTTCAGCAATTCCCTGTCCATCAAGCGTTTCTACTTTTTTCCTGAGATAGGAATGTTTGAGTGAAAACATGGGAATTCTTTTAAAATAGAGTTTCTCTGGGTTAAAAATGGTTGAAGCTGCTTTAACCCATTTTTATTTTTAGGCATTCGAATGCGACTGAAAGAAGTTGCCGAATGCCGAGTTTCTATGTGTGAAAACACAACCTGAGGGGTGAATAAGTTGGCAGGTAAAGTGATTCAAAGTGGCCGACACCGCCAGCGTCGTACGTATTCACGTATTAACGAAGTGCTGGGCCTTCCAAATCTCATCGAGATTCAACAAAAGTCCTACCAATGGTTCCTTGATGAGGGGCTCCGTGAGATGTTCCAAGACATTTCGCCAATCCAGGACTTCACAGGTAATCTCGTGCTGGAGTTTATCGACTACAGCTTGGGAGAGCCGAAGTACGATGTTGACGAGTCGAAAGAACGTGACGTCACCTATGCGGCGCCTCTGCGTGTGAAGGTACGTTTGTTGAACAAAGAGACGGGTGAAGTGAAGGAACAAGAAGTATTCATGGGGGATTTCCCGCTCATGACCGAAACGGGAACCTTCATTATTAATGGTGCTGAGCGCGTAATTGTCAGCCAGCTTGTTCGTTCCCCCAGTGTATATTACAACACCAAAGTGGACAAAAACGGCAAGCAGACGTTTACAGCTACAGTAATCCCAAACAGGGGTGCTTGGCTGGAGCTGGAGACCGATGCGAAGGACGTTATTTATGTCCGCATCGACCGTACGCGAAAAATCCCGGTAACGGTTCTTTTGCGTGCGTTGGGCTTTGGTTCCGACATTGAGATTCTCAACTTGCTGGGTGAAGATGAATACATCAAGAATACGCTGGAAAAAGACAATACCGATTCTACGGAAAAAGCACTCATTGAAATCTACGAGCGTCTTCGTCCGGGTGAGCCACCAACAGTCGAAAATGCGAAGAGCCTCTTGATCTCTCGTTTCTTCGACCCTAAGCGCTATGATTTGGCTTCTGTTGGTCGCTATAAAATGAACAAAAAGCTTCATTTGAAAAACCGTCTGTACAACCAACGTCTGGCTGAAACGTTGATCGATACGACAACAGGTGAAATTTTTGCCGAAGCAGGTCAAATGATTGACCGTCGTGTATTGGAACGTATTGTGCCAGCTCTGGAAGGCAGCATCGGATTTATCGACGTTCGCACGCATGGCGGCGTTCTGGAAGATGAAGCAATCCATCTACAATCTATCAATATTTTTTCTCCGATCGAAGATGGCAAGATCATCAAAGTAATCGGAAACGGAAATGTAGATAAGTCCTTCAAACATATTACGCCGGCGGACATCGTATCGGCGATCAACTATTTCATGAACCTGCTGCACAGTGTAGGCTCCACAGATGATATCGACCACTTGGGTAACCGTCGTCTGCGTTCCGTAGGTGAACTGTTGCAGAACCAGTTCCGTATTGGTCTGTCCCGTATGGAGCGTGTGGTTCGTGAGCGCATGTCCATCCAGGATCAAAACCAAATTACACCGCAAGCTCTCATTAACATCCGTCCAGTGATTGCCTCGCTGAAGGAGTTCTTTGGTAGCTCGCAGTTGTCCCAGTTCATGGATCAAACGAATCCATTGGCTGAGCTGACGCACAAACGCCGTTTGTCCGCACTCGGACCTGGTGGTTTGACGCGTGAGCGCGCGGGCTTCGAAGTGCGCGACGTTCACCATTCCCACTACGGTCGTATGTGTCCAATTGAGACGCCAGAGGGACCAAACATTGGTTTGATCAACTCTTTGTCGTCCTTTGCACGCATTAACGATTACGGATTCATCGAAACGCCGCGTCGTAAAGTAGATCCAGAAACAGGCTTCGTGTTGACTGATATCAGCTACTTGACTGCTGATGAGGAAGACGTGTTCAACGTGGCACAGGCGAATCAGCCACTTGATGAAGATGGCCGTTTCGTAAACGACATGGTAATCTGCCGTCGTAAAGGTGAGATCTTGAGCGTACCGCGCGACAAGGTAGACTTCATGGACGTATCGCCGAAGCAGGTTGTATCTGTTGCGACCGCGCTGATTCCGTTCCTCGAGAACGATGACGCCAACCGCGCACTGATGGGTTCAAACATGCAGCGGCAGGCCGTTCCGCTTTTGATTCCACAAGCACCGTTTGTCGGTACGGGTATGGAACATAAAGCAGCGCAAGACTCCGGGGTGGCGATCGTTGCCAAACATCCGGGTCAAGTAGAGCGCGTAACGGCTCGCGAAATCTGGATTCGTCGTTACCAAGAAATCGATGGCAGAAAAGTTGCTGGCGATCTCGATAAATACAAAATGCACAAGTTTATCCGTTCCAACCAAGGTACCTGCATCAACCAGCGTCCAATTGTAAGCACTGGAGACTGGATTGAAAAAGGCGATATCGTTGGGGACGGCCCATCCACTGAAAAAGGTGAATTGGCTCTCGGTCGTAACGTAATCGTTGCGTTTATGACGTGGGAAGGATACAACTACGAAGACGCGATTCTTCTAAGTGAAAAACTTGTAAAAGATGACGTGTATACGTCTATTCATATTGAAGAATACGAGTCCGAAGCTCGCGACACCAAGCTGGGTCCAGAGGAAATCACTCGCGATATTCCAAACGTCGGGGAAGATGCTCTGAAAAACCTGGACGAACGCGGTATCATCCGTGTTGGTGCGGAGATTCAGGACGGCGACATTCTCGTTGGTAAGGTTACACCTAAAGGGGTTACTGAGCTGACAGCAGAAGAACGCCTCCTGCATGCCATCTTCGGTGAAAAAGCTCGTGAAGTTCGTGATACATCCCTGCGCGTACCGCATGGTGGTTCCGGTATCATCGTAGACGTAAAAGTATTTACGCGTGAGAATGGCGACGAATTGCCACCAGGCGTAAACCAACTCGTTCGCGTTTACATCGCCCAAAAACGGAAAATCTCCGTGGGTGACAAAATGGCCGGTCGACATGGTAACAAAGGGGTTATCGCCCGCATCATGGCGGAAGAAGATATGCCGTTCCTGCCAGATGGTTCTCCAGTAGAGATCGTACTTAACCCGTTGGGCGTACCTTCGCGTATGAACATCGGTCAGGTATTGGAGACTCACTTGGGTATGGCAGCGAAACTTCTGGGTATCCACGTAGCAACGCCGGTATTCGACGGTGCACGTCAGGCAGAAGTATTCGAAACGTTGGAAGAAGCAGGTCTGGATCGTGACGGAAAAACGATCTTGTTTGATGGTCGTACTGGTGAACCGTTTGATCGCCGTGTAACAGTTGGTTGTGTATACATGCTGAAACTGGCTCACTTGGTTGACGATAAAATCCATGCTCGTTCTACTGGTCCTTACTCTCTTGTTACGCAGCAGCCATTGGGTGGTAAAGCTCAATTCGGTGGACAGCGTTTCGGGGAGATGGAGGTTTGGGCATTGGAAGCATACGGTGCTGCCTACACCTTGCAAGAAATTCTTACTGTCAAGTCGGATGACGTCGTGGGCCGCGTGAAAACGTACGAAGCGATCGTTAAGGGCGAAAACGTTCCAGAACCAGGTGTTCCAGAGTCCTTCAAGGTATTGATCAAGGAACTGCAGAGCTTGGGTATGGACGTGAAAATTCTGTCCGGTGACGAGCAGGAGATTGAAATGCGTGAAATGGAAGACGAGGATGAAGGCAACGGTGAAAAACTGAACCTCGTTCTCGAAGGCGGAAGCTTGAACGAAGAGTAAGATTCCGGTACCAAGGGAGGTAACGCCCTGTGATTGACGTGAACAACTTCGAATATATGAAGATCGGCTTGGCTTCCCCCGATAAGATCCGTTCGTGGTCTTTCGGGGAAGTGAAGAAGCCAGAGACGATCAACTACCGCACACTGAAACCGGAAAAAGACGGCTTGTTCTGTGAACGCATCTTTGGACCAACCAAGGACTGGGAGTGCCATTGCGGTAAATACAAGCGTGTTCGTTATAAAGGTGTAGTGTGCGACCGTTGTGGCGTGGAAGTAACCCGCGCCAAAGTACGGCGTGAGCGCATGGGGCACATTGAACTGGCTGCCCCAGTTTCTCACATCTGGTACTTCAAGGGGATTCCAAGCCGTATGGGCTTGGTGCTCGACATGTCCCCTCGTTCCCTGGAGGAAGTAATCTACTTTGCTTCTTACGTAGTTACCGATCCAGGTGACACTCCTCTCGATAAAAAGCAATTGCTCTCCGAAAAAGAGTATCGCAACTATCGTGAGAAATACGGCCACTCCTTCCAAGCGATGATGGGAGCAGAAGCGATCAAACGCCTGCTTGCAGAAATCGATTTGGATAAAGATGTGGAAACGTTAAAAGAAGATTTGAAAACGGCACAAGGCCAGCGTCGCAACCGTGCGATCAAGCGTCTGGAAGTACTCGAGGCATTCCGTAACTCCGGTAACCACCCGGATTGGATGGTTCTCGACGTATTACCGGTTATCCCGCCAGAGCTTCGTCCAATGGTTCAGTTGGATGGTGGACGTTTTGCTACTTCCGACCTGAATGACCTGTACCGCCGTGTAATCAACCGTAATAACCGTCTGAAGCGCCTGCTCGAACTGGGTGCGCCTGACATTATCGTACAAAACGAGAAACGCATGCTGCAGGAAGCGGTAGACGCGCTCATCGACAACGGTCGTCGTGGACGTCCGGTAACAGGACCGGGTAACCGTCCTTTGAAATCTCTCAGCCACATGCTGAAAGGTAAACAAGGTCGTTTCCGTCAAAACCTGCTCGGTAAGCGTGTTGACTACTCCGGTCGTTCCGTTATCGTTGTAGGACCTAACCTGAAGATGTATCAGTGCGGTTTGCCTAAAGAAATGGCACTCGAGCTCTTCAAGCCGTTCGTGATGAAAGAGCTGGTTTCCAAAGGTCTCGCTCACAACATCAAGAGCGCAAAGCGCAAGGTTGAGCGCGTTCAGCCAGAGGTATGGGACGTTCTCGAGGACGTTATTCGTGAGCACCCGGTACTGTTGAACCGTGCCCCCACCTTGCACCGTCTGGGTATCCAGGCATTCGAACCAGTTCTGGTTGAAGGCCGTGCGATCCGTCTGCATCCACTCGTTTGTACAGCGTACAACGCGGACTTCGACGGTGACCAAATGGCGGTTCACGTTCCGTTGTCTGCTGAAGCACAGGCAGAAGCCCGTATCCTCATGCTGGCAGCGCAGAACATCTTGAACCCGAAAGACGGTAAACCGGTAGTAACACCATCCCAGGACATGGTGCTTGGTTCTTACTACTTGACACTGGAACGCGAAGGCGACAAAGGCGAGGGTACGATTTATCGCGATCCTCACGATGCGATTGCCGCTTATCAGCAAGGCTTTATCAGCTTGCATACGCGTATCGTTCTGCCAGCGAAACGCCTGAACAAAATCAGCTTTACTGAGCGTCAAGAGAACGCACTGATCGTAACGACAGTTGGGAAAGTGATTTTCAACGAGATTTTCCCTGCTGATTTGCCGTTCATTAATGCGCCAACTCGAGCTAACCTGCAAACGATGGTTCCAGATGAGTGCTTTATTTTTGATAAAGGTACGAATGTTTCTGAGTTCATTAAGAACCTCCCTGATCCAGGGGCTGTAAAAAAAGGCTTCCTAGGTACCATTATTTCCGAGTGCTTCCGCCGCTTCGGTACGATGAAAACGTCCATGATTCTCGACAGAATCAAGGAACTGGGCTTCACGTACTCGACGAAAGCAGGTATCACGATTGCCGTAGCGGACATCGCGGTGCCAGGAAAGAAAAAAGACATCCTTGATGCTGCAGATGAGAAGGTAGCAACTGTTATGACGCAATTCCGTCGCGGTTTGATCACCGAGGACGAGCGCTATGACCGCGTTATTTCCATCTGGTCCAAAGCGAAGGATGAGGTAACAGAAGTTTTGATGAAGTCCATGGATAAGTTTAACGCGATCTTCATGATGGCGAACTCCGGTGCCCGTGGTAACGTATCCCAGATCACTCAGCTGGCTGGTATGCGCGGTCTGATGGCGAACCCATCCGGTCGAATCATCGAGTTGCCGATTAAATCCAACTTCCGTGAAGGTCTGACGGTATTGGAGTACTTTATCTCTACGCACGGTGCGCGTAAAGGTCTCGCCGATACTGCCTTGCGTACAGCGGACTCGGGTTACCTGACTCGTCGTCTGGTGGACGTTGCTCAAGACGTGATTGTACGCGAAACCGATTGTGGAACAGATAAAGGTATCCGTGTAACAGCGATCAAGGATGGTAAAGAAGAGATCGAGAAGCTATCTGACCGTCTGACAGGACGTACTTGCTTCGAGACTTTACGCCACCCTGAGACAAAAGAAATCATCGTGCACCGCAATGAGGAGATCTCTGAAGAGGTTGCCGAGTATATCGAAAAAGTTGGAATCACTGACGTTTACATCCGTAACGTACTTGCTTGCCGCACCAGTCACGGTGTCTGCAAACTGTGCTACGGACGCAACCTGGCTACAGGAGCCGAGGTGGAAGTGGGAGAAGCAGTCGGTATTATCGCTGCACAATCCATTGGTGAGCCGGGTACCCAGCTGACCATGCGTACCTTCCATACCGGTGGGGTTGCGGGAGACGATATTACCCAAGGTTTGCCGCGTATTCAAGAGTTGTTTGAGGCGCGTAATCCGAAAGGGCAAGCAGTGATCTCCGAAATCGATGGTGAAGTTGTTGATATTCGCGAAGGGAAAGATCGTCGCGAGATCGAAGTACGTGGAGAAGCGGAGAACAAAGTGTATGCAGCACCGTATGGCTCGCGCATCAAGGTTTCTGTTGGTGTCAAGCTGAATGCTGGTGACGAGCTCACAGAGGGTTCCGTAGACCCGAAAGAAATGCTCAAAGTTCGCGGTATGCGCGGCGTTTCAAACTACATCTTGCAAGAGGTACAAAAAGTTTACCGTATGCAAGGGGTAGAAATTAACGACAAGCACGTAGAGGTTATGATTCGTCAGATGCTGCGCAAACTGCGCGTTATCGACAGCGGAGATACAGACCTCTTGCCAGGTTCCTATGTTGAGGTTCCTGAATTTGAGCAAGCGAACGCAAAAGTTCTCATGGAAGGCAGAAATCCAGCAGTGGGTCGTCCGGTTCTTTTGGGGATCACCAAAGCATCCCTCGAAACCGACTCCTTCCTGTCGGCAGCATCCTTCCAGGAAACGACTCGCGTTCTTACCGATGCAGCAATCAAAGGAAAAGTCGATCGCCTGCTAGGTTTGAAAGAGAACGTTATTATCGGGAAGCTGGTTCCTGCAGGTACCGGTATGTCACGTTACCGCAATGTAAAAGTTGCTAGTCAAGTAGATTACGAAGCAGAGCTGGAAGCAGCGAAAGCTGAGCAAGAAGCAGTTTCTGTAGAGTAATAGCGGGAAAAGCGCCCATCACCGATTGGTGGGCGCTTTCCTAAATAAAAAATATCAAAAGGGCGTTGACAATAACTAGCCCACCTGATATTATATTCAAGTGTGCCTGACATCTGTACTTTGGAGGATATGAGAATCATGTCTTATGAAAAAGTCGAGCGGGCCAAGGACTTGACAATCGGCATTAAGCAGACGATCAAAGCTGTTGAAAGCCAACAGGTAGAAGCAGTGTATATCGCTGCTGATGCAGATAAGCGTTTGACCCAAAAAGTCGAGCTCCTTTGCAAAGAGAAGGGTGTTCCAGTCATCCATGTAGATTCCATGTATCGCTTAGGCAAAGCGTGCGGAATTGAAGTGGGAGCGGCTACTGCTGCGATTAAAAAAAGTGGTTAACGATGTTTTTGTCCGTGGCTTACACGTTGCGTAATGATGGACAAGGACTTTCTATTTGACCTAAAATGACTCACCTGGATCTGTGGTCTTGAAGATTGGGTATTAAGAAGGGAGGTAACATCATGCCTACAATTAACCAATTGGTGCGTAAAGGTCGCGAGGATAAGGTAGTGAAGTCGAAGTCCCCAGCTCTTCAAAAGGGGTACAACAGCTTCAAGAAAAGCCAAACTAACCAAAGCTCTCCTCAAAAACGTGGTGTTTGCACTCGTGTAGGTACCATGACTCCGAAAAAACCGAACTCCGCGTTGCGTAAATACGCTCGTGTGCGTTTGACTAACGGAATCGAGGTAACAGCTTACATCGGTGGTATTGGCCACAACCTGCAAGAGCATAGCGTCGTGCTGGTGCGCGGCGGCCGTGTAAAAGACTTGCCAGGGGTACGCTACCATATCGTTCGTGGTGCTCTTGACACTGCTGGTGTGAACAACCGTAAACAAGGTCGTTCCAAATACGGTACTAAGCGTCCGAAGCCAGGTCAAGCAGCAGCGAAGAAGTAATAAAAAAACGCCTGTGAAGTGGCGTGAATTGATAACGAAAAGAAGGAGGGAATACGATGCCTCGTAAAGGTCCTGTAACCCGTCGTGACGTGCTGCCTGATCCTATTCACAACAGTAAGTTGGTTACTCGCTTGATTAACCGCCTGATGTTGGATGGTAAGCGTGGTGTAGCTCAGAACATTCTCTACAACGCATTTGACATCATCCAGGAGCGCACAGGTCGCAACCCGATGGAAGTGTTTGAAGAAGCACTGAAAAACGTAATGCCAGTACTGGAAGTTAAAGCTCGCCGTGTAGGTGGTGCTAACTACCAAGTACCAATCGAAGTAAAACCGGAGCGCCGTACCACTCTTGGTCTGCGTTGGATGGTTAACTACTCCCGTAACCGTGGAGAGAAAACCATGGAACAACGTCTTGCTAACGAGATCATGGACGCTGCTAACAACACCGGTGCAGCAGTTAAAAAGCGTGAAGACACGCACAAGATGGCTGAAGCGAACAAAGCGTTTGCTCACTATCGCTGGTAGGAATTGAATCGGGTGTCCGTATTGGATACCCGTTTATTCTCAAACTCGAGTATGGAAGGAGCATACCTAATGGCTCGCGAGTTCTCTTTGCCGAATACGCGTAATATCGGTATCATGGCTCACATCGATGCTGGTAAGACGACGACTACTGAGCGTATTCTGTTCTACACTGGTCGCGTTCATAAAATTGGTGAGGTGCACGAAGGTGCTGCAACCATGGACTGGATGGAACAAGAGCAAGAGCGTGGTATCACGATCACTTCGGCTGCTACTACTGCTCAATGGAATGGCCATCGAATCAACATTATCGATACGCCAGGCCACGTAGACTTCACTGTAGAAGTTGAGCGCTCCCTCCGCGTTCTTGACGGTGCTGTAACCGTTTTTGACGCAAAAGGTGGCGTTGAGCCGCAAACCGAAACCGTATGGCGCCAAGCTGACCGCTATGGCGTACCACGCATGTGCTACATCAACAAAATGGATATCATGGGTGCTAACTTTGATATGTGCTTGGGTCAGATCAAATCTCGCCTGGGTGCAAATCCAGTAGCGATCCAATATCCAATCGGCGCAGAAGATCAATTCAAAGGTATGGTTGACCTGATTGAAATGAAGGCAATCGTATATACTGATGACCTGGGTAAAACTTCTGACTCCGCTGAAATCCCTGCTGACCTGCTCGCTCGTTGCGAAGAACTTCGCATGGCGATGGTTGAGGCAGCTGCAGAACAAGACGAAGAGCTCATGATGAAGTACTTGGAAGGCGAAGAGCTGACCAACGACGAAATCCGTGCTGCTCTGCGTAAGGGTACTATCGACTGCAAACTGACGCCGGTAATGTGCGGTTCTTCTTATAAGAACAAAGGTGTTCAGCCTATGCTGGACAACGTAGTTGCTTACCTGCCGTCTCCGGTAGATATCCCTGCAATTAAAGGTACATTGCCAGATACTGAAGATGAAGTTGATCGTCCAGCTGACGACAACGGTCCGTTCTCTGCTCTTGCGTTCAAGATCATGACTGACCCGTATGTTGGTCGTTTGACTTTCTTCCGCGTATACTCCGGTGTACTGAACTCCGGTTCTTACGTTCTCAACTCTACCAAGGGTAAACGTGAGCGCGTAGGCCGTATCCTTCAAATGCACGCAAACCACCGTGAAGAAATCACAACGGTTTACTCCGGTGACATTGCTGCAGCTGTAGGTTTGAAAGATACAACAACTGGTGATACTCTGTGTGATGAAAAGGCTCCAGTAATCCTTGAGTCTATGGACTTCCCAGAGCCAGTTATTTCTGTTGCGATCGAACCAAAATCCAAAGCAGACCAAGACAAGATGGGTATCGGCCTGTCCAAGCTTGCTGAAGAAGATCCAACGTTCAGAACTCGCACAGATGAAGAGACTGGTCAAACAATCATCTCCGGTATGGGTGAGCTTCACCTGGAGATTATCGTAGACCGTCTGAAACGCGAATTTAAAGTCGAGTCGAACGTAGGTGCTCCACAGGTTGCTTACCGTGAAACATTCCGTAACGCAGCAAAAGTGGAAGGTAAATTCGTTCGTCAGTCCGGTGGTCGTGGTCAATACGGTCACGTTTGGGTGGAATTCGCTCCACTCGAAGCTGGTCAAGGCTTCCAATTCGAAAACAAAATCGTTGGTGGTGTAGTACCACGCGAATACATCCCTGCTGTTCAAGCGGGTATCGAAGAGTCCATGAAAAATGGTGTTATCGCCGGCTTCCCGCTGGTTGATATCAAAGCTACTATCGTAGACGGTAGCTACCATGATGTTGACTCCAACGAGATGGCATTTAAAGTAGCAGGTTCCCTCGCATTGAAGGAAGCTGCGAAAAAATGTGGCGCTGTACTGCTCGAGCCAATCATGAAAGTAGAAGTTACAATGCCAGAAGAGTACATGGGCGACGTTATGGGCGACCTGAACTCCCGCCGCGGTCGTATCGAAGGTATGGAAGCTCGTGCAAATGCACAAGTAATCCGTGCAATGGTACCACTGTCCGAGATGTTTGGTTACTCCACAATTCTTCGTTCCCGTACCCAAGGCCGTGGCGTTTACTCCATGGTGATCGACCACTACGAAGAAGTACCTAAATTTATCGCTGAAGAGATCATCAAGAAATCTAAAGGCGAATAATTACAGGTTACAGCTTTATCTTGCAATCAGAAAGGTTTACAATATGGAAGGGACAACCATTCGTAAGGTAAACCTTTCTTCAAACCATAAAACCCTTATCTATAAGGAGGCTTTTCTCTCATGGCAAAAGCGAAATTTGAGCGTAATAAACCACACGTTAACATTGGTACTATCGGTCACGTTGACCATGGTAAAACTACCCTGACTGCTGCTATCACAACTGTTTTGGCACAAACAGGTCAAGCACAAGCAATGAACTATGCATCTATCGACGCTGCTCCAGAAGAAAAAGAGCGCGGTATCACTATCAACACTGCTCACGTTGAGTATGAAACTGAAAACCGTCACTATGCTCACGTTGACTGCCCTGGTCACGCGGACTATGTGAAAAACATGATTACTGGTGCTGCTCAAATGGACGGCGCAATCCTGGTTGTATCCGCAGCTGATGGCCCTATGCCACAAACTCGCGAGCACATCCTGCTCTCCAAACAAGTAGGCGTACCTTACATCGTAGTATTCATGAACAAATGCGACATGGTAGACGATGAAGAGTTGTTGGAACTGGTTGAAATGGAAATCCGTGACCTGTTGTCTCAATATGAGTTCCCAGGTGACGACACTCCAGTAATCAAAGGTTCTGCTAAAGAAGCTTTGGATAACCCAACTGGTGAGTGGGCTAAGAAAATTGGCGAACTGATGGAAGCTGTTGACAGCTACATCCCAACTCCTGAGCGTGCAACTGACAAGCCGTTCCTGATGCCTGTAGAGGACGTGTTCACGATCACTGGTCGTGGTACTGTTGCTACTGGTCGTGTAGAGCGCGGTATCGTTAAAGTTGGTGACCAAGTAGAAATCATTGGTCTGGCTGAAGAAACTAAAAACACAACTGTAACTGGTGTTGAGATGTTCCGCAAATTGCTGGATCAAGCTCAAGCTGGTGACAACATCGGTGCTCTGCTGCGCGGTGTAGACCGTAACGACATCGAGCGTGGACAATGCTTGGCGAAACCAGGTTCCGTTAAGCCTTACACTAAGTTCAAAGCAGAAGTTTACGTTCTGTCCAAAGAAGAAGGCGGACGTCACACTCCTTTCTTTGCTAACTACCGTCCACAATTCTACTTCCGTACAACTGACGTAACAGGTATCATCCAACTGCCAGAAGGCGTTGAAATGATCATGCCTGGCGACAACACTGAGTTCACTGTAGAACTGATCGCTCCAGTAGCGATGGAACAAGGTACTCGCTTCGCGATCCGCGAAGGTGGCCGTACAGTAGGCGCTGGCGTTGTAGCTTCTATCGACGCGTAAGATATACGGATACACAAAACCCGACAACTTTGGTTGTCGGGTTTTTTTATGTGCATTTATCGAACTTTTAAATAACTCCCATCAAAATCATTCAATTTGCCTCTCGTAGCAATATGCTACAATACCATCAGGATTGGATGGGGGATAATAGAGATGAAAAATAATGAGCGATTATTGTTTCTTATGCTTGCGGGTGTTGTCACACTGTGGGGTTTGAATGTTGTCATGGTCAAGTATTTAACCACATTTCCTCCATTATATGTCGCTGCTATACGCATGACTGTTGGTGGAATCTGTTTATCACCACTCATCTTTCTATACAGAAAGAGTTTGCGCTTTAGCAAAACGGATTGGTTCTTGTTAGCTGGAGTCGGAGCTAGTTCTATCGCCCTTCATCAAATAACGCTTGCAGCAGGTGTTCAATACACGACGGCAGGAAATGCATCTCTAATACTTGGATTAAATCCGTTGGCAACTGCTCTCTTGGCGATGCTATTCTTAGGGGAAGGCATGTCTCTGAAAAAAGGACTTGGCATTGGAATGGGTTTTGCAGGAGTGTTAATTGTCGTCATCTCTCAGCACGGCGGCCTTCATATGAATGGCTGGGGAGATGCCATTATGTTTTTCTCCATGCTCATGTATGTAACGGGTGGTTTACTTATTCGCAAGTTGGTCGTAAGAGGTGTACCGGTACTCTTAATTACGGCTTTATCGCAAATGTTTGGGGTCATCTTCTTGTGGGGAGTCGCATTGACTGTTCAACCAGCTTCCTATTATATTTCTTTGGACGTTTCCTCCTTCCGGTGGCTTGTAATTTTTGCTTCAGGTGCGCTGTCAACTGCGCTCGGCTCAATCGGCTGGAATTATGGGATACGTCAGCTCGGGGCGAGTCGAACAGCTGTATTCCTAAATGGAATGCCAATGGCCAGCTTGGTATTTGCGGCGATATTCCTGGGTGAAAGCCTTCAACTCGTACACCTACTAGCACTGTGCATGATCGTAGGCGGTGTATACTTGGGATCACGTAGCTTGGTAAGACCGAAAGCTACATGTGCAGCAGCACCCTCTGATATAACAACAAAAGCGTAGGACGGTAAATTGTCCTACGCTTTTTACTTATTGATCCCACTTATTGACCATATGGTGAGCAGTTAAACGCAAGCGATCAAAGATTTGCTTCCGAATTTCGCCCTCTAGTCCAGTCAGGTTCATGGCTTTATCCATACAAGATAGCCAAGCCTCTGCCTGTACAGGTCCAATAGGGAAAGGCATGTGTCGTGCTCGCAGCATCGGATGACCATGGACGTCCGAATAAAGGGTTGGACCACCGAGAAACTGCGTCAAAAACTGATATTGACGCTCCTTCACGTGGGTCAAATCTTCAGGGAAGAGGTCGTTAATATCAGGATGCTGTTTTACCAGATCGTAAAAGGTATCGACAAGACGGGCCAAAGTATCTGCACCGCCAATGATTTCATAAGGGGTTTGATTCGCTTCAGACATTGAGGAAAACCTCCATTTCATAACAACTACATTCCTAAGTATAACGTCTTCCTTCTATTATAGATAGATGACTTGGCAGGTTGGCAGGTAATCCCGCTTGCCTTTCTTCCTTGAAATCTGTAATATGATCTAGGTGAGCCATTCAGTAGGCACACCATGTACAAAAAAATATACGGGAACCCAAGAAAATACTTGCGTTGCCCAAATCTTTTTAGTACAATATTGAATGTTGGTCATGGACTTGCGATGATGTGGGAGGTTGCTGACACACCCGGCCCCTTTGCCATGACCGGGGTGCAGGATATTTCCACGGAGAAATGTCTGTTTAAAAAATGGGCGAAAAAGGAGGGACTTCAATGGCAAAGCAAAAGATTCGTATTCGTTTGAAGGCGTATGATCACAAAATCCTGGATCAGTCCGCAGAAAAAATTGTGGACACTGCGAAGCGTTCCGGTGCTAACGTATCCGGTCCAATTCCACTCCCTACGGAGAAAGCAGTTTACACGATCCTGCGTGCGGTTCATAAGTACAAAGATTCTCGTGAGCAATTCGAGATGCGTACACACAAACGTTTGATCGACATCTTGAACCCAACACCACAAACAGTAGATGCTTTGATGCGTCTGGATCTGCCATCTGGTGTGGATATCGAGATTAAACTGTAAGGTCCCAAAAAGCGATACACGCGCAGACGTTGTCTTGATAAGCGTGTTACACCAAGCAACAAACCCTTAAAATGGCACCCCTGCGCATCGATGGGGACTTGATACAACATAAAAAGCGTTTTACTGAAATAAGCACAGGAGGTGGCACAAATGACCAAAGGAATCTTAGGGAAAAAACTTGGTATGACTCAAGTTTTTGGTCCAAACGGAACAGCGACTGCTGTAACGGTCATCGAGGTTGGTTCCAACGTAGTTCTTCAGAAGAAAGACGTTGAGACTGACGGTTATGAAGCGATTCAAATCGGCTTCGAAGACAAAAAAGAACAGCGCGCTAACAAGCCGGAAAAAGGACATGCAGCGAAAGCTAACACTGCTCCTAAGCGCTTCATTCGCGAAATTCGCGGAGTTAACCTCGCTGATTACGAGGTTGGTCAAGAGTTGAAGGCTGACATTTTTGCCGAGGGAGAAATGGTGGACGTAGCTGGCGTATCCAAGGGTAAAGGTTTCCAAGGTGCTATCAAACGTCACAATCAATCCCGCGGTCCTATGGCTCACGGTTCGCGTTACCATCGCGGTCCAGGTTCCATGGGTGCTGTAGCTCCGAACCGCGTATTTAAAGGTCAAACACTGCCAGGTCAAATGGGTGGCGACAACGTTACTATTCAAAACCTGGAAGTAATTAAAGTAGATACAGAGCGTAACCTGGTTCTCGTGAAAGGCTCCGTGCCTGGTCCGAAAAACAGCTGCGTACTGGTATCCACGGCAGTCAAGAAGAACTAGTAAGGAAAGGAGGAACTGACATGCCGAAAGTAGCTCTTTATAACCAAACCGGTTCTCAAGTTGGCGAAATCGATCTGGCAGACAGCGTATTTGGTATTGAGCCTAACAGCGCAGTTCTGTACGATGCGATCGTGATGCAACAAGCATCCCAACGCCAAGGTACACATGATGTAAAGAACCGTTCTGAAGTACGTGGTGGTGGCCGCAAGCCATGGCGCCAAAAAGGTACAGGTCGTGCACGCCAAGGTTCCATTCGCTCTCCGCAATGGAAAGGTGGCGGTGTTGTATTCGGTCCAACTCCGCGCAAATACGGTTACAAACTGAACCGTAAAGTTCGCCGTTTGGCTCTGAAATCTGCACTTTCCACGAAAGTACAAAACAACGAACTCCTGGTATTGGAAGCTTTGAACTTCGCAGCTCCAAAAACTAAGGAAATGACAGCTGTTCTGAGCAGCTTGAAAGTAGATCGCAAAGTTCTGATCGTTACTTCCGAGTACGACCAAAACGTAGCGCTCGCTTCCCGCAATATCCCAGGTGCAAAAATCGTAGATGCTGCAGGCATTAACGTTCTTGATCTGGTAGCGCATGACAAAGTAATCGTGACGAAAGAAGCGGTTGCGAAAGTAGAGGAGGTGCTCGCATAATGAAGAGCCTTCATGATGTCCTTAAACGCCCTGTCATTACCGAGCGCACCACTGATATGATGGCTGAGAAGAAGTACGTTTTCGAAGTACCTCTCAAAGCTAACAAAACAGAAATCAAACAAGCTGTTGAAAAAGTATTTGGCGTAAAAGTAGAAGCAGTTAACACAGTTCGTGTACCTGCGAAACCAAAACGCTACGGAAAATACTCCGGTTACACATCCGAGTGGAAGAAAGCAATCGTTAAGCTGACTGATGACAGCAAAGAATTGGCCTTCTACGAGGGAGTATAACCTCGACGACTACCGAAAAGGAGGGTATTAACATGGGTATCAAAAAGTTTAAACCGACTTCTCCTGGTCGTCGCCAAATGACGGTTTCTACTTTCGAGGAGATCACCACGTCGACTCCCGAAAAATCCTTGTTGGCGCCTCTCAGCAAAAAAGCTGGTCGCAACAACCAAGGTAGAATTACCGTTCGTCATCAAGGTGGCGGTCATAAACGTAAATACCGTATTATCGACTTCAAACGTAACAAAGATGGTATCATTGGTCGCGTAGCAACCATTGAATACGATCCAAACCGTTCCGCTAACATCGCGCTGATCAACTATGCAGACGGTGAAAAGCGTTACATTATCGCTCCACACAACCTGAAAGTGGGCGACCAGATCGTATCCGGAGCAGATGCCGACATCAAAATCGGTAACGCACTGCCAATGGAGAAAATCCCGGTAGGTACTACCATCCACAACATCGAGCTGAAACCTGGTAAAGGCGGCCAATTGGTGCGCGCTGCTGGTACATCTGCTCAATTGCTTGGTCGTGATGGTGAGTTCGTAATCGTTCGCCTGTCTTCCGGTGAAACTCGCCGCATCCACAACGTATGCCGCGCTACTATCGGTCAAGTAGGTAACCTGGATCACGAATTGCTGAACATCGGTAAAGCAGGACGTTCCCGCTGGTTGGGTATTCGTCCAACTGTTCGCGGTAGCGTAATGAACCCTAACGATCACCCACACGGTGGTGGTGAAGGTCGCGCTCCAATCGGTCGTAAGGCTCCTGTTACTCCTTGGGGTAAACCAACCCTGGGTCTCAAGACTCGCAAGAAGAAGAACAAGTCCGACCAATACATCATCCGCCGCCGCAAGAAGTAAGGTAGGCTGATACTATAACCGAACGCCTTTGGCGAAGGGAGGTTCACTAATGGGACGTAGCTTAAAAAAGGGTCCTTTCGTGGATGACCACTTGATGAAAAAAGTTGACGAGCAAAATGAAAAGAACGAGAAACGCGTGATCAAAACTTGGTCTCGCCGTTCCACCATCTTCCCTGATTTCGTAGGACACACGTTTGCAGTTTACGATGGCCGCAAACATGTACCAGTTTACGTATCGGAAGACATGGTTGGTCATAAATTGGGTGAATTCGCACCAACTCGTACCTTCAAGGGTCACGTCGACAACGACAAGAAGTCCAAGAAGCGCTAATTTTCTCTTGACAGAGAGGAGGTACAAAGATGGAAGCAAAAGCAGTTGCACGCAACATTCGCATCGCGTCTCGTAAAGTCCGCCTGGTGGTAGACTTGATCAGAGGCAAGCAAGTAGGTGAAGCTTTGGCGATCTTGAAACACACGCCAAAGGCAGCTTCTCCAGTTGTTGAAAAACTCCTGAAGTCGGCTATTGCAAACGCTGAGCACAACTATGAGATGGATCCAAACAGCCTCGTAGTGGGTAAAGTCTTCGTAGACCAAGGTCCTACGTTGAAGCGTTTCCGTCCGCGCGCTATGGGTCGCGCTAGCCGCATCCATAAACGCACGAGCCACATCACAGTGGTACTAAACGAGAAATAAGGAGGGATTACGTGTGGGTCAAAAGGTAAGCCCGGTAGGTCTTCGGATCGGTGTCATTCGTGACTGGGAGTCCAAATGGTACGCTGACAAGGACTTCGCAACTCTGTTGCACGAAGACTTGAAAATCCGCAAGTATGTAAAAGGGCGTCTGAAAGATGCTGCTGTATCCACGATCGAAATCGAACGCGCAGCTAATCGCGTGAACGTTACGATTCACACCGCTAAGCCTGGTATGGTAATTGGTAAAGGTGGTTCAGAGGTTGAAACTCTGCGCAAAACCCTGACTGATCTGACTGGCAAACGCGTTCATATCAATATCAACGAAATCAAACGTCCGGATCTGGATGCTACTCTGGTAGCTGAAAATATTGCACGCCAATTGGAAAACCGCATTTCTTTCCGCCGTGCGCAAAAGCAATCGATCACTCGTACGCTGCGCTCTGGTGCTAAAGGTATCAAAACCTTGGTAAGCGGTCGTCTTGGCGGCGCGGACATCGCACGTTCTGAAGGTTACAGCGAAGGTACTGTTCCACTTCACACATTGCGCGCTGACATCGACTACGGTACTGCTGAAGCACATACCACTTATGGTCGCATCGGTGTTAAAGTGTGGATCTATCGTGGAGAAGTCCTTCCAGCGAGAAAGAACGTCGCTACTGAGGAAGGAGGCAAGTAATCATGTTGACGCCAAAACGCGTGAAACACCGTAAACAACACCGCGGGAAAATGGCTGGTAACGCAAAAGGCGGTACTACTGTTGCGTTCGGTGAATACGGATTGCAAGCAATGGAACCATCTTGGGTAACTAACCGTCAGATCGAGGCAGCTCGTATCGCGATGACTCGTTACATCAAACGTGGTGGTAAGGTTTGGATCAAAATTTTCCCTGATAAACCAGTAACACAAAAACCGCTTGAAGTCCGCATGGGTTCCGGTAAAGGTTCTCCTGAGAAATGGGTAGCGGTAGTGAAGCCAGGCAAGATCATGTTCGAACTTGCTGGTGTTCCTGAAGAAGTCGCTCGCGAAGCTATGCGTCTGGCTATGCACAAACTGCCAATCAAGTGCAAGTTCGTGAAGCGTGAAGAAGTGGGTGGTGACGCACATGAAGGCTAATGAGTACCGTAATTTGACCACTGCCGAGATCGAACAAAACGTTACTTCTTTGAAAGAAGAGTTGTTCAACCTTCGTTTCCAGCTGGCTACGGGTCAACTCGAAACCACATCTCGTATTAAACAAGTGCGTAAGGATATTGCTCGTGCGAAAACCGTCCTGCGCCAGAGAGAATTGGGAATCGGTTAATTATAGGAAGGAGGTTTGAACGATGACCGCAGATCGCAATATGCGTCGAACAGTTGTAGGTCGCGTTGTTTCCGACAAGATGGATAAAACCATTGTTGTTCTTGTTGAAACTTACAAGACACATCCTTTGTACGGCAAACGCATGAAATTCTCGAAAAAGTTCAAGGCTCACGACGAGAACAACACGGCAAAAGTGGGCGACATCGTAGAAATCATGGAAACTCGTCCATTGTCTAAAGACAAGCGTTTCCGTTTGGTACGTATCGTCGAAGAGGCAGTAATCGTATAAGTCAGATTTTCGGATATTAATTCCGAAAGGAGGAACAGTAAATGATCCAAACTCAGACGAGATTGGCTGTTGCTGACAACTCCGGTGCAAAGGAACTCATGTGCATCAAGGTTCTGGGTGGTTCCGGTCGTAAAACGGCGAACATCGGTGATGTTATCGTGTGCTCCGTAAAATCCGCTACACCCGGCGGCGTTGTCAAGAAAGGTCAAGTAGTTAAAGCGGTAGTAGTACGCACAGTAAGTGGCGTTCGTCGTAACGATGGTTCTTACATCCGTTTCGATGAAAATGCAGCTGTAGTTATCAAAGACGATCAATCCCCACGTGGTACTCGTATCTTTGGACCTGTGGCTCGTGAGCTCCGCGATAAGGATTTCATGAAGATCATCTCTCTGGCTCCAGAGGTTATCTAATTGAACGGCAAAACTCAGGCAGTTTGTTCGATAGGAGGTGCACCAAGCGATGCACGTTAAAAAAGGCGACACTGTTATCGTAAATGCGGGCAAAGATAAAGGCAAAAAAGGTCGCGTTCTCGCTGCTTATCCAAAGAAAGAACGCGTTCTGGTTGAAGGTATCAACCTCGTGAAGAAACATAGCCGTCCGTCCCAAGCTAACCCGCAAGGTGGCATTGTGACTCAAGAAGCAGCTATTCACGTATCCAACGTATCTTTGATCGATCCGAAGTCCGGAAAAGCTACTCGCATCGGTTACAAAGTTTTGGATAACGGCAAGAAAGTTCGGTACGCGAAAAAGTCTGGCGAAGTACTCGACAAGTAGTCAGGTTGGAAAGGAGGATATCCTAGATGGCAACAAGATTGAAAGAAAAGTATACGAGCGAAATCGTGCCTAGCTTGATGAGCAAGTTCAACTATACTTCCATCATGCAAGTGCCGAAAGTAGAAAAGATCATCATCAATATGGGTGTTGGCGAAGCGGTAGCGAACGCTAAGTCCTTGGATACTGCAATTGAAGACCTGCAAATCATCGCTGGTCAAAAGCCTGTAGTAACAAAGGCTAAGAAATCCATCGCGGGTTTCAAATTGCGTGAAGGTATGCCGATCGGTGCGAAGGTTACTCTGCGCGGCGAGCGTATGTACCACTTCCTCGACAAATTGATGAACGTATCTCTCCCACGTGTTCGTGACTTCCGTGGAATTTCTTCCAAGGCTTTTGACGGACGCGGTAACTACACACTTGGTCTGAAGGAACAACTGATCTTCCCTGAGATCGAGTACGATAAAATTGATAAAGTTCGCGGTATGGACATCGTTGTTGTTACTTCCGCGAAAACGGATGAGGAAGCTCGTGAGTTGCTGACTCAAATGGGTATGCCATTCCGTAAATAAACCCACTCGTAAGGAGGGAAGAATGTGGCAAAGAAATCAATGATCATCAAGCAACAGCGGGAGCCGAAGTTTGCAGTACGCGCGTACACACGTTGCGAGCGTTGCGGACGTCCTCACTCCGTATTGCGCAAATTTAAACTCTGCCGTATTTGCTTCCGTGAACTTGCTTATAAAGGTCAAATTCCAGGCGTGAAAAAAGCAAGCTGGTAATTTGAAACGGGAAGGAGGTTTTCTCTCATGGTTATGACTGATCCAATCGCAGATATGTTGACACGAATTCGTAACGCCAACATGGTTCGCCACGAGAAAGTGGAAATCCCGGCGTCCACCATCAAGAAGGAAATCGCGCGCATTCTGAAAGAAGAAGGCTTCATCCGCGATGCGGAGTTTGTTGAAGACAACAAACAAGGAATCATCCGTGTATTCCTGAAATATGGTGCAGGCAACGAGCGTGTTATCACAGGTCTGAAACGTATCTCCAAGCCAGGACTTCGTGTTTATGCAAAGAACAATGAAGTACCTAAGGTTTTGGGTGGTCTCGGTTGCGCGATCATCTCTACATCCACTGGTGTAATGACTGACAAGCAAGCTCGTCAAGCTCACGTAGGTGGAGAGGTTCTCGCATACATTTGGTAATTAACAGATTGTAAATAGCACAGGAGGTGCACCACATGTCTCGTGTCGGTAGAAAACCGATCGTGGTCCCTGCAGGCGTTACCCTCACTCTGAACGGTACTGAGCTGACGGTAAAAGGCCCTAAGGGTCAACTCGTTCGTAGCTTCCATGAAGATATCAAAATCAACATCGCTGAAAACGAAGTAATCATTGAGCGTCCAAGCGATAACAAACTTCACCGTTCCCTGCATGGTACGACTCGTGCGCTGGTATCCAACATGGTAACTGGCGTATCTGAAGGCTTCACTCGTACCCTGGAACTGGTCGGTGTAGGTTACCGTGCTGCTAAGTCCGGCAACGGTGTTACTCTCTCTCTTGGTTTCTCCCACCCAGTGGAAGTTACTCCAGAAGAGGGTATCGAAATTGATGTACCAAACCAAACCACTTTGGTGGTAAAAGGTATTAACAAAGAGCGCGTAGGCCAAATTGCCGCTGAAATCCGTTCTCTGCGTAAACCTGAGCCATACAAAGGTAAAGGTATCAAGTACAGCAATGAAGTTGTTCGTCGTAAAGAAGGTAAAAAAGGTAAATAAGCTTCTAGCTTCATGAGAAAGGAGGCCGCTTAATGTTTACGAAAGCTGATAAAAACAAAGCTCGGAAAAAACGTCACCTGCGAATCCGCAAACGTGTGATTGGTACTACCATTCGCCCACGTCTGAACGTATTCCGTTCTTCTAAGCACATCTACGCTCAATTGATTGACGATGCAACTGGCGTAACACTGGTATCTGCATCTTCTTTGGATAAAGAGCTGGGCCTGAATAATGGCGCTAACGTGGAAGCTGCTACAGCTGTTGGCACACTGATCGCTAAGCGTGCACAAGAAAAAGGTGCGACTGAAGTGATTTTTGACCGCGGTGGTTACATCTATCATGGACGTATTAAAGCACTGGCAGAAGCAGCTCGTGAAGCTGGTCTGCAATTCTAACAACAAGGAGGGTAAGGAATGCGTATCGACCCTAGCAAATTAGAGCTCGAAGAAAAAGTAGTCGCAGTTAACCGTGTAGCAAAAACGGTTAAAGGTGGACGTCGTATGAGCTTCAGCGCCTTGGTTGTTGTGGGAGACCGTAACGGCCACGTAGGTGCTGGTATGGGTAAAGCTCAAGAAGTTCCAGACGCCATTCGCAAAGCGATTGACGATGCTAAGAAAAAATTGATCCGTGTACCGATGAGAGGAACGACTGTTCCGCACCAAGTACTGTGCCAATTCGGCGCTGGTAAGGTTCTCATCAAGCCTGCTGCCCCTGGTACAGGTGTTATCGCTGGTGGACCTGTTCGTGCCGTACTCGAACTGGCTGGTGTAGGCGATATCTTGAGTAAGTCTCTTGGTTCCAACAATCCTATCAACATGGTCAACGCTACGCTGGAAGGCCTCGGTCGTCTGAAAACAGCGGAAGATGTCGCGAAATTGCGCGGTAAGACTGTTGACGAGTTGTTGGGTTAATAAGGAGGGAATGAACATGGCAAAATTGCAAATCACCCTCAAACGCAGCCTGATCGGTCGTACTGTAGATCAGCAAGACACTGTAAAAGCTCTGGGTCTTCGCAAAATCAACTCCACTGTAGTGAAGGAAGATAATCCTGCAATTCGTGGAATGGTTTTCAAAGTGAAGCACTTGGTAGAAGTGAAAGAAGTAGAAGCTTAATTGAACATCTCAATTAGTTAGGAGGTGCAACGTATGAAATTGCATGAACTGCAACCTGCAGAAGGATCCCGTCACACTCGTAAGCGCATCGGTCGCGGTATTGGTAGCGGTACTGGCAAAACTGCTGGTAAAGGTCACAAAGGTCAAAACGCTCGTTCCGGTGGCGGCGTACGCCCAGGTTTCGAGGGTGGTCAAAACCCATTGTACCGTCGTCTGCCTAAGCGTGGTTTCACTAACATCAGCCGCAAGGAATTTGCGATTGTTAGCTTGGACGCGCTGAACCGTTTCGAAGAGGGCACTGTAGTAACACCTGAGCTGTTGAAAGAAACTGGTGTTATCAGCGCGCTGCGCGACGGTGTTAAGGTTCTTGCTAACGGTGAACTGACTGTGAAGCTGACTGTAAAAGCTCACAAGTTCTCCGGAGCTGCTGCTGAGAAGATCGCACAAGTCGGTGGAACGACCGAGGTGATCTAATGTTAGCGTCCTTAACTAACATTTTCAAAATTAGCGACCTTCGTCGCAAAATCCTTTTTACGCTCATGATGCTGGTTGTTTTCCGGATCGGAAGCTATGTGCCAGTTCCTAACGTAAATGTCGCGTTGTTTCAGGAGAACACAAACCAATTACTTGGCTTGTTGAACACCTTCTCAGGTGGAGCACTGCATAACTTCTCGATTTTTGCCATGGGTATCATGCCGTACATTACGGCATCGATTATCATGCAGCTGATGTCCATGGATGTTGTGCCTAAGCTTACGCAATGGGCTCGTGAAGGGGAAGTTGGTCGTCGCAAGATTGCCACCGTTACCCGTTACGCTACAATTATCCTTGGTTTGATTCAGTCTGTAGGGATGACGATTGGATTCAACAATATGGCGCCTGGTTTGCTAAACGACACGTCGGCTAGCAGCTATGCACTCATTGCGTTGACTTTGACAGCTGGGACCGCATTCATGATGTGGATGGGGGAACAGATTACGGAGAAGGGTATCGGTAACGGGATTTCGATCCTGATCGTTGGTGGGATCGTCGCTAACATTCCGCAAGGGATTACGACGATTTACACAACACAGTTCGCTGACCCATCTCAAAACGTATTCTTCAGCGTCGTCAAAGTTCTGCTTATCCTTTTGGTGATCCTCGCCATCATTGTCGGGGTTATCTTTATGCAGCAAGGCCTTCGTAAGATTCCAGTGCAATATGCGAAACGAGTGGTTGGACGCAAAATGTACGGTGGTCAATCTACCCACATTCCGCTGAAAATCAACTCTGCTGGTGTTATTCCTGTTATCTTTGCGGTATCGCTGGTAATGTTCCCGTCAACGATTGCTCAGTTCTGGGTGGATGCATCCGGACAAGGATTTGCTAACTGGATTTATCAGAACTTCCAAGTCAACAAACCATTAGGAATGACGCTTTACGCTATCTTGATTCTCGGATTCACCTATTTCTACACATTCGTACAGATCAACCCTGTACAAATGGCAGAAAACATGAGAAAAAATGGCGGTTACATTCCTGGTATCCGACCTGGTAAAAACACTGAGGTATTCATTACTCGTACATTAAACCGGTTAACATTGGCGGGCGCTTTGTTCTTGATGATTATTGCGATATTGCCATTCTTCTTCGGTAGTCTTGCAAACTTGCCACAATCCATTTACATCGGTGGTACATCGCTGTTGATCGTGGTTGGGGTAAGCTTGGATACAATGAAGCAGATTGAAAGTCAAATGATCAAACGCCACTACCAAGGGTTTATCAAGTAATGACTTAGATGTTTACAGAAAAGCTTCTGTAGCTTTTTTGATGGGACGGAGGGAATGGACGTGAATATAATTCTGATGGGACTGCCTGGAGCCGGTAAAGGGACACAGGCAGAACGTATCGTAAAAGAGTTTGACATCCCGCACATTTCGACTGGCGACATGTTCCGAGCTGCGGTCAAAAACGAAACGCCGCTCGGACTAGAGGCTAAATCCTACATGGATAAAGGTCATCTCGTCCCAGACGAGGTTGTCATTGGTATTGTGCGGGAGCGCCTTTCGATGGATGACTGCGCAAAGGGATTCCTCTTAGATGGTTTTCCGCGCACAGTTCCTCAGGCGGAAGCGTTGACAGCTACAGTAAAAGAGCTGGGACGCGAAATTGACCATGTAATTAACATCAACGTTCAACGCGAGCAATTGATTGAACGTCTGACCGGTCGCTGGATCTGCCCTGTTTGCGGTGCTAGCTATCACACGATGTTCAATCCTCCAAAAGAGGCTGGCGTATGTGATAAAGATGGTGGTAAGCTGTATCAGCGTGAAGACGACAAGATCGAAGTGGTAACACAACGCCTTGACGTGAATATCGCTCAAACACAGCCACTTATCGACTACTACTCCGCACAGGAACTTCTGCGAGATATCGATGGAGAACAAGATATCCAGGTAGTGTTTGCGGAAATTAAGTCTTTGTTGCGAGGGTAATTGCGAATGATTATCCTAAAGTCGAAAGCAGAACTTGAGGTTATGCGCGAAGCTGGTCGTATCGTCGCACTCACCCATCAAGAACTGGCCAAGGCGATCAAGCCTGGTGTCACGACGAAGCAGCTAGACGAAATTGCCGAGACCTTTATTCGAAGCATGGGAGCAATTCCATCGTTTAAAGGCTATGGTGGCTTTCCAGGAAGTATCTGTGCTTCAGTCAATGAAGAACTCGTACACGGGATCCCAGGTAAACGGGCGTTACAAGAAGGAGACATTATCAGTATCGACATTGGTGCCCAGTTTCAGGGTTATCATGGCGACTCCGCTTGGACGTATCCGGTCGGTAAGATTTCAACAGAAAACCAGAAGCTACTCAGAGTAACGGAAGAGTCGTTGTACAAGGGGCTTGAAAAAGCGGTTCCAGGTGGACGCTTATCCGATATCTCTCATGCGATTCAGGTTCATGCAGAAGCTGCCGACTTCACACTCGTTCGCGAGTATGTGGGGCATGGGATCGGGCAAAACTTGCACGAAGATCCGCAGGTTCCTAACTACGGCCCTCCTGATCGAGGACCACGGTTAAAACCAGGCATGGTGTTGGCAATTGAGCCAATGGTAAATGCCGGCGAACGTTATGTCCGCACATTGGAGGACAATTGGACGGTAGTAACAGTGGATCGGAAAACTTGTGCTCATTTTGAACACACCATCGCGATTACGGAAGATGGCTATGAGATTTTTACACGGACATAAAAACGGTAGTTCCGAACGATTCGGGATTGTCGTCCAACGTGTCGACGATAAGTTCGTTGTGTGATCATTTCGCAAAACTCATGGTCCGACTGAAGAGCAGAAGAAAGGAGAGTTTACCATGGCAAAAGATGATGTAATTGAGGTGGAAGGTACGGTAATCGAACCTTTGCCAAATGCTATGTTTCGAGTAGAATTAGAGAATGGACATAAAGTCCTTGCTCACGTCTCAGGAAAAATCCGCATGCACTTTATCCGTATCCTGCCGGGGGATAAAGTAACTGTTGAACTGTCGCCGTACGACTTAACCCGCGGACGTATTACGTACCGCTATAAATAGTAAGCAAAACCCCTAGAAAAGGGAGGCAAGAACCATGAAAGTGAGACCTTCGGTTAAACCGATCTGCGAGAAATGCAAGGTTATCCGTCGCAAAGGTAACGTAATGGTTATTTGTGAAAATCCGAAGCATAAGCAAAAACAAGGGTAAACAAGGAGGTGCTTTTGACACATGGCACGTATTGCAGGCGTAGACTTGCCGCGCGAAAAACGCGTTGAAGTTGCTCTTACCTACATTTTTGGTATTGGCCGCCCCACGTCTCAAAAAATTCTGTCCGCTACTGGCGTAGATATGAACACTCGTGTTCGCGATCTGACAGAAGATGAAGTGAACAAACTTCGTGAGTACATCGACAAAACTGTGAAGGTAGAAGGTGACCTCCGTCGTGAGATCTCCCTCAACATCAAGCGTCTGATGGAAATCGGTTGCTTCCGTGGCATCCGCCATCGTCGTGGACTTCCAGTTCGCGGTCAACGTTCTAAAACAAATGCTCGTACGCGTAAAGGTCCACGCCGTACAGTAGCAAACAAGAAGAAGTAAAGGAGGGTAATCTGACATGGCGAAAAGAAAACAAGCTACAGCAACACGTACCCGTCGTCGTGACCGTAAAAATGTTGAAGTCGGCGTAGCACACATCCGTTCTACTTTCAACAATACGATCGTCACAATCACGGATCCACACGGTAACGCGATCTCTTGGTCCAGTGCTGGTTCCCTCGGCTTCAAAGGCTCCCGTAAAAGCACTCCATTTGCTGCGCAAATGGCTGCTGAAGCGGCTGCACGCGTTGCTATGGAACACGGCATGCGTTCCCTTGAAGTATCGGTAAAAGGCCCAGGTGCAGGTCGTGAAGCTGCGATCCGTTCCCTGCAAGCAACTGGTCTTGAAGTGAACATGATTAAAGACGTGACGCCAATTCCGCACAACGGTTGCCGTCCACCAAAACGTCGCCGCGTGTAACTGGTTTATATCGTTCAGAACATGTCCATACTAGAATGGTAAATTCTGATTTATAGCTTGTCATGCACGCAAACGGTAAACCGCCGGGGAAATTCCTGAGTGGGCACGTATGCGGCCCACCCAAGGATTTCGACGTTTTGAAGGAGGGTTTGTTTAATGATAGAAATAGAAAAACCAAAAATCGAGGTTGTGGAAGTTAGCGACGACAACTCGTATGGAAAGTTTGTTGTAGAACCTCTAGAGCGCGGATACGGAACTACCCTTGGCAACTCGCTGAGACGAATTCTTCTTTCGTCCTTGCCAGGCGCGGCAGTTCGTACTGTTCAAATCGATGGGGTTCTTCACGAATTCTCTACGGTTGAAGGCGTCGTTGAAGATGTAACCGAGATCATCCTGAACATCAAAGGCTTGGCGCTGAAGATCCATTCCGATGAAGAAAAAGTAATCGAGATCGATGCAGAAGGCGAAGGCGTTGTCAAAGCGGGAGATATCCGTGCTGACAGTGATGTGGAGGTCTTAAACCCTGATCTTCATATTGCAACGTTGGCCAATGGCGGTCGTCTGCATATCCGCATGACAGCTGGACGTGGTCGTGGTTATGTTCAATCTGATGGAAACAAATCTGAGGATCTGCCTATTGGTGTGATTCCGATTGATTCGATCTACACGCCGATCAAGCGCGTTAACTATCAAGTGGAAAATACCCGTGTAGGGCAAATGACCAACTATGACAAGTTAACACTTGAGGTTTGGACTAACGGTAGCATCAGTCCGGAAGAAGCCGTGAGTCTCGGCGCAAAAATCATGACGGAGCACCTGAACCTGTTCGTCGGTCTGACTGACGAGGCGAAGGATGCAGAAATCATGGTAGAGAAGGAAGAGGACAAGAAAGAGAAAGTCTTGGAGATGACTATCGAAGAGCTCGATCTTTCTGTTCGTTCCTACAACTGCTTGAAGCGTGCCGGTATTAATACCGTGCAAGAGCTGACGCAGAAGACCGAAGAGGACATGATGAAAGTACGCAATCTGGGGCGCAAATCTCTTGAAGAAGTTCAAGAAAAGTTAGCTGAACTGGGCCTGTCCCTGCGCAGCGACGACTAGAGTAGCAAACCAAGAAGCAAACTTTTGTTCTCTCGATTAAGAGGGAGGTAAACCACATGGCACAACGTAAATTGGGTCGTCGTAGCTCAGCTCGTAAAGCGCTGTTCCGCGACTTGGTAACAGACCTGATCATCAACGAGCGCATCGAAACTACAGAGATGAAGGCGAAAGAATTGCGCCCAATCGCTGAAAAAATGATCACGCTCGCGAAACGTGGCGATCTGCATGCTCGCCGTCAAGTTGCTGCTTTCGTTCGCAAAGAAGTTGCGAATGCTGAAGGCCGCGATGCTGTTCAAAAACTGTTCGATGAAATCGCTCCTCGCTTCAAAGAGCGCAACGGTGGATACACTCGTATCCTGAAAGCCGGCCCTCGCCGTGGCGACGCTGCTCCAATGGCGTACATCGAATTCGTTTAATACATGTAAACTGGTCATTTACTCAGGTTGTAAGCCTGGTAGATTACCGCGAAAAGGGTGGGGGCAGATCTGGTCATAGGCTGGACTCTGATTCAACCCTTTTTTCCTTTCTCTTCGAAATCCTGCTAGTCAGATCCCTGTGAAGGCTGGGGAGGTTGTGAATGCCTCATGAATGAAGATAACCTGCTGGCATTGCGAGATGTTTCTTATACCTACGATGGTGAGGATGGCCAACGGGTTCCGGTATTACAAGGTGTTGACCTTACCATTCAAAAAGGTTCCTTTGTATCCGTACTGGGTCACAACGGTTCCGGCAAATCAACGATGGCAAAGCTGATGAATGCTCTGTTGCTTCCAGAAGGCGGCACAGTACTTATCAGTGGAATGGATACGAAAGATGGGGAGCAGCTTTGGGAAATTCGACGACATGTTGGCATGGTCTTTCAGAATCCGGACAATCAGATTGTTGGGGCTACTGTGGAAGATGATGTCGCCTTTGGCCTAGAGAACATGGGTGTGGACCCCAAAGAGATGCGAGATCGTATCGATGAGGCGCTCGTTTCTGTAGGGATGGAGTCTTATTTACAAGCACAACCACATCGTCTGTCTGGTGGTCAAAAACAACGAGTGGCGATTGCAGGGATTATGGCAATGCGTCCTTCTGTCATCATCTTGGATGAAGCGACAGCGATGCTTGATCCACAAGGGAGAATGGAAGTGCTGAACCTGGCTCGTCAACTGAACCGGGATGAGGGACTCACGATCATAAACATTACTCACTTTCCGGAAGAAGCCATCTATTCGGATAAGGTCATCGTCATGAATGCGGGTGAAGTCCTAATGGAAGGTAAGCCGAGTGAAGTGTTTAATGAGGTAGATCGTTTGAAACAGGTGGGACTGGATGTGCCATTTGCCGTACGACTGCGACATGCACTTCAGTCCAAAGGGATTGATTTACCGTTTGTCCTGCATCAAGAGGAGCTGGTGGAGCACGTATGCAAATTACTTTTGACCAAGTAAGCCATATCTACGCAAAGGGAACACCGTTCGAGCGAGTTGCCTTACACAATATTTCGCTGACGATTCCATCCGGTTCGTTTGTCGGAATTATTGGCCACACGGGCTCAGGTAAGTCAACGCTGATTCAGCACTTGAACGGGTTGCTGATGCCTAGTTCAGGGCAGATTACCCTGGGTGATGCGGTCATTACTCCAAAGCGGCGATTACCCCATGCTCAGAGGCGCGATATTGGGCTCGTCTTTCAATATCCTGAACATCAGTTGTTTGAAGAAACGGTTGCGAAGGATGTTGCTTTTGGGCCGCTCAATTTTGACTTACCAGCTGAAATGGTGGAAGCGCGCGTAAAGGAATCCCTTGAAATTGTTGGCCTGGATTATGCCACAATCAAGGATCGCTCGCCGTTTCATTTGAGTGGCGGGCAAATGCGACGTGTTGCTTTGGCTGGTGTTCTTGCCATGCAGCCGAAGGTTCTGGTATTGGATGAACCAACTGCGGGTCTTGATCCTGCGGGACGAGTCACGATTCTTGAAGGGATCTACCGGATTCATCGGGAACAAAACCTTACGACACTATTGGTCACGCACAGCATGGAAGAGGCAGCCCGCTATGCAGACTATTTGCTTGTGATGGCACAAGGTCAAGTAGCTTTGCAGGGGAAGCCGGAGGAAGTATTCATGCATGTGGATCGTCTCCGAGAGCTGTCTTTGGATGTACCGGAAACGGTGGCTCTCGTATCGCAAATGAATCAAATGCTGCCGGACAAGGCTAGTCTGCCGAGCTCCCTTTATCGGGAGGAAGAGCTGATTGCCCATCTGCTGGAACGACTGTCCGTACCAAAGGAGGGCTAGGCATGCTGCAGAATATCGCAATTGGTCAATACGTACCAGGGCAATCTTTTTTACATCGTGCAGATCCGCGAAGCAAGCTTCTTTTCATCATTCTTTTTGCTACCTTGATTTTTCTGGCTAACAATACGGTTACGTACGCCATACTCATTGGTTTTACCTTGTATGCTGCACTTCTTTCTAGGCTTTCCTTGTCCTATATATTAAAAAGCTTAAAGCCTGTCTGGATCCTGATTCTGTTTACCGTAGTCTTGCATATTTTTATCACAAAAGGCGGAACGGTTTACTTTCAGTGGGGATGGTTTACAGTAGAAGAACAGGGAGTTCGCCAGGCGATCTTCATTTCTTTGCGGTTGGGACTATTGATTCTCATTAGTTCCCTGCTAACACTGACAACCTCTCCAATCGATTTGACGGAGGGTTTGGAGCGTTTACTAGGACCACTAGGGAAGATCGGCATACCGGTTCATGATATAGCCCTGATGATGTCTATTGCACTCCGGTTCATTCCGACCCTGATGGAAGAAACGGATAAAATCATCAAGGCGCAGACCGCCAGAGGAGCCAATTTCACCAGTGGAAGTCTCGTGCGCAGAGCCAAGAACCTGATTCCGATTGCTATTCCTTTATTCGTTAGTGCGTTTCGGCGTGCTGAAGAACTGGCTTTGGCGATGGAAGCGCGTGGCTATCGCGGAGGAGTGGGGAGAACGAGGCTGAATAAGCTGACGTTCACTTGGCGTGATGGAATCGTAGCTGTTGTGAGTGTGATCTTGGTAATCGTGATTGGATGGTGGCGTACATGAAGCGACTGCGATGTGTATTGGCATATGACGGAACTGACTTCAGCGGTTTTCAGGTACAGCCAGATCAAGTAACGGTGCAGGGGGAAATTGAAGCCGCATTGAATCGGGTTACCGGAGAGGATATCCAAGTCTTCGGTTCAGGCCGGACAGATGCGGGTGTTCATGCACGCGGTCAAGTGATTCACTTTGACACGTCGAGCAACATTCCGATGGATAAATGGCGGTTTGTGTTGAACAATCAATTGCCTGATTCTATTGTCATTCGGACAGTCGAAGAGGTCGATGCCTCTTTTCATGCGCGTTTTGACGTGCAAGTAAAAGAATATCGATATTGTATCGACAACAATCCAGTGGCAGATGTATTCCGGCATCGTTACGCCGACCATGTCCGGTTTCCGTTAGATGTAGACGCAATGCAGCAGGCTGCTCATTATTTGGTGGGTGAACATGATTTTACTTCCTTTTGCTCGGCAAAGACATACGTCGAGGACAAGGTTCGGACTGTGTACGGGCTCTCCGTGGAAAAAATCGGAGACGAGGTTTGGGTGACATGCCGAGGCAACGGTTTTTTGTACAACATGGTTCGAATTATTGTGGGGACTTTGGTTGAAGTAGGGCAAGGAAAAAGAAACCCTGCTGAACTGAGGGAAATCCTCGCCGCATGTGATCGGGAAAAGGCAGGTAAGACAGCACCAGCCAAGGGTCTGACCATGTGGGAAGTTGTCTACTAGTTTTCAGATTTCCAACTATTAGACGAACGAGCAGCACTTGACTATGGGGCGTCTATGTAGTACGATATTCCTTGGTATTTTAACCCCGCCTAGCCCCACTCTAGCCCCGGGATTGAAAGACAAGATCGTGATTACATGGAACACCTGGAAGAGTTGCTCACCCGTAACAGCAATTATCTTCCATTGCAAGTTTCGGTTGTTTTGGTTATAAGTAGATGGATATGTGTTAGGTAAGATATTTAGGAGGGACAAAAATGCGTACCACATATATGGCGAAACCGCTCGAAGTTGAGCGCAAATGGTACATCGTTGACGCTGAAGGCCAAACGCTGGGTCGTCTGGCGAGCGAAGTAGCTTCTATCCTGCGCGGAAAATTGAAACCAGAATTCACTCCTCACGTTGACGCTGGCGATTTCGTAATCGTAATCAACGCTGACAAAGTGAAATTGACTGGTAACAAACTGAACGACAAAATTTACTACACTCACTCCCTGTATCCAGGTGGTTTGAAAAAAACCACTGCTGGCGCAATGCTGAACAAGCGACCAGATCGTATGTTCGAACTGGCGGTAAAAGGCATGCTGCCTAAAAACAGCCTGGGACGTCAAATGTTCACCAAGCTGAAAGTATACGCTGGAACTGAGCATCCACACGCAGCACAAAAACCAGAAGTTTGGCAAATTCGCGGTTAAGGTAAAGGGAGGAAATATACGTGGCACAAGTACAATACTACGGTACAGGTCGTCGTAAGCACTCCGTAGCACGCGTTCGCCTGGTTCCAGGTGAAGGTCGCATCGTGATCAACAAGCGTGAAATGGATACTTACTTTGGTTTGGAAACACTGAAATTGATCGTAAAACAACCACTCGTTCTGACTGAAACTCTTGGTCGTTACGATGTATTGGTTAACGTAAACGGCGGCGGAACCACTGGTCAAGCTGGTGCAATCCGTCACGGCGTTGCTCGCGCTCTGCTGAAAGCAGATCCGGAACTGCGCGGCGCTCTGAAACGCGCTGGCTTCCTGACTCGCGACCCTCGTATGAAAGAGCGTAAGAAATACGGCTTGAAAGCAGCTCGTCGCGCACCTCAGTTCTCCAAGCGCTAATTGCTGTTCGATACAACCCCTTGTCTGTTCGCAGGCAGGGGGTTTTTCCTTTTCACAAACGGGTATATTTGTCCATGTTTGTCCATATGATGGAACGAGAATGGGACAAAGGGGACGATACACTGTGACACGAAAAGGAGTAGGCTGGATATTAGCTTTCGCCGTGCTTATGCTGTTGTTCACCTACGAAGCACCTGATCGTTCTTCCTGGCAGGCATGGTCGCTGCCACTGACGGGAACGGTCATAGCCATTGACCCTGGGCATGGGGGAATAGACGGCGGTGCCGTTTCCAAAGCCGGGGATGTAGTTGAGAAAGAAGTGACTTTGGCCATTAGCATGTACTTGCGGGATTTCCTTCAGCAGTCAGGAGCGTTTGTAGTTATGACGAGGGAGGAAGACAAGGATTTGGCGAGTCCAGATGCGGCGCAGGCACGCAAACGAAAATCTGAGGATATTCGAAACCGAGTAAGGCTGGTCAATGATAGTACACCGGATTTTTTGGTCAGCATACACGTCAATTCCATCCCTTCTCCGAAATGGTCAGGAGCACAGACTTTTTATTCCCCTAGCTTCAAAAAGAGTGCAGAAGTATCTTATTTGATACAAGATGAAATCAAACGGGTGATCGGTCATACAGATCGGGTTCCGAGTAAGACGAACAATGTGTTCTTGATTCGGGAGGTTAACTGCCCGGCCGTTTTGGTAGAAGTCGGCTTTGTCAGCAATACAGAGGAGGCAAAGCGACTTCAGAGCGTTGAATACCAAAAGGCTATGGCAAATGCCATTTATCAAGGGATACTGCGTCAGTATTCGGGAGAAAAAGCGCCAATTACACCTTAAGAGGGCGGTGATCGTGTTCCGCCCGCCCGAATATGCTATAATGAACGCGCATACGCTGTCGTTATACCAGCATGGAAATGTTTGAAAAGATCATAGATGAGGTGAACCAGAATGTTGACCAGAGAACAGGTTCTCGAAGCACTACGCGATGTAAAAGACCCTGAAATAAATCGTAGCTTGGTCGAGCTCAACATGATTCGGGATATCCATATTGAAGGCAAGACAGTAAGCCTCACGGTCGTTCTGACGATTTCGGGTTGTCCGCTCAAAGCCAAGATCGAGGATGATGTCATCGCAGCTGTGAAAGCGCTAGGAGCCGAAGAAGTTCGCCTCCAATTCGGTTCAATGACAGATGAGGAACGTGCGGCTCTGTCTGCCCAATTACGTAAGAATCAAGGTGGGCAAACACATAACATGACACCGGGACAAGCACCCGTCTTGAATCCGATCTTGGCGAAGGATTCGAATACGACCTTTATCGCGGTCACTTCCGGAAAAGGTGGCGTCGGAAAATCGACGGTGACAGTGAACCTGGCTGTTGCGCTCGCGCGTTTAGGAAAAAAAGTGGGCATTATCGACGCAGACATTTACGGCTTTAGCGTGCCCGATATGATGAATATTGAACAACGTCCAACAGTGATTGGCGAAACCATTCTGCCTGTTGAAAAGCAAAACGTAAAAGTTATGTCCATGGGCTTTTTTGTGGAGGATAACTCTCCGATCATTTGGCGTGGCCCTATGTTGGGGAAAATGCTGCGTAACTTTTTCACGGAAGTACACTGGGGCGAAGAATTGGACTACCTCTTGCTGGACTTGCCTCCAGGAACGGGGGATATGGCCCTCGACGTGCACACCATGATTCCGCAAAGCATGGAGATTGTGGTAACGACTCCTCATGCTACTGCAGCGTTTGTAGCAGCACGGGCAGGCGCTATGGCAAAGCGGACCGGTCATGAAATCCTTGGTATTGTGGAAAATATGGCATGGTACGAAGCAAAAGATGGTTCGAAAGAATACGTATTCGGGCGTGGTGGAGGAGCTAAGCTTGCTGAGACATTGACATGTGAGCTGCTCGCTCAAATTCCGCTGGGACAACCGGATAATCATCCATCTGAACCAGATTATTCCCCATCCATCTATGGAGAAAAGACCGAAATTGGTCAGCTTTACATCGATATGGCCAAACGTGTCATAGAAAAATGCGGGGAAGCCGTCAAACAATAAAATCAAAGAAGATGAAAAAGGTGGGCTCTACAATAGAGCTCACCTTTGTGTTTTAAGAAGATTTACCGCTGCCTCCACCGGAAGAACCTCCACCTTTACCTTCTTTTCCTTTACCTTTTTTCTTCGGCTTCAGTTCCTTAGGTTTTGTCATGTCCTCGGATACTTTGGTCATGATCTTCATAAGTTCAGCCTGGAACAAAGGACTTTGCAAGGAATCCTTCATCACTTGCATGGTTTGCTGTCGATAGGCTGAGCTTTTCATCAGGTCCATCAAATTTTTCTCAAACTCAGGGTCTTTCATTACGCTTATGAGCTCTTTTTGGTATTCAGGGTCCTTCATTAGGTCCTTCATTAGGGTTTTTTGTTCATTTTTCATGGATTTTGCCATGGCGCTTGCGAACTTAGGGTCTTTAAACGCTTCTTTGATATGCGTGTTATTGGGATTCGTCATGCTTTGAATCAAAGTTGTCCGCACTGTCGACTCGTCCAGCATCAGGTTTTGTTTGAACTTGTCATCCTTCATCATTTTCCCTACAGATTGCTTCGCTTCGTCCGTCTGCAATATGTCCAGCACCATGTCTTTGACGCTTTTATAATCAGGCTGAGACGAACTTTGCGCTTGTCCGCCACCCCCGCAACTGGTAAGAACCAGACAGACAAGAGCGGTTAACCAAAAAGACATCGTCTTTTTTCTCATGGGGTGGACACCTCCTTCTTTACTCTGCCTACAAGTAACGTGTGCATTTTGTTTTGTTCTTACGCTAGTATTTTCTTGTATCCATTGGTACAATCATATTCGATGTGGATGGGAGGGAATACTTGGTGAGTTTGCGTAAGTATGGATGGCTTTTTATTACCACGCTCTTGCTTGGGGGATTAGGTGGGATCCTGGTTGCCCTAATTTTTGATCTGGATAAGCTGCTTGGAGGAAGCACCGGTAACTTTTTTGTCGGCTTGTTCATGTACCTACTGTATGGAATGACCATTAGCATTGTGGCTCAGATGGGTTTTTTTGCGTATATGACAATTAATTATTTCGCCAAAACAATATTCAAAACGGCTTCCCTATGGAAAAGCGTCCAAGTATTTCTTATTTTGTTTGTCTTTTTCGATATGATTTATCTTCGCTATACGTCCTTCGGTGAAGGAAAAGGATTTGGCCTGTACTTTATCGAGCCAACGCTATTATTGATTGTTGCTATTGTTACCGCCTATGGAAAAGTAAGTCTGACTAATAAATCTGCATGGATACCGACGACCTTCTTTATGTTTGTTGTTACGGCACTGGAATGGATTCCAGCATTGAAGGAAGATAATGTGCGTGCAACACTGTCCATGCTCGTCCCACTATTATTTTGTAACGTCTGGCAAGTCATGCAGTTGCATCGTCTGGTAAAAAGAGAAAGCTGACCCAATGAAGGTCAGCTTTTTTTGTTTTAGTGAACTTCTTTGCTTTCTACACTTGTACCCGAAATGAGTTCAGATACCGTAACAAATTCATAGCCATCCTTGCGAAGTCGATCAATGATCACTGGGAGGGCGAGATGTGTATCTTTTGCAGAATCGCTCGCGTGCATCAGGACGATGTCGCCTGGATGAGCTTTCGATAATACATTATTGATGATCACATCTGTTCCCGGATTGGTCCAATCTTTTGAGTCTGTATCCCATTGGATGACAGAATAACCCATACGATTCGCGATTTCCAGCACTCGTTTGTCAAAATCACCATTGGGCATCCGAATAAGCGTTGGTTTTTTTCCAGTCATTTCGGTTAAAATGGAGTCCGCTTTACCCATTTGGGAGCGAATTTCTTCATCGGAGTATTTGGTGTAGTTATCATGCTTGTGACCGTGCGAACCAATTTCTAAGCCATCCTCTTTGATTCGTTTCAAGATGTCTGGATGTCGTTGACTCCAAGGAGAGGAGAGGAAAAAGGTCGCTTTGTTTACCTTTTTTTCTTTCAGCACATCCAGTATCGGTAATGCTCGTGTCTCTCCCCAGCTGATATCAAAGGTAAGGGCGATTCTCTTTTCTTTGGTGTCGACCTTATAAATAGCTTGGGGGGCTTGCGTGCTGGCACCTTCAGCAAAGGCAGCAATTGAATCGCGTTCCGCATAACCAAATCCGGCTGTTAGCACGATGGCCGCGACGATAATTAAGATTTGCTTTAATCGTTTCGCGCTGATCACGTAAATGAATTTCATGGATAGTACCTCCTTTGTCCGATAACAGTTTATGCAAGGAAGACAAGGATATTCTTTGGCCTGTTGGCTATTGTTGAGGTACAATGCATATAGTGAATTATGAGGCAGTAAAGGGGTGTGGTGCATGGGCAATCGATTGCGGCATTTATGGCTTGATAACCGAAACTATTTCTTCGCCGCATGCTTACTATTTTTGGGTGGTGCCTTGATTGGGTATTTTCAAGCACCGCTCGTTGAAGAGATGGTCGGTAAAATGATGGGCCAATTGAAGGAAATTGCTGAACGGATAAAGGATAACGGCGGCGGACCTTTAGCGGTATTCTGGACGATTTTTTCCAATAATGTTTTCAGTGCATTGATGATGATGGCGCTAGGAATATTGTTTGCATTGTTTCCCATAATTGGAATGCTCACGAATGGAGTGCTGCTTGGATTTATCTTTTTCAAATACAGCGGGGTTGGAGTAAGTCCATGGCTTATTTTTAGTGCAGGGATTTTGCCACATGGAATTTTTGAGCTCCCAGCTATCCTGTTTGCAGCGGGAGTTGGTATTCGTTTAGGAGTGCTGAGTTTACGCTCAGTGGGAGTTCTAATCCAACCGCAAAAGCTGGCACGATTGAAAAATGACTGGTACGATACACTCAAGCAATTTCCATTAGCGGTTCTTACTGTGGTCGTTCTGTTATTCGTCGCTGCCATTGTGGAGAGCACGATAACGCCAACCCTTCTCAAGGAAACGATGGGCCAACAACTTCAGCAATTGAACTTACTGAAATAATTCAGATTTGCAAACAAATTGAAGCCTTCCTAAACGGAGGGCTTTTTATTTTGAATAGGGCTGAATTTTGATGGAAAGGATAGAGGAGAGACTCGTAAGGCGGAGGGCGATATCGTTGCTAGGGTTTTTGTTCAATACGAAAGAAGTACAGGAACTTGAATACTTGTTAAAACGTGAGCTGGAAGAGATGCTCCTTGATTTTAGCGATAAACGAATTGATCATCTAGTGAAGCGGGCCATGGAGGAGAGGTACTCCATCATGTTTCGCATGTACGCAAGAATCGCCTCTCCCAATGAGTTATCCAAGTATGTCAGACGCAGAAAACTTGGGGAGGAGCATTATACTTAAAATCTTTTTTAAAAAACATATTGACTCAAAGATAGGTAACGTGATAGATTAGTTCTTGTCCTTAAGACGCCATCACAAATAACGATGAACACTGAGGACAGGAAATTGCTCCTTGAAAACTGAACAGCGAAAGCGTTAATGAGTCTATCATTAAATGATTTGCC
>NZ_JABMIT010000018.1:0-71633 GCF_013186635.1 Brevibacillus sp. HB1.3 | reverse complement strand
ATATTCAGTTTTGAAGGAATAACGAAGAAAGGAGTCAATCCATTGGATTGGCTCTTTTTCCTATAAGAGAAGGGGAGCACATGGAACCGAAAGCAGAGAAAAAATATGAAGCTGACATGTACGAACCGATTCGAAATTATTTTGTCGCGCAAGGATATGACGTTTTTGGCGAGGTCAAGCATTGCGATTTAACAGCCATGAAAGACGAGGAACTGATCATTGTTGAATTGAAGCGCAACCTAAGTGTGGAATTGCTCATACAGGCGACCAAGCGACAACGCTATACCGATTTTGTTTATATGGCAATTCCGAAGCCCAAATACAAATTGTTTTCGAAAAAATGGCAAGATATATGCTACTTGGTTAGACGTCTCGAGCTCGGTCTTATTCTCGTGTCCTTTCCAAAAAGAGGGCCCGCAGTCATGGAAGTGAATATTTCACCGGGACCATTTGATCGGGTAAAAAGCAAGCAATTCAATCAAAAAAAGAGAAACCGCATCATTGAAGAGATGCGGGGAAGATACGGCGATTACAATGTTGGCGGCAGTTATCAAACCAAGCTCATGACGGCCTACAAGCAGAGCTGCATTCAAATCGCGACGTTGCTTCAGCAGTATGGGCCGTTATCGCCTAAATTACTTAAGAGTAAAGGGGCAGGGGAGAAAACCTCGTCGATTCTTATCCAAAATCATTATGGGTGGTTTACCCGTGTGCAACGAGGACTGTATGCGATCACGCCGACAGGAGAGAGAGAAATCGCGGAATACCCTGAGCTCATAGCTTACTATCAAGAACAAGCAGAGGAAATACACGGTACGCTTACTCTGGATTCAGAGTTGCCATCTTCATCAACCACCAAAGCACAATCCAGAAAGAAAAAACAAAGGCAGCCTGCCGCGAAAGAATGACAGGCTGCCTTTTCCTATGAAAAGAACCAATTAGTGTGCGATCCATTCTGCTGTCATTTGCCCTACCAGTGTACGCCCAGCAACAATGTCTGGATGGAACTGAATCGTTGCGTTTTGGCGGACGATTTTCACCTGTTGAATGGCATCTGATAAAGGCTGCTCATTCGTTAGCTTTCCCTGAGCTTTTGCGATAGAAAGTCCTGCGACCGTGCCCTGAGCCATTGCCACTTTGGCACTTTCAATTCCCGTGATATTGCCGGCAACATAGAGTCCGGGGACGGGTGTTTGCATACTTTCATTGTGTAAGGGGACATGCCCGCCCAAGGAGGGAACATAGGCAAAAGGGCACCCAGCAATCGCAGCCAATTCGGCGAGTGGACTTAATCCGCCTGCGATACAGACGAAATCAGCTGGAATGACTTGTTCGGTTCCAGCTATGGGTGAACCATCGGCTGCAACTCGGGCGATACGGACACCCTCGACTTGAAAGGTTCCGACGATTTCCAGTGCTGCTGTTCGCAGTTGAATCGGGATGTCCCACATAGAAAACCCGTTGGAGGGATAGAGGGACACTGCCAGTTTTTGCATCCTTGAACTTCCCATCAGTTTGCTCCCCAGCCGAATCATCAAAGAAGGGGCAAGATGGGCGACGCGCAATAAGGATTGCATCACAGCTTGTGGTTGCCCTGCAGTGCCACTGACAGCCGTACTAGGTGGGAGAATCATTCGATCCACTGTAATTCCAGCCAACTGCAATTCCCGGGATATCGCCACCGATAAGATATTGATTCCAATGACGACTCCGCGCTGTCCTACTCGCACGCGCTGTACATTCGTCATGACTTGAGCCGCTCCAATGGACATCACGCCAGGTAACGTCCACCCTGGCACGGGGACGGCTGCCTCAGAAGCCCCCGTTGCGATCAGGAGCAACGGGGCTATCATTTCCCCCACTGTGGTAGAAACAATCCAGCCATTTTGAGATTGGGTCAAATGGAACACGGAAACGCCGCAACGGACCTCTACGCCAAGCCCAATCGCTTCTTGCGTGAGACGAGCAGCCTCATCCAGTCCATTCCACCACACACCGTCCGGTTCTTCGTGAAGCTGTCCAAGCAAGCGGCCCCCAGGGCGATAAAACTCATCGACTACACAAACAGCCAATCCCTGCCTTGCACTTGCAATTGCTGCGGATAAGCCCGCGGGTCCAGCCCCGATGATCAGAAGGTCGATCATGCACCATGCCCTCCTTTTTTCAAGGGAGTAGGTAGGAGAGAACCCGCATTTACTTGCATGCCTTCCTGCACAAGCGTCATACAAGCACGCACGGTTGGAACACCGTCTACGTGGACGCGACATTCATAGCAGTGACCGATATTGCAGTAAATGCCTCGCGGTGTTCCTTTTTCTTCGTGCACCCGAAGCGTACGGACCCCTGCGGCCAATAGCGCTCCCGCAATCGTTTCGCCTTCGAAAGCCGTATAGACAGAGCCGTTATAATAAAAAGGAAGCTGCTTTCTGTCCCCGAGTGAACCGAGGACCGGATGGTGATCAATTCGTTGATTCATGCCCGTTGCCCCCCAAGCGTTTGAAATGAGACAGGACGGATAGGCGGTTGGTATCCAAGAGGTACATTATGAGAAGGCACTTGGCCAGCTACTTGCTGAAGGATCTGATCGATCAATGTACGGCAGGTTCTCCCACCGCAGCAGCCCATGCCGGCTCTGGTCCGTAGCTTCAGCTCACGTGCGGTACATTGGTAGGTTTGGGCGGTCTCTACCAATTCAGCGAGAGTTACTTCTTCACAACGGCAGATAATCAATGGATGCGATTCCATGATGATGCCTCCTTTCATTCTTGCTTGTTGAAAAATGCAAGTGTCATGCCATGGGAAAGAGACTGAGATCGTTCTGGCTGGCACAATACTTGCTGAATATTCTCAAAGAGAAAGCCCAATCACGACAAAACAAAAGAGGGATGACAGAGATGGAAAAAGTAACAAGACTGCGTGAACAATTCGATTCAATGGGGATTGATGGGATGTTGATCACCAATGGACAAAACCGCCGATACCTCACAAACTTTACAGGTACATACGGAGTTGTCCTCATTTCGAGGGACCAGGCCAAGCTCTTCACAGATTTCCGTTACACAGCTCAAGCGCAAGCACAAGCAACAGGATTTGAGATCGTTTATTTGCCGACAAAAGAATCCGTTTACAGCGAAGTAGCGCGTCAGGCGGAAGCGATGGGGATCAACCATCTCGGCTTTGAGGAGGAGAATGTCTCGTTTGCCTTACATCGTAAATACAGCGAGGCCGTCCAAACAGCATTCATTCCGACGTCAGGTGTCATTGAGGGATTGCGGATGCTAAAGACAAAGGAAGAACTGGCGATCATTCGAACGGCTGCGCAAATCGCTGATGCGGCATTTTCCCATATAACGTCCTTCCTGCGTCCTGGGATCACAGAGCTCGCAGTGTCTAATGAATTGGAAATGTTCATGCGAAAGGAAGGGGCGTCAGGCTCTGCTTTTGACATCATTATTGCTTCTGGCTATCGTTCCGCACTTCCTCATGGCGTAGCGAGTGAAAAAACGATTGAAGCGGGCGATATGGTCACGATGGATTTTGGGGCATTGTACCAAGGGTATCGCTCAGATATTACCCGTACGGTTGCTGTCGGCAATCCGGATGAACAGCTCAAAGCCATCTACGAGATCGTATTGGAAGCACGCAATAGGGCTGTTGCAGGCATTCGTCCCGGCATTACCGGGAAAGAGGCAGACGCCTTCGCACGGGACTACATCACGGAGCACGGTTATGGCGAGCGTTTTGGACATGGAATGGGGCATGGAGTGGGCCTCGATATTCATGAGGAGCCATTTATGTCCACTCGTTGCACCGCTGTTCTCCAAGAAGGCATGATTTTGACTGTGGAGCCGGGGATTTATATCCCAGAGCTTGGTGGGGTCCGTATCGAAGACGATCTGGTTGTCACAGAGAGTGGTAATGAGATGCTTACACATTCACCACGCGAATTGATCATTTTATAAATCGAGGGACAAAGTCTTGGCCGAGTAAGTGGGCTGGGGCTTTTTTTGTCTAACAGCAGTGTCTAAGATTTGAAACACGACAAGTAATACCGTGTACAAAAAAGTTTACAACAACCAACGCTAGATTGAAGCTACAGCCGCTTTCATTTTTGGCACATCTATTGCATTCTGATAATTCTGAAAAACAACACATAACGACTGAATAACGGGGGTTGATCCAATGAAAAAAAGTGTGTTCGCGGTAATGAGTAGCCTAGCAGTCATGGGATTAGCGTTGGCAGGATGTGGAGGAGGACAGCCAGCAGGAAAGCCAGCCGAACAAGCAACACAGAGTGGACAGTCGAGCACGCAGCCAGCACCTGCCAACACGGCTAATGAACCAGCAAAAGCACAAGTCCTTCGCTGGAATCTTCACTCCGAACCACCTACAGGTGACCCTGGACTTGCGGAAGACACGACTTCTGCTGCCATCGTTAAAGCAGTTTTTGATGGACTGACACGCATCGGGTCTTCGGGCAAGCCAGAGGAAGCAGTAGCCGAGAAGATCGAAGTATCGAGTGATATGAAAACATACACCTTCAAGCTGAGAGACTCCAAGTGGAGCAACGGAGAACCAGTAACAGCTCACGATTTCGAATACGCGTGGAAGCGAGCTCTCGATCCGAAGACAGCGTCGAATTACGCCTACCAGCTCTATTACATTAAGAATGCGGAGAAGGCCAACAAAGGGACTGGCAGCTTGGATGATGTCGGCGTAAAAGCAGTGGATGACAAGACCCTCCAAGTAGAGTTGACGAATCCAACTCCGTTTTTTCTGGAGCTAACTGCCTTCCAAACTTATTTCCCGGTAAATAAAAAGGTAATCGAGGCCAGTGAAAAATGGGCCGGAGATGCTAAAACACACGTAGGAAATGGTCCGTTCAAAATGGAGTCATGGGAACATAAAAGCAAAATGATACTCGTGAAAAACGACAACTACTGGGACAAAGATCGTGTCAAGCTGGACAAGATCGAGTTCTCGATGGTGGAGGATGAAAACACAGAGCTGTCCATGTTCGAAAACGGCGAGATTGACTGGGCAGGCAGTCCGTTAAGCTCGCTGCCAACAGATGCGATGCCAGCGCTTAAAGATAGCGGAAAGCTGCAAGTGAAGCCTGTCGGTGCTACCTACTGGTACAAGTTCAATACAGAGAAACCCCCGTTCAATAACGTGAAGATTCGTAAAGCCTTTGCCTACGCCATTAACCGTCAAATCTTGATCGACAATGTACTCCAAGCGAATCAGCAGCCAGCGATGGCAGCAGTTCCTCCGACAATGGGACTCAATACGGGCGGTTATTTCAAAGACAACGATCAAGAAACAGCCAAAAAGCTGTTAGAGGAAGGAATGAAAGAGCTGGGCATTTCGAAACTGCCGCCGATCAAGCTCAGCTACAACACGTCCGAAGGGCATAAAAAAATCGCAGAAGCGATTCAGGACCAATGGCGCCAAAACCTTGGAGCAGATGTGAAGCTGGAAAATCAGGAATGGAAGGTGTACCTCGAGACCATGCACGAGGGCAACTATCAGGTCGGGCGTCTCGGTTGGTCGGGTGACTTCAACGATCCGATCAACTTCCTGGAGCTGTTCAAGGAAAAGGACGGAGGAAACAATGACACGCGTTGGGAGAATCCGAGATTCAAAGAGCTGTTGAATCAATCCGCCACTGAGAGTGACCCAGAAAAGCGCAAGGCGATTTTGCGTGAAGCCGAGCAAATCATGATGGATGAAATGCCGATTATGCCGATCTACTTCTATACACATACATGGGTGAAGAATGACAAGGTAAAAGGAATCTTCCAGGATGGTCTAGGGGCAATCGATTGGAAATGGACATCAATCGAATAATATTCGAATGGGGGATGGGCAATGAAAAAATGGGGAAGTGTGATAGTCGTTGGTGCAATTTTACCAGTTACTGGTAACTATGCAACGGATGGAAAAGACATGCAAAACGCCATTGAAATGGGTGTCAAAAAAATAAATGACAGCGGTGGAGTGATTGGAAAAAAATTGAGGATCGAAGTAGCTGATGATGGCTGCGATTCAAAAATAGCGACGACAGCAGCCAACTCAGCCAAATTACCCGCTCAAGGCTATGACACCCTCTTTTTGATCAATGGCCTAACCCCAGATCAAGCACAATCCGCAGCAGATTATATGGCAGCGAACCAAACGAAAAAAGTCGTGCTCACCCATGACAATTCTACCTACGCCAAAAAATTGGATGATTTTGCTAAACTGTCCGTTGAAAAATCCGGTGGTGCCATTATTGCGTATGAGGCAATCAACCATGGAATTGATCCGTATTTTGTCTGAGGTGTTGCCACCAAAAGAGGGGCGAAGGTTTCCAGATTTTTGTTTGCGTTGGCGTGCGTTATTTGGGTATAAAAAGCGGCTGTAGTGGAGGGAAGAAGCGGATTTCCAGTCTACGCTTCGGCCTACGCCCCGCAGGGAGGGATTGACTGCCCGCTCCGGAATGAATGGCGGGAGCGCTTCAAACGTAGAAGTTTCGAAGAAGTATTCCATAAGTGAAGCTTAAATTCCCCGCCATTCATTCCTACGCTGGGATGGGCTCCAGAGGCGCTTGGACTGGAAATCCGCTTCTTCTTCGTAGCTTTTGTAAAACATTATTAAAGTCACTTCAAGAAGGAAAACCGCCTGTTCGCGATCATTTAGTCGTCAAAACCCAAAAACGATTTGAAAAGCTCGATGAACGTTAACAGCTCGAAAGCCCTGTCACATGTTTGGAAGGAGACCGCCCGAACGAAGAGAGGATACAGGCGACTGGAAAACATGTGGCAGGGCTTCCCCATGCACAACCGCTGAAGGACAACATTTTTTACTTCCCCAATTTGTTATACAGAGTGGCCCGCGATATGCCAAGTCTTTTGGCAGCCGCTTGCTTGTTGCCGTTTTCCAGCTCGATAGCTCGCAAAATGACACGGCGCTCATGCGCTTCGATTTCCTCTTGCAAGGAAAAGAGATCAGGCGGGAGCTCAATCGGTACCTGTTTCGTCTGACCTTGCAAGGAATACGGTAAATCCTCTTCTTTGATAATACCGTCTGTCGCAAATACTACCAATCGTTCAATGGCATTTCGCAGCTCGCGAATGTTGCCTGGCCAGTCGTATTGAAGCAGGTTTTGCATCACATTTTGTGAGATGGCATGAATGGGACGATTGTAACGTAAAGACAATTCATAGAGAAAAAAGTGGGCGAGCTCAATCGTATCTTCAATGCGTTCTCGTAGCGGAGGAATTTTCAGCGTCACGACATTGAGCCGATAGAACAGGTCTTGGCGAAACTTCCCTTCCTTCACTAACTCCTCCAGATTTTTATTCGTGGCAGCAAGCACGCGGAAGTCCGCCTCAATCTGCTTGGTCCCTCCGACCGAATAATACTTTTTCTCCTGAAGCACGCGAAGCAGCTTCACTTGCATATCGAGCGGCATTTCTCCTATTTCGTCGAGAAACAGCGTTCCTCCGCGGGCCAGCTCAATCATTCCTTTTTTCCCTTTTTGATCCGCACCAGAGAAGGCCCCTTTTTCGTAACCAAACAGCTCGCTTTCAAACAAAGTAGGCGAAATCGCACCGCAGTTGATGGCGATAAAGGGTGCATTGGAGCCTTCCCGCACATCATGCACGGCTTTGGCGAAAAGCTCCTTGCCGACGCCGCTTTCCCCTGTGATCAAGACGGTTGCTTGCGTAGCGCTGAGCTTTTGGATCATGGACTTGATATGGCGAATGGGGAGACTCGTTCCCTTGATCTGAGCAAATGGATCGGCCGTCGGACTGAGCTTTGCCATTTCCTGCTGCAAGTGATTCACTTTTTTATTGGCGTTCAATAGCTCCTGGTTCAGTCGGACTTGGCTCGTGATATCGGTTTCCGCCGCAACAGCACCGATGATTTTGTCATGCAAATAGATCGGATTCGTATTGATGAGAACGACGAGATCCTCCCGCGGCTGATGCTGATGGCGGTAGAGAGAGTGTCCGCTTTGCAGAGATTTGAGTGTTTCGAGCATTTCGAGTGGGAAAAATTCGGTGATCGGGTGACCAATCGTTTCTTTTGCTTTCAAGGAAAAGATTCGTTCAGCGCCTTCTGTCCAAACCATTACACGCGCTTTTTCATCGATGACGGATATGGATGCATCCATGGTTTTGATCATCGTCTCGAAATACGCTTCCAAAATCTCATACGAGGAAAAAATGGCTTGTATGACTGCACCTCGATGAAGGTAGCCGACAGGGATTCCAGGTTGTTTTTCGATTAGGAGATAGTTGTGAGTAGCTAGCAGGCGGATGGCATCGGCCAATGTTGAATCCCGTGTCGTCACAGCAGCTGGTTCCCAAGGGGCATGTGTACAATCGATCGTCAAATTGGCGGTGAAATGAGAGGAATCGGCGACATACCAGCTGGTTTGACGCTGGGCAAATACAGGAACGGTTTCGTCCAACTGAGGAGGGAGAAGCTCTTGATCGTTGAAAATCCGCATGTTTGTCTGGATCAATTCGGTTAAGGCAGGAAGTTTGTGATTCAACTCGATCATCCCTTTTTAAAGAGGTAGTTCAAGTGTATAAAATTTTGAACATTTTCTCATTTATTATACATTCGCCCTCTCAGTTGTCAAAGAATTTAGATGAAATATTTTGGAGATCTTGCTTGGAACGATTGGCATGGCTTTTGCAAAAAAGAGTAAGCAAGTAGCAGAATACGCATTTGAGGAGAATCAGCATGACAGTACAAACCCATGCGCAGATTGCAGTAATCGGCGGTGGTATCATCGGCGCGGCGATTGCGTATTACGCTGCGAAGGCTGGATTGGATGTCGTTGTCCTGGAAAAAGGCGAGCTGGCATCAGGGACGTCCTCACGCTGTGACGGGAATATTTTGGCGATCGACAAGGACCCCGGCTTTGACAGTCAGATGTCCCTGAAAAGCCAGATGCTCGTTGATCAGCTAAGCAGGGAGCTAGACCATACGTTTGAATATCGGGCACCGGGGAGTATTCTCGTCTGCGAATCAGAATCTGAAATGGAAGCCGCTCATCAATGGGTGCGACGGCAAAAAGAAGCAGGCTTGCCGTTTCGGATGCTGGATAGGGCGGATATTCGGCAGGAGTCGCCTTACTTTGCCGACGACTTGCTGGGAGGCTTGGAGTGCGCCACCGATTCTACCGTCAATCCGTACATGCTGACCTTTGCCCTGTTTGAAGGAGCGAAAAAGCATGGAGCGAGGATCATACGCCGTACTGAGGTCAAGTCGCTTAGACGTGATCAGGCGACGGGAACGTTTCACATCGGGCTTAGTACAGGCAGCATGACAGCCAAGCAGGTCGTCAACGCCGCAGGGGTGTGGGCGCCAGTCATTGGCAAAATGGTTGGGGTGGACATTCCGATCGTTCCGCGCAAAGGGCATTTGATCGTCGCCTCGAGACAGATGCCTGTCGGTGTGCGAAAGGTGATGGAATTCGGCTATCTCATCTCGAAGTTTGGCGGCGTGCGACAAGTAGACGAGGAGACAGAGAAGTACGGAGTCGCGCTCGTATTTGAACCGACAGAAAGTCAGAACTTCTTGATTGGCTCCAGTCGTCAGTTCGCAGGCTTTGATACACAGATTGACCTGAATGTCGTCAGGTGCATGGCGAGAAGAGCACTGCGCTTTTATCCGAAGATCGCCGACTTCGCCATCATCCGCACCTATTGCGGTTTGCGCCCGTGGACAGAGGACCACTTGCCGATTATTTCTCGCGTAGAAGAAGTTCCCGGTTATTTCATCGCGGCTGGTCATGAAGGAGATGGAATCAGTCTGGCTGCGGTCACAGGCAAGCTGGTGTCCGAGATGCTAGTCGATCAGACAGACACCATCATTCCGACAGAGCCGCTGCGCTTGGATCGTTTTACGAAAAAAGGAGTGTTGCATCCATGAAAGCAACGAGAGTGTTTACCACCATTGACACGCATACTGGGGGAAACCCTACCCGCACGGTAATCAGTGGTCTGCCAAAGCTTACCGGAGCCACGATGGGAGAAAAAATGCTCCAGATGAAAGCCGAGTACGACTGGATTCGCACGTTTTTGATGTATGAGCCGCGCGGGCATGATGTGATGTCCGGGGCCTTGATCGTTGATCCGTGCCATCCGGATGCAGATGTAGGGGTCATCTATATCGAGACAGGCGGATACTTGCCGATGTGTGGCCACGATACGATCGGTCTTTGTACCGCACTAGTGGAGACAGGTATGATCCCTGTGACCGAGCCGGTGACAAAGCTTACGCTCGATACGCCAGCAGGATTGGTCGAGGTAGACATACAGGTAGAGGGAGGGAAAGCCAGGGAAGTATCATTTGTGAACATTCCAGCCTTCCTCTATCAAAAAGATGTGACTGTAGAAGTAGATGAGATTGGAGCGGTGACCTGCGATATTGCGTACGGTGGAAACTTTTATGCCATCACCGATGCACGCAAGCTCCAACTCGAACTGACACCAGCCCATGCATCCACCATTGTCGATACGGCCGTTGCGATTCGAAAAGCGTTGAATCAGGCGATGGAGATCGTTCATCCAGAGAAGCCGTTTATTCGTGGACTGACCCATGTGGAGTTCTATACGGCCCCTGACAATCCGGTAGCGGATGTGAAAAATACCGTCGTCGTACCACCGGGCGGAATAGACCGATCGCCATGTGGAACGGGCACTTCCGCTAAGCTGGCAACCTTGTTTGCCAAAGGGGAGATCGGGATAGACGAACCGTTTGTACATGAGAGCATCGTCGGTTCTCTGTTTACAGGAAGAGTACTGCAGGTGACGGAGGAAGGCGGGCTGCCTGCTGTCATCACCCGAATTGCAGGCTCAGCCTGGCTGATGGGCAAGCATACGATTTTTTACAATCCGGAAGACGAGCTGGCGAATGGCTTTTTGCTCATCCCAGCCGCAACTGATCATTAAAACAATACCCAAATGGGAGAGGAGAATGAAAAATGGCAAGATTTGAAGGAGTGTACGTGGCGATTGTCACGCCGTTTACAAACGATTATGAGGTGGATTACAAGCGTTTGGCGGAATTGTGTGACTGGTTGATTCAGGAGGGCGTAGACGGACTAGTTCCGTCCGGTTCGCTAGGGGAATACGCGACGATGACAGGAGAAGAGCGGGCCAAAGTCATTCAAACCGTAATCGCTGCTGCAAAAGGTCGAGTCCCAGTGGTCGTTGGCTCTGCTGCTCCGTCTACCCGGCAAGCAGTGGAATGGGTGCAATTCTCCAAGGATGCGGGAGCAGCAGGTGTGATGGCCTTGCCTCCGATTAACTACAAGCCATTGGAAAATGAAGTATTTGCCCACTATGAGGCACTGAACACCGTCGGACTGCCGATCATTGCCTATAACAATCCTCACGACTACAAAATCGACCTGACACCGGACATTTTGGCAAGATTGGCGAAGTTCGAAAATATCGTCGCTGTAAAAGAATTCTCCGGTGACGTGCGCCGCATGCAGGACATTCTGGCCCAGACAGACCTGGAAGTCATGGTCGGTGTAGATGATCTCGTCATGGAGAGTGGCTTGATCGGGGCGACAGGCTGGATTTCGGGTGTGCCGAATGCGCTACCTAAAGAAGGGGTGGAGCTGTTCCGTCTGGCACGGGCAGGCAAGCTCGGCGAAGCACAAGCGCTTTATCGTCGTTTGTTGCCACTGTTCCACTATGATGCAAGTCCACAGCTGGTACAGTCGATTAAATACATGATGGAGCTGGCGAATTTCCCTGTAGGACCGACTCGTCCGCCGCGTCTGCCACTGACTGAAGAATACTACGCAGGTATTAAAAAAGCGTTTGACTACGCTGTCGGCGCTGCAAGTGGACGATAAGGGGGATGGGCAGAATGCACAGCAAAAACTGGATTGGCGGCGAATGGATGACGCCGTCAGGGAAGGAACTAACCGTCAAAAACCCGTCGCGTACCACAGAAGAAGTCGGCGTTCTGCATCTGTCAGATCGGTCACATGTTTTTGCCGCTGAACAGGCAGCTCGTGTGGCACAGATCGGCTGGGCAAAACAAACAGGTGCGGCGCGTGGCGAAATTCTTTTTCAAATGGCAGCCGCTTTAGAGGCAAATGCAGACAGCTTGGCACTGCTGGCAAGCCGGGAAATGGGCAAGCAGCTTGGCGAGATGCGCGGAGAAGTGGCGCGTGGGGTTAGTCTGTTGCGCTATTATGCCGGAGAAGGGATGCGTTCCAACGGCAACCTGATTCCTTCTTCAGATACGAACGTGCTGCAATACAGCCGTCGCATCCCGCTCGGAGTCGTGGCGGTCATCACACCATGGAACTTCCCTGTCGCGATCCCCATCTGGAAGATCGCCCCTGCACTCATTTGCGGGAACTCGGTTATCTGGAAGCCAGCGGAAAATGGTTCACTCACGGCGACACGGCTAGCTGAAATATTAGCGGAAACAAAGCTGCCTGCGGGTGTGCTGAATCTGGTGATTGGCAAGGGCCGAGAGATCGGCAACACACTTACGAATGAAGCCGAGGTTGATGCAGTCAGCTTTACGGGCTCATCGGAAACAGGCAGACAGATTGCCATCGCGTGCGCGGGTCGTAATATCAAATATCAAACTGAAATGGGCGGAAAAAATGCGGCTGTCGTCTTGGCTGATGCTGATTTGGACAAAACCGTTCCGATTTTGCTCAGCGGCGCGTTTCGATCGGCTGGTCAAAAATGTACGGCTACCAGCAGGATCATTGTCGAAAAAGCGATCTACCAGCCACTTGTTGAGCGATTGCAAACGGCTATGGAGACATGCCGGGTAGGAGATGCCAGCGATTTGGAAGCGTATCTGGGGCCAGTTGCCTCGGCTGCACAGTACGAGACGGTTGGGCATTACATTGCCTTGGCGAAAGATGAAGCGACAGTCATTGCCCAAAGCCCCTCCTATGCAAAAGAGGAGCAAGGCTATTACATCCGTCCCCAAATCGTTGAGGGTGTCGCTGCTAATCATCGCCTCGTTCAGGAGGAAGTGTTCGGACCATTGGCTGTGCTTTTGACAGCAGACGGTTTTGAAGAGGCGGTGGAGCTGTGCAACCAGTCTGTATACGGACTGAGTGCTTCGCTGTTCACCCGAGATTTGGCGAGTGCCCATCGTTTTTTGGATGTGGCGCAGGCGGGAATGGTTCGGGTCAATCAGGAGACGGCAGGTGTGGAATACCAGGCTCCATTTGGCGGCATGAAGCTGTCCAGCTCGCATACACGAGAGCAGGGTCAGGCGGCACTTGATTTCTACAGTACGACGAAAACATGCGCGATCAAATACGCGTGGTGATCCAGCAAGCTTTTCGCTAATCGCATAAAAAGGTGAGGTTGTCATGTACATCAATCAGTTGTTTACGACGATCGAGGCCCATACAGGTGGGGAACCGCTGCGTATCATAACAGGCGGCATTCCGCCGCTTGCGGGCGAGACGATTTTGGAGAAGAGACGATACTTTCGGGAGGAACTGGACCATATCCGGCGGGTACTCATGTATGAACCGCGCGGCCATCATGGGATGTACGGATGTGTCATGACAGAGCCCGTCAGCCCAGATGCGGCATTTGGGGTGCTGTTCATGCATAATGAGGGCTATAGTACTATGTGCGGGCATGGAATCATTGCCGTTGTGACGGCTGCCATTGAGACTGGAATACTTCGGCTGGAAGGTCCAACAGAGCGTATTGTGATTGACAGTCCGGCAGGAAGAATCATTGCACACGCCACTGTGAAAGATTCGCTGGTCCATTCTGTCTCGTTTGAAAATGTCCCCTCCTTTGTTTTGGCACAAGACGTTCCTATTGAGTGGGGAGGACGTACTTTTTCTGTGGACATTTCTTTTGGCGGCGCATTCTATGCAGTCGTACAAGCGGAAGATATCGGGGTTCAGGTAGAAATGGAGCAATTGGCTGAGCTGCAAGAATGGGGCAGACGAATCAAGGAACAAATCGAGGCGAAAATGGAGGTCGTTCATCCGTTGGAGCCTGAGCTCAAAGGAATTTATGGGGTGATTATCTCGGATAAGCCGAGAGTGGAAGGATCGGATCTGCGCAACGTGACGATTTTCGCCGATAAGCAGGTCGATCGCTCCCCATGCGGTACAGGTACTGCGGCTCGCGTAGCCACCTTGCATGCGCGAGGCAAGCTGGCTCTTGGAGAAGCGTTTGTCCATGAAGGAATTGTCGGGAGCCAGTTTATCGGCAAGGTGGAAGCAACAACCCAGGTGGGCAGTTATCCAGCTGTCATTCCGAGCATAGAAGGCAAGGCGTTTATCACGGGCCTGCATCAATTTGTCGTTGACCCTACGGACCCGCTGAAAGACGGATTTTTACTGCGATAGGATCGTTTGCTAGAAAAAAGAGGTTGCCGATCACAGGCAGCCTCTTGTTCATCCCCGAAAAGCCTAGTCACAATACTGCCACGCATTGGGACATCAGCATTTTTTCCCTCCTTCTGGTATAATGGACAAGATTGAATTTAGGAGTAAAGGGGTTGAATTTTTTGCCGTACAAAGCGTTAATTGAAGCGCATGTGGGTAGCTGGGAAGTCGCATTCGTGCTCTTGATCGTTGCCTACATTCTGTATCGCGTGGGCAAAGCAAAAGCAGGCAAGATCGTACATATGCTGCTCAGACTCATGATGGTCATCATTCTTGTATCGGGAGCTTGGATGCTTTTCGTGGGTCACGCAACAGATTTCTATTACTACGTGAAGGGCATTATCGCGGTTATCGCCTTTGGTTTGATGGAAATGTCCCTTGGTAAAGCAAGGAGACAAGAAGGCAGCATCGGCTTCTTCATCGGCTGTATTGTCGTTTTGGTGCTGGTTATTCTGCTTGGCTATCGCGTACTTATGTAAGATAGGCAATACGGGAAGGAAGAGGGTTTTCTCGCAAGAAATATTTGCGGGCGAAAGCCCTTTTTTTATTTGGACGGGCACAGACAAGCCAATTAGCGAAGAGAGCTGGGGCCATATCACTCTATGTACATATGTTAGGGGGAGAGGTGAGGAAAGAAAAAATGGCCTATCCGTCTGACAGTCAATTCATCCCGTTTATGCTCGGGGGAAGTCCATTCGGAGACGTCCCAAACGATGAAAGTCCCGGCTCTGCCGACTTGGTAGGAAACGCTACGTTTCCCGTTGCCTTTTTGGCGTATGATGGAACGTATCTCTACTTTCGGATGAGAGTCAATGAAGATCCAAGAAATTCGCAAAAAACAGGGTTTCAAAACTTTGCTTGGGGATATTTGATCAATACAACAGGAGTGACTGGCACATACCAATGGATGTTGGGCGTGCAAGGCTTGCGCAACCGAGTTGCCTTGATTCAAAACACCATTGTTGAATTTAACTCCTGGAACGATCCCGCAGAGGGCACAAACGGCAGTGGAGCCCCCAACTGGCAAGCGCCGATTATCAATTTTGACACGGCTCGTGTGCGGCTGACGAATGACGGCTCTAATTTTAGTGGCACTCCTGATTACTTCATCGATCTCGTCATGCCGGCTGCTACTTTTTTTTCAACGATCGGTGTTACCTCCCTTACTTCCATTCGCTTCCTCCCTTTTACCTCTGCAAATGACAATAATTACAACAAAGACTCTCTGCGAACAAGTGAAGGCTTTAGCTTTGAAAATTCCTTGAGCAATACGACTTCGGTGGCGACAGGAGACGTTCGGGCTAGCCTTGCCATCGATAAGCAAGTAACAGCAGGACCAACCGTTGTTACTACAGGACAACTATCGCAATGGACGGGATCGATCACTGTCACCAATACCGGGAAGAGCCAGGCAGCGACAGTTGTTGTCAACGATTTGATCGAACTGGATCAGGTAACGGCTTTTACGGTGAATGCAACAAGTATCGGCTCTGTCATCTACAATCCCCTCACGAAGGTGCTCAGCTGGACGATTGGTAATTTGGCCGCTGGTTCTACTGCCAGCTTGTCATTTACGGTCAGTGGGGTTTTCGCGGTCTCTCCCGGCGGAACACGGAGCTTAAACACAGCGACAGTTACTGGCGTAGACAGCTTTTCTGGCGGAACGCTTTCTCCTGTTCAGGACAATATTGTCATCACGGTTAACTTGGCTGGTAGTGTGGCTGGCGTGGTGCTTGATCAGTCCACAAACTTGTCTGTAGCAGGTGCGCAGGTCGCGCTGTATGATTCGATTCCCGTATTAATCGGAACGACGACAACAGACACAGATGGTGCCTATTCGTTTACTGGATTGGCTCCTGGTCTGTATTCTGTGTCGGTGACCGCGCCGACTTATAACGCCAAAATCCAATTCGTGAGCGTTTTGGCAGGGCAGACCACAAGAGCAAACATTTTGCTTCCTCCGAGTCCGGGCCAGGTGAATGGGACGATAACAGATACCGGATTGGCTCCCATCTCTGGGGCAGTGGTAAAGCTCATTAATACGACAGGCGTGACTGTAAGCCAGGCAGTGACTGGGGGCGGGGGGACTTACCAGTTTACCAATGTCGTGCCGGGTGCCTACACCCTTGCAGTCAGTGCGGATACATTCCAGCCAGCAACCGTTGCAATCAATGTCATTCGAGCTCAGACGACAACACAAAATGTTGGGCTTCAAACATCGGTTGCAAAGCTCTCCGGACTGGTAACAGGTCCTGGTGGCATACTGATCGCCGGAGCATTGGTGGAAGTGCTGAGTCAGACAGGGATTACGCTAACGGAAACAACAACAGATGGAGCTGGCACGTATCTGCTGACCAAGCTCGCAGGAGGTATTTATCAAATCCGCGTCAGTGCCGCGGGCTTTTCCACACAATTAGCTGGAATCAGTCTGCAAGCGGGCGATGCCAAGGTACTTCATTTTTCTCTGACGACTGCATTTGGAACGGTAAGTGGAACCATTTCCGATGCGCAAACGGGTGAAGAAATCCCAAATGCGAGCATCAAGGTGGTATCTCGCTCAGGGATTGCTGTGGGAGAGACAGTAACCGACGCGAATGGAGACTACGCTTTATCCTTGCTTGGTTTGGAAAACTATGTCCTTACGGCTGCTGCAGAGGGGTATGCGGGCAAAACAGTTGGGATAGGGATCAATGCTGGAGCGACTACAGCGGTTGACCTCCAATTGGAAAAACTGGCAGGGGTATTGAATGGGACTGTCTCGGACACAGGGAGCAATCCGCTTGGTAATGCTACTGTCATTGTTATGAAGGGAATTGTTCCTGTAGCGCAGACCATTACCGACAGCGCTGGCACCTTTTCCTTTCCGCACTTGGCCCCAGGCACGTATACCGTGACCGCTTCGGCTTCTGGTTACTCCACTATTGTGTTGGGGGCAACTGTGCAGCCTCAGGAAATATCGTCCCTTGCTTTTGTCCTACAAGCATCTCCGGGATCAATCGCAGGACAGGTGGTCGACAGCGGCAATCAGCCTATTCAGGGTGCCGCTGTGATCGTAAGGGATAATACGGCAGCGGGCGCTGTCGTCGCTACTGTATTGACTGATGGAAACGGACAGTATGTGGTACCTAATTTGCTACCGCAGGCGTACGTTGTCATCGTATCTGCTCCGAATAAAACGACAGTAATCACAGGGGCAATCGTCACCTCTTTAACGACAACAATGGTGAATGTGCAACTGGCAGACTTGCCGGGAAGCATTTCAGGTTCGGTTTTTGATGCTACCTCTGGTCTGCCGATCACTGGTGCTTCGATAGCGGTTAGCGTGTTGAACCAAGCAGGGGCAATCGTCGCCCATGCAAATAGCGATCTGTCGGGCAATTACCAGATCACAGGGCTTGCACCAGGAGTTTATACCATTACGGCCCGTGCAACCAATTATGAAACAAACAGTGCTTCAGCTACTGTACTTGCCAACATAAATACGCCTGTCAGCTTGGCGTTGTTTGCGAGTCCGGGTGAGATCCAAGGGCAGGTGCTTGCAGCAGGGACGTTACAGCCGATTGCCGGTGCTCAAGTAAATGCACTCGATTTCAATGGCTCTGTCGTGCATTCGGTATATAGCGATAGTCAAGGAAGCTTTGTGATCACGGGCTTGGCGCAAGGTCAATACGCCATCAGTGCTTCGGCGGATGGTTTTCAGTCCAATCATGTCGGAGCCATTGTATTCGCGAATACAACTACTTCTGTCCAGGTTCAGCTCAATCAGGATTTCGGCACTATTAACGGTACAGTAGCTCCTGTCGTACCGGGAACGACCATTCAATTGTTTGATAACAATAACCTGTTGAAAGATACATTCGTTGCAGATGGAAATGGGGTATTTTCATTTTCAGGGGTCGCACCAGGTTCTTATATCCTTATCGCTACCGCTCCAGGATTCGCTGTTCAATCTGTTGGGGCGATCGTACAGCCAGGGCAGATGACCATCGTTTCCTTTACGCTAATCCCGAATCCGGGCAGTATTTCTGGAACGGTGGAAGACACGGGTATGCAGCCAATTGTCAATGCCGTTGTTCGTATTCTAGATTTGAATGAGACGACAATAGGCTTTGGTTATACGGATTCAAACGGGGTCTATACAATTGGCAACCTGCCTGCCGGATCATTTGTCGTGGTGGCAAGTGCCCCTGAATATGTTACGGGCTCGGTTGGTGTTACTTTTGGACCCGGTGAAAATAAGACCGGAGTAGACTTTGTTCTTGAGGCGAATGCAGGCGGGATTAGTGGACAGGTGACGGACGCGACGAATCCCGCGGTATTCATTGCAGGCGCTGTTGTCCTGATTCGTTCCATAAGTAACGGAAATGTAGTGGCTACAGCAAGCACCGACCAGACGGGCAGCTATTTGATTCAACATCTGTTGCCGGGTGCTTATACCGTCACGGTCAGTGCGCCTAGCTATGCAGATCAATCAGTAGGGGCCAATGTAGTCAGTGGAGAAACGACAGGGGCTAGTGTGGCGCTTCTGCCTTTGCCTGGGTCCATCGTGGGCAGTGTCATAAATAGCTTGGGTGTACCAGTTACGGGAAGCGAAATCAGCGTCAAGCTGTTGGATAGCAATCAAGCCGTCAAACAGAGCTTGCTCGCGAATGAATCGGGTGTGTTTTTCATTGGGAGTGTCTCTCCTGGCGTTTACACCGTGATCGCATCAGCGTCTGGATATGCCGTAGGAAGTATTGGCGTGATCGTTGCAGCCAATACCGCAACACCGACAACTGTCACATTACCTGACTTGCCAGCGGCTATTTCGGGTGTAGTGACCAACCAGATGACGGGATTCGGGATTCCGGGAAGCACCGTGCTCATTACGGATGGCCATGGCGTTGTGCTTGCTCAATTATTGACAGATAATCAAGGCAATTTTTTGGCTGAGAAGCTTCCGCCGAGTGTTGTAAATGTAACTGTTTCTGCGCCGAACTTTGTATCCGTCTCGCAGGCGGTTATTTTGCAAGGGGGCATTACCACCACCTTTCAGCAGGCATTAGTTCCCAATCCCGGGAGTTTATCCGGTGTTGTGACTGATCAGGAGACGGGCTTGCCGATCATTGGTGCAACGGTAATCGTCTTCGACAGCACTCGTGCTGCTGTGGGCTCCGTACTGACAGATACAACGGGAAACTTTTCGTTTGATAGGCTGGCTCCTGGAGGGTACACCGTCAATGTCAATGCAACTGGATATGCAAGCGATGTAGCTGGCGCACAGATACAAGCGGGGGCGGCGTCCGTACTTAGCTTTGCGTTAAACGAGTTGCCCGGTGGGATAGCTGGTACAGTGCGAGACGAAGGTACGGCTTCACCGATTGCCAGTGCGGTCATTACGGTTCGACAAGGAAGTCCGTCTGGAACGATACTGGCTATTGTCCTGACGAATGCGCAGGGTCAGTATATGGTGAGTGGATTATCTCCTGGGAGCTATACACTGATCGCAAGTGCGACGGGTTTCGCTGCTGAGGCTTCAACAGCTATGGTCGGATTGGGAGCGACTACCGGCCTTGATTTTTCTTTGCCGAGTCTACCTGCAAGTGTCACAGGAGAAATTAGTGACGCCATTCTCACCACACCCTTACCGAATACGCTCATCCGTTTGCTGGGCAACAATAACACGATTCTCTTTGCAACGCAGACAGACGCTCAGGGGATATACTTCATGAATGGTTTTGTGGCTGGAAATTACACCATTTTGGCAAGGAACGAAAGCTATCAGAGGGAGAGTGTCTCCTTTGATGTAGCCGCTGGAGGAACAGCTACAGTTAATATTCCACTGGACCCGAACCCAGGTGATTTGCAGGGCACCGTCAGGGATGCGTTTGATGGCACGCCACTGGTAGGGGCGGAAGTATTGATCTATTTCCCTGGCACAAACAATTTGTTATCTCGGACGATTACGGACGGTCTCGGTCAGTTTAGGATCGATGGCTTGGCGCCATTAACTTATACGCTTGCGATTAGCGCTCAAAACTACACCACCCAGCCTGTTGGTGCGACGATCTTTTCCGGACAAACGACTGCGATTGATATGGGGCTCCCTCCCTTTCCAGCTACTGTAACAGGTCAGGTACAGGCTGCCGGTGGAGCTGTCGTTCCCAATGCATTGGTACAGGTGAAGGATTCACATGGAACATTGTTCGGCAGCGCAATTACAGATGACTTGGGCCATTTCTCTGTTGGTAACCTGCCACCTGGGACGTATTTGATTAGCGCAAGTGAAGATAGCTACGCAACAGCAACACAAAGCATAACAGTGCCCGCTGGACAGACAATAAGCGGAGTTATTCTCACGATGTCTCCTCTTCCAGGCAACATCTTCGGACAGGTGACCAATCAGTTGACAGGACTCCCGATCACAGGGGCGGCCGTTGCGATTCAGCTGTTTGCAAACGGTTTGTTTGTTGCCAACACCGTTACGAACCAGAGTGGGCAATTCCAGGTGAAAGGCTTGACGGCCGGAGAGTACAATGTCATCGCAAGCGCAGATGGCTTCGGTACACATTACAGTACCGTTACGGTCGCAAACGGGCAGACGACCGTAACGACAGTCGAGCTATTGCCATTCGCCGGAACGATATCCGGGATTGTCCTCTTGCCAGACGGAAATCAAGCCAGTGGTAACAATATTCAATTGTCGCTATTCCATTCAAAACAGATTCGGTTGCAAAATATCCTGGCTGAGCCGGATGGCACATTCTATTTTGTCAATGTCGCTCCGGGGACGTATACCGTTATCGGGACCATCCCGGGCATTGGTAGCGGTCAGGCAGAAGCAGTCGTTTTGCCGAACCAAACAACCTTTATCATCATCCGCCTTTCTCAAACGGGTACGATACAAGGAACGGTTCGATCCGGTTTAACAGGCTTGCCAGTTGCAGGAGCGACTGTATATGTGCAAACGGTAAATCAAACGAACAGAACGACTGTAGTTGTACAAACAGACAGCTTCGGCAGGTACAAGGTGACGGGTCTTGCTCCTGGCACCTACTTGGTTGTAGCCAATGCAATGGGGAGTGGAGAAGCGAGAGGAACAGTAACGCTAGGTGCAGGGGAAATCGTGACGCTCGACCTAGTTCTAGTTCCAGCATCCATGAGCGGATCTTTTCGAGTCGCAACATGTCCGACTATTTTATTTACCCCATTTTGATGGTTTGGAGAATTACTCCACTTAAAAATATAAATATGGCGGATAACTCCTTTTTTGGTATAATAGCTGTAGAAATACGGCTATTTTGTTTTGGGTAAAAACAAGAGGAGCGAGCTATATGACGAAACAGCAAGAGGAGCAGTCCCATCCATTGACAGCTACCATCACGAAGACAAATACGCTTTTGCATATTCAGAGTCTCCTTCCCTCCTTTACGAAATCGGAGCAAAAGGTTGCCCATATTGTCTTACAGCAGACAGACAGCGTGATTTATTCATCGGTGATTGACCTTGCCGAAAAGGCCGGAGTGGGTGAGACGACCGTTTTGCGATTTTGCAGGAAAATAGGCTTTCATGGCTATCAGGAATTCAAGCTGGCATTGGCCCAGGAATTGGTTAATCCAGTCAAAAACTTGCATGGCGAAGTAGGAGAAGACGATTCGCTGGACATCATCACGCACAAAGTAACCGCAACCAATCAACAGGCGATTGGGGATACCTCGGCGCTGTTTCAGCTCGAACAGCTGGAGCGCTGTGTAGACCTTTTGCAAAAAGCAAACACGATCCATTTTTACGGGGTAGGCACGTCTGCGGTAACAGCCCAGGATGCCAAGTACACGTTCTTGCGGATTGGGCTTCGCGTGGACGCTTTTAATGAATCGCATTTGCAAGCGATGGCTGCGGCCACACTAGGCCCGGGGGATGTCGCAATCGGTTTGTCTGTATCAGGCAGTACGAAAGACACGATCGATTCATTGAAAGTCGCCAAACAGGCAGGCGCAGCTTGCATTTGTCTGACGCACTATCGACGTTCGCCGATTACGAATGTAGCGGACATTACGCTTTTAACCGCAGCGCAGGAAGGTCCGTTGCAGGGGGGCTCTCTCGCAGCGAAAATTGCACAGCTGCATGTACTGGATGTTATCAGTACGACAATCACGATGCGCAACAAGGAGAAGGCCCTTTTATATAAAGAAAGAACAGCGAAGGCTGTCCTAGAGAGAAAATACTAAGTGGTAGTTCAAAAAGTCGTCTTTTGATCATGGATATGGAATAGGAGTGGTTGGAAATGAAGCTCGTGATCGTGAAAGATTACACGGAGCTCAGCAGAAAAGCTGCTGAAATGCTCGTAAGCGAAGTAAAAGCAAATCCGAAGACCGTCCTTGGCCTTGCAACCGGAGGCACGCCAGTAGGGATGTACCGTGAGCTGATCAAGTTGTCGCAAGCACAGAGCATCGATTTTTCGCAAGCGAGCAGCTTTAATCTGGATGAATACGTCGGACTTTCCTCGACTCATCCGCAAAGCTATCGCTCGTATATGGAAGAAAACTTGTTCAATCACATCAACATTCCTGCGGAGAAAACACATGTGCCAGTTGGGAATACGACAGATCATTTGGCAGAGTGTGCACGCTATGAGGAAGCGATCCGATTAGCAGGCGGGATTGATATCCAGGTGCTGGGGATCGGCAATAACGGCCATATTGGCTTCAACGAGCCTGGCTCTCCTGCTGACTCATTGACGCGCGTGGTCCAGCTCACTGACAGTACGATTGAAGCAAATGCCCGCTATTTTGATAGTGTGGAACAGGTACCGACTCAGGCAGTTTCCATGGGGATCAAGACGATTCTTGGCGCTAAAAAAGTTGTACTTCTCGCAAGTGGAGAGGCAAAGGCAGAAGCCGTGCGATTGATGCTAGAGGAAGAGCCTACGTCAGATGTCCCAGCCTCCTTATTGCAATTGCATAGAGACGTAACCGTTATTGTAGATCAGGAAGCAGCGAGCAAGCTGACCACCTCCATACTGGCAGGAACCAAACCAAGCGGCAGCTAATACACCGCTTGGTTTTTCTTTTGCTTGTTCACCAATCTGTTCCGAATACGCACTTGTTCCTTATGCTATACTGGGAATGTTGCAAGAAGGTCACCAGATTTTTCTAAGGAGCTGATTTTAATGAGCGCAAACGAAGCGTTGCTTACATTAGAAGGTTGGTATACGTATCATAATTTCCGCACCATCAATTGGGAAAAGTGGAAAGCAGCGTCCACAGCAGAACGCAAAGAAGCGTTGGACGAGCTGAATGCTTTGATCCGCACATGGGAAGCGAATGAGGGCGAGAACCAAGGAAGCACGGCTGTGTACTCCATCCTCGGACACAAAGCAGACCTCGTGTTCATGTTCCTGCGTCCTACTATGCAAGAACTCGATGAGATCAAAACGGTGTTCAATAAAACTCGCTTTGCTGCTTATACAGAAGCTCCTTATTCGTATGTATCCGTAGTAGAGCTGAGCAATTATGTAAATAGCCCAGGTGAAGATCCAAAAGCGAATCCGCATGTGCGCGACCGCCTCTATCCTATCCTGCCAAAATGGGAGCACATTTGCTTCTATCCAATGAACAAAAAGCGCGATCTGCAAGACAACTGGTACATGCTCTCCATGCAGGAGCGCCAAGAAATGATGCGCTCCCACGGCTTGATCGGTCGCTCCTACGCTGGCCGCGTGAAGCAAATCATTGGTGGCTCCGTTGGTTTCGACGATTGGGAGTGGGGCGTTACCCTCTTTGCCAACGATCCGCTGGAATTCAAGCATATCGTCTACGAAATGCGCTTTGACGAAGTGAGTGCGCGCTTCGGTGAATTCGGCAACTTCCTCGTAGGAAACATATTGAATGAAGAAACACTGGTGAAAAAGCTGGAAGTATAATCAACATGCCCAAAAATCCGCTGTGCGAGATCGTCGCATTGGCGGATTTTTTTATTTGAGCCTTTGTTGTTCATAAATGGTAAAATAAGGTTGTTTGGAGTTAGAGAGGAGAGGTTGATTTGTGTTAAAACGTACTAAATCGTGGGGACTTTCACTAGGAGTGTCATCTACCCTTTTGACGACAACTGTATTTGCATCAGCAGGGGGAGGAATACTGACGCCAGTCGTACATGCTGCCGAGAAGACGCTTTCGGAGAAAGAGGCAATCGCACTTGCCCAGAAGCAGTTGAAGATTCTGGGTGAGTATAAGCACAAAGATGCCGAATTCGTAGATGGCATTGAAATGTTGTGGGGAAAATCCATATGGTATACCAGTTGGGATAAAGAAAATGGTGGAAGTTTAGGTGTGCAACAGGATGCAACATCGGGGAAAATATGGAAATACGAGTATCTTGGGGAAGAACAGGATTTGGATGCAAATCAAAAGAAACTAACGGAAGATCAGGCGTTTCAAGTAGCGACTCAATTTCTTAAGCAAGTAGCGACAGAAGAAGAACGGAGCCGTTTATCCAAGCCCAATGAATATCCTGATTCTGACATTTTCTATACGCGCGATAGACAGGGAATAAATGTTAATTTTACTCGTATCGAAAACGGGGTTCCTTTTCTGGAGAATGGGTTTCGACTGATAGTGGGTAATGATGGAGAAGTGATTTATTTTGAGCGGCGTTGGTCTGAGGGGAAACTTCCAGCTGCTTCGAAAGTTATCGAGATAACGGAAGCGGAGAAGAAATGGGATGAAGGGGCATTTCCAACATTTTTAAACAAGGATATGGGGTCCGTCTCTCGGAAGGAATCTGAACCATACCAGCTCGTGTATGAATTCCTGAGTAACGACCCGCAGTTTGTAGATGCCATCACAGGAAAAATGCTTGATTCGTATGGACAGGTTGCCAAAGAAAGGAAGATACAGCCGTTAGGGAAAACCGTTCCTCCTTCCACCGCAGAAAGAAAGCTCATTACGAAAGACGAGGCGCAAAAAATAGCCGAGCAACAGCTCAAAAAGCTCCCTGGTACATATCTTTCGAGTGGCAGGATTAGTGAATCAGGCTCAGAATCTGATCGAAAGGTCTGGTTTTTCGAGTTTACCTCCCAACCAGGGGAGGGCAAAAAGTCAGATACTGTGAAAATAGGGATTGACGACAGTGGCTATTTCGTCCAATACAACGTGAATCAAAAAACCAGGTTCAGAGAAGAGAGCAAGAAAATAGAAAAGGGTATTACCTGGGAACAAGCACAAGAGACTGCACGAAAGCTCGTACAAACATTCTACTCCGATCAGTTAGGAATAATATATGCGGTCGATTACGCTCCAAGTGAGCAAAGGATCAAAGAAATCTGGGAAAATGATGAACCGTTTGAGATCGAATTTGGCTATCTGATAAACGGCGTACCGGCAGGCGATTCCAGCATCTTTCAAGTCAATGTCGACGCTGAAACAGGGGATGTAGTGGATCTGTATAACCATTATTATAAGCTTGGACCTTCGGGTGCTTCATCTCTTCCCCAAAAAAATGAAGATGCTATCGATCTGAATGCGGCGAAAAAAGTCGTGAAAGAGAACAAGAAGCTTATGCTCACCTACTTTCATCCAAAAGTAAGGGGGAGTAATGGACTAATGAAAATGCTTGAACAGCCACTCCTCGTCTATCGTTATGTGGGAGAGAATGGGTTCGTCACAGCAGATGGCAAGTGGCACAGTTTTACCAAGGAACGAAAGCAGTAATCCAGTAGGAGGCACGAGCTAGACCGCAAGAATATCCTAGCCAACATTCCTACGAAAATTTATGAAACCTTGTCTTTGGTTCCCGGACACTTTTTGTTAAAGTAAACAGGAAAGCATTTTTGACAGCGGAGGGGAACAAGACTGGGCTTTCTCAAGTTTAAAATTGGTTATCGTACGTTAAAAACAGCCATTGGAACGGCTATCTCGATTCTGATCGCCCAGCAGCTAGGCTTGATGTTTGCTTCTTCTGCGGGGATCATTACGATCTTGTGTATTCAGGTAACAGTCAAGCAATCGTTTCAGACAGCGTGGAATCGGATTCTGGCCAGTTTATTGGGTCTGGGAATCGGTGTTTGTCTGTTTTCCCTTATGGGCTATACGCCGATTGCCATTCTCCTTTTCATTTTGCTTTTCTTGCCGCTCGCGGTGCGTTTTGGCATTCAGGAAGGCTTCGTCAACAGCATGGTGGTGCTTATGCATCTGTATTCTTCAAAGAGAATCGATGGGATGCTATTGCTAAATGAGGTCGCTTTGCTCGTCATCGGTGTGGGTGTAGCCCTACTGGTCAATCTGTACATGCCGAGTCTCGATAAAGAGCTAAAAGGGATGCGAGTAAAGGTGGAGAAGCTGTTCAGCAAAATTTTGCGGGAGTTCTGCTACTACTTGCGTCACGGGGAAAGTGATTGGGACGGGAAAGAATTGATCGAAACAACCGGTGTCTTGGAAACGGCAATTCGTTTAGCCTCACGAGATGTTGGCAATCGATTGAGCCGTCGTAATGATTCGTACTACGAGTATTTTGTGATGCGGCAAAAGCAGTTCGAGCTACTGGAACGCATGATGCCAATCGTCTCTTCCTTGGACAATCAGGTGACAGAGAGCCATCGGATCGCAGATTTTCTTGAGCGAATCAGTGACTCGGTACATCCGGGCAATACCGCCTACCGCTTCATCGACCAACTACGCGTGATGCAAGAGGAGATCAAGGCAGCAGATTTGCCGCGAACGCGAGAGGAATTTGAGACGCGTGCCTCGCTTTTCTACCTTCTGCGGGAAATTGAGAGCTATTTGTTCATCAAGCATGAGCTAGGCAAGAACAGGGACGAAAAGGCACAGGTGGCAAAGAGTTAGCCAAAACAGTACGGAACAATGAAAGAGTTGTAGAATATCGAAGGAAGGGCTGCGAATACATTTCGCAGTCTTTTTTTGTTTTTCGGTAAAAACTCCGTGAACTTTTCATTAAAACCAAAAAATTACACAGTTGTCCTAGTACGTTTTTGAACTTACTTGTATACCGTGTACAAGCGGCGAAAAATAAATCAAAAGAGTAGGATCAAGGAGATGAGAGTGACCAGATGAAATTAATTGTGAATGAAAAAGAGTTGAAAGAGTATTTTCAAGGGCTGCGACGTCTCGTTTGGGGAAAAGACCAAAGAGACGAAGAAGTCGAAAATGACAAGGAAGAAGCTATTCGCTGTTCGCTTCGCAAAGAGCTGTATACAGAAGAATTCGCCGCGTTTCTGCAAGAAAACCACAGTAATTTGCTGCGACAAGATTCTTTTCGTAAAGTGCTGCTGCGCTATTTGCATGAAAACGTCGAGCTGGGAACAGATGCAGGAAGTGTCACAGGGGTCCTGAATGAGGTTGGTAGGGACTATGCTGAAATCATAGAGTCAGGCGGTTCACGTGTGCTGATTCGTTTCACACAAATTAATTATGTTCATGAGGTGTAAGGAGGAGAAGACAAATGAACTATGTTCAGAAATTGAGAACGTTTATAGGCGATAGTGTACAAGTCGTAATCGGATTAGACGTGATTAACGGTGAGTTGCTTGGCGTGACCAATTCGACATTAACCGTGCTTGCAGCAAGTGATCCCGGCTATGGCGGTGGCCAAACAGTAGTATTTCAGCTCGATCGCATCACGTACGTGCGCGTTCTCTAATGAAAGAGAGGCAAGGGATAAGGGGCCTAGTGCCCCTATCCATTCTAATCTCTGCCATGCATGGGACAGCTCATCTGCCAAAGCTGATCGCCGCATGCAAACAGCTTGCGCCTCTGGAGATCATCGTGATTTCGACAAGGGTCCTGGAACTTGACTCAGGTGTCCGCGTCGTTCTTGCAGAGGCTGCTGAGAATCTATTCTCATGGCGGAGAGAGGCTGCCAAGCATGCAAAAGGGAGTGTCCTGCTATTTCTCGGTGAAGAACAAATCCATTCGCTGTCTGGATTACAGCGCTTCTTGTTCCCGATTTTATATGGAAAGACACAGGTCGTTTTGCCCCAGCAGGATATGCGACACAGGAGGCTGACAAAACCAAGGCCTATCCACAGTTTTTCCCTGCTACTAAATAATCTCTTCGGCCGCACTGATCTGCGTGAAGCTTCCTTACTAGACACCCCTCACGCGATGACCAGAGAGGCGCTTTCCAAAATCGGAGTGGAACAGCTGGCACAGCCTGCCCAAGCGCACAAGCGGGCCGTTATGAGCGGGCTGTCCATTACCGCGCAAACCTTTGGAACGGGGACGGAAGAACGGATATTTTTGCCCCAGCTTCACGGTTCGTTGCTCAAAGAGCTCTCTTTGTATGAAAAGCTGGTGATTGCCGAACAGCTTGATCTCGCCTCGCGTCTTCCTTTTCGCGGCGGACTGTCCGATGGAGGCCGGCGAAGAGATATAGCAGAGAATGTGAGTAGTAAAAACAGTGGTATGTCTGTTACACAGGTAGGGAAATGGCCTTTGCGACGAACAACTCTTTACGGTGGGAAAACGGTATCCGTGATCATTCCAGCCCGTAACGAGGCAGCGACGATCCAGCAAGTGATCCGTGAAGTTCTTCGACTGGACCCTGCTGAGATCATCGTGGTCGTCAATGGTTCCGTTGATCAAACAGCACAGCTTGCCCGTGAATGCGGCGTGACGACCGTAGAGTTCCGATTTGCATTGGGCGTCGATACTGGACGGGCAATTGGAGCAAGTCTATCGAAAGGCGACATCCTGTTGTTTGTCGATGCGGATATGATTATGACCGCCCATGATCTGTACCCATTTGTTCTCGCGTGTGAGTGCGGCGTGGATGTGGCCCTAAACGATGTTTCTGTATTTTTGAATCAGCCTTGCCCAGACAATGTCTTCGTGGCTTGTCGCCAAGCGCTCAACTTGGCTTTGGATCGTAAGGATTTGGGGATCGGGTCTATGGTGACCGTCCCCTTTGCCTTACGCAGGGAAGCGGTTGCTCCGCTTGGATGGCACATACTGCTTTGCCCGCCAAAAGCACAAGCAGCATACGCTCAGGCAGGTGTAAAGATGGAATTGGTTCATCAGGTGAACAGCTTCACCTCCAACCGACTCCGGCCAGAAAAACACTTCGCCAGCTCCGGAATGCCCCCCGCCGTCGAACAGATTGCGGGTGACCACGTGGAAGCTTTGCAGTTTCTGGCGAAAGGACGGCAGCGAGATGAGATGTGAAAACAAGAAGACTGGAAGGAGGAAAAGAATTTGGCAAAAGAGAGAATAGAAGGTCTGGTAAGTGTCGTCATTACCAATTTCAACAGGGCTGCTTATATACGTGAATGCTTGGATAGCATCCTCCAGCAAACCTATGAGAATTGGGAGATTATCCTGATCGATGATGCATCGACAGATCATTCCGTAGAAGTGGCCAGAGAATGGCTGGAAGAGAGTAAAAGGTTTTTTCCAAGAGAGAATCAGGTGCTGATTCATGAACTCCCTCGCAATATTGGCTTTTCAGGTGCCATCAATGTCGGGCATTACCTAAGCAGAGGTGAGTTCATCGCGATTCAGGACTCGGATGATTTCTCCCATATCCTGCGTTTTTCGCGGCAGGTTGAATATTTGAAAAACCATCCTCAGATCGATTTGGTTGGTACGAACTACTATGCGTTTTCGGCCGATCATCCGGAAAAAAAGCAGCTCGCTGGATGGATCAAGTACGGCGATGACATTCGCAAAGTATACGGAAACGGGGGACACTGCGTCTGTCACGGAACCTGCATGTTTCGAGGGCGATTGTTTGACCAGATTGGAGGCCCGACACGCCGGATTGAGGGTGCAGAAGACTACGAATTTATCGCCAAAGCTTTGAATGCGAAAGCAGGCGTGAACAATATAGCAGAAGCATTATATTATTACCGGACCCACGCTGAGCAGCGTTCGGCCCACTATTATCGGAAGAAGGGAGGGTAAAAAGTTGACTAGCAGTAATGATCGGATATTGATGGTGCTGGACAGTTTGAGGACAGGCGGAACGGAGACACATGTTCTTAGCATGGGGAAAGCATTGAGGAAAAAAGGCGTCCAACTGTTTTATGCCGGTGGCAATGGCCCCTTTTACCAAGAATTTGTTGATGCAGGCTTTTGGGTTGAACCGATAGAATCCGCTCGTGAGCCGCTTTCGGCACGCAGACAGCATCTGATCGAATGTTACCGTGCATGTATGAAGAAGCATCGTATTACCATCGTCCATGTGCATCAAACGCCATCAGGCTTTCTTGCCGCTACGGCAGCCAATGAGCTCGGCATTCCTGTCGTGTTCACCTTGCATGGAACGTACTACCCAAAGGATGAGGCGATAAAAGTAGCCCAGCTTTGCTCCGCCGTTATCAGTGTGAGCAAACCTGTCCAACTATTCTGGCAAAGGCGCGGGGTAAAAACCACACTTATTTCCAATGGGATTGATATGGAAGAGTTTCAGTCTGGCTCAGCAAATAGGGCTGATGTGCCGTCTTTGCCGCCCGATGCCACAGTGGTTACGTATGTCAGTAGGCTGGCTTGGCAAAAAGCGACGGTGTGCAACATGGTGTTGCGGGCAACCAAAACACTGCGGAATGAAATCCCCAACCTGCATATCGTGGTGGTGGGTTCGGGTGCCCAGGCCATTCATGTTCATGAGCTGGCAAAAGTTCTGAATAAAGCCGCAGCGCAGCCCTATATTCACATTGTGGGGGAGCAAACTGATGTCCGGCCGTATTACGCCATCAGTGATTTGGTGATTGGAACAGGGAGGGTCGCGCTCGAAGCGATGGCGTGCGGAAAGCCCGTGCTTGCGATCGGGAATCACGGCTACGTCGGTTTGGTGGAACCTTCGTCTTACGAGTTGGCTTGGGACTGTTACTTCGGTGACCACTCCTCTGTGCAGAAGCCGTCTCCTCCGTTGATCGACAGTGCTCTGCGTCAAGCATGTAGTGACCGGAGTCAATTGAAGGAAATAGGAGGTCAAGGAAGGGCGTGGGTTCAAAAACAGTTTCCTATCACGCAAAAATGTGCCTCCTTGCTTACTATTTATGCACAAATAAAGAATGGAGGGGGGGCGACAAGCATGAAAAAAATATTGTACGTTGGCTGGTTAGGGTTTAACAATTTGGGCGACGAGCTGATGTGGCATGCCTTTTACAATTTGTCGTGCAAATACCTCGACCCTACACAGTACAAGGTAATACCTTCCTTGCCCGGGGTTGATCTGAAGGATTTAAGCGAGTATGACACCGTCGTTTTGGGGGGAGGATCGCTTCTCATCCCTGGGTATGTGGATGTAGCTTATCGTGCTGTTGAACAGAAAAAAAATCTTTGGGTCTGGGGAAGCGGATTTGACTCGCAAGATCGAGTCGAGCTGGATTCTTCCGGCAGAATGACGAGCAAGCTGATAAATGGCCAAGATAAAATGAGCCACATGCTGCAAAAAATCACCGAGCACGCCACGTTTTTTGGTGTACGCGGACCACTTACACGCCAATACCTCCAGCAAGCGGGAGTAGGAGATAAGGCAGTGATTAGCGGAGACCCGGGGATGCTGCTTCTCCCTGCATCATTGCCAATAGTTGTAGATAAAAGCAAGCGACCGATGATTGGCATCAACTGGGGCACTTCCTATAACCGGATTTATGGGAAAAACGAGACCGCAGTAGAGGATGCGCTGGCGCATGCAGCCAAGAAGCTAATCCAGGCAGGCTACGATATCCACTTGCTCACCATGTGGGGACCGGATCGGGAAGCCATTAAAAGACTGTACAACAAAATCAACGATCCAGCGCATACGATTCTCGACCTTGAGCTGCACGATCATACGCAAATGCTGCAGCTGATGAAGGGCTTTCAAGCGACGATCAACTTTAAGTTGCATGCCAATGTGCTGAGTGCCGCTGCGGGTGTTCCGTTCGTTTGTTTGGCGTATCGCATCAAGGGCATTGACTTCGCTTATTCACTGGATCTCCCGGAGCTCATCGTACCAACAGACGAGCCGCGATTAGGTGAACGAATTCTTTCCTGCACCTGGGAGGCCATCGCACGCAAGGAGCAGATCACAGCAAAATTGGCGGCGAGTCAGAAAAAAATGATCGAGAATTTGGAGCTACCGTTCATTCAGGGCTTGTTGTAAGACGAGGGGACCTGCGGATTCACTACAGGTCCCCTCCATCGTTGTCGTGACAAAAATCAGTACTCACCGTGCTCCCGCAAGCTGGCTACAGGAACGCTCATCTCCTGATCCGGCTGATTGAGCGGGTAAATCCTCGCCATGTCGTTGTCATCATCGATGTGCTGGATGTATACGGGCATTCCATCGCAGGTCACATTCGCCATAACGGGCGAAGCGGCGATTTCTTTCGCGCGCTGTTTATTCATTTTGATTCCTCCTGTCAGTTGTAACAGCTTTAATATGTACGTCTGCCCAGCATGGTATACTTTTTGCGCCTGTTGACATTCCCTAAAATATGTAATAAATTGAAGGGGAAATTACTACGAAATCGTACTAAAAGGAGTCGCCGGTATGCAGCAACTATATGACCTCTTTCTGAAAACCGGTTTGCGTCCGTTCGCCTTTATGTCCGATACGATGCAGCTTGAAGAAAAACTGACTCGCTCTGATTTGACGACTCTCCTCCTATTGCTGTTCCGCGGAGATTTGACTATGTCAGAGTTGGCGCAAGAGATGGGGGCGCCGCTTAGTTCGATGACCAGCATCGCGAAACGGCTTGAACGCAAAGGCTACATCGCGAGGGCTACCTCTGTAGAGGATCAACGGGTGAAGCTCGTCACACTGACACCACCAGGCAAACAGCTCGCAAAAGAATCAGAGCAAATCATGCTGACGATGTTGGGGAGGCTTCAGGAGGCATTTACATCGGAGGAAATGGAGCAATTCACTGCCCTTTTACTCAAAGCCGCCAAGGTATTTCAGGACGGAGGACCTGTCAAGCCTCGTGAAACAAAGGTTCGTTCCATCAAGATCAACATTGAGGAATAGTCTGATCGAGCCTGCTTCTTTTTTTGTCTAATTACTACGAAATCGTATTAAATGGATCGTGAAGGAGAGAGTCGAGATGAGAATCGTCATTTACACTGGCAAAGGTGGAGTTGGCAAGACAAGTGTTGCAGCAGCAACGGCTGTTAAGCTGGCAAAGCAGGGAAAGAGGACGCTCGTACTCAGTACGGATGCCGCACACAGTTTGGCAGATTCATTGGGGACTGTGATCGGACCAGACCCCGTACTCATCAGCGAAAATTTATGGGGCCAGGAAGTAAACAGCTTGCGGGAAACCGAGCGCAATTGGGGAGCCGTTCAGGGCTGGCTGACAACACTGCTCGACAAAGCACAGCTGACTGATATTACAACGGAAGAGATGCTTGTTTTTCCTGGCATGGAGGAAATGTTCAGTTTGCTACAGATTAAGGAACACGCCGTCAGCGGGCAGTTCGACGTCCTGGTAGTAGATTGTGCCCCAACCGGAGAAACCCTGCGTCTGCTCAGTTATCCCAACGTATTGAATTGGTGGTTGGAGAAAATTTTTCCGATGGAACGAAAGCTGATCAAACTGGTTCGCCCAGTGGCCAAGATCGTTAACAAAGTAGAGCTTCCTTCTGATGATGTGCTAAACAGCGTCGAGCAGCTCGCTCGGGGGCTGGAGGAAATGCAACGCATTGTTTTGGACCCGGAGATTACATCAGTGAGAATCGTAGTAAATCCAGAAAAAATGGTACTTGCGGAAGCAAAGCGCTCGTTTACGTACTTGAATCTGTTCGGGTTCAATACGGATGCCATCATCGTGAATCGGGTGCTTCCGGATGAAGCAGGGGAAGGATTTTTTGCTCACTGGCGAGAGCTGCAACGCAAGTATGAGAACGAAATCGTGGAAAACTTTCAGCCGCTTCCGATTTTGAAAGCACCGATGATGCCAAAAGAAGTGATTGGGCTTCCTGTGTTAGAAGAATTGGCTGATATCATTTTTGGAACAGAAGATCCATCCGCCAAGCTTTATCAGGGCAGAACGGAACTGATTCGAGAAGTGGATGGCGAGCTGCATTTGGAGCTGATGATTCCTTTTGTGGATAAAGCAGCGCTGGATTTAACGCAAACAGGGGATGAGTTGACCGTAAATGCGGGCGCCTACAAGCGAAAAGTCATCTTGCCACGAGTGTTAATGGGACGACAGGTGACGGGAGCGAAATATGCGGAAGATCGGCTGATTATTCGTTTTAGCGCAAGGGAAGGGGCTGCCCAGCATTGAGACATACTGGATCGAATCGGATGCTGACGATTCTCGGAAGAGGCCAACTTGAGAGGAGCGAATGGACATGGTAAGTGGGATCAAGCGCCAAATGGGTTTCACTCTCATCCTGACAGGACTGCTGCATACGGTTGTCGGTCTGTTTTTATACGCAAAGCCGCTTCAGCAGATTGTTGCTAATGGCTTTTGGAATGCGGTAGGGAAAGAAGAAGTTGCTGCTTTCTGGTTTCTGATGTTTGGCTTTTTGCTGATGTTGCTCGGATATATGGCGGATTGGCTGATGAAAAAGAAGGGAATGGAGACGCCGGCTGCCTTTGGTTGGACGATACTCGGGATTTGCGTGGTCGGGGTGATTGCCATGCCTACCTCTGGCTTCTGGCTTGGTATACCACAGGCTGGCATCCTGCTGCGCAAGTGATGTAAGAAATTTGCGGATAGGTAGATGGTTCAGATAAAATGAATGTAACCATTTTCCATATGGTTCAATATCCGAGGTGATCTTACTTGAACTTCTTAGATGCAAATAACCAATGGACCCCAGAGTTTTTGGAACACATCCAAAAATCCGCGAAGTCATCCATTAAGCTCACGCTGACGAAAGAACCGGCTACTTTAACAGATAGCAAGGTGGGCGGAAAGCCTTGGCTGCCGCCACAAATGCCATACCCACAGGATGAAGATGGAAACGACTACTTGTTTCTCGCACAAATCAACTGGGCGCAAATGCCGCAGCTCGATGGCTACCCCGCTAGTGGATTGACCAGTTTTTTTGTCAAGGAGGATGATACCTTCGGACTGATGGACCAATCCTTTCACGTGCTTCATTTTGAAGAGGTTATAGATACACAGGAAATTGACCCGTTTCAACCAGAGGACCCTGACGTGTACAGTCCGGTACTAGGTGGGCCATACAAAGTGACAGGAAAACTAGAGTCGCAGTACGTCCCTCATCGAGATCCACAGGCAGTGAATTATCAGCTACCTACCGACGAGGATGAGGTGGCCTACTCCAAATACTGGGACCTCGCCGATGCAAGTGGTTCACGGATCGGAGGATATCCCTACTTTACCCAGGAGTATGTGAATCGGGATGGATGGGAGATGCTCCTTCAACTGGATATGGAGGGCGACAATTACGATTACTATGTCTCGTGGGGAGATAGCGGAGTGGGCAACTTCTTCATTCGCAGGCAGGACCTGCTTCGTCTGGATTTTTCAAAGGTTTCGTATTCATGGGATTGTTTATAAAAGAGAGATGGGGATACAACGATGGCGCGCATACATGACATCCAAAGCTTACTCAAAGAATCGCAGAAGACCAGAGTGAAATACTTGTTCTTTTGGGGGCATACACAGAAGGATTCAGGCACGACCGATAAATCTTGTTTCAGCCAATGGTATCCGGCCGCTTTTGTAGAGGACGGTATCACGTACCCAACCGCTGAGCATTACATGATGGCGAAAAAGGCTGAGCTGTTCGGCGATTTTGCCATCCGTGATGAAATACTCAGGAAAAGTCATCCGAAACAAGCGAAGGATTTGGGACGAAAGGTACATTCCTTTGACGAGGCTGTGTGGAATGCGAACAAGACGGCAATTGTTCGCCAAGCAAATCTATTAAAATTCAGCCAGCATGCCGAGTTGAAAGCATATCTCTTGGAGACAGGTGACCGCATTATTGTCGAAGCGAGTCCTTATGATCGGATATGGGGAATCGGGATGGCCCAAGATCATCCGCATGCGGAACAGCCCGAGAAGTGGCGGGGAGAAAATTTGCTCGGTTTTGCATTGATGGCAGTCAGGGAGCAGCTGCGTTCGTGATCCAGATTACCAAGATCGGAGAAGAACCCGTCGAGCAGGTTCCCTATCTAGCAGCAGGCGCGAATGGCAAAGGTGTTGTTCCGAGCAGCTTGCCCATCTTTTTTGGGGAAATGGTGAATATTCCTGATGCTTATGATGCGATCATTATTACTTCCGATCTGCAAGGGGTGATAGAGCACGAGCAGCAGGTATTGCTTGGCGAAGCGTTGCCAGAGATGGTTTCACTGTTACTCCAAATCGAAAAGCCATCCATTTCAAGGGAACGCGTTCTGGTCTTGCTATGCGGTGACTTGTATGCCGATCCATGGGAACGGGGAAGTAGCGGCGATCCCTCTTCCGTATGGAAAGCTTTTCAACGCGAGTTTGGAGAGGTGGTCGGGGTTGTTGGCAATCACGATTTGTTTGACTCTGGTTCATTCGCACAGCTTCAACACATGGCAGATATCACCGTAATCAATGATCCTGAAATAGTGCAAGTCAGCCAGCTCCGTATTGCGGGCCTGGGCGGAATCGTAGGTCGTGCGGATAAACCGAATCGGAGGGAAAGGAAGGAGTTCCTGAAAGAAATGCGTGAGCTGCTTCGGAAGCAGCCTGACATATTGTTACTTCATCAAGGTCCGGATGAGCCTTCATTTGATCTGCAAGGCTTACCTGAAATTCGAGAGTGCTTGCAGCAACATTCTCCAGTACTCGTCTGCTGTGGGCATGTACACTGGGCGCGATCTTGGATCGAGCTTGGACAAGGGACACAAGTGTTGAACGCGGATGGGAAACTATTTGTCTTTACGCGAAAAAGTGGTTGAGCAGACTCTGCGCTGCTAACCACTTTTTTCTATTACTGAACGGAAAACGCATTTTTTACCTGTTCAAGGGACATGACCATTTGCCCATAAAGCTTTCCGTCTGGAGTCGCGGGGTCAAAACGTAAATGTCTCGGTGATCGGGATCGGCACCGTGAACTGATTGTTTATGATTCGACCTTTGGTCTCATCAATAGCCGCTCTTTTGACTTCCGGCTCAGGGTCAGATGGAGCCGCTTGCTGTGGGGGTGGTGCTGCTTGTGGACCTTACGGGCAGGAAAATGATTCCATATTCTTATCATGAATATTTATTCAATAAAACATATTTTTCTTGAATATCAGAAAATATATAATTATAATTTAAATCAGAAAACGTTTCCGGTATTCGGAAAAAGGAATACGCAATTCATCCGGGAGATAAATGGGGGATAGCAGGATGATTGAGGTTAAGCAGCTTGTCAAATCTTTTGGCCCGTTAACCGTGTTGAAGGGCGTTACGCTCACGGTGGAAGAAAAGGAAGTTGTCGTCTTGCTTGGAGCCAGTGGATCAGGCAAAAGTACTTTACTCCGATGTTTGAATTTTCTGGAGTTTTATGACAGCGGAGAGATTCGAATCGGCGGCCAGCAGATTGATCCACACAAGACGAATCTGAATCAGTTCCGCGCCGAGGTCGGCATGGTTTTTCAGCACTTCAATCTGTTTCCGCACAAGACCGTTTTGGAAAACGTGATCGAGGCACCTGTTCACGTCAAAGGGATGAATGCAGCAGAAGCCAAACAACTAGCGTACGAGCTCCTGAAAAAAGTAAATATGCAGGACAAAGCCGATGTCTACCCGGACATGCTCTCTGGTGGACAAAAGCAGCGGGTTGCCATCGCCCGGGCTCTTGCGATGAAGCCGAAGATCATGCTGTTTGATGAGCCAACCTCTGCACTCGATCCCGAGCTCGTCGGCGAAGTGCTACAGGTCATGAAGCAGCTCGCCAAAGAAGGAATGACGATGATCGTCGTGACACACGAGATGGGATTCGCTCGTGAGGTAGCAGATCGGGCGGTGTTCATGCACGATGGGCAAATCCTGGAGCAAGGACCGCCGAAAGAATTCTTTGAAAACCCACAGCATGATCGTACCAAGCAGTTTTTACGCAGCATCCGTTAAAATCCATGAAAAAGGTAGTTCAAAAAGTCGTCTTTTGATCACGAAGTAGTCCTGAAAGCTAATTCGACATCGAAAGAGGTGTTCACCTTCGAAGTCCGGTGCTCATGTAGGTCCGCTACATTCTGCTCCTCCTTCTTCAGGTTCTCACCACTTTCTCGGTGCTGAAAAGCCAACTTTTTGAACACGAATAATAGAGACGAATACAGGGGGAATCATCAATGAAAAAGCGTGCAAAATGGTCCGGAATTTTGTTGTCCACTGTCCTGGTAGGCTCGTTGTTGCTCTCTGCTTGTGGTTCACAGGGAAGTGCACCGGCAGCGGGTGGACAAGCTGGTGGAGACGGTGGAAAGAAGGATTTTACGTACGCCATGAGTGGCGTGTACAAGCCGTTTAGCTTCAAGGAAAACGGGCAACTGACTGGCTTTGACGTAGAGATTGGACAAGCGCTGGCAGAAAAAATGGGCATGAACGCAGTACCGATCACCAATCCATTTGAAACGATCATCCCTGGCCTGGACGCGAAAAAATACGACGCAGTCATCGGGAGCTTGACCGTCACACCTGAACGCCAAAAAGCTGTTTTGTTCACCAATCCATACTACCGTTCCGGTTCGCAAATTTTCGTACAAGAGGGCAATACAACAATCAAGACCAAAGAGGATTTGAAAGGCAAAAAGATCGGCGTCGTGAAAGCATCCAACTACTTGGATTGGGCGAAAAAGCTGACGGATGAAGACAAAATCACTCAATATGATAGCGATATCACCGCTTTGCTCGACCTGCCGACAGGGCGTCTCGATGCAGTGATTACCGACCAGGTAGTAGGCTTGCGATTCATTAAAGAAGGTGGCGGAAAAGTGATTGATGTAGGCGAACCACTCAGCTTTGACGAGCAAGCAATCGCTGTGCGCTTGGGTGATTCGGAGGCAGTGGAGCGGATCAACAAGGCGTTGGATGAGATCGTCAAAGACGGCACTTATGAGAAGATCAGCCAAAAATGGTTTGGTCGCAACATCTTGCAAAAACAGTAAGTGGGCAACGGGGTGTCCGTGGTGGACGCCCTCCTTGTAACGCTTCATGTGAGGAGGATGAAACGTGATTATTGATATTTTTCTATCCAGTTATCCCCTTTTTCTAAAAGCGACATGGCTCACGGTTCAGTTGACGGCAGTTGCCCTGATCCTAGGTTGTGTGGTAGGCCTTGTCATTGCCTTTTTCCGGATATCCGATTCCAAAGCTTTGAACTACATCGCGCACACCTACATTACCGTCATTCGCGGAACGCCATTGATCGTACAAATTTGTATCCTGTACTTCGGCTTGGCGAATATGGTCACGTTATCGCAGTTTTGGGCAGGGGCAATCGCGCTGGCCGTTCATAACGGTGCGTATATTGCGGAGATCTTCCGGGGGTCCATTCAGTCCATCGACCGCGGGCAAATGGAAGCGTCCAGGTCACTCGGAATGTCGTACCCGTTGGCGATGCGCAGAATCATTTTGCCGCAGGCGTTCCGTCGGGCGATCCCATCGCTTGGCAATCAGTTTATTATCGGGTTGAAGGATTCATCGTTGGTCGCCTATGTAGGGATGCAGGATTTATGGGGAACGGGTCTCGGGGAGGCAGCTTCCAACTACAAGCAGCTAGAGACGTATATGGTTGTCGGGTTGTACTATCTCGTACTGATCATGATCTTCTCGTATTTTGTGAATAAGCTGGAAGCAAGGCTTGCCAAAGGGAAAGCCCCCACTAAACAAACGAAAGATAACACAAGTGTTGCAGCGTAACTTTTTGTCATGGAGGACGAAAGAAGGATGGTTCAATCAGTCGAACGGGCGATGAAAATTATTCGGGTACTGATTTCAGACGAAAAACATGCTTGGCCGATTTCGGAGCTAGCGAGCGCAACAGGTCTACCAATCAGTACGCTCCACCGTTTTCTCGAATCCATGATCCAGTTCGGATTGGTTGAGCAGGACCCAGTCACCAAGCATTACAAGCCGGGATATACGTGGATGGAAATCGGTTTTATCCTGCATGAAAAGCTAAACCTGCGAGCTGTAGCGAGACCTTACATGGAGGAGCTGGCGAATGAAGTCGAGGAGAGTATCTTCCTCAACGTATTGGCCGGAACGGATTCGATGCCGATCGAAAAAGTAGAAAGTCCACTGAAAATACGCATAGATGAGAACCTGGGGGAGCGAATACCTCTCACAATTGGCGCCCCCAGTAAAATCATTCTCGCGTATTTGAAGCAGGATGCGATTACAAAGGTCGTTTCCGCCCAGCTTGCACGAGACAAGCAGCCGTCATTTTTGGAGCAGCTGAGTGAAGCCAAGAAAAGTGGCTATGCGATCAGCTACGAGGAGAAGACAGAAGGCACCATGGCAGTTGCCGCTCCGATCATCGGCTACGGAAATCAACTCGTCGGAGCGCTCTCGATCAACGCCCCATGCTTTCGGGTAACAGAAGATCGATTGCCCCTACTCATCGAAAAAGTGAAGCGTCAAGCTACAACGATTTCGGCAAGAATCGGTGGAGTATAAGCAAATCCTCCATTCCAGCATCTGTTGGTGGAGGGTTTGCTTTTTTTAATAGGAACCATTGAACGGGTTACAAATGAACAAAAGCGTGTTTTGATCATTTGTGGACAACTATCGAGGCTGTGTCGGTATTGTACCTCCTCCTGGGCCAGGTTTCGGTATTTTTCCTCCTCCAGGCTCCGGTGACGGAGGTGTAGTAGGTGTAGTAGATGTCGTAGACCCTGTCGAAGGCTCTGACTTTGGATCCGGTTTCCCCGAGCCGCTGTTATTGCTGTTGTTGTTATTCTCCAATGAATTCATCTCCTTTATATAGGGTAGATCCAATATGTAACGGTTTGATACGCTTAGCATTAGCGGACATTCGGCTTAGAGTAGGAAAAATCTGCTTTTAATGCACCTGAACGTGCTTAGCGTATATTTTTCGTTAAAATGTTGGTGGTTGCCCATATAGTTAGGGTAATTATTTACTTTGCATATGCATGGTATTCCAATAGTAAATTGGAAAATATAAGAACTGAATGTAGGGCAAATTGTCTCTTGGAAACAATATTTTCTTCTTGCACCTCGAGAGCGAGAGTTGTTTGCGTGATATAATTTTTATTTCTCTCATTTTTGTGTGGAACCGCAATGATATTGTAAAATGACAAAAGGTAAGAGAAATAGGAGATGACAACAAATGAGTAAGCAAGTAAACGAAACCGAGTTAGTTTCGCATTTAGCTACGAAAACAAAAGTAGACCCGCAAAAAATCATGATCGTACTCAAGCATGAGCAAGCGTACATGAACAGTGCGAAGGCAGATGCAAAAGGTGATGTCGACGTTGATTTTGATGATCTCGTAGATTACATCATGGGTAAGTCAGATGTGAAGCTGGATGAGATCACCGTCGAGAAGATCCTGGATGTAGAGATGGAATACTTGATCAAAAAAGGAGTCGCTGGATACATAGACTAATAGAGGACGTCTGATTATCAGGAAAAGAAGAGTAGTGTTCCAAGCACATTCCCCTGTAGAGGGTGATGTGCTTTTTTATTCTCACAACGCAAAAGGGTAATCATGATAAAAAATCTAAAAAATATCTGAAAGACAGTGGCTGCGGTGAGGAGAAGAATATTTCCAGTCTAGGCTCAGTGCTCCGTCCCTCAGGGAAGCATGGACTGTCCGCTCCGAAGGGATTAGCGGGGAAATGCAAAAGTGGTAGCCGCTACGTCGCATGGGCACGGTTGCATTTCTTTTGCCCGCTAATCCCTTCTCCGCTCGGTAGGACTCCACAAGTCGCTACGTCCGGAAATATTCTTCTCTGTCGTAACTGATGACTTCTTCATTCTATTAAGTCCTTAAAACCCCGTTTAAGCATGGAAAGCTCGTAGAGGAAACAGGAGAAAACAGCGAAGATCTTTGGTACACCGACCGAGACGGAATGCAAAAAGCGAAACACGCTCTTAAGCGTCCACCTCTGAAATACATCTTGAAAGGACCACTTTGGACGCGGTTTCGCTTTTTGTATGGAGTCGGGCAGTGAATCCCACAGCGGGTGGGACAAGAATCTGAGCGTTTTCTCCTGTTTCCTCGCCAACACTACAGCAACAACTCAAGGTCCCTAAATATGCAGCTGCGGTGGGGAGAAGAATATTTCCAGTCTAGGCTCCAGGCTCCGTCCCGCTGAGGGTTGAGACTGTCCGCTCCGAAGGGATTCGCGGGGAAACGCAAAAGTGGTAGCCGCTACGTCGCATGGGCACGGTTGCGTTTCTTTTGCCCGCGAATCCCTTCTCCGCTTGGTAGGACTCCACAAGTCGCTACGTCTGGAAATATTCTTCTCTGGCGTTGCTGAATACGTTCTTCGTTCTTTTAGGGCTTTTAAAACTCGATTGACACGAAAAGCTCGTAGAGGAAACAGGAGAAAACAGCGAAGATCTTTGGTACACCGACCGAGACGGAATGCAAAAAGCGAAACACGCCCTTAAGCGTCCACCTCTGAAACACATCCTGAAAGGACCACTTTGGACGCGGTTTCGCTTTTTGCATGGAGACGGGCAGTGAATCCCTCAGCGGGTGGGACAAGAATCTGAGCGTTTTCTCCTGTTTCCTCCCCACCACAACAGCGTGTCGACTGTATTTTTTAGTATTTTTTAACAATGGTTATATACACTAAAAAATCCAAAAAATATATGAAAGACAAATGTAAATTGTTTGACTATTGAGTGCTGCCGTGTCTATAATTTGGTTATCTTTGTTAGTAATGTTAACTAACTGTGTGGCGGTGATCGATGACACGTGCAAGTTCCCAAAAAAACAGGTAACAGCAAACTCGTGAAAAAACTGAATAAAGAAGAAGTATTGCAGCAAGTCGTCTTGCACGGGCAGATTTCCCGCGCAGATATCTCCAAACAGACACAGCTCAGCCGTCCATGTGTTTCCGCCCTCGTAGATGAGATGATCCAGGAAGGACTCCTGCAAGAAGTAGGAATGGGTGATTCCAAAGGCGGCCGCAAGCCGATTTTGTTGGAGTACAACTACCAGGCCTACGCCATAGCCGGCGCGATTTTTGAAGGCTCTACCCTAGATATGGCCATCGCAGATATGAAAGGCGAATTCTTGGCTCGCTATCGCAAACGGCTGGCACAACCAGCGAATGGCGAAACCGTCATCGAAGATTTGGCAGCCGGACTGGATCGTTTGCTCCGTGAAAGCGGCATCCCGCGAGAACGACTGCTCGGAATGGGCGTCGGCTTGCAAGGGGTGACACAGCGTGGCAGTGGAACCGTCAGCTTTTCACCTAGCACAGGCTGGATGGGCTCACCGATTCAGCAGACAATCGAAGCGCGACTCGGACTGCCCGTCATTATCGACAATGACGTGAATATGATGACACTGGGCGAGTACGTCCGTGGAGCAGGGGTCGGCCATACCAACGTCGTCTACATGTACGTAGGAACGGGGATTGGGGCCGGAATCATTTTGGATGGACAATTTTATCGGGGGAGTCGTGAGGCAGCAGGAGAAATCGGCTTCATGATGATCGGCCCGGTACATAATCGACCGAATGGCGCGTCAGGCGTGTTTGAGACGCATTATTCGATTCCGGGCATCCAAGAGCAGGCTAAGGGATTTCTCTCTGACCTTCAGGAAGGGTCGAGTGTCATAGAAGAGCTGATTCGGCACGCCAAACATAATCCGGAAGCAAAGAAGCTTCTTGCAGATGTGTATCGACATTGGGCGTACGGAATGGCGAACATCATCAGTATTTTGAACCCGGAAATATTGATCCTGAGCGGGGAGATGGTCCACGTCGATGGTGAAGGGGTGAAGCAAATTCACGAATGGCTGAGAGAATGGGTGCCCGAGGTGCCTAATCTTGAAAAAGCAAGTCTGGGGGAGCGAGCTGGTTTGATTGGTGCTGTCCACAGTGTTTTGGAAGCGTTTCCTTTCACACGACTGCTTGACAAAGAGTGAGAAGAACAAGAGGGGGAGTTCGTTTTGAAGAAGACAACTAGCAAGCTGAAAACATGGATGAAGGGCGTTTTTGTCAGCTCCTTGGCTCTGACTGTGGCTGCGTGCGGCACTGGAGGACAGGAAGCAAAGCCTGCCGACAACAGCGCAGGCGGCCAATCTGGCGCGGCTGCTCAACCTGCTGATTCATCGGGTGACCCACAAAGACTGGTGATTTACACCGGACGGGACAAAAACATTTTTGAAATCGTGTTGCCAAAATTCAAAGAAAAGTACCCGAACATTGAAGTGGAAACACTCGAAATGGGTGCCCAACAAATTTTGGAGCGCGTTCGTGCAGAGAAGGCGAACCCGCAGGCTGACTTCTGGTGGGGTGGTACCCAGTCTGCTCTAGCAACAGCGGCCAATGAAGATCTGCTGGAGCCATACAAGCCGACTTTTTCAGACAAGGTTCCAGATTTGTACAAAGATTCGCAAGATCGCTGGTACGGCGAAATGCTTTTGCCAGAGGTCATCATGTACAACTCGCAGGTGATGAAGCCAGAAGAAGCACCGCAAGATTGGGACGAATTGATCGATCCGAAATTCAAGGACAAGATCGTGATCCGAAACGTACTGCAGTCCGGCACAATGCGTACCATTTATTCCGCAATGATCTTCCGTCAAGGGGCGGATACTCCTGAAAAAGGTTATGAATGGCTGACCAAGCTCGATGCCAATACAAAAGAGTACACGCAAGACCCGACAAATCTGTATCTGAAGCTGGATCGTCAAGAGGGCGTCATCTCCTTGTGGAACCTCCAGGACGTTCTGATCCAAAGCAAAAAGAACAACCATCCGTATGACTTCATTTATCCGAAGAGCGGGGCACCGATTCTCGTAGACGGCGTGGCTCTCGTAAAAGGCGCGAAAAACCTGGATGGTGCGAAAAAGTTCATGGAATTCCTGATGAGTCCTGAAATAGCTGCCCAATTGGCGAAGGAACGCTTCCAGTTCCCATCTCGTACAGACATCAGCAAGGACCAATTGCCAGACTTCATGAAAAATCTCGAGCTGAAGCCAATGGAACTCGATTGGGCTGTCATGGCTGCAAAAGAAAAAGAGTGGATGCAGCATTGGGATGAAAACATCAAGGGGAAAGGCAAGAAGTAAGAAGATTTTTACCAAGCAGCTAGGCGGGAAGGCGTTGTCCTTTCCGTCTAGTCACTTATAGCAGTTGTTTGAAAACGGTCATCAGCTTGAAATGACTTGCGATGAAGGAGGAAACACAACCCGATGAGCAGCGTAACACTTGATCACGTTTACAAAAGGTTTGGTCAGGCAAAAGGGGTCGAAGATGTTCACATTCATATCGAATCAGGAGAGTTTTTTACTTTTCTCGGTCCGAGTGGCTGCGGCAAAACAACTACCCTGCGCATGATTGCCGGCTTTTATTATCCAACGGAAGGCCATATTCGCTTTGGATCACAGGAGGTTACATCTCTTCCCCCCCATAAGCGCAATACCGGGATGGTATTCCAAAACTACGCGTTGTTCCCGCACATGACTGTTTTTGAAAATATCGCGTTTGGCTTGCAGGTTCGGAAAGTGAACAAAACAGATGCAAAAGAGCGCGTAGAACGAATCATGAAGCTAGTCCGTCTGGAAGGCTATGGCGAACGCCGCATTGATCAGCTTTCTGGGGGACAACAACAACGGGTAGCACTGGCACGGGCGCTGGTCATCGAGCCGCAGATTCTGCTGTTGGATGAGCCGCTGTCCAATCTGGATGCGAAGCTTCGTGAAGAGACGCGCTTCGAGATCAAGAGACTCCAATTGGAGCTGGGGATTACGACGATTTACGTCACGCACGATCAGGCAGAAGCGATGTCGATGTCAGATCGAATCATGGTCATGCAGAGCGGAGAAGTGCAACAGATCGGAACGCCGCATGAGATTTACCATCGTCCTGTAAACCGTTTTGTCGCTTCTTTTATCGGCGAGACGAATCTGTGGGAAGGGACAGTTACAGGGTTTGACGGCGATGAAGTGCTGGTTCGCACGGCTTCTGGACAAATGCTCAGTGGATTTAAGGAAAATGCTTCTCCACGTGCACAGCTGTCAGTTGGGGAGAAAGTAACCATGTCCATTCGTCCTGAATCCGTTCTGGAGAGCACAGGCAACGAGGGACAAAATGTAGTGACAGGCTCTGTTGTCATGTCTGAATTTACAGGGGCGTGTGTCAATTACGTCACGGAGGTAGGAACGGAGAGCCTGCGCAGCATGTCGATCAACCTGGGACGACCGATTAAACAGCGCGGCGATGCCATCGGCCTACATATACCGAAAGAGAGCATTTATTTTGCCGGATAAGGGGGAAGAAGCTTTTGAGAGCAGAGTTGCAGCAAGCGCCGACAGCAGCCAGACGAAAGTCCATCACCGCTTCACCCGCCTTCGTCTACGTGCTGGTATCGCCACTCTTTTTAATATTGTTGGCTTATGTCGTTTATCCATTGTTCGAAACGTTCGTTGCGAGTATCAAAATCGATGAGGAAATTACGTGGAAAAACTACATTCGCTTCTTCAGTCTGGAGCATACTGCCAACCTGGAAGCGTTGTGGAACAGTATCTACATATCGGTTCTGAGTGTCATCACATGCGGAATCGTCGGCGTCACAATGGCGTTTTTATTGGAGCGCTATGAGTTTCCGGGACGAAAAATTCTTTCTGTGCTGGCTTTGGTTCCGATGGCGTTGCCTCCACTCATTGGTGTTCTCTCGTTTACCTTTTTGTACGGAGAAAGCGGAATCGTTCCACGGGCGATCAAAGAGCTGTTCGGGCTTGCCCAGGTTCCTTTCTCGTTAAAAGGAATGTGGGGTGTGGTCGTCGTTCATACGTTTACGATGTACACCTACTTTTTCATGACCGCAACAGCAGCAATCAAGGGACTCGACCCGTCCTTGGAAGAAGCGGCAGCCAGTCTTGGAGCGAATCGCTTTACCGTTTGGCGGCGTATTATTTTGCCGATGCTCACGCCAGCCATGGTCGCGTCTTCTCTGTTGGTTTTCATGATTTCGATGGCTTCTTATACGGCACCGCTCATTTTCGGCATTGACCGGACGATGACGATGCAAATCTATCTGTCTCGCACCAATGGGGATTTGGACATGGCTGCGACACAGTCTACGATTCTTTCGATTGTTTCTGTGGCTTTTCTTTTGATCATGCGTTGGTACCAAGGCGCGCGCAACTACCAGAACTTGAGCAAAGGGGTCAGCGTGCACCGTACTGAGATCAAGAGCAAAGCGGGACGTTACACCACGATTGTGCTGTCTTTTATCGGTACAATCATTCTGATGCTGCCAATTCTCGTATTGGTACTCATTTCCTTCTCGGTGGATGGTACCTGGACGGTGCAAATATTACCTCCTGAGTATACCTTGTCGCATTACATGGATTTGTTCACGGATAGTAAGACATGGCGTCCGATTCTCAACAGCTTGCAGTTGTCTGCGATCGCGGTAGTCGGGATCGTCATTTTCGGTGTAGCTGCGGCATATGCCATGGTTCGTCTCAAGTTTCGCGGGAAAACGCTTCTGGATGTGTTGATCATGCTGCCATGGGCATTGCCAGGGACAGTTGTGGCGATCAACCTGATTGCTGCGTTCAGTGAGCCAAATGCATTTAGCTTTGGACAGGTTTTGATCGGAACATTCTGGATTATCCCATTGGCTTATTTTGTCCGACATCTGCCACTTGTGTTTCGTTCTACCAATGCGACCTTGATGCAGATGGACCCATCTGTTGAGGAGGCTGCGCGAAATCTCGGTGCTTCCTGGTGGTACAGCTTCAGGCGTGTCGTGTTCCCGATGGCGTGGGGGGGAATTCTCGCAGGTACGCTCTTGGCATTCGTCCAGTGTATCGGGGAGTTCGTGGCTTCGATTCTGATCTTCACACCGAAGACAACGCCATTGTCTGTCGCGGTATTCCAACGCATGTACAGTAATGAATTCGGCACCGCTTGCGCCTATGGTGTCTTGCAAATCGTGGTCATCATCATCGTGTTGTTCATCTCCAGAAAACTGACCGGAGATAAAGCGGGAACGACCGTGTAAAGCTGGATGCCTTCGTCAAAAAGGGGGAGCTTCACGTGGATGTCAGTGAATCGATGGACAAGAAATCACCGAATGTACAGCCGACCAAACTGCCCTGCCCGCCTATTCCCGCATCTGTTCGCACCATGCAGGGAGAACACGGACTGCTCGATCTGTGGAAAGCGATTAAGCCGCTCGCTACCATTGCCAGTGCCATGAATACAGGTGCCCATCCAGACGATGAGCACAGTGCGATGCTTGCATATTTGGCGCTGGGGAAAGGCGTGTATACCACGAGTGTGATCGCGACGAGAGGGGAAGGCGGCCAAAACGAAATTGGCTGCGAGCAAGGTACCGCGCTGGGGATTATCCGGACGCGTGAGCTGGAAGAAGCCTCCTCTCTTAGCAATGTGACGCTTGGCATCTTAAGCGAAGAGCTGGATGATCCCATTCATGATTTCGGGTTCTCCAAATGCGCCGAAGAAACCTTCCGCAAATGGGGCGAAGAGGTCGTGTATGAGCGATTGATTCGAAAAATCAGGGAGCTGCGCCCCGATGTCGTCATCGCTTGCTTTGAAAATGAACCGACGACACACGGACATCACCGGGCGATTACGTTACTGACACAGCGAGCTTTCCACGAAGCAGCCGATCCACAGATCTTTCCTGCGCATAGGCAGGCTGGACTTTTGCCGTGGCAAATGAAAAAGCTGTATCTTCCAATCATGGACAATGATGATTATCACGTCGCGGTACCCGTGGGGGAATACGACCAAATCTACGGCTCATCCTATGTGCAGCTTGGTGAACGATCGAGGTTTATGCATAAGACACAGGGAATGGGTGTTCATTACGATGAAGGCCCGACCTACAATTACTATCGCTTGGATGCATCGGTTTTTCCGGCACCTGAAAAAGAGCGCGACTTTTTTTTCGGACTGCCTGTCAGTTTTGCTGATCTGGCGCAGGGTATCGTTGCAAAAGGCGGGCAAGAACTCGCGGAAGTGCTGCACCGAATGCACGATGCGGCTACAGATGTATTGAATGCCTACCCGCGATTTGCTGAAGTGGCACAAAGGGTTCACCGCATGAAAGCTTTGCTTGCGACTGCACAACAAGAAGTATGCAAGGCTCCACTCGATGAAGAAACAAAGATAGATTTGATGTATCGGCTAGGACTCAAGGAAGCGCAGCTTAACCGTGCCAGTGCCGAGGCTCTTTCGTTGGTCGTGAAAATCAAGCCGGAGACGGGCGAGTGGGTGGCAGGGCAGACGACAACGGTTACCGTAACGGCTTACAACGGCGGCTCGCTTGAGGTTGAGCATGTGCAGCTGCGTATGCGTGTCCCTGCTGGATGGACGGCGAAACCACTGACGCCAACTGTGTTTCCACGACTTGCCTACAATCAGACGGTGTGCACCGTATTTGAGGTATCGATTCCTGCACAGACGGAGCTGTTCCATCCTTACAAGCCTCCCGTGCTCGATGTCGAGGTGCTCTATTTCGCCTTCGAGACAGCCAGTACGATTCGTGTGGAGCCGGAAAGCCGTGTAGCTGTGCTTCCACCGTATGCGGTGACGCTGACCCCGTCAGATGTCGTGCGAAACACGCTGCATACGGATGAGACGATCCCGGTTAAGGTAACACTGAAACAGTACCGTCCGGGAAGCTCTACAGCCAAGGTCGCTCTCGTTGTCCCGGCAGGCTGGACAGCGGAGCCAGCCTTTGTCGATGTTCCGTTTTCTTTTCGCAGCGAGACGAAAACAATCGCTTTTACTGTTCATACCACACCGCAGGTGACGAATGGCAAATATCAGATCAGCGCTACGGTCGCGGGGACAGACGGTGTGACAGAGATCGCGCAGGATGTGCAGGTCATTGAATACCCGCATGTCGGTCGCACGTATTTCATCCGGGCCGCTACGCTGACTGTTCAAGCCTTTGATCTGGCCATCCCGAAAAACCAGCGGATCGGCTACGTATCCAGCGGTTTTGACAATCTGGATAAATACTTGCGCGCGGTTGGGGTGAATTGCCTCAATCTGGACGCAAACGAAATACAATCGGGCGATTTGTCCCGCTACGACACGATTGTTCTCGGTATTCGCGCATACGGATTCCGTCGCGAATTAATCGAGAGCAACCAGCGTCTTTTACACTATGTAGAAAACGGCGGAAATCTCGTCGTTCAATATCATAAGCCAGAGGACAAATGGAAGCCGCACTTGGCGCCATACCCTATTTTTATCGGCGAGTCGCTGATCGATTGGCGGGTGACCAATGAGCAATCAGACGTCCGTATGCTGGCCCCTGACCATCCGATGTTTCAGGAGCCAAACGTGATTACCCAAGCGGACTGGGATGGATGGGTGCAGGAGCGCTCCATCTACAATCCTTCTCGCTGGGGGAGCGAGTATACCGAGCTGATTGCGACAAGTGATCCGGGAGAACCGGAGTTCCGCGGCATTTTCCTCACGGCGCACTATGGAAAAGGGACGTACACCTACAGCTCGCTTGCCTGGTTCCGTGAGATTCCACAGCTAGTCCCTGGCGCTTTTCGTTTGTTCGTCAACATGATCAGTCAGAAGCAGTAATGCCCCATCCACTCCGGGCCAACCGTGGGTCGATCCATGGCTACATCAATGAAATGCAAACGTACAGACCGCCATGATTGATATAGACATCAATCTGAAAATGGAATGGAGGAACGTTCATTGAGTAAGGGGAAACTTGCCAAGCTGTACACGATTACGACTGCTGCGGTGCTGGCCACGAGTCTGATTATGCCGATAGCACCCGAGACCGCCCATGCAGACCGCGGGGTTGTCGACCTGTGGAAAGCCATCAAGCCGCTCACCACGATTGCCAGTGCGATGAACACTGGAGCACATCCGGACGATGAGCACAGTTCCATGCTTGCGTACTTGTCGCTTGGCAAAGGGGTGGACACATCCAGTGTCATTGCGAACCGAGGCGAGGGAGGACAGAACGAGATAGGCAGCGAGCTGGGTAATGCGCTGGGGATCATTCGCACCCGCGAATTGCAGGAAGCTTCCAAAATCACGAACATCCATCTGGAGAACCTCAGTGAAAAAATCGATGACCCTATTTTTGACTTCGGCTTTTCCAAAAGTCCGGATGAAACCTTGCAAAAATGGGGCGAGGATGTCGCGTATGAAAAGCTCATCCGCCGTATTCGGACACTGAGACCCGATGTCGTGATTCCCGCATTTTTGAACGAACCTTCGACTCACGGCCATCATCGCGCGATTAATGTCATTACGGTACGGGCATTCAAGGATGCCGCAGATCCAAATGTTTTTCCACAGCATGCAAAGGAAGGCTTGGCTCCTTGGCAGGTGAAGAAGCTGTATCTGCCTGCAAAGGAACAGGATTACTCGGTCAAGGTGCCTGTTGGCGACTATGACGAAATTTATGGTGCCTCTTACGTCCAACTCGGCGAAGAATCCCGTTTCATGCACAAGAGCCAGGGCATGGGACGTCACTATGACGAAGGGCCAAGCTTCAATTATTACAAGCTCGATCAATCCATCGTAGAGACAAAAGGCAAGGAAGCAGACTTTTTTGAGGGAATTGCCTATTCATTTGACGATTTAGCCAAGGACGTTGCCAGCAAGTCTGGCGGGGAAAAAGTCGCAGGTGAACTGAAAAAGCTGCAAAAGGATGCCGCAGAGGTCATTGCTGCGTACCCAAGCTTTGCCTCCGTAGCCAAGGAAGCGCATGAGATGTTGGCGGATGTGGAAAAAGCGACGGCAGCAGTCGAAGCCTCCTCCCTGCCAACTGACACGAAAACAGACTTGCTCCATCGTTTGGGAGTGAAGAAATCCCAGCTGAACAAAGCTAGTGCCGAAGCGCTCTCGATCGTAACCAAAGTAAAACCTGAGACAACTGAACTGGTAGCAGGCCAAACGACAAAAGTAACGGTCACGGCTTACAACGGCGGCCAAGCAAAAGTCGGGAAGATCAATCTCGCGCTGAATGTACCAAAAGGCTGGCAAGCCAAGCCGCAATCGACTACCAGCTTTTCATCGCTCGGCTACAATCAGACGGTGAAAACGACTTTTGATGTCTCAGTTCCTTCTGATGCTGCTCTGTTCCAACCGTATGCCGCTCCTGCCATTACAGCAGATGTCAGCTACAGCTTTGCAGGCTCGACGGCGAATAGCCATGTGGCACCAGCAGATGCCATTGCAGTTCTTCCATCTTTTTCTATGGTGCTGAGTCCAAATGCGACGGTTTTGAATACGCAGAAGCCAGAGGAGCCAATCCCGGTCAAGGTTACAGTGAAAAACTACAATCCAGGTGCAGCGAAAACAGCCATCTCTCTCGATGTACCAAAAGGCTGGATCGTGGAGCCACAAGCAGCACCGCTCGCCTTTGAGGCCAAGGGAGAAACGAAGTCCGTTGCCTTTACGGTCAAAGCAGACGCTTTGGTCCAACCGGATAAGTATACGGTGACAGCAGTAGCGTCTGGCAGTGGAAAAGAGAGCCGACACGGGGCCCAGGTCATCCGTTACCCGCATATCGGCACGACTTACTTTGTTCAACCAGCGACGCTTGCCATACAGGCATTTGACCTGAAGGTGCCGGAAGGATTGAAGGTCGGTTACGTATCCAGTGGCTTTGACAATATTGACCAGTATTTGTCCCAATTGGGAGTCAATGTGACCAATCTGTCGGCAAAAGACATCGAGTCTGGCGATCTGGATCAATACGATACGATCGTGCTGGGCATTCGCGCTTATGGTTTCCGACCTGAGCTGATTCCATCGAATGCACGCTTGCTCAAATACGTGGAAAACGGCGGTAATCTGGTCGTGCAATACCACAAGCCAGAGGATAAATGGAAGCCGGAGCTGGCTCCTTATCCGATCAAAATCGGGGCTCCGCTGATTCAATGGCGTGTCACAGACGAAACCTCCAAAGTGACAGTATTGGCGCCTGATCATGCCTTGTTTCACTCGCCAAACAAAATCACGGAGAAAGATTGGGACAACTGGATTCAGGATCGTTCCGCTTACAATCCATCCGAGTGGGGTAAGGAATACACTGAGCTAATCTCGAATGGCGACGAGGGCGAGAAGGAATTTACGGGTACGTACCTCACTGCCAAGTATGGAAAAGGAACATATACCTACAGCTCGCTCGTGTGGTATCGCGAAATTCCGTCACTCGTACCGGGTGCGATCCGATTGTTTGTCAACATGATCAGCCCACAGCAGTAATCATAGTAGAAGGGAAGGCGATCGTACGGCGGTCGCCTCCCTCCTAAAAGAAAATCAGACGCAAAAATAGAAGCAGCTTACGAATGGATAGGGAAGGAGATGCAAGAAAGATGAATTACAGAGAGCGAATTTTTCAACAGGAGGGAGCCAGTTTCCCTGGCAAGACATACGTGGAGGCGGTTTTGGAGCCTGCATTCAATGAAGCAAAGCATCACTTGCTGCATCCGATGATGGCGATCAACAAGGCACATTTGATCATGCTTCGTGAACAAGAATTGCTCACAGACGATGAGGCCAAAAGAATTGCTGGTGCACTGTGTGGGATCGAAATGGAAGAGCTGCGCCAATCGCATTACACCGGGCAGTTTGAAGATTTGTTCTTTCAGGTAGAGAGCCGTTTGCTGGAACTGGCTCCTGATGTGGCAGGAAATCTGCATCTGGCTCGCAGCCGCAACGATATGGGGATTACCATATACCGTATGGTGCTGCGCGAAAAATTGTTGGTGACCTTGACTTCTGCCCTCTATCTGAAAGAGCATTTGCTCCTCTTTGCAAATGAGCATGTGGATACGATTATGATTGGCTACACACATACACAGCAGGCTCAGCCGACGACAATGGCGCATTACATCATGGCGGCTACTGACATGCTCAGCCGTGATATCAAGCGATTGATCCAAGCCTATCACACAGTCAATCGCTCACCCATGGGGGCAGCGGCCTTGACGACTTCTGGCTTTGCGATCAGCCGGGAGCGGATGCGCGAATTGCTCGGATTTGATGAGTTGGTGGAAAATTCTTATGATGCAGTCTGCGGCGCGGATTATTTAGGGGAGGTAGCGACAGCCGTACAATTAGCAGCCATTAATTTGGGGCGTACGGTTCAAGATATGCTGCTCTGGTGCACACAGGAATTCGCGGGGTTAAAAGTCGCGAGTCCGTACGTGCAGATCAGCTCCATCATGCCACAAAAGCGCAATCCGGTTTCTTTTGAGCATATGCGCTCGCTGTTGTCCAGTGCGGCAGGCAATGCGACGACAGTGCTTACGATGATGCACAATACGCCTTTTGGCGATATCGTGGATACCGAGGATGACATGCAGCCATACGCGTGGCGGAGCATGGGCGTGCTCGAGCAGATGTATCGCTTGATGGCGAGCGTTGTGGGTACGATGGAAGTGAACAAGGACGTCCTCTTGGAACGGGCAAAAGGCAGCTTTGCGACAGTCACAGAGCTCGCGGATACATTGGTGCGCACGGATCAGCTTTCGTTCCGCAAATCTCATCACATCGTGAGTCGTGTGGTAAAAGAAGCGATGAGCGAGCAGCTCGCTGCAAACCAAATCAGCTTGGAGCTGGTAAACCGTGCAGCCGTGGAAGTAATCGGGCGGGAGCTGTCGCTCACAGCAGAAGAGCTCAGACTGGCGCTTGACCCCGTTCATTTTGTAATGATCCGCAAGCTTCCTGGTGGACCAAATCCAGAGGAAATGAAGCGCATGATCGCCGTTCGCCAAGCGGTTCTCCAGCAGGAAACAGAATGGCTCGCACAGAAAAAACAGGCGAATGTGAATGTGATGAAAGGGCTTGATCATTTGACAGCTGAATGGAGTGTGGGGTAATGGCAGTGGTGCGAATACCTCTTCTGGCAGTGGACGGAGGGGGCACCAAGTGTCTGGCGGTACTGGTGGACCGCTCCAGAAATGAAATCGGTGCAGGACGCTCCGGTTCATGCAATTATCAAGGGATCGGGGAGGAAGCGGCAGCTCGTGAGGTGGTTGCAGCGATCAGCCAAGCTCTGGACGATGCAATCGCTCGTCAAACCATTGCCCCCTTTATGAGCGGCACTCCGACACCGACTGGACCAATCGAATGGGAAATCGAGTGCGCGGTGTTCGGGATCGCTGGCCTGGACACGGAGTATGATCGACAGGTGATCTCGCGGATGGTGAGCAAGGTACTGCACCAGCTCGGTATTCGTGTCCAGCAGCTGATTGTGGAAAACGACGGGTTTGCGGCCTTGCTCGGTGCGACCGGAGGCAAGCCCGGCATTTTGGTCATCGCAGGCACTGGCTCGATTGCCTTTGGTGTAAATGATGAACAGGAAACGGCGCGAGCAGGAGGCTGGGGGCATCGGGTCGGTGACGAGGGCAGCGGTTATTGGATCGGTAAGCAAGCGATTATGGCGGTATTAAAAGCAGCAGATGGCCGCGGCGAGCCGACTGCATTGAAGGAGCTGCTCCTCCCGCACGTTGGACTGGGACGCGTAGATGAGTTGTTTAACTGGACGTACAGTGAGCATTATTCCGTCGAGAAGGTAGGAGAGTTGTCGCCGTTAGTCAGCCAGGCTGCACTCGCAGGAGATAAGGTGGCAGTAGCTATCTTGCAGGTCGCAGGCGAAGAGCTTTTCGATGCTGCTCGGGCGGTCATTGATACGTTGCAAATGAAAGCCAAGCCGTTTCAGATGATTATGCAGGGGGGCGTTTTGCAAAACGATGATCGCGTGCGAGAGATCGTCGTAGAGCGTGTCCGAGAGTACGCTTCTCAGGTCGTCATCGAAAATGCGCAAAACGATCCGATTTACGGTGTCATAGCAAAAGGATTGGCTTATCTAGAACGCCAATCGGGCGGTGAGTGAGGTGTCAGAAATGAAAAAAGTAATGGTCGTTTTCCCCCATCCGGATGATGAGTCTTTTGCCTGCGGGGGAACGTTGGCAAAGTGCAAGGACGCTGGGCACGAAACGTGTTATTTGTGCATTACCTCCGGCTGCAAAGGGCGCAGCGGTCCATTCGATATCGATTGTAGAGAAAAGCTGGCAAAACATCGAGAACTAGAGCTGAAAACAGCGGCGGAAGTGCTGGGAATCAGTCGTCTCGACTTGTTTCGGTACCCGGATGGTTCCTTGCAAAATGCCGATCTGGATGAGCTGGTGGGTAAGATTCGGGAAGCGATCGAGGAATGGAAGCCGAATGTCGTCGTTACGTTTCCGCCGGACGGAGTAACGGGCCATCCCGATCATATCGTCACGTGCGAGGCAACGACACGAGCCGTCAAACAAGCGGAAGCGAGCATGACCCCGTCAGAATACCCTGATCTATACTATGTTTCGATCCCACACTACTACGATCATTGCCCGGATCATGGTCCAAAGCCAGCGGTTCCGATTACAGGCAAGGTCGATATTTCGGGCTATCGGATACAAAAAGGAGAGGCGCTGAAGGCTCACTTAAGTCAGGAGTATTCCGTGAATCGCGCTTATCCGGGTGTGATCGATGGGGACTTCGGTGTCATTGGCTGCTATGAGTATTTTACTTTGGTGCGGTCGGCGGGCAAGGCAATCGAGCCGATTAGTGCGGGTGGAAGTATCCCTCTCATTGATCTGTAGCTAAAAAGTAGAAAGGGCTGACCAGCATGATTTTTGCTAGTCAGCTTTTTTCATTTGGATAGCCCATCAGTCGGATTGTTTTGCTCTGCTAGATTTGCTTACAATGGGATCAAGTGCAATTGGAAATCAAAGGGAGAGAAGACATGTCACACAGAGTCTATGTATATAACGTCAGTGAGCCTTCTCAAGCGCAAGACAACGACACGATGATGGTGGAATGGGGCTATGAGGTTCCCCTACTCTTGCAGCCGCTCTTCATAGAAGGTGGTTCAATCGCCGGAAATAATTACAACAACCATACCGAGCCAGACAATTCCGGACTCTATTACGACGCGCAGACAGGCATCGCAAACATGAAGCGATTCTACGATTTCCTGGAGAGGCAGGAAGGGTTAATCGGTAACAAAGAAGGATTTTCGGAAGCGAGAAATCAGCTTCTGAGCTATCTGGAAAAACGAACACTTCCGTATTTTCACATCGATGCCTGGGACGTATTCAATATGGATGACATCCCTCATGACGAGCAGGCGGAAAACTTGCGCGCCAATATAGCCCATAACAATGAGATCATGACTAAGGCAATGGACAACGATGACATCTCACTGCTGAACTACTCCGAATTGTTGGATGTGAACCCGGGCTTCCGTTCTTTTGCCGAGCTGCTCAATTATGAGGACTACCAATACGGCTGGGGACACATCTGGCGGCCTTATGAAGAACAACCTGACGTGGAGATTTTTGAGGAAGCTGGCTTGCTTGGTCTCAAAGACGCAGAGGGAAACGTAGTGCTCGCCCCTCAGTTCGATGCCTTTTATGATTTCGCTTCCGAAGATCTCGCCGTGGTTGCCCGAGATGGCAAATACGGCTATGTACATAAATCCGGGAGAATCGTCATTCCATTGGAGTGGGAGGATGCCTACGATTTTGAATACGGCTCTGCTGGTGCCATTGTCAAACGAAACGATCGATATGGTCTGATCAATCTGGAAGGGAAAACGATTTTCCCGACCCACTATGAAGAATTGGAACCGCTCGATTACCAAGGATTTTATACGGCAAAGAAAGACGGAAAGTGGGGCGTACTAGACGAAGCTGGTTCTGTAACGATAGATTTTGAGCATGAAGAAGCTTTCAAGTGCGGAGACGGCTTTTACCATACAGCGGTCAAAGGCAGGAAGAATCGGAAAATCTTTAACGAATATTGGAAATACGTCGGGGAATTTCCTCTGGCGGCGGTGGAACAGATCGACGAAGGGTTAATCCTTGTCAAACCACACAAGGATACAAATCATAGCACCTTGTACAAAAAAGACGGCACTGTCGGCGCATCCGGCTTCGATAAACTGAATCGCCAAACCCATTTTCCGAATCTGCTCGTTCTGCGCAAGGGGAAGAAGTACGCCGCTTATGGTAAGCAGCAGGAGAGTCTTTTGCTGCCGTACGAATATGATGAACTGATTGATTTAGAGGTGTATACGGAGGCTGGGCAGTGCGATCAGGTGCTGGCGAAAAAAGATGGAAAGCTAGGTGTTTTTCATGGAGCTGCCGATCAACCAGCGTGGTTATTCCCCTTAGACGATTATGAGAACATTTTTTGGCTGCATCAGGATGCGTATGCTTTGAAGAGAAATGGATTATGGAGCATTGCCTTATCGCCGGAAAAGCGATGGAGTGATTTCGAATTCGATCTGGTGGTGAAAAAGCCACTGGTCGAGGGTTTTGCTTATGCCTTCAAGGGTCACGACGTTTATTTAGTAAGCGAGTACGGCATGTCGAGGGCAGATAAAACGCTCGTGCTGGAGGAAGCCTGCGATCGTTATTACAGCTATTATTTTGATGACGAGGTTCGCAAGCGACTGCTGGCCTATGCCAAAGGGGAGCAATCCGATGGTGACAGCGTAGATCAGTACACGCCGGTAGAAACGTTGTACAACCTGGGCATGGAAGCGTATGAAGCAGGTGATTATGAGAAAGCCATTCTGTACGATACGCTTGCGGCTAAAAAGGGCTATGACCCCTCCATGAACAACCTTGCCCATATGTATTACAGTCTGGAAGGCTTCGAGGATGCTGATAAAGCTTTTTACTGGTATGGATTAGGGGCTGCGGCAGGCAACCACCATGCTATGAATGGATTAGGCTGTTGCTATCGACACGGGATAGGCACGGAGCCTGATGCCGATCAGGCTATGTACTGGATGGGCAAGGCGGCAGAACACGGTCATGCGCTGGCTCACAACAATCTTGGCGCCACCTATTATGAGGGGGAGCTGGTGCCACAAGATTTGGACAAAGCCCTCTGGCATTATGAACAGGGAGAGGTATTAGGCTCTCCAGTCTTTGAATGGCTTGGCTATTTGCATGATTCAAAAGGGAATTACGAAAAGGCGCTGCATTATTATCAGCAGGATTACGAAGCAGGCAGCGATTTCAGTGCCTATAATTTGGGGATTTTCTACAGTAATGGGTATGGTACAGCCAAAAATATCGACGCCGCCATCACTTATTTTCATGCTGCTTTGGAAAGAGATTACCCGCATGCACATATCGAGCTGGCAAGAATTTACCGGAATGAAGCTCAATATGTGGACGAGCTTCTGGCGAAACATCACCTCGAAGAAGCAGAGAAGGCAGGTCTTGATATCCCTGAGGAGCTCACACAATCGTAGAAAAAGCAAAAAGCGGATCGACAGGAAAAGTCGTCGGTCCGCTTCCAACTAACCAGTATGCTAAATAATGGCTTCCACTTCAATTTCAACGAGCAGGCGAGGGTCAATCAATGCCTTGACCTCAACCATCGTAGCGACTGGCTGAATCTCGCGGAAAAACTCTCCATGTGCTTTTCCGATCTCTTCCCACTTGCTGATATCTGTTACAAACATCCGCGTTCTTACCACATGAGACAAATCAGCATCTAGTTCTCGCAATGCTTTTTCAATCGTCTCTAGGATGAACCGCGTTTGTTCATAGGCATCGTCTAAACCAACGACTTCCCCGTCCTTCATGGCAGTAGTGCCAGCCACTTCAATACGGTCTCCGACTCGAATTGCGCGGCAATAGCCCACGACAGGTTCCCAAGGCGAACCCGTGAACACTTTCTTTCGATTCATAGTAGAATGCCCCTCTCTTTTCCGCAATAATTGGAATATACTACAAAAAAGAAGGGGAGTGGAGCGGATGATGGATTTTTTTCTCACCCTTTTTTCCAAGTACAAGTGCTTGATCCATACTGCGTTTGGTCATGAAGGATACATACACGTGGTAAACAAGCTAAGTGCTCATGGCATTCGTTTTCGCACACGCATTCATTCTCATGCAGTTCGTCATTTAGGGGTAGACATGGGAATGTTACCCCAAGAAGATCATAAGCAATACGACATCTACGTGGCAAAAGAAGACGAACACCAAGCACATTTGGCGATTCATTCCCGTTGATGGATACCTATACGTTATAATGATTGGGATTCGTAAGAAAATGGTACAACCGAGGAGGAACCAGCATGTCCGTACTAGAGGCACTCAAAAGCAGAAGAGCCGTGCGTAACTATATTCCAAAAGAAGTAGAAACCGAAAAAATCCAAGCGTTGCTAGATTGCGCAGTGCTAGCTCCGAACGACCGCTTGCGTCAACCGTGGCATTTTTACGTGATCAGAGGAGAAGCGAAGCTGCGGTTCGAGGAAATCGCGAAGGAATTTTTGCTGGAGCGTTTTCCGACCAAGCCGAATCTCGTGCAGGATTCCTTGGCTGTTCTGGAAAAAACACCGCTCGTCATTGTTGCCACCGCTGATGTGATCCCAGGGGATGAAGCATCCTCAGAAGATAATGAATACGCGGTTTGCTGCGCGATTCATTCCATGTGGCTGGCAGCAAAGGAACTGGGACTGGGCATGGTTTGGCGCACGAGAGGAGTCGGCTTGGTTCGCGACGAGCGGTTGCTGCAATTCCTCGGATCGCCTGAAAATAAAAAGGTCGTGGGCACACTGTTCATTGGCTATCCCGAGGCAGATGCTCCGGAGACCAGTCGGGTAGCAGCGGAAGAAAAGACGACCTGGCTGTAAAATGACATCCTCAAGAAGGTTGGAACCCTGCTGAACAACTGAAAAGCATCTTCAAAAAAGAGTGAAGCACTTTGCAACTAAGCCTCCCCACGCACGTATAAATGGTAAAGGTTACACCGTACATATCGAGGGGAGTTGTTTCATTCATGTTTGGAAAGCTTGCAGCAGACGCGCTCGGCTTGAGCAATGTAGGAATCGTGGTAAAACCAGCGGATTACGACAAGGTGGACGCTGATGATTACATCATGCATGAGGACCATGAGAAAATCTATTTTTTGATCAAATCAAAGTCCGACGAATATTGCTTCACCAATCTGGGACTAGTGCATCTGGATGGAACGAGTGCCACCAGCAAAAAACGCATGCTGCGCCGCTATTCCTACCACACACACCCGATCTCTAACGTGTATCTGGAAACAGCCGGAACTGTCGATTTGGATGTGGAAATCAAGTTCACGATGGGCAATGAGCACTACTCGATCGATGTAAACAAAAAGCATTTGGAGGAATTAAAAGACCTCTACAAAGCACTTGTGAAGATCGCCTCGACTATGCACGATAACGAACTTACGCTCCAACATGCAAAAGAAAGCCTCCAGGTCGCCCAAAGCACACTGAGTCGCGTAACTGGACAACAAGCAGACGTAGCTTCACAATTCAAGTCCATCAACCAATACACCTTCGATTGGCTGGAGGACATCCGATACAAGTATGTCGTCAAAGATTTTGGTAAAGTCTTTGAAAAATATATTCATAACTAAACAGTAGCAAATAAGAGAAAAGAGCCTCTTTAAAGAGGCTCTTTTTGTATTCGAGCGAAATCTTCGGCAAGCCCCTACTCTTACGAGTAGTTTCAAAACGAGCTACCCAAACAGCTGTACGGGAAGGTGTGTCACATGTTTGGAAGGAGACCGCCCGAACAAAGTGAGGAAAAAGGCGACTGGAAAACATGTGGCACGCCTTCCTCCCGACCACTACAGCCTGATGACCAAGCTCTTTCGAGCTTTACTCCTTATGCAAAAGCTTGCCGATCTTGAGCGCCAGCTGGATTTGCAGTAGTTCCTCCGAGTTTTTCAAATCCATGTTCAAAATCTCCTTGATCTTCTCGATCCGGTAAATAAACGTATTGCGGTGAATGAACATCGCTTTGGCCGCTTCACTGACGTTTTGATTGTACAGAAAGTAATTGTCCAAGGTCACCATGAGGCTCGTACCGAACTCTTGATCATGCTCGTACAGCTTCCCCAGACGCTTCAAAAAGAAGTCTTCCAATTCAATGTCCTTAATGTTGGAGCCCAGGAAATGATAGACGGAGTAATCATCGAAATGAGAGACGTCGCCCTTGCTGTTGAACTTTTGCATCAGGCGGATCGCTTCATGTGCTTCGGTAAAGCTCTTGTGGAGAGAAGCGATGTTTTTATACTGACGTCCGACCCCAATAAAGAACAAGGTTTTCTTGATTTTATCCACGAGAGCGCTGTACAGCTCATTCGCGAATTGCTTGGCTTCACTTGCAGATACCACGGGTTTTTGCTCATTTTGTCCGATGAGGATAATGATTCGATTGTTCCGATAAAAGCAGGTGATTTCCCCAGGAGCTTTACTCGAATTGTCATAGACGAGGTCAACACATTTTTTGGCGATTCGATCCAGCTCGTATTTGCGATCGATGATATCCTCCAAATTTTCCAGTTCAATCGGCTCGATATTCATGACCATACAAAAATACATGTAGCTCGCTTGCAGTCCGTGCAAATCACACAAGGTTTGCAGCGAGTCAGAGGACGTAATTTTACCTGTGAGCAAGTCATCGAAAAAGTCTTGCCTGATCTTCAGCTTCACTTCCTCGATTTCCCTCGCCTTGATCCGCTCCAGCGCCACGATCGTGGATGCCTGCTCCAACACGATGTAGTCAAATTCGGTAAGCTCCCAAACGGTTTGCCAGACGACGATGTATCCATAGATGTGGTTGGCTACAGCAACGGGTAGAATCCTGCATTTAACTTCATAATCCTTCGCATGGTAGATACGCTTGATCGACTTTTTGATCTGGCTAATATTTCGCGGAACGGACTCCGTGAAGTCACGGGTAAAAACAGGTCTGTTTTTGCTTAAGGTCAGGCAGGAGTCAAGCGGAATCGGATTGTGCCAGATTTCCGTGTAATGAAGCAGATGCCAGTCCTGGTCCAGTATAAGGATCGGGTTGTTGATCGTCTCAGACAGCTCGGAGGCGATGCGATCCAGTCCGCCACCTTCCAGCGCAATGCGAAACAGGGCGTTATGCATGTCCAATGTTTTGCGATTCAACAAATCGTAGCGCCCGGAGGCTTTTTCGTTAATAATGGCAATCACTTTCGACAGCGTGTATTCAAAAGGCAGGGCCAAGAGCGGCAGTCCATACTTGTTGGCATGATCAATCATGTTTTGCGGGATTTGATCGAAATAGCGATGCATCTTAATGCAGAGCCCGGAGCAGTTGATCTCCGCCAATTCCTTGATGATTGTATTTTGCAGCTCGGGATTGTCCTTGAAAATATATCCGGTGGAGAGCAGTAATTCATTAGAAGACAGCCAGTCAAAAGCATCCGGGTTCTCCATGATATTGACGATGGAGATGACGTTGTTAATGCCTTGCTCTCCTGCGATGATTTTGATGCCGTCTATGGATTGAATGGTAAGCAAATCTTTGATGGTCAGCACCTTGTTCACTCCTTTGCCACAAAGGGATTCCTGTAATTGTGCAATGTGCACAAGTGAACCTCAATTTTTTTAGTTTCCATACACAATGACGATTCCATCCACCCTGTCTAAAATAATGATGTAAGTACGTGGTGCTTGTCTAATTGTTTTTTAAAAGAGCAAGCACCGAGCCAATCTTGGCGGGGTGTTCAATCACGAGATCATGGAGGGCTTACTATGACAGACAAAAGCGTAGTACAAGCATTTCTCGAGGCAGCGGCTGAGGGGAATATCGAAGCACTGAAAAAGCATCTGGAGCAGGGCGTAGATATTAACGCAAGAAACAGACAAAAGCGTACAGCGATTCTGACTGCTGCGATGAACGACAAATTGGAAGCGGTATCGTTTTTGGTAGAAGCAGGTGCAGATGTAGATTTGCAGGATGAGACATGCTTCAACCCGTTCTTGTTCGGTTGCATCAACGGCAAGCTGGAGCTCGTCAAAATGATGATCAAGGCAGGAACAAACCTGGAGCTGTTGACTCGTTTTGGTGGCGTAGGGATTACCCCAGCGTCTGAAAAAGGTCATGTGGACATCGTACGTGAGCTCGTAACGACGACTGACATCAATGTAAACCATACGAACTTTGTGGGCTGGACACCACTCATCGAAGCGATCATCTTAGGTGATGGCGGTGAAAAGCAACAAACGATCATCAAGCTGTTGATTGAGCATGGCTGCAATGTGCACATGGTAGATAAATACGGCGTAACACCGCTTGAGCTTGCGAGAAGAAAAGGCTACACCGAGATCGAAAACATCTTGCTGGAAGCAGGAGCAAAGTAAAGCGTCCCATGTACATCCAGGCGTTGTCTGGCGATGCTGGTTTCCTTGAGCGTTTGGCACGAGCAAACTTTAGCGGGACCGTACACAGTACTTTTGAGCGCACGATCAATCTGAAATGCAGCGAAAACGGGGAATTGTACACCATTGGCAACCATCAGCTAGACAATGCACCGAACACGCTCATCATTGATGTAAAAGGCTTTTCAGAGCTGGGGCTGCCCGTTAATACTCCGGTCATTACGGAAGATGGCACGCTCGTTATCGGAGCGGATTTGCGAATATGGATTCAGCAAGCAGCAAAGTGGGAAGGGGTCCTTCCTTCCTATCCTTGTGACATAGAAGCCGTAGAAGTATTGCGCCGAAATGTGGCGTTCACGAAAAACTATGTAGATGAATACGGCAAGACGGGGGGCATGAAGATGTCCTCCCAACCTGCCAGTCCGTTTGAGAAAGAGATGTCCCGTATGCTGATCCAGCGTGCCGGTATGCTTTCCGACGATCTGGCGAACAAACGCATAGAGTCAGCTACTCAGCATGCGATAAGTCTTATCGGACTGGGGCCGGGGTTAACACCATCGGGTGACGATTTTTTAGTGGGATTGTGCAGTGTATACAAAATGCAAAACATTTCCTCTTGTTTGTCATGCCCATTTTTCGATGAAATCGTCCGTTCGTCCCAAGCATTAACGAACGAAATCAGTGCGATCACGCTGAAAAAAGCAGCACATGGACAAGTAAGAGAGTCGCTAAATGACCTGCTTTCATGCATGATATCCGGCTCCTTGGAAGAGCTTGTCCCTGCTTTAGACAAAATCATCAGGATCGGCTCGTCGTCGGGTACGGATATCCTGTTTGGCATCCTATGTGGTTTGGAACGAAATCTAGAAGCTGGAGGTAATGTATGTCTACCAAAGTCGTAATCAAGCAAAGCACGTATTTTGACTCGGTATCCCTGATGTCTCTCTCTACAAAAGCGAATCAAATTGAAGGTGTCGAACAAGCGGTTATCGCGATGGGAACCGACATGAATAAAGAGGTATTGAAAAACGTCGGTTTGCTCACACCTGAGCTGGAAGCAGCAAAAACGAGCGACTTGATGATCGTGGTGAAGGCAGCGACAGACGAGCTGTGCGAGAGTGCTCTCATCGCCATCGAAGAGCTGTTCAAGAAAAAAGGCGGCAGCAAATCGACAACAGAGATCAAATACTCCACGATTGATTCTGCGGCAGCCAGCATTCCAGAGGCAAACCTGGCTGTCATCTCGGTAAACGGTGCATTCGCAGCGAGAGAAGCGAGAAAAGCATTGGAAAACGATCTGCATGTCATGCTGTTCAGCGATAACGTGAGCATCGAGGAAGAAATCGCCCTCAAGCAATTCGCGCATGAAAAAGGTCTCTTGATGATGGGGCCTGACTGCGGTACTGCGATTATCGGCAATGTGGCGCTGTGCTTTGGAAACGCGGTGAGAAAAGGCAACATCGGGATCGTAGGTGCGTCTGGTACAGGCAGCCAAGAGGTGAGCGTGCGTATTCACGACTTCGGCGGCGGTATCACGCAGCTGATCGGTACAGGCGGTCGCGACCTATCCGAGCAAGTCGGCGGCATCATGATGCTCGATGGAATCAAAGCACTGGAAGAGGATGAGGCGACAAAGGTCATCGTACTCATTTCCAAGCCACCAGCAGCAAGTGTACAGGAAAAAGTGTTGGCGCAAGTGAAAAGCTGCAAAAAACCTGTCGTTGTGTATTTCATTGGTGGAGAAGAAACGCCAGTTCTGGAAGCAGGCGGACATTTTGCCAAGACGAGCAAGGAAGCAGCCATCAAAGCAGTAGTGCTCGCTGGTGCCAACGAGGACGAGCTTAACAAGCGAGCACTCAACTGGCCGCTGATTGAAGAAGTGCGGGCAAAGCTGACACCGGAACAAAAATACGTTCGCGGGCTGTTCTGCGGCGGTACGCTGTGCGACGAAGCCATGTACCTCGCGATGGACAAGTATGAAGACGTATATAGCAACATTCAAAAGAAAGCAGACTACAAGCTGAAAAACATCCATGAGAGCAAGGCTCACACTTTCCTCGACATGGGCGATGACGACTTTACAAATGGCAAGCCGCACCCAATGATCGATCCTTCCACGCGCATCGCGAGATTTTTGGAAGAAGCAAAAGATCCTTCCGTCGGCGTCATTCTGATGGACTTCATCTTGGGCTTCGGTTCCCACGAAGATCCTGTCGGCGTGATGCTGCCAGCGATCCTGGAAGCAAAAGCGAATGCTGCCAAGGAAGGCAGACACCTGGAAATCCTGGGCTACGTGCTGGGTACAGACCTCGATACACCGAACTTTGATGAGCAAGTGAAGAAGCTCATGGATGCGGGTGTAACGATTGCGAGCAGCAGTACGAACGCAGGTCTTCTGGCTAGAGAATTTGTTGCGAAAGGGGAATAATCATGAGCAAAATCAACGAGCTGTTTAACGGGAAAATTCATGCGATCAACGTAGGGATCGAGTTTTTCAAAGACGATATCATCAAGCAAAATGCGAATGCGTCTCATCTGGATTGGAAGCCACCAGGCGGTGGAAAGCCTGAGCTGATCAACGCTCTCGACAGACTGGAAAACGCATCTGTCGCTGAGAAAATCGCTGCGGCAAACAAGCTGGCGGTAGAACGTATCATCAACTCCCAGCCGATGCTCGTAGGCTTCGACCAAGCGATCAATGTGGTACCAGGCATGACCAAAACCACGATTCTGCACGCAGGTCCGCCGATCACTTGGGACAAAATGTGCGGCTCAATGAAAGGTGCTGTAACCGGAGCAATCGTATTCGAAGGCTTGGCAAAAGACATCGAGGAAGCTGAACAGGTAGCTGCTTCTGGCGCAATTACGTTCTCTCCATGCCACGAACACAACTGCGTAGGCTCCATGGCAGGTGTGACATCCGCTTCGATGTTCATGCATGTAGTCAAAAACAAAACGTATGGCAACGTCGCTTACACCAACCTGAGTGAGCAAATGGCTAAAATTTTGCGCATGGGTGCCAACGATGAAACTGTTATCGCCCGCCTGAACTGGATGCGCGATGTATTGGGACCAATGCTGCGTGATGCAATGAAAATCGCTGGCGAAATCGATCTTCGTCTCATGCTGGCGCAAGCGCTGCACATGGGTGACGAATGCCACAACCGCAACAACGCAGGTACGAGCCTGTTGATTCAAGCGCTGACTCCGTACATTTTGGAGACAGATTTCACAAAAGAACAGAAGCGCGAAGTATTCGACTTCGTCGCAAGCAGCGATTACTTCTCTGGCCCGACATGGATGGCTCTGTGCAAATGCGCACTTGACGCAGCGCACGGCATCGAGAATAGCACGATTGTTACCACGATGGCGCGTAATGGCGTTGAGTTCGGTATCCGTGTAAGCGGTATGGCTGGCAACACCTGGTTTACTGGGCCAGCTCAAAAGGTAATCGGTCCGATGTTTGCAGGCTACAAGCCAGAGGATTCCGGCTTGGATATCGGGGACAGTGCGATCACCGAAACATACGGGATTGGTGGCTTCGCGATGGCGGCAGCTCCAGCGATTGTTGCACTCGTAGGCGGAACGGTTGAAGAAGCGATCGGCTTCTCCACCACGATGAAAGAAATCACGACAGCAGAAAATCCAAACGTAACGATTCCACTCTTAGACTTCCAAGGTGTCGCAACAGGCATCGATATTCGTCAGGTGATCCAAACGGGCATCCTGCCGATTATCAACACCGCTATCGCGCATAAAGACGCAGGTATCGGCATGATCGGTGCGGGTATTACCTATCCGCCAATGGAAGCTTTTGAAAAGGCATTGCTCGCAGTGACGGAAACGATTAGCCAATAGCTTTTCATCCTAGGTGATTCAGCTTTCGCAGCAAAAGAAGGTTGCGAAAGCTGGGTCGAAAGAGGAAGGTGAATGAACATGGGACAGGCAAACGTAAAGGAATCATATGAAGAATTCAAGTCCTATGGATACGCGGACGATATTTTGCCAAAGACTTCCGAAAATCGAGATTGGGGCACCTTTAACTACGTAACCGTGTGGATGGGCGCTGTGCATAATCTCATGTCGTACATGACGGTAGCCGGATTCTTTGTCCTCGGATTATCCGTTCCGCAAGTCTTGTGGGCAGTCATGATTGCTGCCTTGATTGTTTCGGCGGGCTATGTGTTGAATGGCTATGCAGGAACAAAGTACGGGATTGGCTATTCGATGCTGTTGCGCAGCTCCTTTGGTGTAAAAGGCTCGATCATCCCTGCTATATGTCGTGGGCTCATCGCTGGGGTAGTGTTTTTTGGGACAAAAACAATTATTGGCGCACAATCCTTTAATGTCATTTTTGCAAAAATATTCCCTGGCTACATGGATATGGTTCCAGGCTTTGATTTTCTCGGATTAGATTTCCCGACCATGCTTTCTTTTGTGATCCTGTGGATCATTACAGTTGGATTGTTTTTAGGTGGAATGAAAATTCTCAGTCTGTTTAGTAAATGGTCTTCACCGATCATCTATATTTTCATCGTAGGTGCAGCGATTTGGGCGATCAGCGTTGCTGGCGGATTTGGTCCAATCTTTGCTTATGCTCCTGCCAAACCGATGGAGAATTGGCTTGTATTTATCGCATGTGTAAGTGCATTGGTATCGAACTGGGGTGGCCCGATTGTCAATATCGCAGACCTTACGCAAAGGGCAAAACACCCGAAAGCTCCGATGATTGGTCTGCCGCTTGGAATGATTGCATCCTACATCTTGTTTGGAATTACGTGTGTAGGATTGTTGGTTGGAACACAAATCGCGTTTGGCATCAAAGACTTTAATGTCGTCGTTGCCATTGATCAAATTGGGAATCCTGTTGCCGTCATTATCTTGTTGCTGGCACTGAATATAGGTTCGACGAGCTATGTTGTGTTTGGAAATTTGCTTCCATCTGGACTGCAAATGACAGCGCTTCTTCCGAAAATGTTTACAGTGAAATCAGCAGCTATCTTGACAGCTGTATTGGGGACTGTCATTTTACCTTGGAAGCTGGTAAATGGTACGGCCGCGCTGTATATGTTCTATAGCTTTATCGGCTCCATGTACGGCCCAATTACGGGGATCATGCTAGTCAGTTTCTTCATTGAAAGAAAAAGAAGGCTAGATTTATCTGCGATCTACGTAAAACCGGGTGAAAACGGAGAATACAAAAACGGCTTTAATATGGTGGCATGCGGCGTATTGATCGTCAGCTTCTTGATTACGCTATCCGGCTCTTTCCTGCCAAATGTGCCACTATTGGCAAACATCAGCAAGTCAGCATTCCTTAGCGGGACGATCATATCCGGCGTCTTATATGCGCTGTGCTATAAATGGAACAAACCCAGTACGATCACGCAGAGTGAAACAGCTGCAAAAGCATCTTAACAAAGGGAGAAGTGCCCAGTGGAAAAACTCGTTATTGTTGCTATCGGCGGCAACTCATTAGTTAAGGATAATGGTCGCAACACGATTCAAGACCAATATGAAGCCGTATGTGAAACCGCAGTAAATATAGCAGATATGGTGCAGGAAGGGTACAACGTTGTCGTGACTCACGGCAACGGACCGCAGGTTGGATTTGCTTTGCAACGATGCGAAATCGCCAATGAAGTGTCCGGGATGCCTACGATCCCGCTGGTCAATTGCGTGGCGGATACGCAGGGCGGAATCGGCTATCAAATCCAGCAGGCACTCACCAACGAATTTGCCAAAAGAGGAATCAACAAAAAGGTTGCCAGCGTCATCACACAGGTAGAAGTCAGCAAGGATGATCCGAACTTCCAAAATCCAACGAAGCCAGTCGGCTCCTTCTTCACGCTGGAGCAAGCGGAAGAGATGCGCAAAGAGCATCCGGACTGGGTATTTATCGAGGATTCCGGTCGCGGCTACAGAAGAGTGGTTCCATCCCCTAAGCCAATCGACATCGTGGAAAAAGACGCAATCAGATCGTTGATCGAAGCGGGATATGTGGTAGTCGCTGTTGGCGGCGGGGGTATTCCGGTTGTGAAATCGGGCGAAAATACGTACGATGGGATTGATGCTGTCATCGACAAAGATTTTGCCACCAGCTTGCTGGCAGAACAAATCGATGCACAGACCTTGATCATTACGACAGGGGTTCCGCAGGTATGCATTAACTTCGGCAAGCCGAATCAAAAGGCGCTGGAACGCATCACGGTAGAGGAAACGAAGCAATACGTTCGTGAAGAGCATTTCGCAAAAGGCAGCATGCTGCCAAAAATTGAGGCAAGCCTGAGCTTTTTGGAGAAAAACGGGTCAAGCGTGATCATTACGAACCCGGAGAGCTTAAAGGATGCGATTACGAACAAAGCAGGGACACACATCGTAAAATAAAGGCCTCTTAAGGGAGGATGCAAGTCTATGGATTACATGAAGCTGGCAGTGGAAAAAACGCTGGAAGGCATGAACAACAAGCTCGGCGGACCTTTTGGAGCGGCTGTCGTGAAAGGGGACGAAATCATCGCCGTATGCAGCAATCGCATGTTGGCAGATATGGACCCGTCCCAGCACGCCGAGATGGTAGCCATTCGTGAAGCATGCAAGACGCTCGGTACGATGGACCTGACAGGCTGCGAAATTTACGCGACATGCGAGCCTTGCCCGATGTGCGTAGGTGCCATCATTTGGTCCGGGATCAAGGTTGTTCATTACTGCTCCACTGCGGAGGATGCGCATGAGCACGGTTTTTCGGACAAGCATCTACGTGACTATTTTTCCGGTAAGGATCAGAGTGCTTTGAACATGATCAAGGTGGAGAAGCGTGAGGACTGCGATCAGTTGTTTGCGCACTATCACAGGCTGAACAAAGAGTAGTAGGTAACTGAATAGCAGACAAGAAACACGGATGTTCAGAGCACGAAAAAAGGGCCTTATAAAGGCCCT
>NZ_JABMIT010000017.1:0-81359 GCF_013186635.1 Brevibacillus sp. HB1.3 | reverse complement strand
CAGGCTATCCTTTTTTTCAGCACTTCGTGCTGGAACAATACCAAAAAGAAATCCCCAAAAGGGGGTTTCTCTTCAGTCTGCCCCTATAAAAATAGGGACTTTAACAGGCTTACTGCGCTGTATACCCGCCATCAATGACAACAGCCTGGCCCGTAACACCTGATGCTTTCTTGCTAGCCAAAAAGGCAGCGTAGTTCGCTACTTCCTTTACTTGCAGCAGTCTCTTCTGCGGCACCAGCGGGTAGATGACTTCTTCCATCACCTTTTCCAACGGCACATTTCTTGTCTTAGCCAAATCCGCTAATTGGTTTTGTACCAGCGGCGTATCGACATACCCCGGACAAATAGCATTTACCGTAATACCAGCCGCTGCTCCTTCCAAGGCTGCAACCTTGGTGAGCCCGATGACTCCGTGCTTGGCACTGTTGTAAGCTGCCTTCCCTGCAAAGCCAATCAAGCCGTTGATCGATGCCATATTGATGATTCGGCCATGGCCTTGTTGCTTCATAATGGGGAACACGTGCTTAATCGCAACAAAAGGCGCTGTCAGCATAATACTGAGCATCTGTTCAAATTTTGCAGTCGGAAACTCTTCTATAGGAGAGACAAACTGCAATCCGGCATTATTCACTAGGATATCGAGTCTGCCAAAAATTTGGACTGTCTGCTGGATGCACGCCTGCATTTGTACCTCGTCGGTAACATTACAACCAAAGCTGATTGCTTCGTGGCCTTCCTTCTGCAATTGGGCTGCTGCTTCTTCCGCTGCTTCCCCATTCAAGTCCAGTATGACGACCCTCGCCCCTTCCTCGGCAAACGTCCGGGCAATCTCCAATCCAATACCGCTTGCAGCCCCTGTTACTACTGCTACCTGTTGCTCCAACAACTTTTCCATACCCTACTATCTCCTCTCCTGATCCTCATTATCTCTGTCTATAAAATCGCTGATCTTTGATGAAAATTAGAAAATAGACACGGCAAATGCCAGAATGAATACGACAGCTGTTTTCAAAACCGTAATCGCGAAGATGTCTTTGTACGATTGACGATGAGTCAAACCAGTAATCGCGAGCAGTGTAATGACCGCCCCGTTGTGCGGCAATGTGTCCATACCACCGGAAGACATCGAGGCAATACGGTGCAGCAACTCAGGGCTAATTCCCGCAGCACTCGCCATCTCCAGATATTGCTTGCCCATAACCTCCAGCGCGATCGACATACCGCCCGACGCTGAACCGGTCACACCTGCCAGTACGTTTACAGCCAGTGCCTCAGAAACCAACGGATGGTCACTTGCTCCCATAATCCAGCCTTGGATGAGCTTGAAGCCCGGCAATGTTTTCACAACGTTTCCGAATCCAACTTCGGAAGCAGTATTGAAGATCGCCAAGAGAGAGCCCATCGCGGCAGCAGTCAAGCCACTCGCCAGCTTGTTTTTGACTTGCTTCACATTGATTAAAAGAGCGGCAATGATTCCAAGACAGAGCGAAATAATCAGTGACCAAGAGGATACGACGTTTTTCACTTTCTCAATCTTAAATGATTCTTTGAGCATCGCTGGATCGTACCACGTCTCTACTGTCCAAATCCCTCTACTAAACATATAGTTACCCACGAGTACCAACGCCAACGGGAGAATCGCGACCCAGATATTCATGTAGGATTCATTTTTAATCAACTCTGGTTCATTCGTATGTCCCTCGCCGTAGCCTTCTCCAGCAGCGACAGCTTGCTTGCGTCTGCGCTCCAGCCATAGCATCCCGCCAATGAAAACCAGAATGGCGCCAATCGTTCCAACAACAGGTGCAGCATAGGCATCCGTGCCGAAATAAGTCGTAGGAATGATGTTTTGAATTTGTGGTGTACCTGGCAGGGCGTCCATCGTATACGTAAAAGCCCCGAGCGCAATTGTTCCTGGAATGAGACGCTTCGGAATATTGGCTTCACGGAAAATCGCAGCGGCAAACGGATACACAGCAAATGCCACAACGAACAGGGAAACTCCACCATACGTCAAAATCGAACATGCCAGAACGACAGCCAAGATCGCTCGATTGGAGCCAAGCGCTCTCACAATCGTGTGGGCAATGGATGAGGCGGCACCGCTCAACTCCATGACTTTCCCGAAAATAGCACCCAGTAAGAAAATAGGGAAGAATGATTTCACATAGTTTGCTGCATTCGTCATGAAGGTTTCGGTGTAGCTCGGCAGCAGAGAGATCCCGGAAAGGACAACGGCCAGCAGCGTAAATATAGGGGCAAATACGATAACAGGATAGCCCCGATACGCAAAAAACATCAGCAGACCGAGCGAAACCAAGATGGATAGCACTTCGATGATCATAGAATTCTCCTTTCAATTTTCTCCTCCGCTTTACAGAGGAAATTGTGTGGATTCACTGAGGAAACGCTTTCAAACTCAATTCAATTGCACGGACCATGCCAACACCGACCGATTCCAAAAAAATCGTTCAACCATACCCCTTCATCGTGCCTGGACTGTTAGCGTACGGATGATAGCGCTTGCAACTTTTCCGGAATTCCGGAATTATTTGTCCGGTTTTATGGAATCTAGCAAAAATCCGCCCACTTTTTAGGGAATCTGCTCAAAGAAGGCTATTGGGTTTTTGCCGGAGGTCATCTTGCTCTATTCCAGAAAACCGGAATCTACCAAAACGCTATTGCTTCAGATGAAAAAAGCCGCGAACTTGGCTCAACGCCACATCCCCGACTTATACACGCCTCGTGCTACTGGTACTTCTCCCACTTTTCGTAAAAGCTGGACTTGCTGATTTGCAACAGCTTGGCGGCGTTAAGCTTGTTCCCCCCTGCTTGCTGCATCGCTTGACGAAGCGCTTCCTGCTCAGCCTCTTCCAAGACTTGTTTCAATGGTCGAACGGCATGAGTTGGAACCGCCAAGGATTCGTGCGTCCCTTCGTCAGATACAGGCAGCCAAATATGCTCCTTTTTCAAGATATCGTCTTCCATTAGATGCAGGGCTCGTTCCAGCACGTTTTTCAACTCCCGTACATTGCCTGGCCAGGAGTAGCCACGAAGTACGTGCCATACCTCTTCATCAATGGCCCTGACCGCAACACCAGTGGACTCGCCAAGCTGTTTGAGCAGATTCGAAACCAGCTCCGGCAAATCCTCCAGACGCTCACGCAACGGAGGAATCGAGAGTGACACGACATTCAATCGATAATAGAGGTCCGCCCGAAACTTTCCTTCCTTGATGCTTTGAAGCATATCCGAATTCGTGGAAGCGATCACCCGCACATCGATTGGCGTCGTACGTACAGCACCTACTCGCTCGACTTCTTTTTCCTGCAACACACGCAGTAGCTTGGCTTGCAGCGGCAACGGCATGTCCCCGATCTCATCCAACAAAATGGTTCCGTGAGTGGCCAGCTCGAACTTTCCTTTTTTTCCGCGGCGAACAGCTCCGGTAAACGCACCTTCTTCGTACCCAAACAGCTCTGATTCCAGCAGAGAATCCGGAATAGCGGCACAATTCACCCGAATGAAAGGGCCCATTTTGCGCTTGCTCTCGGCATGAATGGCGTGGGCAAACAGCTCCTTTCCCGTCCCGCTTTCGCCCGTGATGAGCACAGTCGAATCGCTTTTCGCAACTTTCTGAGAAAACTTTTTAAGCTCCTGCAGCTTCTGGCTGTACCCAACGATTTGGTCAAAGTGATAGGTAGCCCCCATCCGCCGCCGCAGCTCTTTCTTATAATAGGTCAATTCATCCTTCAGCTGAGCAACCATCGCTGCCAAGGCAGTGAGCTCCTGCACATCTTGGAACAGCACCGTTCCCAGAACCGCAATCACTTTTCCTTCGTCCATGATCGGGATGCGATGCGCAATCATGTTCTGTCCTTTTATTTGCTGAATGTCGGCGATCTCGGCAACGCCAGCCTGACCGACAATATGCATCCGCGTGTTTTCGATGACATCCGTCACTGGTTGTCCAATCACGTCCTGTACATTTAAAAACTCCCGATAACTCCGATTCAATAAGAGTATTTTTCCGTCCTTGTCCGTTACGATCATCGGTTCATGGGCATTTTCAAAAACGACCTCAAGCAATTTGCTCATCTGCTGGAGATTCCAATCCAAAACCGGCTCCCCCTTTGTCTGAATGCGGTTGTGTAAAAATTATACAGGAACGATCAGGGGAGGTGTTGTAGTTGCTTGACCAATCGCTTGGGAGCCGCGCACATATAGCCTTCCCGTATGTAATCTTCAATTTCACCATAGCCCGTCACGTTTTTGTCCAGGATCGAAACCCAGCCGTGATGACCGATGTACGGTGTCTTGTAAAAATGCTCCTGTGCAAGCAAAATCTCTTGGGTCGTCTTTAGCACCTTCACAGAAAAGGAGGGGCCTTCAGTGCCCCCCTCTCCCAAAATGACAAACGGCTTGTCGTTTACCCGAAACGATGTATGTCCAAAAGCGTCTACCTGCTCTGTTACCTCTGGCAACCGCATCGCCAGCTCGCGAACAGCAGCTACCATCTTCAAACCTTCTATAGAGGAAATCTGTTCGTGCACCATCTGGTCCAAAGCCTCCCTTTGCTTCCAAACGATCATGTACCAGTCTGTTCTGTACTTTGCACCACGTTTCCTTCTCTCATACGATAAAGCGGCAAAATAAAGCTGAGACCAATGATCATCAGGAATGCAGCGATCCCGTATATGACTGCGAGCGGAAGATACAGCTTCAATACTCCCGTAATACTCATCATGACGACCATGGAGCCTGTAAACAACGGGGTCAGTATTCCATTCACCCGACCAATAAAGGTACTCTCTGTGTTTTTAAGCAGCATGGTGTTGATCCCGATTTGAATGGAGGGCAAGAGCAATCCCGCAATGAACTGGGCAACAAGCGTCAGCCACAGATTCGTGGACATCCCGCAAATCGCTACTGCGACCGCATTCCCAAGAAGTCCCATAACCAATAGCTTTTGCGGCGGAATCGTTTTGGCAGCTGCCATCGTCATGGCCCCTCCGGCAATCATCCCCACACCTTGGGCGGTAATTAACCATTGCAGGCTTTCTTTTGGCAATTGCAGTTGTTCGGTCACGATAAAAATCCCAAGCGGCTGGATCATTCCCAATGAGAAGCCCACAGCCAAAAAGCAAAAGCCAAGCATTGACAATACACGACTGGAGAACACATAACGAATCCCGCTGACCATCTCCCCAAGCAGTGCCGTTTCTTGCTGCTCTTCTTTCTCGACACGGTCTGGCGGCAACAAATACAGGACACCCGCTGCTGCGAGGAACGCAACTGCCGTGATGACCATAGCAACCTCCATCCCCCATTGCTGGAACACAAACGTACCGACAATCGGACCAAATACCATGAAGATCGCGAAAATAGTCTGGTACGCCGACATTCCTACCTGAAGCTGTTCACTAGGTACATGCAGCTTAAACAGCTTCATTCCGGACGGTTGAGAAAACTGAGAGAGAATGGCTGAAATGAGTGTGGCAAAAAAGATGGCCTTCCACGAGCCGAAAACAAAGGTAAGCAGCACTCCGACAACCGATAGAGCACTGAGCACCTCACACCAGACCATCGTTTTTCTCGGTTGCCAGCGATCGGCAAACGTACCAGCAAGAAAGGAAAACAGAAAGATTGGCGCATACTCTGCCACAGAAATCATGGAGACAGCAAACGGATCGCCTCCTGTATGATCCATCACATAGAGCAGAATCGCCATGTTGCGCACCCATACTCCGATTTGCAACAGAACTGCTGATAACAAAATAGCCCTGACATAACGATTTTTCAAAACATTTGACATAAAAAAGCCTCCTTATCCATTGCGATCTGGACAGGAGGCTACGCATATTATCGTCAAAAAGACATAGAAACCCTTTGGTGAGTCTAAAAAGGATCTACCATCTATTCGCCAATATGCACATACTACCCCTATCCAAAAACGCATCGATTTATCCGATTGGTTTTGTGGAAATAGGAGTTAGCAGATCATCGGCTTAATGGTCACCCTTTCTTGTAGAATGACCCAAGGGTACCACAAAAAGTAATCTTGTGACAAGAAAAATTCACTTGATCTTGTCCTATGCCTTGTCTACAAGTGTGATGCGCTCTGCTGCTGGAATGCGTGGCTGTGCGTTAGGGATCGCGGCTGGATAACCGATATGCAGGTTCCCCAGCACCTTTTCACCTGGTCGAATGCCCATCGCTTCACGGAATTCCGGCTCGTGAATCCACGGGTACGTCTCCCATGTCAGACCGATGCCTTTTTCCCACGCCAGCAAACTAAAGTTATGAATGACAATGCTAGTCGAAGCGAAATCGTCCTGACGCGTAATCAGGTTCGGACTTTCTTCCATAATGACCGTCATCAGCATCGGAATCGCCATAATTTTATTGTAAAACTTCTCGCCGACTTCTTTCTTTTTCGACGGATCAATCTCCCGCTTCTCCTTCATGATTCGCACGGCCTCGGCGATTCTTTTCTTGCCTTCCCCGTACGACACAATAAAGCGCCACGGTTGTGTCATGTGATAATTCGGCGCCCACACGGCTGTATCCATCAGTTCTGTAACCAGCGCAGGGTCTACCTCCCGATCTGTAAAGCGATGAATTGAGCGACGCTCTCTAATCAATTTGGTCAGTTCCAATTCTGTCTCCTCCTTCTCATTCCAGAGCCATTGCAACGCCCCAGGAAATCTGGCGTTTGCACATTTGCTCAAATGATCCGCTCCTTCGTCCATGAACAGGACGAGCTGATCTGCTGTGAAGCCGCTATCAGCCAATATCTGATGGGCTTTTTTTGTCAGCGGGACCATTTGTTTCTGGATGTTTTGTTTTTTAGCACCTTCCTTACTGCCAACATCCATGTAGATGCGCAGCCCGGGTTGGTACATCTTCTTTTCCCGCATAAACGGAACCATGCCCTCATACCAATACGATCCCGAGATGCTGCCGATTTTCGTGAAAACATCCGGGTATTGGTGCGCAGCGTACATCGAGATCAAGCCACCCAGCGAAAATCCGATAATCCCTGTTTTTTCGGGCCTAGGGTCTGTCCTGTATTTGCTGTCGATATACGCCTTACATTCATTAGCAACGTAAGAAAGATACGCATCTCCTTGCCCGCCAAAATCAATGTTGCGCTCAGGCGAGATCGCTTTGGAAAACCAGGGCGTATAGTCATCCCTGCGATTTCCTGGTTGGATGCCGACGAGAATCAGCTCAGGAATTTTCCCCTCTGCAAACTTATCTTCGATTACATCGAGGGCAGTACTAAACGCAGGATCAAACAAGTCACCGCCATCATGGACATACACAACGGGAAAACGGGACGTACTCTTGTCGTAGGATGGCGGCAAATATACGAGCAATGCTCGGTGATGGCATACGTCTGCAAGCAATTGTCCCTTCACAATTTGCACGTCCCCTCTTTATTTTTTTCTTCTACTCAGTAAATAGAAGAAATACGGTACACCGATGATCGAAATGACGATACCCACAGGCAGTTCAATGGGTTTGAATACAGTTTTGGCGATAAAGTCAGCTGCCACGACCATGAGCATCCCGATTGTTCCAGCCAAGGGAAGAGCATACCTATGCTGGATTCCCGTCAAACGCTTCGCAATATGCGGTGCCATCAAGCCAACGAATCCAATGCCCCCGGAAACCGAGACACACGCGCTCACGATCCCGATACTCGACAGCAGGAGAATATTGCGCTCCTTTTCCACAGACACACCCAGATTTTTGACGGACTCCTCGCTCAGTTGAAGCAAATCGAGAATATGCACCTTGCGCATCAAAATAGGAATGAGTATGACTAGCCATGGCAGCATCCCCGCAATATGCGTCCAGTTGGCACTCCAAATACTGCCTGAGAGCCACACGGTTGCCATTTCAAAATCGTTTGGATTCATTTTTAACGAGAGATACAGCGATACAGCACCTAATCCGGAACCAATGGCGATCCCCACCAGAATCAGCCGTTGTGGATCAAGCGCTCCGTTACGCCAGGCAAAGAGGTAAATCAGTCCAGCCGCAAGCAATCCGCCTGTCAAACCGAACAAAGGCATGGCCATGATGGAATACCAGCTCGCCTCCATAAATTGTCCACCGAAGAAAAACATAAAGGCGACAATAGCGGCTCCTGCCCCAGCATTAATGCCCAAAATCCCCGGATCAGCCAGCCCGTTACGGGTGATCCCCTGAATGACGGTACCAGCAACCCCTAAGCCAAAACCAACCGATGCCGCAATAACGATCCGCGGCAGGCGAAAATCGAAAATAACCAAATCAAATTCCGCTACAGGATCCATACGCAATAACGTTCGGATGACATCCATCACCGTCATGTCAAATACACCGTTGGTCAGGCTGATATAAATCGCCAGCAAAATCAAGGCGATATTGACGAGTAACAGCAAACGAAATCTAGCTTTTCGATCAGGCATGCTTTCCCCCTCCTCTCTTGTAAATCAAATAGAGGAAGAACGGAACGCCAATAAAGGCCGTTACCACACCGATTGGGGTCTCAAACGGACTGTTCATAAATCGGCTGAGAACGTCAGACAAAGCCAGGAAAATGCCGCCCAGTAATCCTGCACATGGAATGATCCATCGATAATCGAGACCTACCAAAAAGCGGGTAATATGTGGAATGATCAGCCCGACAAAGGCGATTTTTCCTGCCAACGCTACGGAAATGCCTGTCAGAATGACAACAGCGGCCGTTGCCAGCACTTTGACCATCACCGTTCTCTGTCCGAGACCGCGAGATACTTCGTCGCCCAAGGACAAGATCGTAATCGATTTGGACAAAAGAAGTGCTATGACAATACCGACGATAGCAAAAGGAACCGCCAGCTTTACTAATTCAGGCTCCAAGAGATGCAGCCTTGCATTGTACCAAAAGCTGACATTTTGCGAGACTTGAAAATAAGTAGAAATCGCGGCTGAAATACTGCTCAGAAAGGTACCCGTAATCGTACCGATGACCGCCATCCCTACTGGCGTCAAGCCGTTCGGCAATAGTCGGGAAAAAGCGAGTACCATCGCAACCGCAAGCGCCGAACCGATCAAGGACATGGTAATCATCGTGACACTCGTAGCGGATGGAATGAAAACCATGCATAGCGTAACAGCAAAGACCGAGCCGTCAGACACACCCATAATAGAGGGGGACGCGAGGTAATTCCTCGTCATCCCCTGCATCAACGCTCCCGATATCGCTAAGAACGCTCCGATCATGAGTGCGCCCAAGACTCTCGGCAAGCGAGAGTGCATGACAATTTGATGATCGACATTCCCTTCATCAAAGGCAGAGAAAGCTTGATAAATCGTCCCCGCATCAATCGGCTTGGCCCCGTAATGAACGGAGAGCAAGATTGTAAGCAAGATCACCACTGGCGAAACAGCTAGTATGATCATGGAAGTTGCTTTTTTGGATTGCATAGCTTACCCTCGCCCACTTTTACTTGGCAGACAATTTTTCTACAGCCGCCTTCAGGAATTGTGCTTTGCTCCAAGCAGTACCGCCTTGTGCGAGAGGATCAACCACGTTTACGTAAACATTGCCGTTTTTCACTGCATTCACGCTCTTCCAAATCGGGTTGTTCTGCAAATCTTCCAATGCGTTTGGCTTGTCTTTATTCTCATCTGGAGAGAACTGGATGAACAGGTAGTCCGGGTTGATTTGGGTGAACTTCTCCATGGAGATGATTTCTTGTGCCTTCGCTGCTTTTACTTCTTCAGGTGCAGTCAAACCAAGGTCTGCGTACAGAGCTGGGTTGAAGAACACTTTCTCTGGATAGATGTTGATGTTTCCTTGGCGCAGACGGATGACGAGTACTTTTTTATCCTTTATGCCGTCGCCCAATTTTGCTTTCGCCGCTTCAATCCCTGATTTGTATTCATTGAGCGCTTTTTCTGCCTCAGCTTGTTTGCCAGTCAACTCCCCCAGCAATTGTAGGTTCGCTTCCCAGTTGGTCGAAATGTGGGACACAGGGAAGGTAGGCGCAATTTTGTTCAATTTCTCAGCCATCTCAGGCGGGAATTTACTGCTTCCCAGAATGACATCAGGCTTCAAGGACAGGATAGTTTCCAGGTTCGGTTGGATTTTTTCTCCAATGGATGTGGCTTCGCCCGTAATCGGTGCAAACATCTCCGGGAATTTACCGCCTACAGAAATCGCTCCTACCGGTTTCACGTTCAGTACCAGCGAATCTTCCATAGACTCCATGCTGCCTACAATGGCGATCCGCTCTGTTTTGCTAGGAACAGTATATTCTTTATCCAAATATTTGATCGTGCGGGTCTCTGCTTTATTCGCTTCATCCGCCGGCTTTTCTGCTGTAGCTGTTGTCGCAGGTGCTGTAGTAGGTGCGGTCGTGTTATTCGCTGCTTCTTTTCCTCCGCCGCACGCTGTCAGAGCCAATGTCAGCGCTGCAATGCTCAAGCCTAGGTATATCTTTTTCATTCTTGAAAGACCCCTCTCAGAAATGTAATGTTTCACTCTGCATAAGTGATAACGATTATCATTCGTGATTATAAAGCATCCACTCTTGCCCGACCATGGACGAAATCCAGAATCAACATGGACGATCTCCTGAAAACAATCTCACACTCTCTTCCACGATCCGTTCATGAGCCGTTGCCGAGTATTCTCGCCAAGGGTCTGACGTAATGACATGCGCCCGATTGTTGCGGACGGCTTCGATCTCTTGCCATGGTCCCGATGCTTTCAAGGCTTGGAAGCATGCCAGCGTTTCAGCCTCTTGGCAAACCAGCAACAGCAAGCGATCTGGCGCGAGCGCAGCCAATTCCTGTGCGGTCACAAGCTGGTCGTACTCCTTCTGCTTCGAGACAAAAGCAGGTTTGACTTGCAGATCCTGATAAAACACTTCGTTCATACTGCGATTGCAGTGGACATAGAGCTGGTTTTTCAAAACCCGCACGATAAGCACGGTTTCATCGCCCAGAACCTGTTGAAGCTTTGTCCGAGCCCGCTTCACCTTTTTCTCATACTCGCAAAGCCAATGACTGGCTTCCACGGACTCACCCAAGAAGTCCGCCATGAGCTGAAGTTGTTCTTTCCATCCCCGCTCTTCAAAGGGAACATACAAGGTGGGCGCAATTTCGTTCAGTTGCTCCTGTTCCTGCAAGCTCGTCTCGTTCAAGCCAATGATGACATCCGGCTTGGCATCGCGAAGCATTTCAATATTGGTTTTCCAATTCTGATTAATTCGAAACGCGCTCAGATGTACCGGGATATCGTTTCGATAGCTGTGATGATAGTAAGCCGTCCATTTCGGGTGCAGTGGCGCCGCGTAAGGAATCATTTTCAAAGCCAGTAAATGCCCGATGATGGTCGAGCCGTACGCCGCAATTTTTCGTTGGCGGCTTTTCATATAGAGAGTGGGTGAAACACCGACAGCTTTCTTGAATTTTCGACTAAAGTAAAACTCGTCGTTGTAGCCCACTTGATGAGCGATATCGCGCAGCTTGGCATGCGACTGCACCATCATCTGCTTCGCCCGGCTAATACGAAGCTCTGCCAAGTAGTCCATAGCTGAAATGCCATACGTTTTTTTGAACAGATCGACGAAATATTTTGGACTCACCTCTGCGATTCGAGCCAGCTGTTCAATCGTGACATTTTCCGAGTAATGCTCTTCTATATGTGCGCGTGCCTGCTCCAGCGCCATTCCAGAATCTGTGGCCGAGAAGTGAGCATGCTTGACGATGTAGTACCATAGCTCTTGAAAAGTATGTTGGCCTCGAAAACGCTCGAGCGCCGTCTCCTGCTTCCATAGATTCTGGATCAGATCACAATAGACAGGCAGCTGCCCTGCCGATTGGACAGAGATCTCTCCCCGAAAAGGAAACAGATCCTTTTCCCGAAGGGCTTGGAAGCGTCGATGTCTGTCTCGCGTTTCCATAAAGACATCAAAACGAAGCATGTACATCTCCAAATGATCAGCCGAATCAGGGACGATGCCAAACGTAAGCATAGGGGGACACACGTAAATCGCATCCTGCCGCAATTGGTACTCCTCGTTCTCCAGACGCAGGCGCCCTCGTCCCCCGGTTACGACCAACAAAATATGCGAATGAGTGAATTGTTGGCGTAGTCGGTCATATCCTTTTGCTTTGAGCCATGTAATGTCACGCAGCTTAAAAATGGCTTCTGCCATGGTCTTCTCTGTGAATTGTTGAACCAAGGCTTGTGTTTCGTTCATGTTCTCACCTCTGCCCAATCCTCTATGTAAATATTGATAATAATTCTCATTATCACCGATAGAGAAAGTATATCAAAAGTGACGCTTGCTTCCTACCAGGAATATGTAATCGACGAGCAAACAATCATCAAAGCGCTGTGCAGACCTCTGGAAATTCAAAAAGCGAAACCGTGTCCAAAGTGGTCCAATCTGGAAGTATCTCAGAGGTGGACGCCTAAAGACGTGTTTCGCTTTTTGCATGAAAGAAAAAACCTATTGTTCTACCGCGGAAGTCTCGAACAGATAAAAAATGTAATCGGAGGAAGCTCCCGCGTGACCCATTTGTCTAAGCATGGCGGAGATATTGCCTCGGTGATAGGTTCCGTGATTGGCGACATGCTGGACGATATCTGCATAACGAGCATGAACCGTGCCTAATGCCGGGTGCGTATAAGGCGCGGTGTCCTCCATCGAGATTTGCTCGAAGAAGTCTCTGAACTGCTGGGCTGATTCGGCAAACAGTTTTCGCAGCTCGTGTACGTTTTTCCCTTTTAATTCCTGCAAGAGAACCCCCACTTTTGGTCCTACCTCTTCGTAGCTCTCCCCCTTCATGGCCAACAACCAAACATAATCCGTTTTGAGAATGTGAGCCAACGTCTGGGTGATGGTCGGAAACACGCTGGGAACCTCCTGCTCACTTACTCCCTCTGGTACCTCTTGCAACCGCTTGAATACCTTTTCGTTTGCCCATACATGATATTCGTACAAACGCAATGCTTCATGCTTCATAATCAATCTGCCCCCATTCCCTTTGTCCATCTCTTCTTTGCTTTCAATATAAATCAACTCTGCTGACAAAAATGGTCAGTGATATCATGTCGACTGATAAAAAAGAAATAAATCGGCAGCGATGGCAGCCAATCGCTCTTTTACAAAGGCTGGCTCTTCCACTTGAATGGATTTTCCGTATGGCAACAGATAATGAGGAAGGATCGAATGGGCCATTTGCTCATCTACTTGAAAAATCACCTGTGCCTCGCTACGCTCAATCACAGTATGTCCGAGATACCAATGCCTACACAAATCAGCGAGTGACTGTGACCTTCCTTTGATTTTGATCAAAATGGTGCTGCCCTGCTTGTCTGCTTCCGGCAGTAAATTCGAGAGAAAAAAATGGCGCGCAGAAAATTCAGGAGGGCGTTGGAAGCTGCCTTCTGTACGTTGGATCTCATGAACACGATCTGCACGAAAACTGCGAATGGTAGTACGGAGATGGCAATAGGCAACGATATACCAGTTTCCCTTCCAATAAACGAGCCCGTATGGATCGATATCACGCATCTGTCTCGTTGTCTGGTAGGCTTTCTGATACTCGATCGAAAGGGTGTACCCATTGGCAACAGACAGCTCCAGTTCCTGTAGGGTAGATTCGAGAGAAGGATCAACAGGAGGCTGGATCACCTCGAAGCCGATACTATGTCGGTCAATCGCGTCACGCTGCTCTTCATTTGTGTAACGTTTTAGCTTGGAAATGGCTCGGTGTAAATCTGCTCCAAATGGATAACCGGCCTCTTGGGCAAAAGCGGCTGCATGAATCAGGGCTTTTTGTTCGTTGAGGTCAAAAAACAACGGAGCCTCATTAAAATGCTGAAGTAAACTGTAGCCACCATTGTGTCCGGCATCAGAAATGATCGGTACACCGCTCGCACACAGTGAGTCGATATAGCGATAAACGGTTCGAATGTTAATCTCGAGAATCTCTGCCAATTGCTTGGCTGTCATTCGCTTGCCGGTCTTCAACAGCCACAAAATGGAGAGCATATTATCGGCTTTGGACATTTTCTGATTCGCTCCCCTGAAAGAAATCTTCTGATTCTACTAATTACCACAGATTTCAATCCATTTCCTCTATCTGCCCCTTCGCCTTTTCTCGACAGGATCGGTTCTTTCACGATAAGCTGCCAGATGAAACATGGCGGAGACGGTTGAGAAGATATATTTCTGCTCACTTAACACCTCAATAATATAGGGCAAGGCGTCCACGCTCCCCTTTAGCGTGTCTTTCGTACCGCCAGCGGAATGTTGAAGCACGACTGCGCCTGGTGTGACATGTCCCAAGATGTTTCTTGCGACCTGTGGACCGGTGAGACCTTTCCAATCCCAACTATCTATATCCCACAAAATCATTTCGTAGTCGCTCGCCGCAAGCAACTGGATGACCTCCTCATTCACTGCTCCATATGGCGGCCGAACCATCCGAGGTCTCACACCTACTACCTTTTCGATCTGATCTGAGGTACGTTCTACCTGCTCATGAACAGCCAAGAGAGGGATTTTCGTAAAGTCGGGGTGATCCCAGCTATGGTTTCCAACAATGTGTCCTTCCTTTACGATTCGCTCCAGTGTTTTCGGGTTGTACGTCACCATTTGCCCCACACAGAAGAAAGTGGCCTTTACCTGATAGTGAGCGAATATGTCTAACACACGAGGGGTCCACAACTGATCTGGTCCATCATCAAAAGTGAGTGCGATTTCCTTGGGCCCATTGAGCTTGTTCACAAGCGTTACCCTCCCTATAAGCCAGTATTCTGCTGCTTTGATGCATAGTATGACTGGGCTATCAATTGGTAACGCTAAAAATACCGATTCTGCATGAGTATGCAACGCAGAAAAAATTTTTTTAACAACGGTTAATGAATATAGTATAATAGTGATAATGATTTTCATTTTCGCAAAAATTTATACTAGTGCGTATTCAAAAAGTCGACTTTTTGAACTACCTCTATTAGAGAGAGCGTTGGATATACATGGAGGGTTAATCACGACAAAGCATGCTCGAAAGGGATGATTATATGGGAAAAGTTTTAGAAGTAAAAGATTTGCATGTGTCATTCGATACGTATGCAGGTGAAGTCAAGGCAGTACGTGGCGTCTCCTTCGATCTGGAAAAAGGAGAAACGCTGGCGATTGTTGGTGAATCTGGTTCCGGTAAATCTGTCACTTCCCAAGCACTTATGCGCCTCATTCCTTCTCCTCCTGGACGCATTCCAAAAGGACAAGTTCTTTTTGAAGGAAGAGATTTGGTTACGCTTTCTGAAAAAGAAATGCAGGATGTTCGTGGTCGCGATATCTCAATGATCTTCCAAGACCCGATGACTTCCTTGAATCCGACGATGACAATCGGGAACCAAATCATGGAGAGCTTCATCAAGCACCAAAAGCTGAACCGTGCAGACGCCCGCAGCCGTGCTATTGAACTGTTGGAAATGGTAGGGATTCCATTTGCCAAAGAACGTGTCGATCAGTATCCGCATCAGTTTTCTGGTGGGATGCGCCAACGGATTGTCATTGCCATCGCACTGGCCTGCAATCCAAAAATTATCATCGCCGATGAGCCGACAACTGCTCTTGACGTATCGATTCAGGCGCAGATTTTGGAGTTGCTGAAGGAACTGCAAAAGAAGATGGGTACCTCGATCATCTTTATTACGCATGACCTCGGTGTAGTTGCGAACATGGCAGACCGTGTCGCGGTTATGTATGCAGGAAAAATTGTGGAAATTGGTAAAGTCGACGAAATTTTCTACGATCCTAAACATCCGTATACATGGGGTCTATTAGGTTCCATGCCTAGTCTCGATTCCAGCGATGACGAGCTGATGTCCATTCCTGGATCGCCACCTGACATGTTTAAACCACCTGTAGGTGATGCTTTCGCGGCTCGTAATCCATTTGCGTTGAAGGTCGATCTGGAATATGAACCGCCGATGTTCAAAATCTCCGATACGCACTATGCAGCAACATGGCTCTTGCATGAAATGGCACCTGACATCAAACCGCCTGCTTCGGCTGTGAGACGAAAAGTCAATTCTGATGAGGCGACTGAAGCTCCTGTAAGCACGAAAAAAACGTTCAACTACGAGAATCGCGAGAAGCTGGTTGAAGTCAAAGATTTGAAACAGCATTTTGACCTCGGGAATGGTCATACGCTGAAAGCGGTAGATGGTATCACCTTCGACATCTACAAAGGGGAAATTTTCGGCCTTGTGGGTGAATCCGGTTGCGGTAAATCGACCACAGGACGCACTATCCTTCGCCTGTACGATGCAACTGGCGGAGAGGTTTTGTTCAATGGACAAAGTGTACACGGGAAGAAAACACTCGAAGAAAAGAAATGGCTCAACCGCAAAATCCAGATGATTTTCCAAGACCCGTACTCATCGTTGAATCCACGCCTGACTGTATCTGATATTATTGCGGAAGGTCTGGACATTCATCGCCTAGCGAACAAGGAAGCACGCATCGCCAAGGTACACGAGCTGTTGGAAACCGTCGGCCTCAACCGCGAGCACGCAAACCGTTACCCACATGAGTTTAGTGGCGGACAGCGCCAACGGATCGGGATTGCACGGGCATTGGCTGTTGATCCGGAGTTCATCATTGCCGATGAACCGATCTCTGCCCTCGACGTGTCCATTCAGGCGCAGGTCATTAACCTGCTCAAACGCCTGCAAAAAGAAAAAGGCCTGACCTATCTGTTCATCGCCCATGACCTGTCCATGGTTAAATACATCAGTGACCGCATTGGTGTTATGTACCGCGGACGTATCGTGGAGCTGGCAGAAAGTAATCGCCTGTACGAGAATCCGATTCATCCGTACACCAAATCGTTGCTCTCGGCAATTCCGTTGCCAGACCCGGATTATGAGCGCAACCGTAAGCGCATCGTTTTCGATGATCAGGAATATTTGCGAGATCAAGGGGAAGAACGCGTCTTGCGTGAAGTGGAGCGCGGTCACTTTGTCGCTTGCACCCAGAAAGAATTCGAAAGATACGGCGGCGGCGTCTTGGTGTAAACCTATGCAAAAGAAAAGGGAGAGAGCTTCGACAGCTCATCTCCCCTTTTTTATTTAGCCTTTCATACGCAAGAGTCTCATGCTGTTTAAGATGACCAGCAAGGCAGCTCCCGTGTCACTGAGCACTGCCAGCCACAAGGTTAGATAGCCTGGGAATATCAGCACGAGTGCAACCAGCTTCACGATGATCGAAAACCAGATGTTTTGCTTGATAATCGTGAGTGCTTTTCTGCTGATCTTCATCGTGTGCGGCAGCTTTTCGAGATTGTCAGCCATCAGTACGATATCCGCGGTTTCCATTGCCGTATCAGTACCTGCTCCACCCATCGCAATACCCAAGTCAGCTGATGCAAGAGCAGGCGCATCATTGATCCCGTCACCCACCATGGCGACGACCTTGCCTTCTTGCTGTAGTCGCTTGACCGCTTCTACCTTATCTTGTGGCAACAGCTCTGCAAAATAGCGATTGACGCCTGTCTGACTCGCTACTTTTTTCGCCGTACCCGTATTGTCACCGGTCAGCATCACGATGTCTTCGATTCCTGCGGCCTTAAGCTTGCCAATGGCACTAACCGTAATCTCACGAATGGTATCGGCAACGGCAATCATCCCGATCAATTTCGTTGCGGTACCGATAACCACCAGTGTATGTCCCTCACTCTGCAACGACTCGATTTTCGTTTGCCATGCCGACAGATCGACTCCCAGCTCTTGAAACAGGGCGGGCTTTCCTGCATAAAATGTTTCGGTTCCGATGACAGCGCTCGCCCCTTTTCCGACGATCGCCTTGAAATCTTGCCCACTCTGGGAAGCAATCTGCTTTTGTTTCGCATAGGTGAGAATCGCTAGTGCAATCGGATGGGAAGAACGCTCTTCAATCGTTCTGGCGATCGACACTACGTCATCCTCGCTTCCCTCCATCTCGATAACCGCTGCAACCTGTGGTTTTCCTTCCGTCAATGTGCCCGTTTTATCGAAAGCAATTGCGGTAATCGCTCCTGCCTTTTCCAAAAACGTACCGCCCTTGATCAGGACGCCGTTTCTCGCGGCATTTCCAATCGCGGACACAATCGCAACTGGCGTAGAAATGACCAGTGCGCACGGGCAAGCAACGACCAGCAGCTCAAGCCCTCTGTAAAACCATTCTCCCCAGGTACCGAGTCCGAGTAATGGCGGGAATACGATCACGAACAAAGCAAGCACGAGCACGATTGGCGTGTAGATCGCAGCGAATTTGTCGACGAACGCTTGAGTAGGCGCTTTTTTCTCCTGCGCTTCCTCCACGAGATGAATGATTCTGGCAATCGCTGTATCTTCCACCAGCTTTGTTACCTTGATCTCCACTGCGCCACTTTCGTTAACACTCCCTGCAAAAACACTGTCGCCGACCAGCTTATCTACGGGAATCGATTCACCTGTAATCGGGGCCTGATTGACGCTCGATGTCCCATGTACAATGACACCATCCAGCGGGATTTTCTCTCCTGGCTTCACTACGATGATTTGACCGACAGTGATGTCTTCAACCGGTTTGCGAGTAAGAGACTCCCCCACCTTGACCCATGCTTCAGGCGGAGCCAAATCCATCAGATTGCGTATGGAGTCTCGCGTTTTTTCAATCGACTTGGTCTGCAGCAGGTTTCCGATGGAAAAGAGCCAGACTACCGTTGCGCCCTCCAGCCACTCACCGATTAATGCGGCTCCAACAGCCGCAACAGACATCAATACGTTCATATCCAGTGAACCGCTTTTCATCGCGTAAAAAGCACTGCGTGCAGGTCGGTAGCCGCCGCTTATGATCGACAACGCATAGAGAATAGTAACGACCAGCGGAGGTATGCCAGACGATAAGGAACCGAGAAAACCGAGAGCCAACAACACACCAGAAATCACCGTCAGTGTCGTCCCTGCTTGATCCGTTTTCGGAACTGCTTTGGCCGTGCGCCTCGTAAGTAGCATGGCACTATATCCGGCCTTTGCGACTTCCTTGACCACCGCATCTTCTCCTAGCCCATCCGCGACGAGCTGCATTTTACCCGTGGAAAAGTTCACGTTTACCTCTTTTACCGAAGGCAACGTCTGCATATGCTTTTCCAGCGATTTGGCGCACGAACTGCAATCCATACCGATAACGCGATAGACAACAGCCTGTGAAGAAAGAATGCCTGCGCTTTCAGTTGCCGCAGCCGCAGGCTCGAGAACCGTGAGAATTTTACCAGCATGCTTATGCTCACTGCCGCATTGATGCCCACTGCAACACTCATCTTTTTTTCGTTCTTCTGCCATCTGTTTTCACCTTTTTCCAAGCATCTATTTTGCCCAGCTTCGAATGAAATCAATCCACAAACATTCAAACAAATATTTAATTATTATATTATCTTATCCTTCTGGTTCGTTCAAGAATTGATTTGAATATTTCGCCCATTTTTTTACAGACTGGCAATAAAGAAAAAGACCCCTATTTTACTAGGAGTCTTGTTACTTGGAACGGGCTTCTACAGGTGTTGGGGTAGTCTGCCAACGCTCCCCACAGTCCAGACATCTGCACTTGATTACTTTGCGCTTTTCTAAGGCAAGACGAACGGCAAACAGGATAAAGGCCCCTGATAGTCCGAGGAACAAAAAGATGACAGGAGTCCCTTTCACCGAAATACCGATCAAGGCAAGCACTGCCAAAACCGCTGCATAAATGGTTATGTATAATGGCTTATTGATCGATTCCGTCAAATCGATTTTCGCAGAACGGCACTTCGGGCACTTTGGTTGCGCACTCATGGTTTCTCTCCCCATTTCTTGGATCATGTTCATCTTACACGAAAACAGGGAGGGACACTATACTGCCATCAAAATGTCGTTTCTCCTTTTCACTTTCTCTGTGAATGTCTATAATAGTAGGACATTGTAGAGCATGAGGTGATGGTTACAGTGGATGACATCTGTGAAATCCAATGTTTTGATGAGGAAAAAGTAAATCGGTTAAAGCCGTTCGCCACAGAATCAGAAGGGGTAGCAAAAATCTTCAAGGCGTTGGCCGATGACACCCGCGCCAAAATCATTCACATCCTCTCGATGGAAGACGAGCTCTGTGTCTGTGATGTGGCTGCTATCATCGGAAGCTCGATCGCTAACACCTCCCACCATCTGCGGCTTCTTCGCAACATGGGACTGGCCAAGTACCGCAAAGAAGGAAAGCTCGTTTTTTACTCGTTGGATGATGACCATGTACGCCATCTCATATCTGCGGGGATTGAACACGCCAAAGAACAGAAAACCATTGTCCGAGCTACCTGATTGCTCGGGCTTTTTTGTTACTCCAGCATTTTAAACATTTGATTAACCACAACGGGTCTCCTCGCTTTTCCGGGTAAACCGCTTCCTGATCGCCTCTATTCCCACAAATATAAGAAAGTAACAGATCGAAGCGAAGACTAAAACCGTTGCCTGCGGATAAAACAATGCGGCATGCGGATCAACACTCTTTAGCCATTGAAACAGTACAGGTACATAGCCGATGACAGCATATCCCGCGAAACGCACAACGTATTTTTTCCACCCGATCAAGTGTGACCGACTCACTAGCCAGTCCACGAATACCGACAGCCATACGAAGACAATCAGGTTCATTACCATGCTTATGAGTACGCCCAGCAAATACTCTTTTCCAAACCCGTACGGCGCGCTTGGATCACGATAAAGGTAGATGATCAACGCAGCATACAGACCGGTAAAGAGAGGGGATATGACTGCGGCGAGTATACGCATACCGATATCCATGGAAATCACTCCTTTGCTTTGCCTCGTTATGATTCCTTTGTCGTTCGCGCAGTAGGATGTTCACCCATCGTTAGGCTGACCGTGACCGTTGTCCCCTCGCCTATACGGCTCTGAATGTGAATGCTGCCTTTTGCGACCTGCAAAATTTTTTGCACGATAGAAAGACCCAGACCACTTCCCGTCGCTTCCCGATTGCGTGACTTGTCTCCTTTGTAAAAACGGTCAAACACATGCTCCTGCTCTTCTTCTGACATGCCAATCCCCGTATCCCGAATGGTCACGACGATTCGCGTATCCTTCTGTATCATAATAAAAATAGAGCCATCTTTTGGGGTGAATTTGATACTATTGGCAATCAGATTCATCCATACCTGATTGAGCAGCTGCTTGTCACCCACGATGACCGTCTCCGGTAAGGCCAGCTCCATCGCGAGCTTTTTTTGTTGCCACTGATGCTCCAAAACCAAGAGGACTTGTCTGATCTGCTCATCCAGACGAAAACGTGTCGGTTCGTACAGACCTGTCTCCTTGTCCAGAGAAGCGAGCATCAACAGCTGCTTGCTCAATGAAGACAGCCGCCTGCTCTCCTCTTCGATGATAGTCAAGTACGTATCCCGCTGTTCGTTCGACACACCACCACTGCGGATGGCTTGAGAAAAGCCTTGGATCGATGTTAATGGAGACTGGATTTCATGAGAGACATTGGAGACAAACTCTTGGCGCATCTCGTCCAGTTGTTTGAGAGACTCTGTCATTCTGGCAAAATGCATGGCCAAATCGCCGATTTCATCCCGCCGAGAGATGTCCAAGTGGATATCGTACTCGCCTTCCGCCAGTTTTTTGGTCGCATGGCTCAGCTTCTCGATCGGCTTCACCAAATAACGGGTAAATATCAAGATCAGGACCAAGCTCAGCACAAACATCGCTGCCAGCAGCAAAGCAAACATAATGTGCACCTCGCCAAACTGCTGCTCAATATTTGGCCGTACAAACAGGGCGTATTTTTTCCCTTCTGCTGTAAGCGGCAAGCCAATACTGTTTGTCAACGTGTTTTCAAAAAATCCGGTCACAAACAAGCCGTGCTGTTCTTCTGTAATCCCTCTGTAGGTCTCACCCGCCAACACTTTTTGAATAATGGCAGGCTCTATCTGCTGATCGCGAAAAGGTGCTCCGAACTGGCTTGCTGCACCATTCTCATCTACAAGATACAGCTGAAAATTCAAATTGGCGACATGAGTCATAAACGAGGGCAGGTCGAGCGACGATTTATGCTCATACAAATCAATCATTTGCTGTCCGATGCTCATGATTTTTTGTTCATTATAAGCGCGTAGATTTCGTTGATAATACTCATTTGCCAGCAAAAATCCCAGTGTGCCGCTGATCAGTACAATGGCGACGAAGGTCAGAACGACCCGTACGTAAAGAGATTTCACGTGCCTCGTACCTCCAGCTTGTAGCCTAAGCCGCGAACGGTAGAGATGACAAAGTCATTTGTTTTCTCCGTAAACTTTTCTCGCAGCCGCTTAATATGCACATCAATGGTACGACTATCGCTCTCGGTATCGCCGCCCCACACAAGTTCCAACAGTTGATCCCGGGTAAAAATCCGATCAGGAAAACTGGCAAGCTGGGCAAGCAGTTCAAATTCCTTTAACGGTAAATGAATCAACTCATCTTTCACCTTCACGACATGGCTGATCCGATCGATGACGGTATCGTTTAAGACGATGATTTGTTTGCTGACCATCTGATAGCGCCTCAGCAAGGCCTTGATGCGGTATAGCAATTCGGTAGGCTCAAATGGCTTGGTCAAATAATCATCCGTCCCCGCCAAAAAACCTTTTTCCTTATCCCGCACCTCTCCTTTTGCCGTTAGCAGGATGACAGGAAGGTCGTAAAATTCTCTGATCTCCCGGCACAACTCCCAACCGTTTTTGCCTGGCATCATCACATCCACGATGGCGAGCTGGACGGATTCCTGTTCCAGCATTTGTGAAGCCTCTTCTCCATCCGCACAAGCCAAGACGTTGTACCCTTCTTTTGCTAAGTAAAATCGCAATAGCTCACGTACATGTGGGTCGTCATCTGCAATCAGTATCGTCAGTTTCATCAAGCTGGCCCCCTTGCTACTCCGCCCTCTAGTTCTCTTGCTTTATCATTAATTTGAATGATACTCACTTGTCGATCCTCCTGCAAATCGTCACTGGCTTGCGCCTATCTACGCAGATCAATCGTAAAGAAGCAATATGAACAAGAGATGAACGAATATCGCTGGCTCTTGAAGACTCTTACACATTTGATTAAATCTGCGGGAAGCATACTATTTTCCCGGAAAAACAACTGTTTGCGCACACAAAAAAGCGGCAGACACTCAGGTCCGCCGCTCTTGTTACTCATCATTACTTGCGAAACTTCTCAGTAAACCACGCGGCCGAAGCCTCTACTTCCTTCACCGTCAGCTGATGACCATACGAATCCCAATGCACAGTCACGTCAGCACCTGCTTCTGTCAGTAGTTGGTTCAGTTCCTCCGTCTCTTGTGCCGTACAGATCGGATCATTCGTGCCCGCTCCGATGAACACAGGGATGGCTGACATATCAGGCAGAGCGATCCCACGGCGTGGAACCATTGGGTGGAAAAGAATCGCCCCTTTTAGCGGATTCGGGTAATGGAACAGGAGACTCCCTGCGATATTCGCCCCGTTCGAATAGCCGACTGCCACGATATTGTCTCGGTCGATCTGATACGTAACCGCCGCTTGATCCAAAAACTCATGCAGCTCCTGCGTGCGGTAGACCAAATCCTCTTCGTCAAAAACACCCTCTGCCAAGCGTCGGAAAAATCGCGGCATGCCGTTTTCGAGAACATTCCCACGGACGCTCAGAACAGAAGCGCCTGGATAAATGCGATCAGCCAGTGGCAAGAGGTTGTTCTCATCTCCCCCCGTCCCATGAAGCAACAACAAAGTTGGTGCTTCTGGATCGGTTCCTTTTCGAAAAATATGCTTCAAATTCATTATTTATCTTCCTCCAACACTCTGACTGTAATCGGCGTCAAGCCTTGCTCAATCTGGGCACGACGTGGCTCATACCACTCAGGGAGCATCAGTTTTTCACCCAATGCCTCAAATGGCTCATCTCGTTCAAAGCCTGGAGGATCTGTTGCAATCTCAAACAAAATCTCGCCCGGCTCGCGGAAGTAGATGGCGTTGAAATATTGACGGTCGATAATATCCGTCGGATGGAGACCGGATTGAACCGCACGCTGTTGCCATAGCTGGTGATCCTGATCGTCTACGGCACGCCATGCAATATGGTGGATCGTACCTGCACCGCCTGCTCCTCTTGGTATCGGCTCGGCATTCACGTCAATGACATTGCCCAAATCGCCGTGAGCCTTGAAACGGACAAGGCCGTTTTCTTCGCCGACTCTGGTCAGTCCCATCAGTCTCTCGAGAACATCCATGGTGTGGGCTGGAGCCATGCTGTACAGGATCGCTCCGCCGAAGCCTTTGATCGCCTTGTCAGCTGGCACTCCGCCAAAGGACCATTTGCTCGCTGGACCGCCTTCACGTTCCACGATCTCCAGCTGTAAGCCGTCTCTGTCTGTAAATTGCAGATACGTTTCATTAAAACGCTCCACGCGGCTGTACTCGATTCCGAATTTTTTCAGTCGATCCTCCCAGAAGGAAAACGCCCCCACCGGAATCAAGAAAGTCGTATAGCCAACCTGCCCACCGCCAACGCGTCCACGGCGACCAGTTTCCCACGGGAAAAAGGTGATCGCAGTTCCTGGACTACCGACCTCATTCCCGAAGTATAGATGATATACATCTGGTGCATCGAAGTTGATCGTTTTTTTCACCAAGCGCAATCCGAGAAACCCTGCATAAAAATCAACGTTATTTTGGGCGCTTGTTACAAAAGCTGTGATATGGTGAATTCCTGCTGTTTGCTGTGTCATTTTGAATTGCCTCCTCAAATTTATTATTTACTTGCTTGGAATGTGTTGTAGCTTACGAACTCTCCAACTGGCTTGCGGTACCCTCTGACACGCTGGCTGGATGTATCTTCTTTTCCAATCGTGATCATCAAAGCTGGCACAAAGCTGTCCGGAACCTTCGCTATCTTTTGCACCGCTGCCGGGTCGAATCCGATCATCGGGCACGTATCCCAGCCTTTATCCTTTGCAGCGAGCATGAACAACATTGCGGACAAATTGGCATTGCGGATCGCTTCATCACGCTTGAACTGCTCTCCTCCAGCCTCGTGCATTGCTCTGACAGAAGAATTGTTGTGGTCGTACTCACGTTGATCCATGACTCCTAAATGAAGAAGGCCTTCATTAATGCGCTCTACGCTTTGGTACGCTTCCTTATCACCAAATACAAGCACAACTGCCGAAGCGGTCTTTACCTTATATTGTCTATATGCCGCTTCATATACACGCTCTTTGGCTTCTGGATCGATGACAACTACATAATGGGCATGCTGCAAATTGAATGCTGATGGTGCGAATTTGACCAGCGACATGATTTCATCGATCTCAGCAGGTGTTATCGTTACGTCCGTTAGAAACTTGTTTGCGGATCTTCTGTTTTTCACAAGAGTAGTGAATTCGCTCATGGGACTTCCTCCTCGATTTTTTCTATCTCATTCATTTTTTAATATCTCAAATTAAAGATAATAGATTTAAAAATGTTCCTGCTTGGGGAAGTAGGATGACGATGTTACGAAAATTAAATATCTTGAATTTAAGATAATTATAGGACGAGAATTGTCCCTTGTCAACAGTCTAAGGCCAGAAGAATGAAATCTCTTCCAGCCCAAGGCTCTTGTCAGTTGGCGTACCAGTAAAGAGCATACTCGGTCATGACAGACGGATACCCCATTTGGCGCAGCATCGCTGTTATATTTCCACGATGATACGTTCCGTGATTGACCACTTGCATGATGATTTCTGCCAAGCTCGTATCGCGTACTCTCGTGTACGGATTATCAAGGACAATGCGCCGCTCCAAATCTTCTTCTTGGCTGAGAAAAGCTCTGAATTGCTCAACCAGCTCGGCATACAACTGCTCTACTTCCTCCAAGCTTTTTCCCGTAATTTTCTTTTCTTGCCGCCATGTCTCATCCATGGCAGCTTGCATATCCATCCCCTGCAATATGAGAAGCCAGCTTTGATCCACCATATAAATATGCTCCATTACTTTTGCAACGGTCGGGAAAACGCTTTGGACCTCCTGCTCGTAAACACCTTCCGGAAGCTCCTTCAAGCGATTGATTAATGTTTGATTCGCCCACGCGTGGAAATCGTACATGTTTTTGGCATAGTGTGTCATGATAAAGCCCCCTCATTGGTTCGTCGATAGCTCTATCATAGACCCGCTTCCCTGACAAATATGGTCAGTGATGCTTCCTGCTCCAGCCAAAATGAAAAACCCGCTTCTTACACGCTGCCAGAAAGGGGCTTTTCGCTACTATATGTGGATGCTGTCAAATCGAGATGAAAAATCAGCTCCTCGCCAAACTCACCTGCAAATCTCCAGCCCTGATCGACGAGCCCCGCTTTTTTATACAGTTGGATCGCTGGCGTATTCGTATGATGCACCGTCAACACGATTTCATCTCGCTCCGGGTAATGCACTCGTGCAATGTCAGCCAACTCATGGAATACACGCAAGGCGTAGCCCTTCTTTTGATAGCGGGAATCGATCGAAAATGATTTGAAAATAACCGCCTCGCCATTTGGTGTGTAGGGATTGCCTGTGTGTGGTGTGAATAAGGCAAAACAGCCGATTAGATGGCCTTGGTCGAAAACCACATAGGGCTTATAGCCAGGATTGTTTTGAGTTGCTTCGATCACATCGACTGGCATAGATGTGTATATCGCTTGTTCTTGCGGCAAATCGTAAGCCATGATTGAAGGGTAGTCGCTTTTTTCGTACGGTCTGATAATGAACATCTTGGTTCCTTTCTCTTCTTACGGAGAAATTAGCGGCAGCCTGGTATGAATCTGTAAGCACCAGACTGCCACCGCCCCGAAATTGATTCATTTACTCGTTTTTTGATTTCTGCTCCCCTATTTTCTGATGCAGCTTTTCGAACGCCAACGCCAGCTCTTCCTTCGGGATCATCGCATACCGATCGCCAATACTTACCTCATAGGAGCTAGAAGATTCGTCATCTTGTCTGACATAATGCGTGAAACCAATTCCTGTCTCTTCACTAAGTGAGACCATGATACGCTCGAGCTCTTCCTTCGGCAAATCTGCGTGAACATGAAACATGTTGGAAACAGGCACGGTCGGTCTCGTGGATATCCCCTGGCATTGGTTGTACAAGCTTGCCAGCTCTTTTGCATGCTCGTAATATTGACTGAATTTATGTTTTCTCTGTTCAAAATGGTATTCTGCCGTGACAATATACGGGTACAAACTAATCAGGTCCCCGCCATGGCGTCTTTTCCATACCTTCGATTGCTTTGTGAAGTCTTCATCTCCAGCCAGGATCGCCCCGGCAATTCCGCCTATCCCTTTGTAAAAGGAAACGTACACGCTATCGAACAATGCGCATACCTCATCGGCTGTCTTCTGGTAATACGGCAGGATTTCCAAAAGCCGGGCACCATCCAGATGCAGCCGAATTCCTTTTTCCCGACAATAACGGGAGATCGCCTCCAACTCCTCATACGCGGGCAATTGTCCGCCAATCTCACGCTGTGGCAATTCCAGCAACAGGCACGCGATATCGTCGTCCATGCCGATAACATCGTCCAGTTCAATCACGCTGTTTTTATCCGCCAGCAAGACAGCTTCGATTTGATGCAGCTCCTTGAGCCCATCCTCCTCGTGGATCTCCAAGTGGCAGAGCGGATGATAGGCGACCTTTTTGATTCCCTTCTCATCGCACCAGATGCGTAACGCGATTTGTTGCGCCATCGTACCGCTCGGAAAGAACACAGCAGACTCTTTGCCCAAATATTCGGCCATCTTGCGCTGAAAATTCTCGATGAGTTCGCCTGTTCCGTACATATCGCCCTCCACATTCCCATCCACCATGGATAGGACCTGCTGCAATTGATGGAGGTCTCTCTTGCTGTGCCCGGCGATTGGATAAGTGGTCTTTTTAAATACTTCTCGCAAGGTTTTCGTATCGTTCATCTTGGCAGGGCTCCTTTTTCTAATCTTCAATCGCTTGATAGGCAGTGGTCCAGAAATCAAGGAAAGCACCAGGTGGTTGTGGTGAATCCATCAGACGTTGCGTCAGGAGAATGCCAATCATTTCTTCCTGCGGATCTGTGTAGGCTGACGTTCCGAAACCATTGTCATCAGCTCCACGGATGGACGGGACAAAATGCGCTCACGTTCGTAACGCCCCTTACCCAGCATCATCTGGCAAAACTGCTGATGCTTCTTACTTCTAAAGATATCACATTTCACAAGCAGCTTATGTCGTTTGTTGTTTGACGTTTAGTTGGCGATATTCACTCGGGGTCTTACCCGTCATTTTTTTAAACAACGTGATAAAATACGGCGTATTCGACATTCCTACCAATTGCGCAACATCTGCGATCTGGTTGTTCGAATGAGCCAGTAGCTCTCGCGCCCTTTCTATCCGTTTTTTCTGGATGTACTCCACGGGCGTCATATCCATGAGTCGTTTAAACGTTCGCTGCAAATGAAACGGACTGCCATGGCACATATCAGCCAAATGCTCCAACGTCAGCTTTTCGTTATAATGAGAATCAATAAACTGAGTAATTTGTGCTACCCACTCACGATCAGGCAACCTCTCTCCCGTAGGCTTGCAACGTTTACATGGTCGAAATTCTTCCCGCAAGGCTTGGCTTGCATTTTGGAAAACCCGCACATTCTCCCTCTTCGGTGGCTTCGACTTGCATGACGGTCTACAAAAGATCTTCGTCGTTTTTACCGCATAAAAAAATTGATCATCGTAAGACACATCGTTATGAATAATTGCCTGCCATCGCTCATCGGTTACCCGTTCCTCCAACACATGTCATCTCCTTTGCCATAGCTATCATCGAATCGCTTGCTCTTACAGACAGTATACCCCCACGCTACGTGATCCGTACTGCTAGAAAGATTAAAATAGCAAGATAACGAAATGACAGCCCCGCTTATCTTGGTATAAAACTAGGAGGAAGTCAGACAGGAGGTTTTCGCATGACAAGCGGTCTATCACACTCGGCTTGGGTCGATAATAGAGATGAAATCATTTTGTCCGTACCTACGGAATTCAGTTTTTCGCAAAATCTTCACTACTTGTCCAGAGCATCCAACGAATGCATGTTTCACATTCAAAATGGGCGCCTCTACAAAGCCATCCCAATTGGACAGGATTCACAAGTGGTCGAAATTCACGCAAAGAATGATCAAGGATTGACTGTGCGTTTTCTCAGCCCTTCACTCCCCACTGAAAAAGTACGAACAGAAGTAGCACGTTATGTGCGAGACTGGTTCGATCTGGACAGGGATCTCGTTCCGTTTTATGAGCTTGCCGCAGGGGATGCTCTTCTACAGCAGGCCGTTGAAAAGTTTTACGGGCTGCGGACCATGGGTATTCCCGACCTGTTTGAAGCACTTAGTTGGGGAATCATTGGACAACAAATTAACCTGACCTACGCGTACACGCTTAAACGACGGTTGGTAGAGGCATTCGGAAGACGGGTAGAATTCAAAGGAGAGACGTATTGGCTTTTTCCCACAGCAGAAAACATCGCCGGATTATCCGTCACTGATCTAGATGGATTGCGCATGACGACCAAGAAATGCGAGTATTTGATTGACGTCGCACAACTCATCGTTGAAGGGAAACTATCGAAAGAGCTATTATGGGACGGAGGAGATTATCAAACCGCGGAGAAACGCTTGACCAGCATCCGCGGGATTGGACCGTGGACGGCCAATTATGTGCTCATGCGCTGTCTGCGAATGCCCTCTGCTTTTCCTATTGATGATGTCGGCCTGCACAATGCGATCAAATTTTTACTAGGCAAAGAAAAAAAGCCGACAAAAGCAGAAATACGAGAGCTGTCCAAGACTTGGACGAATTGGGAGTCGTACGCTACTTTTTATTTATGGCGTTTTCTTTATTAAACTAAGGAGGTTCTATCCTATGCTAAAAATAGGTTCGCACGTATCATTCTCCGGTAAAGGACTGCTGAATGCCGCCCAAGAAGCAGCCACCTACGGCTCGAGTACCTTTATGATCTACACGGGTGCGCCGCAAAACACCCGCCGCAAGCCAATCGAGGATCAGTACATTACGGAAGGCAAAGAGGTAATGGCGAAGCAGGGCGTGGATGAAATTGTGGTACATGCCCCGTACATTATTAACTTGGGCTCTTACAAGGACGATACCTATGAGCTCGCTGTCCGCTTTCTGCAAGAAGAGATTCGCCGGACCGACTACATTGGTGTCAAAAATATCGTGCTGCACCCTGGTGCTTACACTGACAAAGATGCGGAGTACGGCATCGCCCGAATCGCGGAAGGCTTGAATGAGGTTTTGACAGGCATTAAAGACACTGATGTAAAAATCGCGTTGGAGACTATGGCGGGCAAAGGGACGGAAATCGGTCGCAGCTTTGAGGAAATCGCGGCCATCATCGAGAAAGTAGAAGACAATAGCAGACTGACCGTCTGCATGGATACTTGCCACATTCACGACGCTGGCTATGATATCGTCAACGACTTCGATGGCGTCTTGGAACAGTTTGACCGGACAATCGGCTTGGACCGTCTCGCCGTCGTTCACTTGAATGACAGCAAAAACTTCCGTGGGGCAGGCAAAGACCGCCATGCGCCAATCGGTGCGGGACTCATTGGCTTTGATGCGATGAATTACATCGTGAACCACGAGAAAATCCGCCACCTGCCGCTTGTACTGGAGACACCTTGGATCAGCAAGGAAAAAGGCAACGAGCGTCCGATGTACGAAGCAGAAATCGCCCTCCTACGCGGGGAAGTGGACAAGCGCTTTGGCAACGAATTCATGGATCATGTGGAGCGCCTCGATTTCTTTTTCCGCAAACAAGATGTCACCAGACGCGAGTATGTAGTTGGGATTTGGGAGCTGCTCAAAAACGACGCGAAGGCAAAGAAAGCCGATGGTCGTGAGCCGATGGAGCGTCTGTACGATATGGTGAAGGAAGCGAGACTGTTCCCAGAGCTCACCGAAGAACAGATCAACCACCGCTTGACAGCCTACTTCGCAATTCCGAAATACTCGTAAGGTAAGAACACTACATGTAGGCTGACCGTGGCTTCCTCCTTTTGGAGTGAAAACGACACATGACCAATAGAGGGGGAGCCATATGCCTACACCGAAAAAGCCAGCACCTCAAGATGCTGACTCTGCCAAAGCATACACCCTGCTCGGAGCTGATCGTTCCTTTTATCAAAGTGATACTCCGGGTACATTGGGGGGCTACCGACCACGTAAAATATACGGCCGACTCGATTGCCCCTCTGCCATCAGAGCTATTACGCGAGGCGGTTATGTCCGACATCGCGTATTTTTTGCGGATGAAGCTACTGCTATTGCTGCGGGGTACAGGCCTTGCGCTATTTGTTTACGAGAGAAATATATGTTGTGGAAAGCGATGCAAGCGTAGATTTATAGAGTCTTGCCATTTCGTTCATTTCCTCGCTTGAAATTTCCTGTAATTTTCGCGAGGTGTAATTGTACAGTTTTGTCATCTTCCGCTGCCTTTATTTTATCCAGAAATCTTTCCGCTTCCTTCCCCTTTAACGTTTTTACCAGCTTCCCTTGATAGTCGATGAATACCGTCTGATCTTTTGCTACTCGATAGTGAAAGGGATTTTCGTCTAAACGATTTCTTTTATCAATCCGGCTCATTTGCCAGCCTCCTGGTCTCTCTATAGAACACCTGCGGGGATTCGAAAGAGTACATAGTTGCCCGTCCACATTTGTGAGGTAATGATCAGCTTCTCGCTCCCCCGTTCAAAAAAGTATCCGGCCCCATCTTGTTGGATAAACGTCCAGCCTTTTTCTGTCACCGCTCGTTTCATCGCTTCTGCCGCTGTAGCTTGATTCGCTTGCGGCCCATACCCATACCAATCGACGTTTTCCTCCGTTGTCAATTTGACGATGGTTCCGGCGTTTTCGCCCAACAGCTCCGTCACTTCTCTTTTGGACTTGGAGTCGAATGGTAATGCAGGATGCCAGAGCAGAGAAACATATGCGATCATGATGAAAGAAAAGCCCAAGAAAAATAGGAGGAACAGAACTTTCGCTCGCTTGTTCATGCCCATGCAACTACTCCTCTTCTTCAAAAATAGCAACAGGACGCGCCCATCCCGCACTTGCTCCCTTCACTTTTACAGGGAACACAGAAACGGTAAACCCGTAGGGCCTCGGCAATTGCTCCAAGTTCGCCAGCTTTTCAATTTGGCAATACTCCTTCTCTTTTCCCACATAGTGAGCCGCCCATAAAACGCCATCGCGCGGATTTTGTTTATAATCAGCGGCTTGAACGGAAAACGGGATATCCCATCCCCACCCATCGGTTCCCATGACCTTGATTCCTTGATCGATCAACCAATGTGTCGCTTCGGCGGATACCCCCGCATGTGATTGAAAATAGTGCGCTTCATAGTATCGTTTATCTGCGTCCGTCCTGATCAGGACAATATCGAATGGTTTCAGTTCGTATTCGATTTGGGCAAGCTTCTGTTTTACATCCTTCACCGTAATTTCATAGCCAGACGGCTTTTCACTAAAATCAAGCAGGACACCATCTCCGTAGAACCACTCCAACGGCAACTGATCAATCGTTTTCGCTGGCTCTCCCTCTGAAGTAGGCCAGTAATGCCAAGGAGCATCGACATGTGTCCCTGTATGTGTCGTGAGTGTCACTGTTTCACTCGCCCAAGCCTTCTGTTCGGGAAAATCGGTTGGTTGCAATCCGAAATACTGGGCGGCTTGGACAGCCCCTTCTTCATGACTATTGTATTGAATCTCAGGTGGGAACGGTTCTTTTGCCAGACGATCAAGAGGCACACTCAGATCAATGAACCGACGTGCTTTTCTATTCATAGCAGGATTCCCTTCTTTCTCCCTTTGAGTTTTCTGTATTTTCAATCAACCCTACTGTACTACCTGCCTTCCACCATCGTCAAATGAACATAGCAAAAGGCCAGTACCTCATCGTCTATACAGGTACTGGCCTTCTTCATGGGGATTCTATGGGAATTTGTACTTCTACATACGTATCGCCCCCATGTGGGGATTGCAGATAGTTTTCTCTGCCTGGCTGATCTTTTTTGATCCGGTATTGATTGCGCTCTATCCATTTTGCCAAGTCAATACAGGCTGTAGAAGGAACGAATGGCTCTACGCGTTGAACCAGGGTGGCCATCATCCGCTCCTCTGGCAGCATACGTAATTCCAGCATGTCAGATGGCAACGCAATGTCCTGTTTGAGTACATAGCCGATCTCCAATTCGAATGCCGTCTCGTCTCTCTCCGACTCCTTCCATAAAACGATGGAGGAAAGCATCCCTCTCCGCTGCTTGCCTGCATAATGAGCCAGCCGATCAAAAAGCATCGGAATCTCTTCCACCGTCCCTTCTGAACGGAACGAAACAACTTTTTGGGCTTCGACTTGTTTAAAGACAACCTCTTGTTCTATGTACCCCTCTTGCTCGATCGACAGCAGACGCTCCTTGATTCGATTCAATCGTGCTTGCTCCTCCTCAAGAAGCCGTTCCATCTCCCTCTCTTTTTGCCTGAATATGCCCTGTAGTTGGTCTATGGACATCTCTTCATGCAATAATTGCTGAATTTGTTGCAGCGTAAATCCCAAGTCCTTGTACATGAGGATTCGATTGAGCGTAACCAATTGCTCTGCTGCATAAAACCGATAGCCAGTCTCTTTATCGATATCCGCTGGCTTTAAAATGCCAATTTGGTCATAAAAACGAAGCGTCTTTAGAGACACTCTGCTCAATCGGGAGAATTCACTGATCTTAAACATGGAAAAACCCCACTCTATCGTCCCCTTGACTTTCCCCTGTACGGGAACGTTTATAGTTGAAAAAAATCATGCTTAGAAAAGGAGCAATGCGAAATGGATTACAACATTTTTCACTTGGGAGATGTTCGCTTGCAGTCAGGAGTGACACTACCCCATGCATTTATTGCTTACAAAACGTATGGCACGCTCAACGCAGCCAAGGATAACGTCATTATATTTCCTACATCGTTTGGAGACCAGCATTACCAAAACGAATGGCTTATCGGGGAAGATAAGGCTTTGAACCCGAATCAATATTTTATCATCATTCCCAACATGCTCGGCAACGGGCTATCGTCCTCCCCGAGTAACACGGCAAGCCCGTATGATCAGTCTCATTTTCCACACGTTACGATCTACGATAATGTCGCACTTCAGCATCGACTCATTACGGAGAGGTTTGGCATCAAAAAAATTGCGTTGGCAACTGGCTGGTCGATGGGGGCCATCCAGGCTTTTCATTGGGCGGCGAGCTACCCAGATATGATCGAAAGATTGGCTCCTTTTGCCGGAACCGCAAAAACATGGCCGCATAACATCGTCTTGATCAAAGGCATCCGAGCAGCATTGCAGGCCGATGTAGCTTGGAATAACGGACAGTATACAGCACCTCCCGAGGTGGGCTTACGTACCTTGGGTCGTGTTTATGCGAGTTGGGGGTTTTCACAGCCATTTTACCGCGAGGAATGCTATAAAGCTTTGGGCTATGAGACACTTTCCGAATTTATCTCGGGTTTTTGGGAGGAGAGCTTTGTTCCTTCGGATGCAAATGACTTACTGGCGATGATGTGGACGTGGCAGCATGCCGACATTAGCCAAAATGATAGGTACAAGGGAGACTTTGAGACAGCGTTACGAAGCATCCAGGCACAAACGGTTGTGATGCCCGTACGGACTGATTTGTATTTCACGCCAGAAGACAGTGAATATGAGACGAAGCACATCCCTAACGCTACCTTTAAGCCGATTGAATCAATCTGGGGACACTTGGCTGGGTTTGGGCTTAACCCTGCCGATACCGCTTTTATTGATAACACGTTAAAAGAACTGTTGCGAACGAACTGAAAATACGAAGTAGAGGGACACCTATAATGGTGCCCCTTCCTTATCACTTGCTTCACGGGATGCGCTTCGTTTGTTGGTTTGGAGCGCGCGGATAAAAACTTCGATGTGATCTTCCGGATTCAGCATAGCGAGTGCCTTCACGGCTGCTCTTTGTATTCGTTCATTTTCATGGTGCAAAAACGGGAGAATCCATTGATCATCTGCTTTCACACCCGTTTCTCCTACTCCCACAATCGCTATAGGTATCACCTGTTCCTCGGCATCTATCAATTTTCCCCGATAGAAGGCAACGAGATCGATCTTCTTGTCCCTCAAATAAAATCGGGCCATTTCACGGATGGATTTATGTCCATCAAGCAGAGCAGCAAGCAACGCATCCGTCGCTTCTTCAGGTAAGCGATCCACATAAGCTTGTAGGGCTAGTTGGCGAATAGAAGGAAAAACGTCATGCCTGATTCGATCCAGCCATTTTCGCAGACGCTCATTGTCGTCCTGTTTGCACAGATACCTAACCGTCTGGAGCCTGATCATGGCATCCTTCTGAATCAAAGCATCTGCAATGACCTCATCTGGATCGATATCATGTAGGTTGAGTGCCAAATCAAAGCAAAATCGCCGAACAACCGGGTCTTTTGAGTGAAAACCACTGCGTAACACATCCCCGTTATCTGGATGACGAAACATTGCGTCGATCTCCTCTAGGAAATCGGAGAACTTTTCACGGTTATAGTATGCGGACAAATGCTTCAACAAGAAAATCGATTCGAGAAAGTGTTTCACATAATTGGGACGGAATCTCACCTTGCACGCCTTAAACGCCAGATAACGAATTTTGGGCTGCCAGTCATTCAAGCGGATCAATAAAAACGGAAGCTCCGCACCCGTAACCTGTTTTAACAACACTTCAATTGCTGCCTCCCTTACATATCCGTTACGATGGAAGCTGCAAATTCCGATGAAGCTAAGGTCGGCCTCATCGTTTATCGAAAAGTTCCGGATATCCTCCGGCAACACCTCATGCCACGCTGCCAACTGGTTTCTATTTGAATAAGGAGTCAATCTCCGTATGTATTGATCCAAGCTAATTAAATCTTGTTTACGCAGGCGTGAGGTTATTTGATGGACAGCCGCAAGTGCTGCTTTTCGTACTTCTTCTCCTTTCTCCAAGGCAAATGGTAATAGAAAGGTCAGAGTGATCATGCTGCCCATCTTGCCTAAGGAGTGGAGAATTTCTTCTCTTCCTTCATCTGCTCTATATAATTTCTCAAAAAGGCCTTGTTCCTCCGTCGTCATTTTTTTCATCTCGATCCTCCTACCCTATGAGTCAGTCAGCATCCCAATTCTGCATCACTTCATCCTTATCGTAACATCTGGATAGCGCTCCACAACATCTAAATAGGAAGTATTTGGATCACCCTTAAGATTCCGGTCCATGAAGGCTAGCGATACTTCGTTAATAATGGTGTGATTGCGCCGCACTTCAGGACTAAGTGCTTCCATCAATGGTGAATACAGAGGAAAATCTGTAAAGCTGAGATGCCCCGCCTGCCAGATATCCAGCTCCAAACCTGATTGAGCTAATACTCGCTCTCGCCGCCCTTCTTCGGCTAGTTTCATCTCCGGCGAATCCTCCAGTTCCGGTAATTTGAAGCCTCCGTTCATAATCATCAACGGTTTCGTTAACGGTTTGTCACGGTCCTCACCGTACAAGTAGCCATCCATATTAATACCTGCTTTAAATGCAGGATTTCTGTATAGAACATCCACCGCAGTTGCACCCCCAAAGGAGTGACCGATGATGCCCACATTAGAAAAGTCAGCTCGATGGGCAAATGGACTCTCCGTTACCCTTTCACTCATATCCATAAGCTGCTGAAGGGCAAATTCGATATCTTGCGTCTGCTCCTTGATAACTGGAATAGAAGCATGGTTCTGTACGTTATATTCCATAGGGAGATGAGAGCTCGTGTCTATGAAAGGAGCATAGCTGCCATCTGGATAAACAGAAATCATCGCTGTCCCAGGATGCTCGACCGCCGCTACAATATAACCATGGCTGGCTAATTCAATCGCTTGAAACGTATTCGTGAAGCGACTACCTAGCATATTCCCGTGCGATAAGAAAATGATTGGTGCTTCTTTTAAATCTGAGGCGAAGGAAGTTCCCGTGTAAGTATGCGTCTCCACCTGTTCGAGGTAGCTCAATGCTTTCCCAGAAAATCCGTACTGTTCCTCGATAGCTTTGGCAAACGTCGGCAGATTGGAAATGTATTTACCCGGAGTAGCAGAAGATGACGAATCAGCTGGATACCAGATCTGCACATTGATCTTTCTGGATGTCCCGTCACTCCCTATGCGAGAGCTGTCCGACCATGTGTAAGTAACCGTTCCTACTCGATAAGCGCCAGTTGGTCTCTCAAAGGAAAAGACAGGTAGCATAAATGGTAGGCAAAATGCGAGTACGCTGAGTAGAAAAGCCGGCACGCTGAGTAAAATAGACTTCTTCCATTCCCTATCCCTTATTGTGTTCCGGTAAGCCCTGGCTCCGTACATGCATAGGGCGATTAGAGCAACTAAATAAGCTGGACCCATTTGCCAACGCGCCTTTTCAAAAATTAGGTGAAACAGCCCTGTACCGACCAGCAAAATAGGCATTCCCCATAGAAATAGCCGCCCTGGAGCTTTCCTAGCCCAAATGAAATACCACAATAAGCCTATAGCTATAATGACAAACACAACTTCAAAAATCCGCATATTGAATCTGCCTCCTTCGTACAAACGATTAATTTGGATTAATATTTAATTTAACTTAAATATAGGACGCAGGTTAGCCAGGACATTCGCCCGTCTCCTGGTGCCCTAGCCGCTCACCCTTGTTTCGTCATTATTCAACTGTCTTCGGCGTTTGCTCTTCCTCAATAATTCTCCGGAACCTCAACATTATTTCCTTTAGCGCTACCAAATCTTCATAAGGAAGCTTGGAATAGAAGCGCTCTATGATCGACAATTCAATCTTGCGGCTTGTTTCGATATAGTTCACTCCGGCAGTATCCAGCTCCACAAAAATTTCCCGGCGATTCCCGGGGTTAATCGAACGTTTGACTAACTGGCGCTTCTCCATCTTGTTCAGCATTTGGCTGACTGCACTTGCCGTGATGTCCATTTGCTTTGCCAATTCACCAGTGAGCAGGCGACCTCGATCATGCAGCAAGTTAATCACGATGATCTGGCTATTTGTAATCGTCTCATCCAGCACATCCGCGTATTCTTGCGTCAGCATCACCTGACAAGCATACTCGATTTCGTTTAGCTCCCGGACAAAAGCAACGAGCTCCTCATTCATTTAACCACCACCAATAATTAAGTTAACTTAACTATTAAAATAAACGATAATCTACGACTATGTCAATTCTCTTGTGTTCAAATCCCAGCCTGTTTCACATAAAATGGAAGTATAAAAAGGAGGTATCTCTGAATGGCTACCTTAACGTATCATGTTGCCGTTTCGCTAGACAATTTCATTGCCGATCAAGCCATGATGGACGGAAATATCGACAGCACACTCTTTTTATTTGAGGGAGAACATGTACCCGACTTTTTATCTGAAATTCAGGAATATGATGCTGTGCTGATGGGCGCCAAAACCTACGAGTTTGGGTTCAAATTTGGTGCCAAGCCGGGCGAACCAGGCTATAAGGGAATCAAGCATTATATTTTCTCAAACTCCATGCAGTTTGAATCCAATGCAGAAGTCGAACTAGTCAAAGGCGATGCCATCGAATTTATCAAGAATCTCAAACAGCAAGAAAACGGCAAACTATGGCTATGTGGGGGCGGTGAATTGGCAGGAGCGTTACTGGCACATCAACTAATTGATCAATTAGTGCTGAAAGTGAATCCGGTGATGGTCGGTGATGGTGTCCCGCTATTTGGAAGTGCGAAGCCACGTCTTAAACTCGAGTTAGTGGACATGAAACAGTACGCGAACGGGGTTACGAAGCCTACTTACAACATTGTTTATATATAATCTTGCTTACTTAAAAAAACGGGACCGCATTATTCGGCCCCGTTTCTTTTGTGAAATTACAGAACTTCCACTGCGAGTTTTGCTATTTCAGGATGGTCCCCAGCTCCAACACGACCGGACAATGATCGCTTCCCATCACCTGTGAGTCAATTCCCGCCCCGAGCAACGACGGAGCCAATCTCTCAGACGCGAGAAAATAATCAATACGCCACCCGATATTACGCTCTCTCACTTTCGGCATGAAAGACCACCACGTATAGGCATCTGTCTGATCCGGATAAAAATATCGATAGGTATCCACAAACCCGGCTGCCAGCAAGCTCGTCATCTTCTCACGCTCTTCAAGAGTAAACCCGGAATTACCGCGATTGGACTTCGCATTTTTCAAATCAATCTCTTGATGGGCAACATTCAGATCCCCGCAAACCACCACGGGCTTCTTCCCATCCAGCTGCAATAAGTAGTTCCGAAACCGATCCTCCCATTCCAGCCGATAATCCAATCTCGACAAATCACGCTTCGCATTCGGGGTGTATACGGTGACCAAGTAGAAATCCTGGAACTCCAACGTAATGACTCGTCCCTCAGGCTCATGATCTTCTTCCAAGCCGTAACGGACAGATAATGGCTCCATTTTTGTAAAAACAGCCGTTCCGGAATAACCCTTTTTCTCTGCGTAGTTCCAATATTGATGATACGCCTCGCCGATCTCCATCTCGATTTGACCTTCTTGCAGCTTCGTTTCCTGCAAGCAAAATATATCGGCATTCGCTTCCTTGAAGTACTCGTAAAAACCCTTGTTCACGCATGCACGAAGTCCATTTACATTCCAAGAAATCAATTTCATCGTCGCTAATCTCCTCGTCGCTATTCGTTAGATTCCATGGTACACTATCTTTGTTTTCAATTATAGGAGGTTGCGATGATGGGCATTGCAATGGGCATCGCATTCATGAGACTTCGTTAAAATCGACAATACCCCATGTAGGCTCAGCCATTTTGAAAATCGGAATGGTATGGGTTTATTTTTGTTTGATTGATTTTAACTATTCATGAATGAGGTGTTTTTGTTATGTCAAAAAACAATGTAGAGCACATACTTGCACTTGCGAAAAATAACGGAATCCTAGTAGATCCCACTACCGTGAATGTGAATGAATCCGGCTTGGATTTTCTTGCGATTTTTGCAAACACGATAGATGGTGTTCCATGGGTATTGCGCCAACCGCGCCGGGACAATGTCGTGGAGACAGCCTGTTATGAGAAAAGGGTGCTAGATCTCGTTGCAAAACATCTGCGTGTCGAAGTACCGGATTGGCAGGTTCACACCTCTGAATTTATCGCTTATCCGATCCTGGGTGGCACACCGATGGCGACGATCAATATGGAAACTAAAAATTATGACTGGTTTTTGAATCCCGAATCCCTACCCGAACTGTGCATCCAAACGTGGGCGGAAGCGTTGGTGGAATTACACGGTATTCATCATGATCTCGCTCGAGATGCTGGTATCCGCGTCAAGCAGCCTGGCGAAGCACGAGCAAGCCTTCGAGAAAAGATGAATGAAATCAAACGCGTCTTTGGCGTTTCTGGGGTGCTATGGGATCGATGGCAAAAATGGCTTGCAGATGAAACATTCTGGCCTGCTCACTCTGCACTTGTGCATGGTGACCTCCATCCGGGGCATATCCTGGTTGCTGAAAACGGCAAGGTAACAGGGCTCCTGGATTGGACGGAGGCAGAAGTCTCTGACCCTGCTATTGATTTCACGGTTGTTTACCTGTTGTTCGGAAATACTGGCTTGGCCGATTTCATTCAACGGTATGAGAAAGCAGGAGGACGTGTATGGTCGCGTATGCATGAGCATATCGTCGAAATGACGGCTGCGTATCCCGTCACTCTTGCTACCTTCGCATTGAAATCAAGGCTGGAAGAGTTCAAGATCATGGCACGACAAGCTCTGGGTGTCGACGAAAACGGCATATAGATCACTTCCTAGATAAACCAACCACCGTCCCATATTCGAGGCGGTGGTTTTTTATGTAAATAGCTATATGGAGCCATTTCCCACTTGGAAGTAAGGTGTTACAATGAATCGGCTCATTTGGACAATCCTTTACTAAATAGATGGAGTGAATAGGATGAAACGCGGACTTCTTATTGGCATTGGTGCTGTAGTCGTAGTTGCAGGCGTGCTTTCCATTCCTGTTGAGGCAGAACCCTCACCCGATACACGAGTCATATTGGAGCACACGAACAAGAGGTATATTTCACCGCCCTGTTATGAGCAAGCCAACAAAACGAACAATCTAGCCGAAGCCGATATTCAAAAAGCGCAGGAATTAGATTATCAGCCAGAATCCAGCTGCACGGCAAATTCACTTGCCCCCATCAAGCAACCGATTGCTTCCGTACTCGCCGTAAATCTCGGCATCAAACAAAGTCACTGGGATTGGTAACCCTGCATGCTATTTAAAAGTGGAACCGTAACAAGGCTTCCACCATAAAAAAAGAGCGTTAGCTTCAGCAGCTAATGCTCTTTTTTTGCTTAATAGTACGGAGAAATCATGAGGTAAACAATGACACCCGTCGCACTGACATACAGCCACATCGGCATCGTCCAGCGGGCGATTTTTTTATGCTTTTCCACCTTCATGTTGAGTCCACGTGCAGTCGTAATCAGCGCAAATGGAACGATAATCGCCGACAACAGAATATGTGTAATCAAGATGAAGTAATAAATCGGACGCAGAATTCCCTCTCCTCCGTAGGAAGTGCTAGGTGCCATTCCGTGGTAGATCACATACGAAACCAGGAAGAGAGCGGTTGTAGAGAAGGCTGCAAAAATATATCCCCGGTGCATCTTTATGTTTTTGAACTTCACGATGGAAACAAGCGCGGCAATCAAAAATATAAAGGTAAAGCTGTTCATGACCGCATTAAAAAACGGCAGAAACGTCAGGTCGAGATGGCTGAAATCATTGTTTTTCGGCATGAAGTACAAGATGGCGACAAGCGTGTTAATCGCTATGGTGAGAATAACGATAATCGGTGTATAGTTGCGTTGTTTCATTCTTATGCTCCTTTTTTCTCAGATCATGAATGAGTATCCCGCTTTAGTCTACCCATTGACGAGCCCGGACATTGGCTGCCACAAACGGTTAACCAGTCCAGTCATCCTAATGATAAACGAAGTAGGTATGCCGTACAAAGGCGATTTGATGAACAAAAAAGAGGACCAACAAATATTGGCCCCCTTTTGTTATTTCTTGTTTGATTGCTCGTCCAGCGGTACTGCCTTGTTTATTCCGAGTGTAAAGAAGCTAATGACCACAATTGCCAAGAAGACAATCCCGGCAATCAGGGAGACACGTGTCTCATCGTTGATCCACATCCCGATGAGTACCATGATGAGAAAAGCAATGGTCAAATAGTTGGTTACTGGGGCAAAAGGCATTTTGAATGGATGGTTGTCCATTTCAGCACCCTTTGCTTTTCGGAATCTGATTTGACTGATCAAAATGACAAACCACGGAACCATACCAGGTAGCACACTCGCACTGTATACATACACGAAGAGATTTTCTGGGGCGATATAGCTTAAGATAACCCCAATACCGAGGCCGATCAGAACACCAATCGTACCTAACAGCGGCACACCATTCGAGGATAGCTTGGTAAAAACTTTCGGCGCTTGGCCATTTACCCCTAAGGTATACAGCATACGCCCTGCACTATAAATCCCGCTATTACAGCCAGACATGGCAGCAGTAATTACGACAAAGTTAATGATACCTGCCGCTGCGGTAATACCAATTTTCGCAAAGGTAGCAACGAATGGACTGCCGATTGCCTGCAATTGATCCCAAGGGTAAACGGTTACAATAACAAAAATCGCACCAATATAGAAAATCAAAATGCGCCAAATGATATTTTGAATCGCACTTCTTAATGTTTTTTTCGGGTCTTTTGCTTCCCCTGCTGTAATTCCGATAAGCTCGACACCTTGATACGCCCCAATCACCAAGGAAAGAGCAAAGAAAAAGCCTGTCCACCCGCCTGTAAAGAACCCGCCATTTTCCCACAGATTCGATAATCCAATTGCGTTTCCACCATTTCCAATACCAAAGAAAATCAAACCAATCCCTGCAAAAATCATCAAAACGATCGTTACAATCTTGATCATAGCGAACCAAAACTCAAATTCACCAAATGACTTCACAGAAACCAGGTTGGCTATACCGAGTATCACCATGGCAATAATACCAGGTATCCAAGCCGGCAAATCTGGGAACCAGTACTTCATATACGTCCCGACAGCAATAATCTCTGCCATCCCGACAACAACCCACTGGAACCAGTTACTCCAAGCCGTCATATAACCTGCTAACGGATGGATATACTTATGCCCAAAGGTCGCAAATGAACCCGTACTCGGTTCCATATACAACATTTCACCCATTGCACGCATGATGAAAAAAATAAAAATTCCTACAATTGCATAAGCTAGCATGACGGATGGGCCTGTCCATTTGATCGTGCTGGCAGACCCCATAAAGAGCCCAACACCAATCGTACCGCCCAAAGCAATCATTTGAATATGACGGGCTTCCAAGCCTCTCTTCAGTTCTTTGTTTTCCACGTAAGCTTCCTCTTCCTCTCTGCTGTTGGCGGTATTTCGGATAGCTTCTAGTCATTCTCGTTTTATTGATTAAAAAACTGTCCCTTACATCTCTCTTCACTTCTTATCAAGCATTCCTACTGGTTAGTAAGATTATTCACCTCTCCTGCCTTACACTATATTGGTAGATTACTTCATATATTTTAATATGTTTTTATAATATCTACAATTATATTTACAAGGAAAATACTTGATAGTTAAATATGTTTGCATTCAAGAAGAAGGAAAAACACATGAAAAATCAATTAATTCCAGATGTGATCCTACCTCCATAAAGGATAAGTAGTATGAAAATTTCCCAGCAAAGAAATACTATCAGCGATTTCAAAATAGGAGGAAATGGAACGATGGAGCACTATTTGGCCGAACAGTATCGAGAAGGACTGCAAGCTTTTGGACAGCTGATGCCAGAGGCCTTGCGAGCATATAATGAATTCACCAGCCAATGCTTTTCGTCCGGTGAATTGTCATCCAAGCATAAGCACTTGCAGGCACTGGCTATCTCCCTTTACTCTGGAAATGAGCACTGCATTGTTTATCATTTGGAAGCAGCTCTCAACGACGGAGTTTCCCAAAAAGAAATTGCTGAAACAGTAGCAGTAGCCGGAGCATTCGGCGGCGGAACTACCCTTTCGCATGGCGTCATATTAATCAATGGTGTGATGGAGGAAAAACAGGGAACGATTCAATGAGGAGATGCCGAAAATTCCTGTACCACTGCGTTTACAAAAGCACAACAATCGCCGAGATCTCTCTCGAACGATTGTTGTGCTTTTCGCCTCCTCGATTATTTAGGATGAAGCGCTCTTGCCATCGCATCTATATAGCTTTGGCTGGCTCTCTGGCTCACTTCCGCTTCGGGGACAAACACTTCAAAGCAGTGGTAGCATCCGGGATACAGATGAAATTCTACGTCTACGCCCGCTTGTGAAAGGCGCGTCACATATTCGATCGTCTCATCTCGGAACAGATCCAGCTGTCCTACGCACGTATACGTCGGCGGTAGCCCCGCCAAGCTTTCTGCTCTCGACGGCACCCCATATGCGGATACCTGACTGTCGTCGACACCTTCGCCCAGGTACATGCTCCACGCAGCCAAATTATTCGTCCGGTTCCAGGTTGCATTTTCCGCCTCGATTTCATAGCTCGACGCTGTACGATTACGGTTATCGATCATTGGATACAACGGCATCTGGAAGATAAGGGCTGGTCCCCCTTTGTCGCGAGCCATTAAAGCAAGGGCTGCGGTCAGCCCTCCTCCCCCACTTGCACCAGCAATCGCAACTCGATCCAAATCGATGCCAAGTAACTCAGCTTCGTCTGTCATCCACGTTAAACCAGCGTAACAGTCATGGATGGCAGCAGGATAAGGGTGCTCGGGGGCCAGACGATAATCGACCGATACGACGACACAATTAGCCGCTTGTACAAACCGTTCGCATAGAGCGTCATCCATATCAGGGTGCCCCATCACATAGCCTCCTCCGTGAATCCACAGCATGGCCGGAAGCTTACTGCCAGTTCGCTGGACGGGCTCGTATATTTTCGCTAGCATCTCTCCTGCTGCGCCCGGAATCATTCGACTTGTGGTACGTACGTGCTCCGACTTCACAATAGGCGGATTTTTCAGCATGGCCCTGCTCGACTCCAAATTTTCTTCCAGTTGAAAACCAGGGAATTGTGCTAATGTTTGCGTTAATTCCGGCAGTACTCGACGATGAAAATCCACGTGAATCCCTCCATTAAACGAATGTTGATTCTTGCTCTGTCTCTGCTTCCCACTTGGTTATTTCCTCTCGCACCCGAGGCGCTACCTCCGTCCCTAGCAGCTCAATGGCTCTCATTACCTGTTCATGCGGCATCGTGGATATCGGCACATACATCATAAAGCGCGTCATGCCTACCTGTTTGCGAAGGTGGATGATCTTTTGGGCCACCGTCTCCGGATCACCCACATACAATGCCCCCTCCAAGCTGCGTGCGGCATCGAAGCTAGCACGGTTATAATGCGCCCAGCCCCGCTCCCTTCCGATTTTATTCATTCCTGCTTGGGTAGAAGGAAAGAATGTATCTGCCGCCAGTTCCGTATCTTCTGCAACAAATCCGAGTGAATGGGACCCAACCGTTAATCGCGATACGTCATGACCAGCGTGCATGGCCACCTTTTTATAAAGCTGCACAAGCGGTGCAAACTGCCGCGGACTTCCACCAATGATCGCCAGCATCAGCGGCAATCCCAGCAGACCTGCTCGAACAACAGATTCCTGATTGCCTCCGCTACCGATCCAGATAGGTAAAGGATTCTGAACGGGCCGTGGATACACGCCCAAATTCTGAATAGCTGGCAAATGACCGCCCCTCCAGGTTACTTTTTCGGACGCCTGTATTTTCAGGAGCAATTCCAAATGTTCTTCAAACAGCTCATCATAGTCATTCAAGTCATAGCCGAACAGGGGAAAAGATTCGATAAAGGAACCGCGTCCCGCTATAATCTCTGCCCGTCCATTCGAAATGCCATCGAGCGTAGCAAAATCTTGAAAAACACGCACTGGATCAGCCGAAGAAAGCACTGTCACTGCACTGGTCAGCCGAATCCTTTTTGTCAGTGGTGCAGCCGCAGCCAGCACCATGGCTGGAGAAGAAGCAGCATAATCCTTGCGATGATGTTCACCTATGCCAAATACATCAAGCCCAACCCGATCAGCGAGGACGATTTCCTCGACAACCTCACGCAATCGCTGTGCGTGGCTCATCACTTCACCAGTCTGAGCATCCGGCGTCGTTTCCACAAACGAAGTAATACCAATCTCCACAGACCATCTCTCCTTTTGTAAAACTTGTATCAGTCAACAGCTCTGGAAGCAGAATAGTTTCATTTGATATATCTTCATTTCGAGGTATTTCAGTAGCTCTATTTCCCTGAGATAGCCGAAACGCGTCTGGTCACTGCCTAATACATCAGAGCCAACGCACTAACAGAGGCTCCGAGCGTGCATACTCCCTCCCAACCAAAATGCGCATATGTATAGGTCGAGGCAATGGAGCCAGCAGAAGAGCCGATTGAATAGAAAACCATATACCCCGCCGTGAGCCGACTCCGCGCCTCTGCCCCCAAGGTGAAGATCATGCTTTGATTCGTAACATGCACCGCCTGTACCGCCAAATCAAGCAAAACGATACCGATCGCCAAGGCAAATAACGACTGTTCTATATAGCTGATTAACAGCCACGATAGTAGCAATAGACTCAAAGCAAAGCCCGTCGTTCTCTGTCCGTAGCCTCTATCTGCAAGCTTCCCTGCCCTCGCTGCCGCTAGCGCTCCGGCAACCCCCACGAGACCAAACGCCCCGATTGCCGTATGCGACAAAGATAATGGCGGCGCACTCAGAGGCAGTACCAATGACGTCCACAAAATGCTAAACGCAGCAAAAATCAGCATCGCCAGAACAGAGCGAACACGTAATAGCCGTTCTTGGGCGAACAACATCAGTACCGATCCAAGCAACTGGAGATAGGATAGCGGCTTTACCTCCCGTTCCCTATTTGGCAATACCCGAAATAACACGCAAACCAGTAACAATAGAAATGCAGCAGAGACCAGATATACGGAACGCCACCCCGCAAGATCTGTTAACACTCCCGCAATGGTTCGCGCTAGAAGAATGCCAATGACGATTCCACTTGTAACTACTCCAACCACTCGCCCTCGCTCAGCAGGAGCAGCCATGGTCGCCGCGAATGCAACAATCGTCTGCGTCACAACAGCAAGCAATCCGACCGCTGCTATACCTGCGAATAGTACCGTGCTGGTGGAAGCAGTCCCTACGATAACCAGTGCTACCACAGATAAAAGCATCTGACCGATAATCAAGCGACGCTGGTTCAGTAAATCGCCAAGTGGGACAAGCAACAACAGTCCTACTGCATAAAAGATTTGAGTAAGGGTGATCAGAATCCCAATAATGGAATAGTCAATTCTGAACTCACTCGACAAATGATCAAGTAGTGGCTGCGCGAAGTAGATATTCGCAACTGACATCCCGCAAGCAACAGCAAACAATAGTGTTACATAGCGAGGCATGGGCGAATTGGCCGTTACTTTTCCAATAACTTCCTCCATCTGACTTCACCTTACCTCCTTTCATTTTCGTTTAGCGCATAATAACATACCGATCAGTACGTTATAACGCCCAGTAAATATATCCCACTATTTCTTACTCTGTCAACACCATCTTTTCTGAACTCGAATAAACTAACCTGAAATTGACAAAGTAGATGAAAAACAATAAAATATAAAATACCACTCGGTACAAAAAGGTTTTTTAGCCGTTACATAGATTCGAATACATCAGTAATGAAAGGAACTCTTTATGGCAAGAACACGCGAATTTGACGAAGAAAAAGTACTAGATGCAGCTATGCAGCTTTTTTGGGAGAAGGGGTATGAAGCTACCTCATTAAGTGATTTAACTTCCCGAATGGGCATCCAGCGCCCCAGTATTTACTCGACCTTTGGTGACAAAAAAGAGTTGTTCGAAGCCGCACTACGCAGATACACGATGTCTCGTGCTTCCGAGATTCGAACAAAGCTTCAAAAAACGCCATCCGTAAAAGAAGCATTTCGCCATTTTTTTAAAGAAGTGGCCGACGAGGAATATACGGAAGGTCTCAGCCGAGGATGCTTTTGCATTAATACCATGGTCGAGCTAGCCCCTCATGATGAGAAATTTGAAATTTTGACAAGGGAACACCAAATGTACCTCTCTGTCATTTTTCAAGAAACGATTGACCGAGGTATCCAATCAGGTGAACTCGATTCGAGTATAGACGCGAAGGCTACCGCCCAAGCGCTTATCGTATCGCTAATTGGACTGACCGTAATCTTGAAATCTCGTCCAAATCGATCATTTGTTGATAATTCAATAGAGGTTACGCTTACGTTACTTAAGTAAGCATCAGGGCCAGCTTGGACAAAAAAAGACCAACATCTGTTGGTCTTTGGTCTTTCCATCTATCACTACAACTACTGTGTACGCTCCAATTTAAAACGCTGCACCAATGATTGCAACTCTTCCGCAATGTTGGCAAGATGCACGGCCGAAGCCGCCACTTCCTCCATCGAAGCATTCTGTTCTTCACTGGCTGCTGCGACTTGGTCGACCTCTTGTGCAGTGGCTTGGCTCATGGTGCTCGATTCACCAAAGGCTACAAGCATCGCCGTATTTGATTGCATTAACCGTTCGCTGACGCGGGCTACTTGCGCGAGATGCGCGTCAATGCGGTTAATGGCCTCATACATCTCCGTAAAACGCTGCTCAACCGATTGTGTCAAATCACTTCCCGCTGTAGCAGAATCCACTCCTTCCTCCGTTCGTCTAACCATGTGAAGAACGCGATTCTGAACCTCGCCGATCAAACTGTCGATCCTTTCAGCAGCAGAGCCTGTCTGATCAGCCAGCTTGCGTACCTCATCAGCGACGACAGCGAACCCGCGGCCTTCTTGCCCGGCGCGCGCCGCTTCAATAGCAGCATTCAACGCAAGCAAATTCGTCTGAGAGGCGATATCCTGGATGAAATTCGTCACCCCACTAATTTCTTCAGCAACCTGTTTTAATTCCTCCATCTCCTGCTTAGAACGGGCAGAGTGCTCCACGATCATATTCACCTGTTGTCTTGCCGCTCCAAGGGACTCCTCTCCGGTATTAGCCAGACCTGTAATGAGCTGCGACATTTCCGTGCTCTCACGCAGGATGCGGATGGCATCATCTAGCTCCTGTTGCGCTTGCGTTGCCGATTGCTTCACGGTATCTATACTCTGATTCATATCGGAAGACATGGACGCTATTTCTTGCATGGAGGTAGCGACTTGTTCAATCGTTTGCACGTTCTCTTCCGAATTCGCAGAAAGATGCTGGGAGGAAGCAGAGATTTGCTCGGAATGATCGGTAATTTGACGCAGGACATCGGACAACGATTGCGACATCGTATTGAAGTTGGATTGCAGCTGCCCAATCTCATCCGTTCTTCCACTCTCAATAGACCGGACCGTCAAATCCCCATGCGCGATTAAGTCGGTCAGTTGCTTCAATTGCAGAATGGGTCTGACCGTGCGTTTCATGAATATCCAAACGAACAGGGCAATGAGGGCAAGCAACAGTACGATGAACAAAAATGAGGTCCGCAGCAGTGGCCCCGTTTTTTGATTGATTTCATTCCAATCTATCACGGAAACGACGTTCAATCCGAGTGAATTTTGCTTGTTGAAATGATAATATTCACGAAGCTCGTCATCATCCACTTCGAAAGAACCCTCCGCTCCATCACGCATCACTTGGAAGCGATTGTCTTCAAGCGGCTTGCCCTGTGGGAAGCGTGGATGCGACATTGTCACATTGTTCTGATCGAACAAGCTGACATATCCCTTTTCTCCGATCTTGTACGTCTTTACCAGCTCGTTTAAATGATCGATAGAAACGTCGATTCCCGCTACCCCTTTCCCATCGGAAAGAGTCTTGGCAAACGTAATCACGTAACCTCCGCTTATCGCGTCGATATAAGGTGGCGTCACAACGACCTGCCCTTTATGCTCCATCGCTTCCTTGTACCATTCACGGGTAGTCGGATCAATTTCCTTTTTCGCCGAATTGTAATATCGATTGTCGTAGTACATGAACGCAGCCAAAACATTGTCGATGTCTTTCTCTATGTTGCGAATGCGATCATAGATATACGTATCCGCACTTTGCCCCGGCGGAACTTGAACATCCGCAAAGCTATCGATCGTAGCAGAATAATCCTCATACGAATTATTGAGCACTTGTGTAATCATCGTGGTAACCGATTCGACTTGGGACAACAATTCGTGCTCTAACTGATTACGCGCCAGTTGTGTTAATGTCAGGCTCAGAACGACAGAGGGAACAACAATAAGCAAGACGAGCAAAAACAGGATCTGCTTAGATAGCGACGCTTTATAACCAGTAATCATTTTCTTTATCATCTGTGATGACTCCTCTCTAGTGAAGTAGAATAATAAGTTGCAACCCAAACAACGCCTCACTGGTTGTCAGAAGGCGCGTTCCTATCAGGCCAGATTCATACCTATGATCATCTTTTCATCATAGACATTTCTGCAAAGTATATTTTCCCTGTTAGTACCTATTTGAAACGTAACGGAACAACTACTATGCGGATGCGGTTGAAAAACTGACAGACCCAAAAGTCATGAAAGAACAACTGGATGAGATGGACAAACAGATTGAGGAGATCGATACGCAGATGAAACTAATTCAGTTGGAAGAACAACGCAAGACCAGAGGCACGGATGATATCGCCCCCAAACAAGATGAATCACTACAATCCTCCTCTACCCTCCATGCTGTTTTGACGGCAACCCACCATCTCAAGAATATGCAAAGTATAAAACGCGCTCAGATTACCTTGGAATTAGAGGCGAAGGCGTGGGAACCCGCGTCAAAGGACGGAGATTTTACGAAGTCAGAAGAACTGAAGCACAGGGCAGAAGGCTTGGACGGCAAACTGCTGAAGATGGCTGACGAGATCGACAAAAGGCTTGAGAAATCTCAAGATGCTAATCAGGCAGAACGTTCTTCTAACGACAAGCAAGTAGATGAGCAAAAGAATAGCCCTTATCTGCAACAGCGAATGGAAAGCCAATATGTATCTGGATCTACCGTCGATTGGATTGCATAACTTGTAAGCGAGAAACCTCCTGCCTCTACACAGTAGTAGCTCTGGAGGTTTTTTCAGTTTGTTTTCAGAGGAAAATACCGGGAAACCCGGGCGAATGGCTGTCAACGTGGCTGTTAAACAGTTGTTTGAAAAGATGGATAAAGAGATATGGATTGCGATTCTGTGAGCTTCTCGATCTACCACAATAAAACTGCACCCCAATTGTTAATCCAGTCTCACAATGGGGGTGCAGATCATTCGCCTATGCTGCTTTGGAGATATTTATTTTCTTTCCTTCTTTTCGCCACTCGTTAAATTCAGCTGCTGCTGTGAAAAGAACGTCTGAAGAGGAGTTAAGTGACGTTTCAAAAGAGTCTTGTAACACTCCAATAATAAAGCCGACTCCGACTACCTGCATCGCAACTTCATTTGAAATACCGAATAGGCTACATGCTAGAGGAATCAGTAATAAAGATCCACCAGCCACCCCTGATGCACCGCAAGCACATATAGCCGATACTATGCTCAGGATGATAGCGGTAGGAATATCCACTTGAATACCAAGTGTATGAACCGCTGCAAGGGTCAAAACAGAAATCGTGACAGCTGCACCAGCCATATTAATAGTAGCCCCTAATGGTATCGAGACCGAATAACTATCTTTATTCAAACCTAGATTTTCGCATAATTTCATATTTACAGGAATATTTGAAGCTGAGCTTCGTGTAAAGAATGCTGTAATGCCGCTTTCCTTTATACACTTGAAAACAAGCGGGTAAGGGTTTTGTCGTATAGCTACATACACAAGGATTGGATTGACAATCAGTGCCACAAAGAGCATGCAACCAATCAGAACAGCAAGTAATTTCGCATAGCCTACTAACGCATCAAGTCCACTTGTAGTAATAGAGTCAAATACTAGTCCCATGATTCCTAATGGGGCAAGCTTAATTACCCAACCAACCAATTTCGATACCGCATCAGAAAAATTAGTAATCATCGTTTTTGTCGTATCAGCGGCATTTCGTAAAGCCAGACCAATAAGTACTGCCCAAGCTAAAATACCGATATAGTTCGCTTTAACAATCGCATTAATCGGGTTATCAACCACATTTAGCAACAATGTCTTGAGAACCTCTACAACACCGCTAGGAGGCGTCACATCCTTAGCTCCTTCTACAAGTGTTAAGTCTACAGGGAATATAAAGCTTGCAATAACGGCGATTGATCCAGCTAAGAAGGTTCCTAAAAGGTATAGGACAATTATGAATTTCATATTCGATTGGTGCCCACTTTTATGTTGAGCAATGGCTGACATAACCAAAAAGAGTACCAACACAGGTGCAATCGCTTTCAGAGCGCCTACAAATAAAGAACCTAAAATTACTACGGGTTTTGCTACTTCGGGGATCGTTACAGCCAGGATAATACCAATAATCAAACCCACAATGATTTGTTTTACCAAACTTACTTGATTTAGCTTCGTCAGTATACTTTTCATAGATGCCCCCCACTTAGATAAACTTCCTGCAATAGATTCTCTCTTTCTGTATGATTCTATCTTCGATGGATGGCTATTGTAATCACAGTCCGCTCCACAAAGACAAATAAGTATCATTATACTGATTTTTTGATATATTACAAATGTGTATATTTTCCCAAACTGAACAACTTTGTTTTTAATGAATTTATGGCTTCACTTACACCACCAAGAATGCAGTGCGAAATTGATCCTAGCCGCCACCCTTGTGTCCTCTACTTGGGGGGAACCAAGAGTAAAACCCTCCCCGGTAAGAACCTAGGGAGGGTTTGGTCTGTCAGCTAATTTCTCGTGCCTCTCCTGTTGTATGAATATTCCATCATTACTGACCCAATGAATCAAGCGAACTGCGAACTTGATTGGCAAACGAATAGTTATTTCTAGCATCCCAGTTGATAGACCAGGTCATAACTCCTTGGAACTGCGGATAACCAGCTGGATTTTGGAGTTTGTAGGTTCCCCCAAAAGACGTACCCTTTACCAAATAGTGAAGGGCTTTCTGGATATCGGCAGGAGACGTATAACCTCCCCCAGCAGCACCTGGAGCAGAAGGCAGCCCGATCGCGACTTGGTTTTCCCTCAAGGCTGGAAACATGTTGTTTGGATTCCGCCCGATCGGGAATCCTTTCAATAGCATTTCTGCCATCGCTACTTGGAAATCAGCCGTTCCTTGTTGATACGTACGACCATCCAATGCTTCCAGCGCTCCAGAATTATAGTGCTGAACGTGGATATAATTCATCCGGTCGCGAAGGGCATGAATCACAGGCAGATAAGCGCCCCACGGCCCACCATAGGCAGCGTAACCTCCTTGGACATAAGCCGTTTCTGGCGCCATTGTCAAAACGAAAGATGGGCCAAATGTATTCGTGATCGTCTGAGTCGCTGCGATCAAGTTTATAATTTTGGGCGTTGTCGGATTTCTGAAATCAGTGTCCCCCGCATTTAGCGACAAGGAGCTTCCTTCCAGATCAATATCCATACCATTAAACCCGTACGTTTGAATAATCGAGGTCATCGAGGTAATAAAACTTTGTTTGGCAGCTTCCGTCGTCAGCTCGACTGTACCATTCGCTCCGCCAATCGAGATGAGGACCTTCTTCCCCTTTGACTGTAACAAGGCGATATCCGACTTAAATTCCTCAACGGATGCATTAAACGGTACAAATCCCATTGTCGCATGATCGCCACCCACTGGTTCAGCGAACGCAACATTGATGACATCGTATTTATCTGAGACATCTCTTAGCTTGAGTACGGTAGAACCATTGTCAAAATTATGCCAGTAGCCGATCAAAACTCGTTTGGACACCGGTTCATTCGGGGATGTAGATAAAGTGGTTACTGTGATCGAGGCGCTGGGTGGGGATACATTACCTGCTACATCTTTTGCCTGGATCGTGAATGAATATGTCGTATTTGCTAGAAGCCCTGTCACGGTATAGGATGTTGTACTCGATATACCAGCGAGTGTATCCCCGTTGTAGACGAGATACTCCTTAACAGCTCTGTCATCCGTAGAAGCTGACCAAGACAAGCTAACTGAACTACTCGTTTTCCCTACTTCACTAAGATTTGTGGGGGACGTAGGTGGAATGGTATCGGGAGCAGAGGGACCTTGAAGCTGCCACAGTGTCGGTACGTTAGGCGGTTCCCACCCGACAAGCGATGTATGAGCAAATGTACATTTGTAATCTTGCCCTTGATACGTAACCATGTCTCCTACCTTGTATACGGTGTTGGGAGTCCACGGTGCCATGGCGTGAGAAGACTGCGGGGATAGAGAAAAAATTAAGAGAAGCGATAGTACTACCAAAACTCCTGCTTTTTTCATCAAAAAATACATTAAACAAAGCCTCCTTCATTATTTACTTGTGCAAAAAAGATGCCTTATACAAATGAGCTAGTATAAAGATATACTTATATTTGAAAAAAATGTATTTTTTTGAATAACATATCCATCAAGAAAATCTCCATCGGCATTGACAACGTTTTCACAGAATAATAGAATACACTTACGACAAGTTAACTATGATGGAGATTCGGAGACTCATACTTTTTGGCACTTTCATTTTTGAAAGCGCCATTAAAGTATGGGTTTTTTTACGTGCATCTCCGTCTTTGTTAGAAATCATCAAGGGGGAGGAATATGATGCTCAAACTGTTTAAGCCTGCACCGCCTATTGACAGATTGCCTGACGAACAAATTGATTCTGAGTATAAAAAGCTCAGGCTTCAAGTGTTTCTCGGAATCTTCATCGGTTATGCGGCGTACTATCTCATCCGCAAAAACTTCTCGCTCGCCATGCCTTATTTGATTAAAGAAGGATTTACAAGAACAGATCTCGGTTTTGCGTTATCCGCCATTTCGATTTCCTACGGGATCAGCAAGTTTGTAATGGCTATTTTTTCAGACCGAAGCAACCCGCGAATGTTCTTGCCTGCCGGTTTGATTCTTTCTGCACTTATTAGTTTACTGATGGGTGTTGTTCCTTACTTCACCTCATCCGTCACGATCATGTTTGTGATGTTGTTCCTGAACGGTTGGTTCCAGGGAATGGGCTGGCCTCCATCCGGGCGTGTGCTCGTACACTGGTTTAGTGTAAGTGAAAGAGGAAACAAAACAGCCATTTGGAATGTAGCCCATAACGTTGGCGGAGGCTTGATGGCCCCTATCGCAGTTGCAGGTGCAGCCATGTTCACCACGTTTTCGGGTAGTGCCGCTTCCGGGTATGAAGGCGTATTTATCCTGCCTGCTCTGGTTGCCATTGTCTTTGGATTCATTACGTATTTCTTAATTCGCGATACTCCGCAGTCAGCTGGCCTGCCGCCTATTGAAGAATATCGCAATGACTATCCAAACAAAGAGAAGAAAACGTTTGAAACAGAATTCTCCACAAAAGAAATCCTTTTCAAATATGTGTTGAACAACAAATGGGTTTGGGCAATCGCGATTGCCAACATCTTCGTCTACTTCGTCCGTTACGGCGTTCTGGACTGGGCGCCGACCTATTTGAGTGAAGAAAAAGGCTTTGATATGAGCAAGTCGAGCGTTGCTTACTTCCTGTACGAATGGGCAGGTATCCCGGGAACGCTTCTGTGCGGCTGGCTGTCCGATAAATTGTTCAAGGGCCGCCGTGGACCCGCAGGGTTTGTCTTTATGCTCGGCGTATTGATCGCTGTTCTGGTCTACTGGTTCAACCCACCTGGAAATTCCGTAGTCGATATGATTTGCCTAATCGCTATCGGTTTCCTGATTTACGGTCCAGTCATGCTGATTGGTTTGCAAGCCCTTGATTTTGTTCCGAAAAAGGCTGCCGGAACCGCTGCAGGACTTACCGGTCTGTTTGGTTACCTGGGCGGTACAGTCACAGCGAACGCATTGATGGGGGTTATCGTTGATGCCTCCGGCTGGGATGCAGGATTTATGTTGCTGACAGCTTCGTGCGCATTGGCTGCTCTTGTTTTTGCTCTTACGTGGAATGTGCGTGGGCAGGAAGTCGTTAAAAATCATTAAAATAGCAAAAAGAAGGATGAAAATCGTTATGATTTTTATCCTTCTTTTATTATGGAATGAACAGCAACCGACTATTTTATCGAATAAGCTTGTCCATGGGTTATTTGTTTACATCTATTAAAAATCAAAATTGTCCGGGTCTGGACCGACTCGATGATTCTGATCCAAGCCATCGATCAGATCCATCTCTTCCTTGGTCAACTCAAAATCAAACACCGATGCATTTTCAACGATTCGATGTTCTTTTGTAGATTTTGGAATCGTTACGACACCATTTTGCAAGTCCCAACGCAGGATGACTTGTGCAATGGATTTATGATGCTTATCCGCAATCTCCTTTAATACTGGATTATCCAACAGTTGTCCTTGCATTAACGGAGACCATGCTTCAAATTGAATGCCTTGCTCCCTACAAAAATCTTGAAGCTCCTTTTGGGTCAAACGTGGATGGTGTTCCACTTGATCCACCATTGGTTTAATCTCCGCGTCTTTCATCAACTCTTTGAGATGATGAATATGGAAATTACTTACCCCGATAGCTTTTACTCTTCCCTCTTTATAAAGTGTTTCCAATGCTCTCCACGCTTCTTTAAATTTCCCTTCGACTGGCCAGTGAATTAGGTATAAATCCAGATACTCCAAATTCAATTTTTTTAAGCTGGCTTCATAAGCCGCTAACGTTGACTCATATCCTAAATCTGCATTCCATACTTTTGAAGTAACAAAAAGTTCCTCTCTGGAAATACCGGCCTCTTTCAGCCCTTCACGGATCCCGCGGCCCACTCCCTCTTCATTTCCATAAATAGCTGCTGTATCAATACTGCGATATCCATGCTTGATTGCTGTTTTTACCGCATTCTCAAGTTCTGGACCTTCCTCCACTTTAAATACACCCAAACCAAACCAAGGCATTTTAACACCATTGTGCAGAGTCGTAGTATCTTGCAAATTTTTCGCCATTGAATATTCTCTCCCTTAGCATTGTTATTTTGAAAACTGTTTACAATTGTCGACTTTTAGAAAGAAAATCTTTATTTGCTCCTGTCACACCACTTTGTCCCCAATTACCTGGTACCATTTCTCGGATAAGGATTAAAACTTTATCCAAAGGTGCACGGGTGAATTTCATAGTGAGGTGAGTCAGGTCATTTACATATTTATCTTTCGTTCCCTGATCAAACGTATTCCAAATATCAACTGTAACGACAGCCATACCATTTATTTCAGAGTCATCTGTGTGATAAGACTCTTCTGTACCCCAATCGATACGCCGGCTCTTAAGAGCAAAGTCATGATCCGCTGCGGAAGCGCCTGCTTTCCCCCAGTTTTCTTTTTCAAGCTCATGTATCAACACTTGAATTTTATCCGGTACGATCTTCAATTCGTTTGTTGTTAACTCCGTTGCCTGTCTAATGAATTCTTTTTTCATATCCTTCGACATAGCTGGCCATGTATTTAGCACAATGAATGGCATTTCATACACATCCTTGATTATTAGATAAAAAGAAGCGGCTTACTTAAATATAACCAAAGAATGTTCTTTATAAGCATGAACCACCCCCCTTAAATCAGAAGCTTCCTCTTCTATTATTTGTTTAAATAAGAGTGGATTGCTTTGGTAACCAATTCATGATCTTCTTCGGGAGTTAGGCCTGATACCGTTATGGTCCCAATGATCCCAACACCTTTCACCATGATGGGAAAAGCTCCCCCGTATGCCGCGTATTTAGAGGCATCCACTCGATTTGATTCGTGATAAGGCACTCCCGTTATTTCACTTTGTCTTTGCAAATAATAGGAACTGTGATCATGCAGTGCTACAACTCGATTTTTGCGTTGGATCCATTCCGTATTTACCTGAGATGTGCCTGTCATCTTAAAGTGAAACAATTGCACACCATTTTTTGTTATATCTACAGCGATCTGTTTTTCCTCTTGTTTGGCCATATCAACAATCAACAAACCCAATTGAAGAGCGTCTTCATTCGTAAATGATGTGAATTGCAGCGTTTCCTCATCATTTATTATCTTTTTCATCATTTCATCAAAGGATGCTGTACTCATATCAATCACCTCATGGATTTATGCTGGATTTTTTTTATCTTTTCGTTCTAAAGCCATACTCCAACCTGTTAGGATAGTCGCCCCTACCACCATTAATCCGCCTATCCAAGCAGTGTGAATAAGTCCAATAGAATCAGTGATCACCCCACCCAAGTAAGCTCCGAGAGCAATTCCAGCATTAAAGGCCGCAATATTAATGGCTGATGCCACATCAACTGCCCCCGAAGTAAAGCGTTCAGCCAACATCACGACGTAGACTTGCAGTCCAGGCACGTTCATAAAATGTAGTAATCCCATCAAAATAATCGTAATTAACCCCATAACTTTGAATGGAGCAGTGAATGTTAAGAGAAACAGTACAACTGCTTGCAGGATAAACATATAAAACAGGGCACGAATCGGATTTCGATTTGCCACCTTACCGCCAACCACGTTACCGATTGCAATGGCAATTCCATAGACTACTAAAATTAACGTAATTGTTCCTTGTTTAAAGCCAGTTATATCTTGCAGCAATGGGGATAAGTAAGTGAAGACGACGAAAGTTCCTCCATACCCCAAGGCTGTAATGATGAACAAAAGTAACAACCGACCATTGGTAATCACTTTGATCTGATCTCGAAATGTTGAACGGGCACCTTTTCGCAATTCGGATGGAACGAGAATGCTGTTGGCTATAAAAGCGATGATCCCAACCGCGACAATCGCGATAAAGGCTGCTCTCCATCCCAGTTGTTGACCAATAAATGTTCCTAATGGTACACCTGTAACGATTGCCACAGTAAGTCCCGTAAACATAATAGATATCGCACTAGCTCTCCTATTTTCCGGGACTACATCAGCAGCAATGGTAGACCCAATCGACATAAACACGCCGTGTGAAAACGCAGAAATGATCCGGGCAACAAGCAATACACCAATGCTCGTTGCACCTGCTGCGAGAAGGTTACCAGCAATAAAAACGATCATAATCCAAAGCAATAATGATTTACGCGACATACTGGATGTCAGTGAAGTCAAGATAGGCGCTCCGAAAGTTACTCCAAGTGCGTATAACGAAACTGTTAATCCGGCAGTAGTAACCGAAATATTCAGGTCTTGCGAAATAAGAGGCAGTAATCCGACACTAATAAATTCTGTTGTACCGATGGCAAAAGCACTTATTGCTAATGCTAAAAGCGCCAATGCGCTTCGTTTATTATCCAAGGCCATTTCTTTAATCCTCCTTACACTGTCCGACCGGCAAGTGTTATTATGATACATAACAAACCTAATCGAAAGTACGTACTTTTTTGTGCTATAGGCACTGAAAAGTTCCTATAAAGTATTTCGACAAACAAAATCTCCTCGAGAAAACTATCAAAAAGGAATCACTATAACCGATCGGCAAATGTTATTATGATACATAACAAACTTAATCAAAAGTACGTACTTTTTTGTGCTATAGGTACTGAAAAGTTCCTATAAAGTTTTAGCAGGAGGGACCTTATGAATAAAAAGAAATATAATATTTCGGTTGAAGCTACGCTTGAAGTATTAGGCGGAAAGTGGAAATGCGTTATACTTTGCCACCTAACTCACGGTAAAAAACGTACCAGTGAATTGAAACGTCTTATGCCTGCGATTACACAAAAAATGCTAACCCAGCAACTACGCGAGCTAGAAAGTGACGGGATTATCAATCGAATTACTTACAATACGGTCCCCCCAAAAGTGGAATATGAACTAAGCGAATACGGATGGGGATTGAAAAGTATATTAGAATCACTCTGCTCATGGGGAGAACAACATATCATTAAAAAGTATGGAAATAAATTTGACGTATTAGAAGAGAGCATCTTAAATAGATAAAATCTCCTTATTTTGGGCATCGGAAAAACCCCCTTGGTTAACGGTAGAACCTAGGGGGTTTAAACATAAATTTTATAATCACACCATTTACCGCGCTTCTTTTTCATCCGTTTGCAGATCTTTTTTCAACCAATCAATCAGTTCCTTCTCGCGAGCCTTGTTCATTTTTTGCAACTGCTCCGGTGACCACTCGTAAAAGCCTTGCCCATTCTTCTGCCCGTAGTTCCCTGCGTCCACCAGATTTCTCATCGTGGAAAGAGATGCCTGATGGGTGCCGAGGTCTGGGAACAAATAGCTGGAAATGGCGTCGAACACATCCAGCCCTCCCATATCCGCACTCATGAATGGACCCGTAACTGGCAAACGGCGGCCGATGCTGTATTGTACCGCTTTATCAATATCCTCGATCGAAGCCGCTCCCTGCTCATAGATGTACTGTGCTTCTCGAAAGAGCGCATACTGCAAACGATTCCCCACAGAACCAAGAATGTCTTTCTTGATGAGGATCGGCTTTTTGCCCATCGCATTCAGCAGGGCCATGGCCTGATCCACTGCTGCGTCCGACGTCTTCTCTCCGCGGATGACCTCTACTAGAGGAATAAGATGCCCGGGATTCCAAAAGTGCGTGACCAATGTCCGCTCGGGATGCTCCATCAAGCTGGCGATGGCAGTCGGGCTCAGCCCAGAAGTATTACTCGCCAGAATGGTATCTGGAGAACACAATGCCTCCAGTTCTTGAAACATCTTTTGCTTCAGTTCCAGATTCTCTGGAATACCTTCGATAATAAAGGGAGTTCCTTGGACGCACTCTTGCAGAACAGTGGTGAAACGAATACGATTTTGGATTGTTTCCTTTTCATCAGGATGAACGACTTCGTAATCGCACAACAGTCCGATCTTTTCAGCGACGCCACCCTTCCCGCGCTGGACATCCCGCTCATCCATTCCCCAGATGTTCACATCAAATCCTGCCATGGCTGCCGACAGGGCGATGGAATGGCCCTTCGTTCCCGCCCCAATGATCGCTACGCGTTTCGGCAACGTACTCATATCGCGGTCCACCCTCCATCCACCTTGATCGTTTCACCTGTAATAAAGTTAGCCATATCAGAAGCGAGGAATAGAACTGCTCCTGTAATATCAGACACTTGAGCTAACTGCCCTAACGGGATGCGGCTCAGCACATCCTGGTAAAAGTCCCGATCCTCAAACATTTTCTTCGTGAAATCAGTCTCGACAAAAGTAGGTGCCACGCCGTTGACCTTTATCCCGTATGGAGCCCACTCCACTGCCAGTGCTTTGGTCAATTGAACCGCGCCGCCTTTACTGGAGCAATACGCCGACCGTTTGATATACCCGACAAAAGCCATCTGGGACACCATGTTGATGATGCGGCCCCCGCCATTTGCCGCCATATGCTTGCCGGCGCGCTGCGAGCAGAAAAAGGTCCCTTTCAGATTGGTATCCAGCACGCGATCCCAATCCTCTTCTGTCACTTCAAACGACGGTTTTGCGATGTTGATTCCCGCATTGTTGACGAGAATGTCGAGCCCTCCCAGAGTCGCGATTGTGTCGTCTACCATCTGATAGATGCTCTGAACATCTTGCATGTCCGCCGCCAAAAAGAAAGAATTCGGTTGAATCTGCCGCAATTCATGCGTCGCTGCTTCCAGATTCGCCGTATTGCGTCCCGTAATCATGACGTCGGCACCGAGCCGAGCAAATGCCATCGCCGCGTCCTTGCCGAGCCCTTTGCTGCCCCCGGTAATGAGAACCCGTTTTCCTCTCAGCTCTTGAAAAGAAGTCATAAACGCTTTGCTCCTTTCTGGCTAACGAATTAGAGTACCCTATATCCTCTTTTTTACATGCCAAGTGAGAACAAGATCACTGCTAAAATAACACCCAAAATCGGAACAACTACGGTTAATGCGCCGAATGCCGGATACGCATCTTTGTGTGTCTCTCCCGCAATCGTGCGAATGGTCGTAACAACATAGCCGCCATGAGGCAAGGAATCAAGTGATCCTGATGAAATCGCCACAACCCGGTGCAAGGCTTCCGGATTTACCCCCATGTCCATATAGTGCGGCGCCAGCAGCGGCAAGGCGATCGTCTGTCCGCCAGATGCAGAGCCTGTGAGTCCGGCAATAACACAAACAGCTACTGCGCTTCCAATCAGCGGACTGCCAGGAATGCTCGTCATAAAGTCAACGGCGGTCGCAAATGCTGGCGTAGCTTTGGCAACCCCACCAAAACCAACAACAGCCGCCGTATTTGCAATGGCGATCAGAGCACCCATCGTCCCTTCTGAAACGGCATGCCAGAAGTTGATAAAGTACTTCCGATGCAGCAGATAAGTCGCTATTACACCGCCGAGCAAGGCGAGAATAAGCGCGGACTCTTTAAACGAGTTGTGGAAAACAAACGAAATCACGAGAACAACCAAGAGCGGAATCATGCTGACGAATGGATTGGGCAAATTGTCCCGCACCTTCAGGTTGTCTGTTTCCCGTGTGGTGAAGTGCTCCCCGTTTTTAACCGCTTTCATAATCATCCGTTTTAACCACCAGTAGCCAAAAATCATCATGAATACAGCCACGAGCAAGCTAACTTCCCAACCGGCATAGGGAGTGGTGTGCAAATATTGAATGGGAATCCAGTTCTGAATTTCAGGAGAACCAGCCGATGTCATGGTAAAGGTGGTAGAACCGAAGCCGAGCGCCGCCGGGATAAAACGCCTCGGCAGGTTCGCTTCCTTAAACAAGCTGATTGCCATCGGATAAACGGAAAAAGCAACGACGAACAAGCTCACACCGCCATATGTCAAAACCGCGCATGCAATCACAATTGCGAGTGCCGCGTTTTTCATGCCGATCTTCTCGACGATCCATTTGGACACGCTGTCTGCCGCCCCGCTGTCTTCCATCAGCTTTCCGAATATTGCGCCGATGAGAAACATCAAATACCACGAAGTGATAAATCCTGTGAAGCCGCCCATGTAGTTGGAGACAAAGTTCGCTTCTCCCTTTCCTACCAACTGCGGAAAGAGTGGCAATCCATTAAAAACAGCTACGAACAAAGCGGAGAAAGGTGCAACAATCAGTAGGTTCATACCCCTCATCGTCAAAATAATGAGCAGCGCCAAGCCTCCGATTAAACCGATCATGCTAATCATCTGAATCACTTCCATTCTGTCGGTGATAGATCTAGCTGCCAAGAATCAAACTGGGAGAGAGGAAGCCACTCTCCAGTGAGCGGCTCCTTTTCCCTCTATTGTCTGGGGTTTATTTCTTGCCGTAGCGGCGTACGCGCAGCAGCGCTTGTTCAGCATGGCCTGCAAAATTCTCCAGCTGGCACAGACGAGCTGCATATTCCCCAATGTATGCACTTGCTTCTTCGCTTACTTTTTGGTACGTAACTGTTTTCAGGAACTTGCCTACCCACAGTCCACCTGTATAACGGGCAGCGCCTTTGGTAGGCAGTGTATGGTTAGTTCCAATCACTTTATCACCGTAAGCCACGTTGGTTTCCGGGCCTAAAAAGAGGCAGCCGTAGTTGGTCATGTTGTTCAAGAAGAAGTCAGGGTCTTTCGTCAAAATCTCTACGTGCTCGAAAGCGAGTTTGTTCGCTTCAACGAGCGCTTCCTCCTGATCCTCTACCAAAATGATCACGCCGTAGTCGCGCCAGGAGACACGGGCCACATCTGCAGTAGGGAGAATTTCCAGCTGTCGCTCGATTTCTTTGATCGTTTCATGTGCCAGCTGCTCCGAAGTCGTGATGAGCGCACCCGGTGAAGTTGGGCCGTGCTCGCCTTGACCGAGAAGATCGGTGGCGATCATTTCAGCATCGGCTGTTTCATCAGCCACAACGAGCGTCTCTGTAGGTCCAGCAAACAGGTCAATTCCAACACGTCCGTACAGCTGACGTTTGGCCTCTGCCACGAAGGCGTTACCCGGGCCGACGAGCATATCTACTGGCTCGATGGTTTCCGTTCCGACCGCCATCGCTGCCATCGCTTGAATGCCGCCGAGAATGTATATCTCATCGGCACCTGCCATATGCATTGCTGCGACCGTTGCCGCCGGAATTTCACCGTTAATCGGAGGCGTGCAAGCGATGACCCGTTTCACACCTGCTACCTTTGCGGTCAACACACTCATGTGAGCCGAAGCCACCATCGGATAGCGTCCACCTGGAATGTAGCAACCTACACTTTCTACCGGGATGTTTTTGTGACCCAAAATGACTCCGGGCAGCGTCTCCACCTCAATGTCGAGCATGGATTTGCGTTGCTCTTCCGCAAAGCGTCTCACATTGCTCTGTGCAAACTTGATATCCTCGATGGTCTGCTCCGGTACGCCACTAATGATTTCCGCGATTTGCTCGGGCGTCAGGCGAAACTGCTCGGGGCTCCATTTATCAAACTTCGCTGACAGCTCGCGTACGGCTGCATCGCCTTCCTGCTCGATCTTCTGAATGGTTTGGCGTACGGTTTCCGCTACTTGCGCGTCATTTTGTGCAATTTCATTTTTTGCTTTTCCTTGTTTCAAAAATCTAGCCATTTTCTTGACCTCCCGTTTTAGCATACGTATGCATTTTTCAGAATTTTTTTCTCGCTTCCTTGTTTTGCATACGTATGCAAAAAGAAGCGAGAAGAAATCAGACAATTTTCAAATCTATATGCAAATACTAATGATCGCGCTTACATTTGTCAAGCGATTATTTTTGTTTCTTTGTCGTACATCGCTCGATTAATTGACCATGAACTAGTTTTGCCACGGGTTCTACCGTATTTATTTTCATTTCATTCAGCAGCGTATTGATAGTCAATTCGATCATTTCGTCGACTGGCTGCTCCCACGTCGTCAACTCATAGGAAGGCCAGGACGCCATCTTGATATTGTCAAATCCGACGATCGCGATGTCCTCAGGAACCGACAGCTTCATCGCCTTTACCGCATCGAGTGCTCCAAATGCAGTAATATCATTTGCCCCAAAAATGACATCCGGTCGCTCTTCTTGCTGCAGCAGGCGTAGGGTCGCTTCATACGCTCTCTTGTACGTGTAGTCGCCCTCTTCAATGATGGGAGCCAAACCTTTTTCCTGGAGAAAATCGCAAAAGCCCCTCTGCCGATCCTGACTCGTCGAGGTATTGACCCGCCCGGTGATATACGCCATTTTTCGATATCCTTGCTCGAACAGATACTTCGCGATCTGTTGAGCGGCAGCATAGTTGTCACAGCTGATCGAATAGCACGGGATGTCTTTGCTGTAGCGGTTGAACAGGACTACAGGGATGTTGTTCTCATGCAGCTGGGACACGACTTTGGACGACAAATAAGCATCCGTCACGATTACTCCCTCAACGTTGTACTCCAAAAATTGCGTAATTTCTTCCTGTTGGATCTCGTCATTTTCCGTGTATACAAATAAGACGTGATACCCTTTTTCCCGAAGTCCCTTGGTGAATTTTCCCAATACTTCATGGTAGAACGGGTTTTCGATATCACGCATGGCCAGCCCAATGATGTTGGTCTTGTTCATGATCAAGCCACGAGCGAGGGCATTCGGTCGATAGCCCAGCTCCTTCGCTACTTCCAGCACTTTTTTCTTTGTTTTTTCGGATACATTTGAGCCGGGGGTAAATACACGCGAAACGGTAGACTGAGAGACTTTTGCCAATCTCGCTACTTCCATCGCATTTACCAGTTTTTTCTTCACAAAGATTCCCTCCGAACACAGCGAAGCACGTTGGGGCTAGAGTACCCCTCGATACTGTAAGAATACAATTTTATATGAACAATCTGATTATACCATTAATCGTGAAGGGCTGCTCGTTCTACTGCCTGACTTGCTCAATAAAGTGCCTTGCCGCCATGGAAAGGTAATGATCCTTTAGCCAGATGATGCCCGATGCGGCATTCAAATGCTTGTCCTCAATCCTGGTTGCTTTTCGGAGAAGAATGCCGATCATCCTGCGCAGACGAACCAAAGTTAAAAAGGCTCTTTTTTCAATGGCAAGATGGAAAAATCATCGATCCCAAGCGGGAAGCGAACACTCGCTAGCTCTATCAACCTGTCCTTCAACATCTTGCAGGGCTGGGCGGACTCGTACCTTCTATCACATCCGTTAGCTCAGCGAGTTTTGCCGGGAACTTAAGTTGCAAACGCTGAAATAAGGTGTTATATTAATTGACGTATCAATTATTGATGTGTCAAATATTCCTATTCATATTGCCCCCGGGAGGCATTTTTCATGACACGCAAGGAATTTGAAGAGGAGCAAATACTGAATCTGCTCATCGGATTAACCAATAAAATAAGTCCCAAGTTCGAACGCTGTACCGGAATCAGCTCTACTCGTCTCGCGATTTTGCAAATCCTTTGCGAATGCAACGAAATCAATCAGTCCCAGCTACAAAAGCACATCAATATTGACAGTGCTGCCATTACACGCCACCTGAAGCAACTGGAAGTGGATGGTATGGTGACCCGACACAAAAATCCAAATGATAACCGCGAAACCTTCGTTCGTCTTTCCGAAGAAGGACATCATCGGATTGAAGGGTACAAAAGCGAGAAACGAAATTTTATCCAGCAGATTCTGGAAGGCTTCACCGAGGATGAAACGCAGGTCTTAACTGATTTTCTCAAACGAATGCAAAACAACATTTGATTGTTCCGGAAAGGAGTCTGTTTTTACATGATAAACACCGTACAAAGAACAAATGATTTTCATGAAATCACGTTTGGTCGTCGTTCAGTCAAACTTTATGATCCTGAAATAAAAATCAGCCGCGAGGAAATGATTGAAATTTTAGCGGGAGCCACGCGTGCTCCATCTTCAGTCAACATGCAGCCTTGGCGCTTTGTGGTGATCGAAAGTCAAGAAGGGAAAGAAAAGCTTGCAGAGCTGGCACGCTTCAACAAAACGCAAGTACTTACCTCTTCCGCCGTCATTGCCGTATTCGTCGACATGAATAATGCGGAATATATGGATGAGATATTTGGAAAAGCTGTCGAGCTCGGATACATGCCGCAGGAAGTGAAGGACATGCAGCTGAAAGCCGTAAAACCTTACTACGCCAATCTACCAGCTTCTGACCTGCGCGATGTCAATTTTATCGATGCCGGGCTCGTATCCATGCAATTGATGCTGGTTGCCCGTTCATTCGGCTATGACACGAACCCGATCGGCGGCTATGAAAAGGATCAAATAGCAGAAGCACTAGATTTGGACAAGGATCGCTATCAACCGATCATGCTAATCAGTATCGGGAAAGCAGCCAAGGAAGGATACCCCTCTTACCGTCTCCCTGTTGAGACAGTGACAACCTGGAAATAATTCGAATTCGTTGGAAGAAAGGGAGAAAACCATGCTTATTATACATGCCCATCTACAAGTAATACCCGCACAGGAAGAAGCCTTCCTTCAAGCCGCCAAAGCCCTGGTTGCTGCAAGCCAAGCGGAAGAAGGAAATGTAGGATACACCCTTCTGAAAAGCACAGAGCAAGAATATCACTACACCATGGTAGAAAAGTGGAAGGACGCTGACGCAGTAGCAGCCCACAATGCAAGCGCTCATTTTCAGGCTTTTGCGAAGCAAGCTCCCTCCTTTTTTGCAGCAGCTATGGAATTGGAAGTATTCGCTGGAGAGCCTGTGAAGTTGTAATTCGTGATGTACGGAAAAACAGTGAGGTTGGTACTGAGATCAGCCTTGCTGTTTTTGTAGGGAGGAAAGACCCTGCCGCCAACAAGTTATTGACAGCGCTTTCTTTTTCCCTTACATTAGTAACCAATATAATATTTTTGTGATGGAGATCAGGAGATTCACAATATTTCATTTGGTATGGTTTAACCTACCGATGGAATTTGTGGATCTTTTTTTCATCCAAATGGAGGAGGCAGAACATGAAAAAACTAGTTACATCCCTGGCAGCCGCTCTCGCTATTACAACAAGCTTTGGAAGCGTATCCTTTGCCGAAGCGGATAAGATTGTCATCGCCCACCGCGGAGCGAGCGCATACTTACCGGAACATACGCTGCCCGCAAAAGCGATGGCTTACGCGATGGGAGTCGACTACATCGAACAAGACGTGGTCATGACAAAGGACAACAAACTGCTCATCATGCACGACCATTATCTGGACAGCGTAACCAATGTTGCGGAGGTCTACCCTGATCGAAAGCGAAAAGACGGCAGGTACTACGTTATTGATTTCACTCTTGACGAGATTAAGAAACTGAAAACAACAGAGGTTTTCACAGTGGAAAACGGCAAACAGGTACAAGATTATCCGGATCGCTTCCCACTCTGGAAATCCAACTTCAGTGTTCACACTCTGGAAGAAGAGATTGAACTGATCCAGGGTATGAACAAAAGCACAGGTCGTAACGTAGGGATCTATACGGAGATCAAAGCTCCTTGGTTCCACAGACACGAAGGAAAGGACATCAGCCTCGCAGTGCTGCAGGTGTTGAAAAAGTACGGCTATGTGTCCAAGAATGACAAAGTGTACATACAGACTTTCGACCCCAATGAAGCAAAACGGATTCGCACGGAACTCTATCCACAATTGAATATGAACGTGAAGCTTGTACAGCTCATGGCGGAAACGGGCTGGAACGAAACCATGAACTATGAAAACGGTAAGGCCGTTCCCTACAACTACGATTGGATGTTTGAAAAAGGAGCGATGAAAGAAATTGCGAAATACGCAGACGGCGTAGGGCCATGGAAACCGATGATCATCAAAGAAGAGTCGACGAGAGACCACCTGATCATTACCAATCTTGTCAAAGAGGCTCATGAAGCTGACCTGGAAGTGCATCCATACACCTTCCGAGCGGATAAAGGACAAATCCCTGCCTATGCAGCAAGCTTTGAGGAGCTGCTCGATCAGTTCTACTTCACAGCAGGAGTTGACGGGGTGTTTACAGACTTCCCTGACCGTGCCGTTGATTTTTTACGAAAAGCGGAGTACCAAAGCAAGATGTCCCAGTAACACTGTAACCTCAACGAGTTACTGAGGTTCCAAATTTATTTTTTGAATCGGAACCAAACAATCAGGTGGAAAAGAGCGTTGTTAGGCTTGATTTAGTTCCGAGACTCACCGTTTGCAGGTCGTGACAGGGACGCTAGTATTACCCTGATAGACAGAAAAAAGCCGGTATCTTGTACGCTAAGGATTACCGGCTTTTCATCATTTTTCTTCGCAGCTGCCAGGAAACCAATTTCCCCAATTTGATACTTCTTCGAGAATGGCGAGTTTCTAGAAAGCATTATATTTACCTCTAAACATGAAAAAGCTCCCCTCACAATAGCAAGCTTTTTATTATTTCGCCTGTCTACCATGAGGGGATCATACCAATCCTCCGTCTTATCAAGTTCCTTTTCTAACAGATTTTTTAGGCACTTTTCGTTTGTTGGCGAATCCTGCTGTTCAGTCTAATACTAGGACTACGAACATAATGGACAGGGGGTAGCTAACAGCTAATGCTCCCACTGTATTTAATGCCTCCCGTTCCGCTCCTGCTATTGCTACTTAAGCAGCTCGTTCTTCAGCTCCTCAGCCGTGTCCGGCTTCCAATAACTTATTTGTAATTTCTTCTCCTGAACCAATTGTCTAACCTGTTCAAAAAGCACTACTCTCTTCTCGGCTGGCCAATGGGTAAAGAACTGTAAATCACTGGACACATTCCAAATAGAGGTTGCATTTTCCTTTTGGGACCATTTTTTCATAAGAATCGATTCAACATCCTCATAACCTATCCGATACAAAATACCAACATATGTCGCGCCAATTCCATCATCCAGAATTGCTCTTTTCAGAAAATACGATTGCACCTTTTGGCAGCAAACTTCATTATTTAGCGGAAGCAGATCACCCAGCACGTCATCAAATTCTCCAGTTACTTTTCCTACATAATAGCTCGTTTTAATAAGACCGCTTAGCTTTTTCTCCTCCGGATCAGCTGCCAAAAGTTCTATCCAGCGCACATCCAAATCCTCAAACAGCAGCGGTTTAAGTGAAAAATATGTATCATTTCTAAGCATATTGCCCCAGCCAAACATAAAGGTATGCCGATTTTGCTTAGTATCAAACTTCACCGTACCTAGCACGTTCAAAATAAAACGCTGTGCTACCGGATCTTTGTAATACGGTGAAAACGCCTCGAAAACATCGCTAGCGGGCTTGGTTAGAAGCGCAGAAGCGAAGACAGGAGACAGCCAGGCTCCCCCATATTGTTCATATAGCTTGCCAGCCAGCGCTTGCAGCCTACGATCTCCATCCATTAAAACAGAGCCAACCAAAATCATAGGAAAGGCTTGCTCTAAAGTCACCCCTGCCAAAGTATCACTTATATGAAAGATAGAAGTGTCTCTGTAGGTTAACTTTAGCACCTCGCTGTCGCACTCAAATGATGAAATCTTCTGGATATGCTCTGCTGCAAGCTCATACACCTTGCACATCTTTTCACTCGCTTTGCCCGGCATCATGCCAAGAAAGGCAAGCAGCGTTTCATGCTCTTCCCAGCTGATCTTGCTGCCAGGCTTTTTCTCCAGAAACGTCTGCAAAAAAGCTAGTAATCGATCAGCAATCAGATCCGACACTGTATTCGAGAATGTGTGGTTTAATATTTTTTCGCATTTTTGTGGCGACTTTAATAGCTTTTTCCAATAAGCTGCAGCCGGTTCATAATCAATCTTAGCCAGTGCCCTCTGGGCGGCAAGCTTACTCTTCCCGCGCTCTGTACTGGCCAGATGCAACAGCTCAGGTGCCTCGTTAGCTCCGAGCTTCGAGATAGCCTTCTCTCTGCTACTCCCTTTGGGTGGCAATGCATCGAAAACTGACTGATTATATTCTGTCATTACTCGGTTCCCCTTCATCCTGACTATTTTTAATATAGTAGCACGCCAAATTTTGCGGCCCCGCCTTCTATTACGGAGAACTCATCGCTTTCAGACTCACTAGCAATGAATTCAATACGATTATGTATGTTCAACACACTCCCACCTCAATTATACAATGATTGCAAATAAGTGGATAAAGGACAAACTGCCATTTCATTATTTTCAAACAGTCTTATCAGGAACAGTTACACAACCTGCCAATCTCCCCCATTACCATTTGACAGAAGAGGGAAATTTAAATAATAAATTAAGGGGTCATCACTTTTTTCCATAGGACCCATTTGATTAGGATGTCTACATACTCTCCCGGGTGAATATTCTAATTTCGTAAAAACTGAACAAACCTCTCCGCTCACATAATTGTAAGCGCGAGTTTTTCCATGCCTACAAGACGGATGGGCGATTCCCCGAAGTAAATACGCTCGAGCAAACGAAAAGAGCTTCTAGTGCCATCCAACTTCTTCAACTCTTAGAATTGGAATGGAACCCGGTTCGTTTACTGGCATTACTATCGACAGTAGGTGCGGCGATAATAGGTTCTCCATATTTAGACTACTATGCTAAAAAGGAAGACATTCTTATAGCTACGTTGGAGATGTTTGCAAATGAGGAACCATAGAAGTTAAAAAGTACGTTATACCGTTAAACCCCGCCTCGACTCTGATAGCGCTTATGGCGGGGGTTGGCAATTGCAGAGTGCAAATTAGTAACAAACATTCACCTAATGACTTGAAAATAAAATAAGCCGAGGAAAAACAGATGTGCATACCTGTTTTTCACTCGACTTATTAACCCTTCAACCCTTACTCAACCGTCACACTCTTCGCCAAGTTCCGTGGTTTATCCACATCAAGGCCGCGAGCGACAGAAGCGTAGTAAGCAAGCAATTGCAATGGAATGACGGTCAGAATCGGTGTGAGCATTGGCAGAGTGGCTGGCATGTAAATGACCTCATCCACACTCTTCGCCAGGTCGTGGTTGCCTTCAGTCGCAAAGCCCAGTACATGAGCACCGCGAGCTTTTACTTCCACGATGTTGCTTACCGTTTTTTCGTAGATATCTGGTTGCGTAGCCAAAGCTACAACTGGAACATTATCTTCAATCAGCGCAAGAGTACCGTGCTTCAGCTCACCAGCTGGATACGCCTCGGAGTGAATGTAGGAGATTTCTTTCAGCTTCAGAGAGCCTTCCAGCGATACCGCATAGTCGAGGCTGCGGCCGATGAAGAACAGGCTGCTTACCTCTTTCGTGCCCTCTGCAAAGCGACGAATTTGATCATCGTCATTCAGCATGGAAGCGATTTTGCCAGGGATCTCGCTCAGGTGCTCAACCACTTCAGCAACCTCAGCAGCCGCCATGGTGCCTTTTACTTGAGCCAAATACAGGCTGAACAAGTACAGGGCAACGACTTGGGAGGTGTATGCTTTCGTAGATGCTACCGCTACTTCTGGACCAGCCCACGTAAAGATCACTTCGTCAGCTTCACGAGCTACGGAGCTGCCTACCACGTTGGTGATAGCCAACACCTTCACGTTGCTCTTTTTCGCCTCACGCAGTGCAGCCAGCGTGTCTGCTGTCTCACCAGATTGGCTGATGACGATCATCAGTGTCTTGTCTGTGTAGATCGGATCACGGTAACGGAACTCGGAAGCGACTGCTACCTCTACAGGTACGCGTGTCCATTTTTCGATAACATCCTTACCGACGAGACCCGCGTGCATGGAAGTACCGCATGCCACGATGTAGATGCGATCGTATGTCGCCAGTTCCGCATCGCTCATTTTCAGCTCAGGCAAAATCACTCGCTTGTTGTCCTCGTCAATGCGGGCACCCATGGTATCGCGAACAGCTTGAGGCTGCTCGTGCATTTCCTTGAGCATGAAGGAATCATATCCGCCTTTTTCCGCTTGTACCAGATCCCACTCGACATGGAACAGTTCCCGCTCGATTTTCTCGCCGGTCTCTGCGTTCATCAGTTCCACACCATCGCGAGTCAACACAGCCATTTCGCCTTCGTTCAAAATGTACACGTCACGTGTATGCTCCAAAATAGCTGGGATATCCGAGCCGATAAAACTCTCGCCTTGACCCACACCAACTACCAACGGGCTAGCCAAGCGAATCGCTACCAGCTTATCTGGCTCGTGTTCCGTCATGATTCCCAATGCATAGGCACCACGCATACGTTGCACAGCACGACGCGCTGTAGAAACGATATCGCCATCGTACATGTCAGCGAGCAAGTGAGCGATAACCTCGGTATCTGTCTCAGAAGTGAACGTGTAGCCTTTTGCCAGCAGCTCTTCTTTCAATGGCAGGAAGTTTTCGATAATCCCGTTGTGAACGACTGCAAAAGCCGCTTTCTCGTCTGTATGTGGGTGGGAGTTCTCGTCAGACGGTTTTCCGTGTGTCGCCCAACGTGTATGCCCGATTCCCATAGAACCAGTCAATGGCTTCGACTCCAAACGACTTTCCAGAACAGCCAGACGGCCTTGTGCTTTTGAGTAATCCAAGCCGTTTTCATTCACGACAGCAACCCCTGCTGAATCATAGCCGCGATACTCCAGCTTGCGAAGCCCTCCGATAACGATGTCTTGCGCTTGTTTATTTCCAATATATCCAACGATTCCGCACATAAGTGTATGGTCCCCTTCCAATTTGGCGAGGGACTTCCACCCGAACAATGGTACGGGGGTGAGTCCCCCGCCATTCCATGTTTTTTCTATGATCATACTGTTTCATCTATTTCGGCAATGGCAAAAAACGTATCACACACAAGGTTTTGTCCATCAGATCACCCTGATGTTTTGTCCCTGCGCTCTGCGGCAGTGATACTGCTGCCGGGAGGTATCCGCCGAATCCTTCGATAAACCTCCACCTCGTCCACTGGGCTCCATGTCGGGCAGCCTCAGTGCTGGCGCTTTCCAATGGTATTCATTTGGTTTACGTGCTTGTTCTTTTTTGCACAACCCCTCCCAAGTTTTTCTTTCTTGGTGCTAGCGCACATGAACACTGTACCACAGATTGTGAAGAGCGACAACATTTCGTCGACGTATTTTAGTTGTATGCAAAAGGGAGCAGTATCGAAACCGCTCCCTACAACTTTTTACACTACTTTTACACTAATTGTTGTTTGACCACGTCAACGATCCGATTCACGAGCCCTTCCAATTGTGCCGCATCTGGACCTTCTGCCATGACACGTACGATTGGCTCTGTTCCGGACGGACGAACTAGAACGCGACCGTTGCCAGCCAAATCTTCTTCTACTTCACGAATCGCCTGCGCAATAGCTTCATTGCCATTCAGCTTTGACTTGTCCTCTACACGGACGTTGATCAGAAGCTGCGGATACTTGACCATCACTTGTTTGAGCTCGGACAACGGCTTGCCAGACTCCTTGATGATGTTCAAGAGCTGGAGACCCGTTAACAGACCGTCTCCTGTCGTATTGTAGTCCAGGAAGACAATATGACCGGACTGTTCGCCACCGAGATTATAGCCGCCGCGCAGCATCTCTTCTACTACATAGCGATCCCCAACAGCAGTCTTCGTTGTATTGATGGAGCACTCTTCCATCCCTTTGAAGAAGCCCATGTTGGCCATTACGGTCGTGACAACTGTATTGTTGTTGAGCTTTCCTTTAGCCTTGAGCGCTCGAGCACAGATCGCCATAATATAGTCGCCGTCGATGATTTCACCATTATTATCCACTGCAATGCAGCGATCTGCGTCCCCATCAAAGGATAGACCCAAGTCAGCTTTATGTTTCAAAACTTCTTCTACTAATCGTTCAGGATGCGTTGAACCGCACTGGTCATTGATGTTGATTCCATTCGGATTCGCACCAATCGTGATGACTTCAGCGTCCACATCCGCAAACAGACGAGCTGCCAATGATGAGACAGCACCATTTGCACAGTCCAGAACTACCTTCAGACCGTCAAATCGCTCGGATACGGTGCTCTTCAAGTGAGAGAGGTACTTTTGTCCACCCTCCAGGAATTCCAGAACCGTCCCAATTTGTTCGCCTGTTGGTCGAGGCATCGTATCCTCTGCCGCGTCCAAATACTGTTCTACTTCAGCTTCCACTTCGTCGGACAGTTTAAAACCGTTGCTGCCGAAGAACTTGATTCCGTTATCCGGAAACGGATTGTGAGAGGCGGAGATCATAACTCCAGCATCTGCACCAAGTGCACGTGTGAGATACGCTACCCCCGAGGTGGAGATAACACCCAATCTGACCACTTCTGCTCCAACCGATAACAGTCCAGCCAAAAGCGCGTTTTCCAGCATTTGTCCGGAAATGCGCGTATCGCGCCCAATCACCACTTTTGGTTTCCCTTCCTGCTTGTTTCTGGTGAGAACGTAACCGCCAACGCGTCCGATTTTAAATGCCAGTTCGGGTGTCAGTTGTGTATTTGCTACACCGCGTACACCGTCTGTTCCGAAATACTTCCCCATGATTGTCCCTCATTTCCTTCCTTGTGCACACAACAGCTTATGTCTACCTTTGCTTGTTCGTGATTTGAATTGTGACCTTTTTCGGTGCGCCCGCAGAAGTCTTGATATACTCCGACTGATTGAAAATATAATTCAATGGTACTTCGTACACACCCGCCGGCATATTGCTGACATCTGCTACGACCTGCAAGTCTTCATGCGTCAACTGATTCAGCACTACTGGAGCGCCGATTACGTCGAAGTCGATTGTAGACATCTCCTGGCCATCGGTGGATAGTACCTTTGCTTCCATGCTTTCTGATAGCCCGCTAATGCGAATCGGAATCTTATCCAAACGCTTGGTCGTTGATGGAACGACTTTCAGCGATACGGTTAAATACTCCGGCTCTACCTTTACAATATTATCCATTAACGGTATCTTTAGCTCTATATCGCGATCTGATGTAATGTTGCTGAGATCGATTTCCGGCCCTGGATAAGTGTTGGATTTGATGCCATCAATGACTTCCTTCGGTCCATAGACTGTGACCTCTTCCACATTCATACCCATACTAGCCAAACTATAGCCATTCGGCAATTCATTCGTCAAGTTTAATTTGATTGGCACTTTGGCAAACGGACTCGTTACGGGAATGTTCACTTCTACCGTAAGTGGCACTACATCCGCACCTTGAATCACGTTGCCAGACTTGTCCACAACTTTGAGCGGAACTGTTGTTTTGATTGCGGAAGTAGCCCCTTCCAGGTCAACCGATGCCTTAACTGCTGCTACCTTATTCACTTGGCTTTCAGGTACCCTTACAAGTGCTCGAAACGGCTTTACAATAGGTTCTCCAGCTGTGTAACCAGGCGCGACCTGTCCCAATTTCTCCACAGAAACTTCACGCTCAACTGTCTTCTTCTCTTCCAAGGTAATTTCCACGATATTCGGGATGATCCCTACCTTGACTTCATCCGGGAATCCCTTGTACTGGACAGGTACACGATGTGTTCCTTTGCCCAGGCTGGTCGCATCGACATATACTTCCCACGATTCCTCTGGGAAGAAATTGTGTCGATAAAAAGGATTATTACTTTCCAAGGCAACCTTTACCGTTCGTTGCTGCTTGACCACCTGATAACGATCGGTATCGTATTTCACATGCAAATTGACACTGTCAATAAAAGTTGGCTGACTTGCCTCAGGAGTCGTCGTTTGTTCGGCTTCCAGATTGACAATCATCCACGTCATGATAGCCAAAAGTAACGCAACAGCACGTGCAAACCAGTGACTGTTTAACCATTTATCCATGTTTTCGCCTCCATTGCCAACGACTTCCCATGGATTTGCCTTTGGACAGAGGCTGAAGCTGTTCTGTCAGCATCTCTGCCAGTTGCGCCTCCGTCAGATTGCGATTCATTGCTCCATGCGCGGCAAAGGACACCTGTCCTGTCTCTTCAGATACGATGATCGCAATGCCATCGGAAACCTCACTTAGCCCTATTGCCGCTCGATGGCGCGTCCCCAACTCTTTGGAGATGGAATTGTTTTCAGAAAGTGGAAGATAACAGGCAGCAGCCATAATCATATCTTTTCGCATAATGACTGCACCGTCATGCAGCGGTGTATTTGGAATGAAAATATTAATCAGCAGCTCCGAGCTGACTCGCCCGTTAATGCCAATACCCGTTTCCACGTAGTCATTCAGACCCGTCTCTCTCTCAATGACGATCAATGCACCAATGCGACGCTTGGCCATGTACGTAACCGATTTGCCCACCTCTTGAACCAAGCGGCTAACTACCTCTTCATCCTGCGTACTGCTTGAACGGGAAAAAAGCTTGCCTCGACCAAGCTGCTCCAGTGCTCGACGCAATTCCGGCTGGAAGATGATGACGACGGCCAAAACCCCGAATGTAAATGCTTGATTCATCAGCGCGTGTAGTGCCGTTAGCTGGAAGTATTTGCTGAGGAACCATGTGATGACGATGACCATAATCCCCTTCAGCAATTGTACAGCGCGCGTCCCGCGAATAAGCATAATGATTTTATAGAACACGTATGTAACGAGTAAAATATCCGTTGCATACCGTAGCAAATCCCCATAATCCATGGATATCGATATCATAACGAAGCCCCCATATCTCGCTCCATCTAATGAAGTCAGTCTATCTCCTGCGGAAAAAGCACGGCTCCACTGCCGTGCTCTGATAGCTGTACTCTCTATTTTCTCTTATGGCAAGATCGGAAGCAAGTCATTTCCAATATTTTTCACCTCATACCAGATCCAATCTACGATCGCTTCGATCGATTCGGTATTTCCCACGACTTGGGCGGTAGATGCCACGAACACTTTTCCTTCAATAGCCACAACATTTCCTGATACATGGCCTTGAACATCTACGTTTCCGTTGCGGACAACCAAGTCTCCATCAATATTGGTTCCTGCTGGTACAACTACGACATTGCGTTCACGATCTATTTTTAATTTATCCAAATTAGCAGAGGATACCTGTAGAGTGTCATCCTGATCAAACCAACTGTTGAGTACGCTGCCGGTCATCAAAAAGAGAAATACCGCTGCAGCTGTCAAAAACGGATGATTACGAAGCCATCCTGATAACAGATTCGCTTTCGTCGGCGCAGGCAATTGCGCAAGTACACGAGCTGTAAAATCAGAAGAGACATGAATATGTGAAGCGCTTTGAACAAAAGCGATGGCTCTCTGCAACTCATGCATATGCTGACGACAACTCACACAGGTCTTTATGTGTGCTTGCAATTGCAGATTGGCTAATTCATCAGTGTCCCCATCTAGATATTCGTGGATGAGGCAAATCATATCCCGGCATTCCATCGTGATTTTCTCCTTTCTCACATCAATCGCAACTTGCTGCGTAATGCTTCCCTTCCTCGGTGAATACGCGTCTTGATTGTCGTTATGGGAAGCTTTACGATATCGCTGATCTCCTGCAACGACAAATCCTCGATATAGCGCAAGATCATAATCGAGCGATATTTGGGCTGTAAGTGAGACAAAGCATCTTGCACGGTCTCTTGCAGCTCCTGCGTTACGACTTTGTCCTCCGGTGTTCGCTCGTTAGAAGACAGGCGTGAATACCAGTCCAGGCCTTGCCCTGGTTCGGTTTCTTCATCCAATGAAAAGTCAGGTCGTTTTTTCCGGCCACGGTCGATACATAGATTGGTCGCGATCCTGTAGATCCACGTGGAGAACTTATAGCTGTCATCGTATGAATGCAAATTGGCATAGACACGCAAAAATGTTTCTTGCGCGATGTCCTCTGCATCCTGACGGTTTCCCACCATACGATATGCGAGCTGAAATATCTTGTCTTTATAAATCTCGATTAACTCCGCAAAAGCTTCACGGTCTCCGCGTTTAGCCCGCTGAGTCAACCGTTTCTCTACAAAATCCATGCGATCCTCCCCACAATACCGTAATCCTATATACGGATGATACTGCATATGGTTTCATTTTTAATCTTGTGTTTGTGCGGATAATTTGTTGGGAAATAGAGGAATAAGCGTATTGCTTTCTTCTATATATAAGTAATGATAGCTCATTTATCATACGGGTGGAAAGGAGAGTGCAACGATTGTCAAAAAAAGACGTTCTCCTCGAGATTGAAATGCTTCGAAAAGAACTCAACGATCAGTACAAAAAACAAGCCTGCATTACTCCAGAATTAGTTACACTAAGTGTACAACTGGATCAGCTATTAAATAAACTGCGTCTCCATCCTTAGAATGTACAGCTTTCCCTCATCAAAGTAAAGATGCGGTAAAACAAAAAAAGAGGGCTAAAAGCCTCTCTTTTTTCATGATCTTCTTCATTTTTTATAGTAATTTATCACCAAAAACGGAACTCATCAAAGCGACTGCAACGCGAGCTGTCATGTTTTCTCGGTCAAGAATCGGGTTGACCTCTACGAATTCTGCCGAGCAGAGAATATCTGCATCTGCCAGCATTTCCAATGAGACATGCCCTTCACGGTAGGAGATACCACCTATTACTGGCGTCCCTACTCCCGGAGCATCGTGTGGATCAAGTCCATCTAAGTCGAGGCTCAAATGCACGCCATCTGTGTTTTTGGACACATGCGCGATTGCTTCATCCATGACTCGAGCCATACCCAACTTATCAATTTCATGCATGGTGAAAACCTTCATCCCGATGCGCTTGATCAATTCACGCTCACCTTGATCCAGATCACGCGCACCGATGATGACCACGTTTTCTGCCTTTACCTTTGGTGTATACCCCCCAATGTTCGTCAGACGCTCGTGTCCATAACCCAAGCTCGCTGCCAAAGGCATACCGTGAATATTTCCCGATGGAGAAGTGGCACCCGTATTCAAATCACCATGAGCGTCAAACCAAATGACACCTAGGTCTTTTACATGTTTAGCCACACCCGCAATGGTTCCAAGGGCAATACTGTGATCGCCACCCAATACGAGCGGGAATCGACCAGCAGTCATGATATCGCTTACAACATTGGCAAGCTTTTCATTGGCTTCCACGACTTCATCCAGGTATTTATGGTTTTCCGTCTCGGTGAAGTGATGAGGGCGCGTTACAAAAATATCACCGCGGTCTTCAATATTGAAGCCCATCTTTTCCAGGCGTGCTACAACACCTGCATAACGGATTGCGCTAGGTCCCATATCGACTCCGCGGCGGTCTGCACCTAGATCCATCGGTACACCAACAATGCTCATGTTTTTGTTCATAAAAGTGCCACCCTTTCCTTCGTTCATTTCATTCTCTACCTCTATATTGTAGCCCCGGAAAGCAAAATGACTCAACTCGACATGATTTTGCATAAATAACCTATCGGACAAGCTTTGTCAAAAACACAAAAAAACGAGCAACCATTCCGGTTTCTCGTTTCTCGTAAGCATATGGAGCGGGTGATGGGAATCGAACCCACGCGACCAGCTTGGAAGGCTGGAGTTCTACCATTGAACTACACCCGCATATAAAAAATGGTCGGGAAGACAGGATTCGAACCTGCGACCCCTTGGTCCCAAGCCAAGTACTCTACCAAGCTGAGCTACTTCCCGATAAGTGGCGTGCCCTGAGAGATTCGAACTCCCGACCTTTTGATTCGTAGTCAAACGCTCTATCCAGCTGAGCTAAGGGCACCTATTCTAATTTTAAAAAACTGGTGAGCCATGAAGGACTCGAACCTTCGACCCTCTGATTAAAAGTCAGATGCTCTACCAACTGAGCTAATGGCTCGCAAAATGGCTGGGGTACTAGGATTTGAACCTAGGAATGACGGAGTCAAAGTCCGTTGCCTTACCGCTTGGCTATACCCCAACAACTCGCAAAATAAAAAATGGTGGGGAGAGACGGATTCGAACCGCCGAACCCGGAGGGAGCAGATTTACAGTCTGCCGTGTTTAGCCACTTCACTATCTCCCCATTTTTTATGGTGGAGGCTGACGGGATCGAACCGCCGACCCTCTGCTTGTAAGGCAGATGCTCTCCCAGCTGAGCTAAGCCTCCAAATCCCTGACAAAGTGACGAGTATGCTTCTTAGCATACTCTGAGAACTTTGCAGGTACCTTAACCACTGTTAAGGTGTTTTTAAGTGACCCGTAGGGG
>NZ_JABMIT010000016.1:0-116276 GCF_013186635.1 Brevibacillus sp. HB1.3 | reverse complement strand
AAGCAGTGACATGAAATTTAATACGGATCGGAGGGAAAAAAGGGAAGGGGCATCCGGTGATTTTGGTAAAATTGCTTTCGAATAACCGAGGGGAAGGTATCCATGTGATTATCCAAAAAGTGTTCGACCAAATAGCGTTCAACAAGTCCGTGAGACATCGTTAGCTCTCCCCACCACTCCGTTTCATATCGGCAAAGCATGCTGAGTAAATATAGCAGCAAGTAATGACTGGCCCATTCAGGAAGAGGTAGAGAAGAGGCAGAACCATTCCAAAAGAACAGGACGTTCTGATGTAAACGAAATAACGGGTGTTGATCCAGTTCAGACAGGGCACACTGAGGAAGGGTCAGTTCCTTTCTGTTTTTGCTATTTGCCCAGGAGGGCTTTTCCAAGTTACAAACAGATGGAGCCAGCCTGCAAATGTACTGAATGAAGGTCTCGGTTGAATAGGATAATGGCCCGTCCGTTTTTTCAGGAAAGGTAATGCGAATCAAATTATCCTGACTTATATGCGCAATCTTTAGCGTTAACCAGTTACGTGGTTTATCCGTAGCAATTCCGTAACTATCGCTCACGCTGGGGATAGATGAAAATAGGTCATGGACTGAATAGCGGTCTTGTAATGGCGCAAGCTGGAATGCGTGAGCTAATTGTGCAAAAAACCCTTCCTTTTGTGGACGAACCTCATCCTCCATAAGTATATAGGCGTTTCTTTTGAGCTTTCGTGTCGTGACACCATGTTGCAGAACACGACTGTTTTGGGGATAATACGGATCACGAGTCAATAACATCGCCTTCAACAAGTGAGTGCAGCCATAAAACAGCAGCAATGGCTGGATGGACAAGTCAGCAACAGCGGAAGTGGAATAAAAATGTCTGGCTTGTCTCCAGAGATACAGGAAACGCGAGCTTTGTTGAAATGCTAGTCGCTCGGCTTGCTCAGCACCCATGCCATGATAGCAGGCAGCCAAGTATTTACGTGCAGTTGGTTCTGTCTCAAAATAGCGTAATGTCTTCCAAGCGTTATCCATGTTACCCACCTTTACCAATTTTCGTAATATGGTTAAGTTTCCCTAATTGTTTTTTGATTTATCTGTCTAATACATTCTATAACCGAACAATATACTCATTTCTTGACAGTAAATTAAGCCGTTTGTTAAACTGTCTTAAACTATTCGCCGAGAGGAGCTTTCAACTGTGCGGGAAGACAAATTTGTTAAAGAGGGCTTAACGTTTGACGATGTATTGCTCATTCCAGCAAAATCTGAAGTTTTGCCAAGGGATGTTGATTTGCGAGTACAATTGAGTGAGAATGTGAAGTTGAATATTCCTCTGATCAGTGCTGGGATGGACACCGTAACGGAGTCTGGACTTGCAATCGCCATGGCTCGCCAAGGTGGTATCGGGATTGTCCATAAAAACATGACCATCGAGCAACAAGCAAGCGAAGTAGATCGTGTAAAACGCTCTGAAAGTGGCGTTATTACCAATCCATTCTCTTTGACCCAAGAACATACCGTTGAAGAGGCGAATGCTCTCATGGGTAAATATCGTATCTCCGGTGTTCCGATTGTCGATGCGAATCAAAAACTGATTGGAATTCTCACCAACCGCGATCTGCGCTTTGTGCATGACTTCTCCATCAAGATCAAAGAGGTTATGACCAAAGAAAATCTGGTGACGGCTCCTGTTGGTACTACACTGCAACAGGCAGAATTGATTCTGCAACAACATAAGATTGAAAAGCTCCCATTGGTGGATGAGAATAACACCCTGCGTGGACTCATTACGATTAAAGATATTGAAAAAGCAATCCAATACCCAAATGCAGCAAAAGATAACCAAGGCCGCTTGCTGTGTGGTGCTGCTGTTGGGGTATCTGCAGACACGTTTGAGCGTGCAGCAGCTCTTGTACAAGCTGGCGTGGACGTTTTGGTAATCGATACGGCTCATGGGCATTCCAAAGGCGTAATTGAAACGGTAAAAGCAGTTCGCAAAGAATACCCAACGCTCACCATCGTCGCAGGAAACGTTGCAACTGGAGAAGCTACTCGTGATCTGATCGAAGCTGGCGCATCTGTGGTGAAGGTTGGTATCGGTCCTGGTTCCATTTGTACAACTCGTGTTGTAGCAGGTATCGGGGTTCCGCAAATTACAGCGATCCACGATTGTGCACAGGTAGCACGAGAGTACAATATTCCAATTATTGCCGACGGCGGCATTAAATACTCCGGTGATTTGCCAAAAGCAATTGGTGCAGGTGCTTCAGTGATCATGATCGGCAGTCTGTTCGCTGGTACAGAAGAAAGTCCGGGCGAATTCGAGATTTTCCAAGGGCGTCGGTTCAAGGTATATCGTGGAATGGGATCGATTGGCGCGATGAAAGCCGGTAGTAAGGACCGTTACTTCCAAGAGAACGCACAGAAGCTCGTTCCGGAAGGGATCGAAGGCCGTGTTCCTTACAAAGGCCCATTGGCGGATGTCACGTATCAGTTGATTGGTGGACTGCGTGCAGGTATGGGATACTGCGGAGCGAAGACCATCGAAGATTTGATTCAAAACTCCCAGTTCGTTCGTATTACCGGCGCTGGCTTGCGTGAGAGCCACCCACACGATGTACAAATTACGAAAGAATCACCTAACTACTCAATTTCCTAAGCGAAAAATGATACGGAAGACCTACATCCCCTTTCTTTTATAAAGAGAGGGGATTTTTACTAGCTACTAACATATGGAAATAGGGGGAATCTCGCTTCAAGCTACCCTGCAACCTATGGTACACTTACAATTGTGTGCTTGTTTCATAAAAAATGAAATCGACAGAAATAGGAGAGTGAGAGATTACATGAAGCGAAAGACATGGACAAAGCGATTGACGGGTCTGTTCCTTTCTGTCGCTGTTTTTGCTACAGCAATGGGAGGAATGGTTTCAAAGGTGGAAGCTGCCCCTGTAGCATCTCAAGCGAATCTACAACTGGAAGCGAAGTCAGCCATTCTTGTTGAGGCATCGACGGGAAAGGTTCTCTATAGTAAAGATCCTGACGTAGCACTTCCGCCTGCGAGTATGAGTAAAATGATGACCGAATATCTGGTTCATGATGCCATCAAGCAAAAGAAAATGAAATGGGATGATGTCGTCCCTGTAAGTGAATATGCGTTTTATATCGCTAAAATTTCTGATTCGTCTGGTGTGTATTTGAATTTAGGCGAATCCTTTACGGTTAAACAATTGTACGAAGCGATGGCAATCGTATCGGCCAATGACGCTACTGTACTTTTGGCTGAGAAGATCGCAGGCAGTGAGCCAGCTTTTGTTGAACTGATGAACAAAAAGGCAGCAGAGCTTGGTATGAAAAATACGTCGTTCGTCACTTCTACTGGTTTGCCAGCAGATGAGTTGGGTCCATACTCAGTTCAGACCGATCAAAAAGAAAACCTGATGTCTGCTCGTGATTCAGCGATCCTTGCCCGTGCACTGATTCACGATTTCCCGGATGCGTTGGAGACCTCTAAAAAACCAATCTTCACCTTCCGTACAGGTACACCAAAAGAGTGGAGCAAGAAAAACTATAACTGGATGCTGCCTAGTCTGATTAGCTATTACCCAGGTGTAGACGGATTAAAAACGGGGCATACAAATGCAGCAGGTTATTGTTTTACAGGTACGGCTGTTCGCGACAACATGCGTTTGATTAGCGTTGTAATGAATGCAAGCACCGAGACAAAGCGTTTTGCTGAGACGAGAAAACTGTTTGACTACGGTTTTGGCAATTTCAAACTCACAAAACAAATGGACAAGAATGTACCAGTCAAAGGATTTGAAACAGCTCCTGTGAAAAACGGTGTAGAAGTAACTGTACCAGTTGTTACAGGCAGTGAAGTAAATATGATCACCAAAACCGGTACGGAAGCAAAATACACGCCAACGGTTACCTTCCAGGAGCTAACCGCACCGATTCAGCAAGGACAAGTTGTCGGTAAGATCGTTTTGAAAGAAGAAGGTATGAAGGAATCGGATTACTTGCAGCCTGAAGACGCAGCAAAAGCAGGCGTGGATATCGTAGCAGGACAGGCAGTAGAAGAAGCGAGCTGGATTCGTCTGTTCTTCCGCAGCATCATAGAGTTTTTCAGCAATTTGTTTAGCAGTGGAACCGGAAATTAAATAACTATTGTTTTCCCCTACATCTATCGTTTACAATGACGGTAACAGGAACCATAACACCGCATAACAGTTTCGGTTCTGACTCATGATGTAGGGGGTATTTGTAATGGTACAAGTAGGAACGTCCCGCGTTAAAAGAGGTATGGCTGAAATGCAAAAAGGCGGCGTCATTATGGACGTCGTGAATGCTGAACAAGCGAAAATTGCAGAAGCAGCGGGTGCTGTTGCTGTAATGGCTTTGGAGCGTGTACCGTCTGACATTCGTGCAGCTGGTGGAGTTGCGCGTATGGCTGACCTTAGCATTGTAGAGGAAGTACTGAATGCTGTTTCGATCCCTGTTATGGCAAAAGCTCGTATCGGTCATTTTGTTGAAGCGCGTGTTCTTGAGTCTCTAGGTGTAGATTATCTCGATGAGAGTGAAGTGCTCACTCCGGCAGATGACTTGTACCATATCAATAAAAAAGAGTTCACTGTACCGTTTGTATGTGGCGCCCGTGATCTGGGTGAAGCCCTCCGCCGTATTGGGGAAGGTGCATCCATGATCCGCACAAAAGGAGAGCCAGGTACCGGAAACATTGTAGAGGCTGTTCGTCACATGCGCACGATGATGTCCCAAATCCGTAAAGTGCAAGCCATGTCCTACGATGAACTGATGGCGGAAGCCAAGAACCTGGGTGCCCCATACGAACTGCTTGAAGAGGTACACAAAACAGGTAAGCTGCCAGTCGTAAACTTCGCAGCAGGTGGAGTAGCAACACCAGCAGATGCTGCCCTGATGATGCAACTCGGTTCCGATGGCGTGTTTGTTGGCTCTGGTATCTTTAAATCAGAGAATCCGGAGAAGTTTGCTCGCGCGATTGTGGAAGCGACTACTCACTACACGGATTACGAACTGATTGCTCGCGTATCCAAAGGCTTGGGGACGGCAATGCCAGGAATCGAAATCTCCAAAATTCGTGAAGCTGATCGCATGCAAGAGCGCGGCTGGTAAGGTGAGTAGCATGAAAATCGGCGTACTCGCTCTACAAGGAGCTGTAGCAGAACATCTGCGAATGCTAGAAGAGGTTGGTGCCACAGCTATCCCGGTCAAACGAGTAGAAGAACTGGATGACCTAGATGGACTGGTCATTCCTGGCGGAGAAAGCACCACGATTAGCAAGCTGATGCACAAGTACGGATTCATGGAGGCGGTTCAAGAGTTCGGTAAAGCGAACAAGCCGATCTTCGGAACTTGCGCAGGAGCGATTCTTCTGGCGAAACGGATTCAAGGGCAAGACGATCACCATTTAGGCTTGATGGATATAAAAGTGGAACGGAATGCTTTTGGTCGCCAAAAGGAGAGCTTTGAAGTGTTGATGCCTGTTGCCGATGTGGGGGCAGATTACCCGGCAGTGTTCATCCGGGCACCGTATATCATGGAAGTGGGAGAGAACGGTCAAGTCTTGGCTAAGCACGAAGACAAGATTGTTGTCGCCCGAAGCGGTCACTATTTGGCAGCAGCCTTTCACCCGGAATTGACCGAAGATACAAGACTGCACAAATACTTTCTCGACATGGTTAAGGAATACAGAAGCTAGCTGTCATACCGGAAGATCGGCCGTAAAAAGGCGCCGATCTTTTTTTCTGAAAAGATCGAGGTTGGGTACTCTTTACATACGTATAGAACCTGTAGTACAGTTAACAATAATAGTATTCATGAATGAGAATGCGATGATGAGAACAAGTACTTCACAAGAGCCAGGCCTAGAGAGTCGGTGGTAGGTGCGAACCGATCCGGTTATGTGAGGGAATCCATCTCGGAGTGGCAAAGGAACAACAACTTTGCCCGGAACCGTCCCGTTATGACGGAAGAGTGGACATATGCATGAAGGAATGCTGCATGTGTCAACGAGGGTGGCAACGCGGGTATACAACACTCGTCCCTTACCAGGGGACGGGTGTTTTTTGTTTTTTTTCAATACGATTCGGAGGGATTTACACATGTTGGACGTAAAAGTATTACGCCAGGATCTAGAAGAAGTAAAGCGCCGTTTGGCTCACCGTAATGAGGATATTTCTGCGTTGGATCAATTCGTAGAAGTAGATGAAAAGCGTCGTCAAGTCATCCAAGAAGCAGAAGCGCTGAAAAATAAGCGTAACACGGTTTCCGAGCAAGTAGCGGTTATGAAACGCAATAAGGAAAATGCAGACCATCTGATCGCGGAAATGAAAGAAGTAAATGAGCGCATCAAGGCTTTGGATGAAGAGCTGCGTCAACTGGATGAACAGCTGGAGTTCATTTTGCTGAGCCTCCCAAACCTTCCGCATGAAAGCACGCCGATCGGTACAACAGAAGACGATAACGTGATCGCCTGGACATGGGGAGATCCACGTGCGTTTGACTTCGAGATTAAGCCTCACTGGGAGCTGGCTAGCCAAGCAGGCATCCTCGATTTTGAAACCGCGGCAAAAGTAACAGGAAGCCGTTTTGTTTTCTATAAAGGCTTGGGCGCACGTCTGGAGCGCGCACTGATGAACTTCATGATGGATTTGCACTCGAATGAGCATGGCTATGAAGAAGTGATCCCACCGTATATCGTCAACCGTACGAGCATGACGGGAACGGGTCAATTGCCTAAGTTCGAAGAGGATGCATTCAAAATCGAAGGACCAGATTACTTCCTGATTCCAACGGCAGAGGTGCCAGTCACAAATATGCATCGTGATGAGATCATGGATGGAGCGGATCTTCCTCGCTACTACACTGCTTTCAGCGCATGTTTCCGCTCGGAAGCGGGTTCTGCTGGCCGTGATACGCGTGGGTTGATTCGTCAGCATCAATTCAACAAAGTTGAGCTGGTGAAATTCGTGAAACCAGAAGAGTCTTATGACGAACTCGACAAGCTGGTGAAAAACGCTGAGAAGGTGCTTCAACTGCTTGGATTGCCATACCGTGTCCTGAGCATGTGCACAGGCGATCTTGGTTTTACGGCTGCGAAGAAATTCGACATCGAGGTTTGGATTCCGAGCGGCGACACATACCGTGAGATTTCTTCTTGCTCGAACTTTGAAGATTTCCAAGCACGCCGTGCGAATATCCGTTTCCGTCGCGATACGAAATCGAAGCCGGAATTTGTGCATACCTTGAATGGTTCTGGTTTGGCGATTGGACGTACAGTAGCAGCGATCTTGGAGAACTACCAAGAGGCAGACGGAGCAATCGTGATTCCAGAAGTTCTTCGTCCATACATGGGCGGAGTAGACAAGATCGCACCGAAGTAATAACCGAGAGAGTTAAAAAGCAGCTCTTGATCCATAACGGGTCAAGGGCTGTTTTATATTGTGTACTAATACAGGTGGAAATTTTTAAAAAACGTGTTGCACTGTACTAATCTCTGTTATATAATAAAAACAAATTTTAAGAATATTGTTTTAATACAGAAATGGAGGAATGGAGAATGGACTGCTATCGGTGTGAAGGAAACGGAGAACAAAATTGCCCAAAATGTGGAGGCGTTGGTCGTGATGCCAACGGAGCGGCTTGCCACAAGTGCTTGGGAGACGGCCATGTATGCTGCAGTCATTGTAGTGGCAGTGGGTATCAGGAGTAGGATATTTTTTTGTCACTACTGTTATATAATAAAAATAATTTTATAAGTCTGTACCATAATAACTTTGAATTGAGGGAGGAGGAGCTGTTTTGACTACCGTACCAACGAATCCATATCCGCTGGAGGTGCAGATTTCCGGTGAGATGCACCCTGGTTATCAAGATATCCTGACACCAGAAGCGATTCAATTCGTGATGAAGCTGGAGCAAAGGTTTGGCGACAGACGACAACAATTGTTGGCTAAACGTGTGGAGCGTCAATTGCAAATCGATGCAGGTCAACTACCGGATTTTCTACAGGAAACAGCGGACATTCGTAAAGGAGATTGGACTGTTGCTCCATTGCCCAAAGATTTGCAGGACAGACGTGTGGAGATTACGGGACCTTCGGGTGACCGGAAAATGGTCATCAATGCACTGAACTCGGGTGCTCGGCTTTTCATGGCTGACTTTGAGGACGCGAATTCACCGACCTGGGAGAACACCATCCAAGGCCAAATCAACATGAAGGATGCAGTACGCCGCAATATCTCTTACATCAGTCCACAAGGCAAATCATACACCCTCAATGAAAAGACAGCGGTTTTGATCGTGCGTCCTCGTGGCTGGCATCTTGAAGAAAAGCACGTCCTCCTTGATCAAAAACCGATCTCCGGCAGCCTGCTTGACTTCGGACTTTACTTTTACCACAACGTAGATGCTCTTATCGCGAATCAGACAGCACCGTATTTCTACTTACCGAAACTGGAAAGCCACTTGGAGGCTCGCCTCTGGAACGACGTCTTCCTTTTCGCGCAGGATGAATTAAATATTCCTCGCGGCACGATTCGCGCGACAGTACTGATCGAAACCATTCTCGCAGCTTTTGAGATGGATGAGATTCTGTATGAGCTGCGCGAGCATAGTGCAGGACTGAATTGCGGACGTTGGGATTACATTTTCAGCTATATCAAAAAGCTGCGGAATCAGCCTGATGTGATTACACCGGATCGTGCCCAAGTAACCATGACCGTTCCGTTCATGAAAGCATACACAACGCTGGCCGTGAAGACTTGCCATAAACGGATGGCACCCTGCATCGGCGGAATGGCTGCACAAATTCCGGTGAAAAATGACCCGGTACAAAACGCAGAAGCCATTGCCAAAGTGCGCGCTGACAAAGAGCGGGAAGCGTACGATGGACATGATGGGACTTGGGTTGCTCACCCGGGGCTAGTGCCGGTAGCCATGGAAGTGTTCGATCGCCTGATGAGAGAGCCGAACCAAATTTGGTACAAACGTGAAGACGTAGACGTATCTGCTAGTCACCTGCTGGCAGTCCCAGAGGGCACGATTACAGAAGCGGGCGTCCGTACGAACATAAGCGTAGGTTTGCAGTACATCGAGGCTTGGTTGCGAGGCTCTGGGGCTGTGCCGATCAACAATCTGATGGAGGATGCGGCTACAGCAGAAATTTCCCGGGCACAGGTCTGGCAATGGATGCGCCATCGTCACGGAGTCTTGCAGGATGGGAGAAAGGTGACGGAAGGCTTGGTGAAGCAGTGGCTGAGTGAGGAGCTGCAAGCGATCAAGCAAGCAATTGGCCAAGAGAGGTACGACAACAGCAAGTATCCGATTGCTGGAGATCTGTTCTTGCAATTGGTAACGACAGAAGATTTTGAAGACTTCCTAACAGTACCGGGTTATCGCTATTTGTAAAAATAATAAGAGTGGGGGAAATGAAAATGAAAAAAGTAAACAATCAGGAAGCGATTCAACAGGTGGAGCAAAGCTGGCAGGGTGAGCGATTTAAAGGAATTACACGTCCGTATACGGCAGAAGATGTCGTTCGTCTGCGCGGTTCCGTACAAATTGAGCATACACTGGCTCGTCTGGGAGCAGAGCGTCTATGGGAGCTGTTGCATACCGAGCATCATATTAAAGCGTTGGGGGCTTTGACCGGGAATCAAGCGATTCAGCAGGTAAAGGCAGGATTAAAAGCGATTTATTTGAGTGGCTGGCAGGTAGCGGCCGATGCCAATCTGTCTGGTCAGATGTATCCTGATCAAAGCCTCTACCCGGCAAACAGTGTGCCACAAGTCGTAAAAAGAATTAATCAGGCATTGCAACGGGCTGATCAAATCGATCAATCAGAAGGTGGTACCGATACGAATTGGTTTGCTCCGATCGTGGCAGACGCAGAAGCGGGCTTTGGTGGGCCACTGAACGTCTTTGAATTGATGAAGGGCATGATTGAAGCGGGCGCAGCAGGTGTGCATTTTGAAGACCAGCTGGCTTCCGAGAAAAAATGCGGCCATATGGGCGGAAAGGTACTGATTCCGACGCAGGCGGCTGTACGTAATCTGATTTCCGCCCGCTTTGCGGCAGATGTGATGGGAGTTCCAACAATTATCGTAGCGCGTACAGACGCCAATGGCGCTTTCCTGATCACTAGCGACATCGACGAGCAGGATAAACCATTCCTGACGGGTGAACGAACGGCAGAAGGATTCTTCCGTCTACGCGGCGGATTGGATGCAGCAATTGCGCGTGGCCTTGCGTACGCTCCCTATGCAGATTTGATCTGGTGCGAGACTTCTGAGCCGAATCTGGAGGAAGCACGCCGTTTTGCAGAGGCGATTCATGCCAAATATCCGGGAAAACTGTTAGCGTACAATTGCTCTCCTTCTTTCAACTGGAAAAAGAAGCTGGATGAACAGACCATTGCTCGCTTCCAGGAAGAGATTGGCGAGATGGGCTACAAGTTCCAATTTGTCACGCTCGCTGGCTTCCACTCCCTGAATTACAGCATGTTTGAATTGGCGCGCGGCTATCGTGACCGCGGAATGGCTGCCTACTCTGAATTGCAGCAGTCTGAGTTCGATAGCGAAGTCCATGGCTATACGGCCACTCGTCATCAGCGTGAAGTGGGTACCGGGTATTTCGATGAGGTTGCGCAGGTCATCTCTGGCGGCAATTCCTCTACGACTGCCCTCAGCGGGTCAACGGAAGAGGAGCAATTTGCTCATAATTAAAGAGGAAAAACGAAGGCCTAGGTGGTTCTCTGGTATTCAGAGGGCCACTTTTTGCGTTCACTTCTATTTTTCATAGAGTCTTAATAGCTTTTTAACAACGCATTTATATCAGTTTCATTTTGATTGTTTACGATTGGGTTAGAAAAAGCCAAAAGACCAAACACAAATAAAAACGAAAAGGGGCCTTAAAGATGAGAGGGAACCAGTTAAGCTGGAAACGAACCATTGTTGTCATGACATCCGTTTTTCTGCTTGCGGGATGTGCCACCGAGACGAAATCAGGCACTTCTCTGGATACGTCGCAATTGACCCTGGATCAAATTGTAGAAAAAGCGAAGCAGGAGGGAGAAGTTAACTCCGTGGGAATGCCGGACACGTGGGCAAACTGGGGGGAAACCTGGAGCAATCTTGGAAAAGAATACGGCTTGAAGCATACCGACACAGACATGTCGAGCGCAGAAGAATTGGCTAAGTTTGAAGCAGAAAAAGAAGACGCTACTGCAGATATCGGTGATGTAGGTATTGCTTTTGGACCGTTAGCCAAACAAAAAGGGCTGACGCTGCCTTACAAAACCTCTTACTGGAACGACATTCCCGATTGGGCAAAAGATGATGAAGGACATTGGTTGCTAGGCTATACCGGAACGTTGGCCTTTATCACTGACAAGACAAAGGTGCAAAATCCCCCGAAATCCTGGGCAGATTTGAAAAACGGTAGCTACAAGGTCGCGATCGGCGATGTCATGAAAGCGAACCAGGCGCAATTTGCCGTTCTGGCCGCCGCTTATGCTAATGGGGGAGATGAGAAAAATATTCAGCCCGGCATTGACTTTTTCGCTGAGTTGGCCAAAAACAAGCGGCTCAGTACGAGCGATCCAAGCCTTGCCAATCTAGAAAAGGGTGAGGTAGAGGTCGCAATCTTGTGGGACTTCAATGCGCTTGGGTATCGGGACAAAATCGATAAGAACCGCTTTGATGTCCTCATCCCGGAGGAAGCATCAGTCAGCAGCGGGTACGCTACAGTAATCAACAAGTACGCCAAGCACCCACACGCTGCCATGCTGGCTCGTGAATACATTCTCTCCGACGCTGGACAGTCCAATTTGGCTCGCGGCTATGCACGACCGATTCGCGCCAACGCCAAGCTGGATGAATCCGCTAAAGCCATGCTGCTCCCCGATGATATGTATAAAAACGCACGTCCGGTGGGCGATTTGACTGCTTGGGAAGAGACGGCTAAAAAGTTGCCGCAGTTATGGCAAGAGAAGGTGTTAATCCATGTGCGCTAGCAAGCTCGCCATGATTGTGCTCGACGGATTGAGATTTGACACAGCCGTCTCGCACATGGGGTATCTGCATCACTTGGTCGAATACGGCATTGCGGCCCGTTTTCAGGTGAGATCGGAATTACCCAGTCTATCTCGTCCTTTGTACGAGGTTCTTTTAACAGGAACTCCTGTGTGGAAGAATGGTATTTCTAGCAATCAGACGGTTCGGCTTTCGCATCAGGAGAGTCTCTTTCACCTGACGCAAAAAAACGGGATGTCCAACGCTGCTGCCGCTTATGGCTGGGTAAGCGAGCTATATAACAAGGCTCCATTCAACCCGTTTTACGACCGAATCCAATTGAACTCCGACAAACCGATACAAAACGGGATGTTCTACTGGGAAGATCACTATCCGGATACACACTTGTTTGCTGACGCCAACTTTTTGTTGAATGGATACAATCCAGATTTTCTTTACGTCCACTCCATGAATATCGACGATGATGGCCATAAGTATACGGCTGATTCCGCGCAATATCGAAATCGCGTTCTGGCGGCAGATTCGATACTGGCAAATGTGCTTCCTGCGTGGATCGATGCGGGTTATCAAATCATCGTGACAGCCGATCACGGGATGACAGCCGATGGAAATCATGGTGGCACTTCTAGCGCTGACCGGGACGTTCCCTTGTTTGTCATCAGCAACCTGATATCTCCGGGGATTCGCGAGGAGGCAATTCCGCAATTGCAGGTGGCTCCGCTTGCCTGCCATTTGCTTGGCATCTCCCCCTCGAAGGAGATGCAGCCATTGAACGTATGAGGGCTGAGCAAGACGTCTCCCTAAGGGGGCGTCTTTTCCTCTAAGAAAGGAGCTTTTGCGATGAAACGATTTGTCAGTATGTTTTGGGTCACGACGATTCCGTTCTTTGCAATGATCGCTCTGTTTCTTCTCGTCCCGTTGCTTTCCATGATTGGAGGGAGCTTTCAGGCCGAGGGGGGCGGCGGTTTTACCATAAGTAACTATCGTGAGATTTTTTCAAATCCGTATTACCTGCAGGCTTTTGAGAACAGTGTGCTGATCTCGTTCCTGTCTGCTCTCATTGGAATCGTCGTTGCTGTTTTTGCCACTTATGCGATTACCCGTTTCCCACAGGCTCTGCAACAGCGAGTGCTTGTCATTACCAATCTAACCTCAAATTTTGCGGGGATTCCACTCGCTTTTGCCTTCATTGTCCTGTTGGGAAACAGTGGATTGTTTGTTTTGCTTGCGAGGCAACTGGGGATTGATTTTAGTCAGTCCTTTACTCTGTATTCGTGGAGCGGCTTGACGCTTGTTTATATTTATTTTCAACTGCCCCTGGCAGTAATGCTTTTGTATCCCCTGTACAACGCCATTCAGAAGCAATGGATGGAAGCAGCCGAGCTGCTTGGGGCAAGTCCATGGGAGTTTTGGCTGAGAATCGGGTTTCCGGTACTCCTTCCGGGTATCGTCGGCACATTCAGCATTCTGTTTGCCAATGCAATGGGTGCTTATGCTTCTGCCTACGCGCTCACCGGGAGCAACTACAATCTAGTGCCCATTCGGATTGGTGCGCTAGTATCTGGCGACATTTTTGCAAGACCCGAGCTAGGTAGCGCACTCGGAGTACTGCTTGGCCTGACGCTTGCCGCCGCCCTGCTCGTGAACGAGTGGCTGACGCGGAAGATTCGGAGGGATTTATCTTGAAGCGGATCAGTTTGCCATCCTTGTCGTTTGCGTTGGTCATGTTGTATTTGTTTTTGCCAGTAGTTGCTACCATTCTTTACTCACTGGCAACCGAGTGGAATAGCACGGTTTTGCCGGAAGGACTCACAGGAAAATGGTTTGCGGAGCTGTATGCCGATCCGCGATTCTTACAGGCATTCGGGCGTTCTTTTCTGCTCAGCTTTCTGACGACAGTCGTTGCCGTCGTCATTATTGTTCCTGCTGTATTCTCCATTATCGTCTACGCTCCCCGGATGGAGAGGCTGGTTCAGATTTTGGTGATGCTCACCTATGCCGTTCCCGGTGTTATTATGGCAGTCGGTTTGATCCGTACTTATTCAGGAAACGGAATTCCCATGGTGATCATCACAGCGGGGGCGTATTTGGTCGGTTTGCTTCCGTATCTTTATCAGGGAACGCGCAACAGCCTGCTTGCCATGCAGGCACGTTCGTTGATGGAGGCAGCCGAGCTATTAGGTGCGAGCCACTGGCAGGCGTTCGTACGAATTATCGTTCCGAATATCATGTCTGGAATTTTCGTGTCCTCACTCTTGTCGTTCTCCATTTTGTTTGGTGAATTCGTTCTGATTAACATTCTGGTGGGAGGAAGGTTTGAAACCCTGCAGATGTATCTGTACGCCAAGCTATCGTCAAGTGGACATGTCGCCAGCGCGATTACAGTCACTTATTTTGTCCTGATGGCTATTATCACTGGTCTGGTTGTAAAATTCACGCGCCGAAGCTTCGCACGCAAGGAGGTCCCCTGATGAGTTACGTCCAAATCAAAAACTTGTCCAAAACCTTTCACGGTCAACACGTGCTGCAGCAACTTGATCTTGCGATTGAAAAAGGCGAGCTGGTTACCTTGCTTGGCCCTAGCGGTTGTGGCAAAAGTACGCTGTTACGCATCCTCAGTGGGTTGACGGCTCCTGATACAGGCATGATCTACATTGACGGCAAAGATGTGACGGACGTGTCGCCCAAAAACAGGCAGATCGGCATGGTGTTCCAATCGTATGCGCTCTTTCCCAATCTTACGGTCAGTCAAAACATTGCCTTTGGCCTGGAAATGAACAAAATCTCGAAAACGGAGATTCGTCTGCGTGTCCAGGAAATGATTGAGCTGGTGGGATTGGTGGGAAAGGAGCAGGCTTACCCACGTGAATTGTCTGGTGGTCAGCAGCAGCGTGTCGCACTCGCCCGTTCTCTGGTCACCCGGCCAAAAGTACTTTTGCTCGATGAGCCGCTTAGTGCGCTTGATGCCCAGATTCGTAAAAATTTGCAAAAGCAGCTACGTACCATTCAACGTGAGTTAAACATGACGACTGTGCTGGTTACTCACGATCAGGAAGAAGCCATGGCTGTCAGTGACCGCATCTACATCATGAATGGCGGACGAATCGTTCAGCACGGCAGTCCTCAAGAGATTTACACGCAACCTCGTTCTGAATTTGTCGCTCGCTTCATTGGCAATTACAACGTGCTGACTGCCGAACAGCTTACCCGAATAACACCTAATTTGCCTCATCCGGCAGTTGAACGTTTTGCAATCCGTCCTGAGACGTTTCATGAGCAGCCTTTGAATGGGGAGGACATCTGTTTGACCGGGAATATCGCTCAGGTAACCATGCTCGGCAACATTACCCGTTACGAGCTGAACATTGGTGATGTTCCTATACTGGTGGACACTCTTCACCTGTCCTTTGAGCAGGAGCAGATCGGCACAACAAAAACATTGTATGTAAGTCCCAAGGATGTGATTCCGCTTTATGACACTATTGCCTGAAGAACGACAGCAAGTGATTCTCGACGAATTGAACCGTCACGGTAAAATTCAGGTGATGAGTCTGGCAAAAACCCTGGCAGTAACACCGGAGACCATACGACGTGATCTGGACCAGTTGGAGCAGCAGCGTTTGTTAAAGCGAGTGTACGGAGGAGCGATTCCTTATCATTTGGCGAAACGCGAGCCGCATTTTGAAAAGAAACAGGCGATCCAACAGACGGCAAAAACGAAAATCGGGCAAATCGCGGCAGAACTTTTGTCTGACGGGGATACCATCGCGCTCGATGTCGGGACGACAACACTGGAATTGGCACGTGCTATCAAGGGCCTCAATCAATTAACGATTGTCACGAATTCACTCCCCGCCGCTTCTTTACTAAATGAGCTGTTGGAAGCCAATCAATTCAACGGTCAGGTCATTATGCTGGGGGGGCTGACCCATCCGGCCCAAAAATCGGTTGCCGGGGCGTTTACCTGCGAGCTGCTCTCTCGTTTTCATTTTGATAAAGCGTTCATTTCTTGTGGAGGGATCACGGCTGATGGCTTCACCGATTATGACATGGAAGAAACGCTGTGCTCGACCATGATGGTACAGCGATCGGAGCAAGTCTATGTATTGGGAGACACATCGAAGATCGGCCAAACGCAATTTTTTCGTATTTGCGGCTGGCAGGATGTCAGCGCGGTTGTTTGTGACCAGCCGATGCCGGATGAATGGCTATCGTCTGGCATGCAAACGACCTGGATAAGCGAACATCCGGGAAGGAGAGATTTCACATGTTGATCGACTATCATCTTCATCTAGAAGAAGGGCCTTTTTCATTGCGTTGGCTCGAACGTACCAATATGGCCCTCGACCATTTTTATCCGTTATCTGAACCTCGACATACCCGTGCCTGGCTGCTGGACAGTCTTGCGCGATTAAATAACCGCATGTCTTTGGGGGCATACGACCCATCCTGGATCGATCTGTATTTACGTGAAGCGTTAAACAAAGGCTTGAAGGAAGTAGGGATCGTCGATCATTTATACCGCTTTCGTGAAGCCCGTCCTTACTTTGAACGGTATATGGAGCTGGGGGACACCGAGTTGGGTCGCTTGCAGCGCACGTGGCTTGATCAAGTATGCACCGAGAGCCTCAGTGACTTTTGTGTCGCCATTGAGGAAGCAAAGCAGCGTTGGTCGGCAAGCGGTGTGGAGTTGCGGTTGGGGCTCGAAGCGGATTACTTTATCGGCGGGGAGGCAGAATTGGAAAGCTTGCTCGCAGGTGCTTCGTGGGATTATGTGATCGGTTCGGTTCATTTTTTGCAAGGATGGGGCTTTGACAATCCCGATACTCGCCATCTGTTTGAGCAGCATGACCTGAAAACGTTATACGCGGACTTTTTCCACACAGTTGAGTCCATGATCAGGAGCAATTTGTTTGATTTTGTTGCCCATCTGGATAATCTGAAAGTGTTCTCCTATCGTCCAGAGGAATCGGAGCTTCTTCCTTATTACCACCGAATTGCAACTGCTTTGAAGGAAACGGATACAGCGACCGAAATCAATGCAGGCTTGTACTACCGCTATCCGGTTCAGGAAATGTGCCCCAGTCCCGCCTTCCTCGACGTTTTGGTGGCGCATGAAGTTCCGCTGACACTCTCGTCCGACGCGCACTTTCCCGATGATATTGGGAGATACGTGGCGGTGAATCTGGAGATCCTCCATTCAATGGGGGTAACGGAGATTGCCACTTTTTCCGGTCGTCAACGGATCATGAAGCCGATCCAATATGCTTGACTGTGAAAAGCAGCGTGTTTTGAACAAAATAGGATTGAGATGCAAAAAACCTTGGGATGCCAAGGTTTTTTTGTTGTCTTTAGATCCGACTTGTATTTGCCGAAAAATGGATAAACACATATAATAAGAATGTAGGTAATCATACTTGTCCCCGTAGCTCAGCAGGATAGAGCAACGGTTTCCTAAACTGTAGGTCGGAGGTTCGAATCCTCTCGGGGACGCCATTGTAGGGAAAACCTTGGTGTATCAAGGTTTTTTCTTTTTTATGCATCCCCCTCATCGTTTATTTGGAAAATACTGAGACGTAGATCTTGTCTCACACGTATACCTTGTAGCAAAAAACGATGGAGATAAGGGGTGTTTCCTTTGAAAAAAGTGATCGTAAGCATGGTCTTGGCTATTTTCTTTAGCGGTTGTAGCTCAGATGCGGTCGTACAAAAACAGACTGCCGCGCCACCTGCAAAAGAGGCAGCGAACGCTGGCGCAGAACAGAAACAATCGGTGGACAGCACTACAAGCTATGACAAAATTGCGGGCTATTTGCAAGAAGAGAGCAACAAAGCTTTCTCCCCTTACTATGAGCTGCTCGAGTTTACCCTAACGGATTATGAAGAGAAGACAGTGGATGGAAAAGTAGAAGCGACATTCGGATATCAAGTGAAATACAAAAATTTTGAAAAAGACCCCGACACCGTGGACTACATCAAGGCTGCAAAAGAAAAAAACGATCCCAACTACCAACAGCTATATGATGAGTATTTGCAGCCCAAGGACATGAATTTTCATTTGAAAGCGGTAATGGAAGATGCGGACTCCATAACGCTTTACACCAATGTGAGTCCAAAAGGAATCGAATGGGAAAAGGCAGTCATGTCTGATTTCATCCTGAAGAAATAAAATAGCGACTTGATTGTAGGCCGCGTAGTCACGCGGTCTTATCCATTTTTCTCGCACCAGTACTCGTACTCATTGTCGATCCAATCTTTAATATGGTCGTAATTCTCCCAAGTATCTTCCACGTGATACACACTTGGCTCGCAATCAAAAGCTTCTAGATAATGATAGCGATACTCCCCAGTTTCGAAATCGAAGTAAAACATCGCGAACTGGTTTCCTTCTTCATTTAGCATGTCTTTTGCCAATACTCCACCCGTCTTCTCATAGACCTCAGGACCAGTCATCTTCCTTTGTTTAAAATCAGCGATTAGGTTTTCGTAACTCTTTTGGAAATCCTCGCTAACCATATCATTTTCAATCAACCAGCCAATGAAAAAGCCTGTATGTACATATGCCTGTTTTCGAGGAAGATCCTCCTCAAAGTTTTCGTAATGATATTTCGCTTTATCGTATACCGTTGTCATTAGCAAATCCTCTCTTTCTATTTGCCCGTTTTTCAAAAATTATACAGCATAGATGTAATCCTAAAAAGTCAAAAGAGGATGATGGAGGAAGGGTGGGTTCCAACAGGATACATATATCAGATGACAGTGAACAATGCCCCGCGACATTTTATCTATTATGGAAGCCGTTCGGTTGGGTTTGTAAAGAACCTGTCGTCTGTTGAAGGAGGATATAAGGTTCGCGATTTTGAACAGGTTGTCCAAAAGATGCGGAAAGAAAAACACGAAGAAGAGAAAAGGCAATCGATCTGGAAGCTGTATTTGATTACAGCCGGAAGAAGCAACCTCCTAACAATGTCATTAAGAAAAATACAACCATACGAGAAAGAAAAAGAATGTAAAGCCTGAAAGAACACCGATTCAACAGCCCCTACCCAAAAAGAAAGAAATAAGAGTAGAAGAAAAAAGTATGATGGCGGACTGTTTGATCAATTTAAAAACAACCATTGATAAGCAAAAACCCGTCCCTAGCCCTAGCTGGAGACGGGTTTTTCATTCTATTCTATAACGTATACTCACTTAAAATAAACTGCGGAGCTAACAAGTACTCAACGGGATATAAATCATTTCTTCTTGTTAGTAACGCCTTCACTAACCCAATTTGATACTCTCCCATAACTTCAATGATCACGAACGCATCCTTCTTCTCATTCAGAGGATAAATCACATTGCTCGAATCAAAGACTTTGTGATCTATATCCAATGTTACCAGGTGAGAGGGTAGACCTTTCCACTCAGTACGATAAACCACAAACGCTTTATTTTCTAACAAGTGAACCAGCTTGTCTTTGGATAAATTAAGTTCAATCCCTGTCATGTAGCCTTGCTCATCGAGATCGTTCTTGTATTCCATATCGATCTCATCGTCAACCGCCTTCTTGTACGTTTTCGTGGATAAACGCATGTCATCCAACAGCTTTCCCCTGTTGAAATCAACGACTAAGGGGATGTGCAACAAGGAAGGTTGGACATAACGGCTAATCTTGTTATCCTTCTCCTTTTGATAATCTATCATTTTCTTATCGGGTTGCTGCAAATAAATATAGCCCATGTTGCAGTAAGCATCACATGTAATAATCATGAGGCTTTCCTCTCTTTCTTTAAAGAACTCGAGCAATGGTCAGAATTTTCCGTGTATGGTAGAATAGTTTACCAACAAATGTGAATCGGAGGAGCATGTCGGATGCAAAATGATAAGCAAATCAAATTCATTAACCCTGAAACAATGCCACCTACATTCGGCTACACCCATGCGGTGGAGGTTCGCAACGCACGGACGATTTATGTATCGGGTCAGGTCGCTCTCAACAAGGAGGGCCAAGTGGTCGGTACAGGTGATTTAGCTGCACAGACAAAACAAGTTTTCGAAAATATCCGATTCGCGTTAGAAGCGGCAGGTGTCAGCTTTGATCATGTAGTGAAATTAACCTTTTTCGTGACTGATATCTCCAAGATGCACATTGTCCGTGAGATTCGAGATCAGTACGTGAATACAGAAACCCCGCCAGCGAGCTCTGCTGTTGAAGTGAGCAAGCTTATTAGGGAAGAGCTATTGATCGAGATTGAGGCCATTGCCGTGGCAGATGTGTAGTTGTCTCGTCCCCCCTTCTGTTCGATTATTCATCGTTCAGAAGGGTTTTTTTATGCTCTTTTGGGAAGATTATGGAGCGAGATATGCGGATCGGAGTTGGTTCCATGAATTATATCATCGCAGGAATAGGTTTGATTACAGTATTTTTGCTTGCTTGGCTGGCAAGTAGTGATAAAAAGCACATTCGGTATCGCCCTCTCCTCATCATGATTCTGATTCAGATCGTACTTGGCTTGCTGCTGTTGCGAACCAGTATTGGACTCATTTTCATATCAGGCATTGCCAGTAGTTTTTCCACACTCCTGAAGTATGCGTACGAAGGGATTAATTTTGTCTTCGGTGGTATTGCGAATCCGGGTGCGACACCGTTTTTCTTGCAAGTTTTGCTGCCCATTGTGTTCATATCGGCACTGATCGGCATTTTGCAGTACACGAGGATCCTCCCTTTATTCATTCAGTACGTAGGGCTCGTATTGAGTAAAGTGAATGGCATGGGAAAATTGGAGTCTTATAATGCGATTGCTTCGGCGATTGTTGGGCAGTCCGAAGTGTTTATTACCGTGAAAAAACAGCTCGGTGCCATTCCCGAAAACAGGTTGTATACGCTGTGCGCCTCTGCGATGTCCACCGTATCTATGTCGATTGTGGGTTCTTTCATGACCATGGTCAAACCGGAGTATGTGGTAGCTGCATTGGTACTCAACTTATTTGGTGGTTTTATTATTGCTTCCATTATTACGCCGTATGAAGTGGAGCCGGAAGATGACTTATTGGATCAAGAGAAGGGAGAGAAACAGGCCTTCTTTGAAATGCTCGGGGAGTACATTCTGGATGGATTTAAAGTAGCCGTGGTCGTTGCCGCGATGTTGCTCGGGTTTATTGCACTGATTGCGATGGTGAACGGGTTATTCAGTGCAGTATTCGGTATCTCGTTCCAAGCTTTGTTAGGGTACGTCTTTGCTCCGCTTGCCTTTCTTATGGGGGTTCCCTGGCACGAAGCTGTACAAGCGGGTAGTATCATGGCCACCAAAATAGTGGCGAACGAGTTTGTCGCCATCCTCGAATTTACGAAGATTCAAGGTCAGTTAAGCGAAAGAACGATCGCCATCGTGTCCGTGTTTTTGATCTCGTTTGCGAACTTTGGCTCCATCGGGACAATTGTTGGCGCGGTAAAAGGCTTGAATGAAAGACAAGGAAATGTCGTTGCCCGGTTTGGATTGAGGCTGTTATACGGGGCAACACTCGTCAGCATTTTATCAGGAATGATCATCAGCATTGTGCTGTGAAGGGGACCCTTTCCGGGGTCTTTTTTTGTTAGGGACAGTTTCGTAACCAAATGATGGGGAGTAGCGTCTATCAATTGAGATATTCGTCTTTATTTCTCGGATTGTATCCTTCATCAAAGGAATGGGAATCACGGTTGTTACGTTCTATGAGGACTCTCTGCTTCCGGCGCTTGGCAATCCAATCGATGATAGCTCCAATCAGCAAGAGACCTCCGAAAATAAGTACGACGAGTAACCAGAGTGGCATTCAACCAACACCTCACTTTTTACTAAAAGATACGTTATACCAGTGAGGAAGTTGTGATGAGACCATTCAAAAAGGAAGAAAAGGAGCGAAGTCGGGTGAGAAAATGGGTGTGTTTGACTGTAGTGGCAGGTTTGATTGTGGGGGGCTGTTCATCTGAAACGAGCGTGCCAACAGATTCTAAACAACAGCCTGTAACCGAGCAGAAGCAAGAGACGGGAAATAGCGAGGGCGACCAAAAGCAAGAAAATCAATCCGCTACTGTGCGCCAAATCACTCTGGATGATCAATTTTTAAAGCTGCTCGCCAAAAACCAAATCAGTGGCTTCGATATCCACATCGGGATGAAGCGGGAGGAGGTTTCTGCGCTATACGGCAAGGTAACCAAACAGGATTATTGGGATGGCGGGCGTTATGAAGTCTTTGAGAAGCTAAAGAGTGCGCTCATTTATTTTGATGGACAAGATCGCGTGTATGGAATTGATTTGGCCGGGCTTCATCTCAATGAAACGAATCTGGACACGATCCGTAAAAATCTGGGGACGCCTGTCAGTGAAGAGAAGAGCATGTCCGATCAGGATTATGTCATGTTTTTTGAAGCGGGAGACAACTCCGTATTTATTAGTGCAAAGGACGAGCAATCACCAGCAGACAAAATAAGAGTCATCAATAAAAAAATGATCGAGGAATCACCGCAAAAGGAATAAAAAAAGCCAAGTCAGAGGGCTCTCAAATGTGCCCTTCGACTTGGCTTTTCTATGTTTCAAAATGGTATTACTCAACCGATCTTTTTCCAAACAGAATAGCGTCGAGTGCGAACTTGGTGCTGCCGCTGATACCAAGAGCAACCAATATCGCAAGCAAAGCCAGATCCAATTCATAACCAGCTCCACCTTCACCGCCCATGAAGCCGGCAGCGAGCTTGGCTTTAAAGATCGCACCAAGCATGACAACAGACAACGCACCTGCGAACACGCGAGTACCCAGTCCCAGAATCAATGCAATACCACCTACTACCTCCAGGAAGGCTACGAGATACGCAATGAATGCAGGGAGTCCCATGGTCCCGAAGAAACCAGCAACATTCTCCAGCCCCATTTGGAATTTAGCCACTCCGTGAATGGCAAAAGTCAGACCAGCAATCACACGTAGAATAAGTGTGCTCCATTCAAAACGATTAGACATGTATGAATCCCTCCGAAAATTTAAATGAGTAATAAAGTTACTTTTCGTTAGTAAGTATACAATAATAATTTCCTAAGTCAAGTGATTCAACAAAATCCCAGTAGTTGGCAAGTGTGATTTTCAAGGTTGATTCACATCATTGCTTTTGATGGATGGAACAAAGAGCGGTATACTGAAAGGAGAATGAGGTGATACCTATGAAACAGTCTACCCTCTGTCCAAAGTTCGAAAAAGGTATGCAGTTGTTGGGGAAGCGATGGACAGGTCTAATTCTATTCCAGTTGTTGTCGGGACCACAGCGATTTTGTGCATTGGAAGGGGCCCTGCCAGTAAGCGGAAGGCTACTTTCTGAGCGTTTGAAGGATTTGGAGAAGGAAGGACTCGTACATCGACAGGTGTTCACTGATTCTGCTCCTGTCCGCGTAGAGTATTCCTTAACGGAAATGGGGAAAGCTTTGACTCCAGTGCTCAAAGGGATTGAGTCTTGGTCGCAGAGCTGGATCGAGTTGAATGCAGACGAAATGGCGAACGACAGCGAAGAATAACACAGCCTATATAAAAAAGCATCAGGAGGGTATGCCTGACGCTTGCCACGATGAAAACCCCTGGAGACAGGGGTTTTTCCGTTATCCGTTAGTTAATCTTCAAGAAGGGTCTTCGTTCTTTTCCTGCAAAGCCTTCCACTTTAAAAATTCAATATGGCGCTTGACCTCAATTAGATCCTTCTCTGTCAGGCCATCGACATCCAAAAAGGTCGCCGGTGTTTCCCGGACAGAACCGCGTTGCCAAGATGGTTCCTCCGTTCGACCGTGGAGAAAATCGGTGGATACTTCAAATAAATCTGCGACTTTGGAAATCAGATGAACATCGACGCCCTTCTTTTCACCTGACTCGATCCGCGAAAGTACCGTATTATGTATGCCAAGCTTTTCAGCTAATTGAAGTTGTGACCATTGTTTTTGTTCGCGCAGCCATTTTATGCGTTGACCAACTATGGACATCGTGAGACCACCTTTATCGTTTTGGCAATTCCATTCTAACAATTTTCCAAAACGGAAAAAACAAGATTGCTAATATGACAAAATCTGTATTGACTTTGCTAAAATTGAAAGGCTATGATGTAACTATAAATATTTGCCATTTTTGCAAATTAGGAGGGGATAACTGGTGGAACGGCTCAACCTCCCGTTTATCGCGCAACGACGTAATGAGTGCAAGCTAACCTTGCAAGAAATGGCGGAAGCACTCGGGTTTCGAAATGCTTCGACATACTTGAAGTACGAGAAGGGAGAATATGACTTCAAGGCTAATCATTTGCCAGTGTTGGCGAAAAAGCTACGATGCAGCATGCTTGATCTTTTTATCAGAATGGTTTGCTGATTTAGCAAAAGGGGTGGGATGGATTGAACGCTTGGGAGGCAAATAAAAGGCAGCTGGAAATATGGAGAAAGACCGTCGCTTACGAAATTGAAATGATGGCGCCACAGAGTATGCCGGCTTGCGAGGGATTTCTCGAGCGCTTAGTCATGTTTGAAAAGGAGTTGGAAAACAACGCGCGATGCCCATATAGTACGACACATGGTGGGAATGATGCCGGGTCGCGTCCGTTACCCATTCAGGAAACAGAAAAAAGCCCGGTACGGATTTCACCGTGACCGGGCATTCTTTATCTTTTACAGCTTGCTGATCTCTTCTTTTAGCAGCTCGGAATGGGTTCCGAAGACGACTTGCACGCTTCCTTGACCCAGTCGCATAACACCTGCTGCACCGAGGTCCTTCAAAGCTTTGTCATTGACCTTCTTGTCGTCCTTTAAGATGAGACGCAAACGAGTGATGCAAGCGTCTACGCTAACGACGTTTTCTTTTCCACCAATGTGGGTGAGCACTTGGATCGCTTTATCCTGCATCGAATTGTTCCTTCCCGTAGCTGTAGTTGTCATTTCTTCGTCGTCCTCACGTCCCGGGGTCTTGAGGTTCAGCTTCACGATTAGGAAACGGAACAGGGCGTAGTAGACCACGGCGAATGCCAGACCAATCGGGATGATCATCCAAGCATTCGTAGAGAGGTGGTAGTTGATACCGTAGTCGATCAGACCCGCTGAGAATCCAAAGCCGTGCTTGATGCCCAAAGAGGTCACGATATACCCGGACACACCCGTCAATATTGCGTGAACAAAATACAAGAGTGGAGCAGCAAACATAAACGCAAACTCAACTACCTCGGTAATACCAGTCAGGAACGAAGCGAGAGCTGCACCAATAAACATAGAAGCAACTACTTTGCGTTTTTCAGGACGGGCTGAGTGAATAATAGCGAAAGCCGCTCCAGGAAGTGCGAACATCATGATCGGATAGAAGCCAGTCATAAACATTCCTGCTGATGGGTCTCCCGCAAAGAAACGATGCAAGTCGCCGTGTACCACTTTTCCGGTCGCATCGGTAAAGTCACCGATTTGGAACCAGGCAATCGCATTGAGTACGTGGTGCAGACCAAATGGAACGAGCAATCGGTTGAAGAATCCGAAGAAGAAGGAACCTGTTGCGCCGAGACCTACGATCCAAGAACCCAATGAGTCAAGGGCAATCTGGATCGGCCCCCAAATGATTCCGAAAATCAAGCCGACGACAACCATGGAAAGGGAAGTGACGATCGGGACGAAGCGTTTTCCACCAAAGAAGCCTAGCCATTCAGGCAGCTTGATCGAATGGTAGCGGTTGTAGAAAAACGCTGCAATCGCACCGGCCAAAATACCGCCAATGACACCCATGTTCAGTTTTACATCATCCGCAATGAAAGGCATGGCAGCAGGAACAGCTGCAAGTACTTTCGTCAATACGACGTAGGCAATGACGGCGGCCAAAGCAGCAACAGCATCTCCAGCCAAGCCAATCGCAACACCGATAGCAAAGATTAATGCCAGGTTGTCAAAAATGGCTGAACCGCCAGCAGCCAAAAGCGGAGCGATGTACGTGTCCATAAATGCACCAAAGGCACCGAGATTGAGATCCTTCTCGAATTTGAGAAGACCAAAGCTTTGCAAAATCGCTGCGGCTGGCAACGTTGCGACCGGGAGCATGAGGGCTCTCCCAATCTTTTGCAGAAAAGCGAGCATAGGATAAAACCTCCTTGGAATGGGATGAATTTATCAGGGAAGCCGCTCTCCGGATGAATGGCAAAATGATGAGGGCACAAGGAATAAGCCGGAGAGAGACCATTCTGATCGATATGTTGGAAGCGCTTTCACTACTCGGGCGACAAAACCTTTTATAAGGCTTTGTCTTTCAGATACTGAACGACCTCGTCTACAGTAGAGAGTGTAAGGACGTGTTCAGCCAATCTTTTCGCTTCCTCTAAGCTGGTGGAGCGGATACGTTCTTTGACTTTTGGCATGACTGAAGCGGCACCGCTGAACTCATCGAGCCCCAATCCGAGCAAGAGCTTGGTTGCCAACGGATCTCCCGCCATTTCCCCACACAGCCCGGTCCAAATACCTGCCCGATGGGAAGCCTCAATGACTTGGGAAATCAGTCGTAATACGGCTGGATGGTAGTAGCTGTACAGCTCAGCGATATTGGCATTCATCCGGTCTACTGCCAGCGTATATTGAACGAGATCATTCGTGCCGATGCTAAAAAAATCTACCTCTTTCGCAAACGCATCTGCTTGCAGGCAGGCACCCGGAATCTCCATCATCATGCCTATTGCGATTTTCTCGTCAAAAGCGACCCCTTCTGCCCGTAGCTCAGCTTTTGCCTGCTCTAGCAATCGCTTGGCTTCACGCAGCTGCTCCATATGGGAAATCATCGGGAACATGATCAGCAGGCGACCGAATGCACTGGCACGCAAGAGCGCGCGTAATTGCACTAGGAACAATTCCGGTCTCGCTAACGAGATGCGCATGGCGCGGAAGCCAAGGAACGGGTTTTCCTCCTGTGGTAGCGCGAGTGCTGGCAAATGCTTGTCGCCGCCAACATCCAAGGTGCGAATGATGACTGGCTTGTCGCCAAAAGCAGCGGCTACATGCTTGTATGCAGCAAATTGTTCGGCCTCATCGGGAAGGGTGCTTCGATCCATGAACAAAAACTCGGAGCGGAACAAACCGATTCCTTCTACACCCGATGCGATCAATGCATCAGATTCTTCTGGCACAGCCATGTTTGCCATCAGGTGAACACGGTGGCCATCGGTGGTTTCGGCAGGCAGTTCCTTAATGGCTTCGTACAATTGGCGTTCTTTTTCTTCTTGTGCGGCTTTTTCCTGATAGGCAGCCAGTGTATCCGCATCAGGCGAAACAATCAGTTTTCCAGAGGTTCCATCGATGATCAGCAAGCTTCCGGAGTCTACTTTTTCCATCAAGGCATCGCCTGCACCCATGACAGCGGGAATCCCGAGAGAGCGTGCCAAGATGGCTGCATGAGAGGTAGCGCCGCCTTTTGCCGTGACAATTCCTCGTACATGCTGGAGTGGAAGCTGAAGCGTCTCGGATGGGGTGACGTCCCAAGCAACCAGAATAAAAGGCTCTTCCGGGTAGGAGATGACGGTGTCACCGCCCGAAATATTTCGAATTAGACGGCGGCTCACATCACGAATATCATCCGCGCGCTCTTTCATGTAGGCATCGTCCATACTCTCAAAGAGAGCGATGAACTGATCGGCTACTTGTGAAACGGCGGTAGATGCCGCGAGTTGTTGATTTTCAATGAGCGCACTCATCTCCCCGACAAATGCCGGGTCATCCAGAAAGGCGATATGAGCAGAGAGGATGGCTGCTTTTTCCGAGCCTAATTGTTCCTCTGTCTGTTCTTTTAGCTTTTCTAGTTGTTCGCGTGCTTGCTCTACGCTCTTGCTAAATAGTCCTAGCTCCTGAGTCGTATCTACCGGAGTGATGGACTCTGCCTGCGTGATGGCTGTTTCGTGTGTGAGGCGTAAAACAGGGGCAATCGAAATGCCAGCGGAAACCGGGATTCCTTTTAACATACATCCTTCACCTTCCTGTCCGTCGTTTACACTATATGTTTGACGAGGATTGCTCCAATAGCTGCTGAATCGCAGTTGCTACGTTTTGTTCATCCGCTCCATCGATCTGAACGGTCAAGGTGTCACCTTGGGAGACACCCAACGTCATGATGCCGAGAATGCTTTTGCCATCTGCGTGTTTTGTCCCTTTGCTCAGCGTAATCTTTGACTGAGATTGCGACGAACAATTCACGAGTAGAGCAGCTGGTCTCGCGTGGAGCCCACCCTCTACATTGACGGTTACTTCAAATTGAACCATGTTGTACCTCCCCCAAACATGCACTTCGCTTATTTTAAGACAACAGTCATGAGTGGCTCTTGACCTGCTTGCACAGTTGCTTTTGCCACTATATTTTTTTCAGCAACACGATCACCGTTTGTAATGACGATGGGTGTCACAATCGGACAGCCCGCATCCTCCAGTACGCTCTTGTCGAATTGAATGAGCTTGTCGCCAGCTTTTACTTGATCGCCAACGGAGACAAATGGGGTAAAGCCCTTCCCGTTTAATTTCACGGTATCAATTCCAATATGCATCAATATCTCAAGACCACTTTCAGTCGACAGCCCGATCGCATGGTGAGTAGGGAAAAGATGCGTTACCTTTCCATCGACAGGGGAGACGAGAGTGTCTGCACTTGGCAGAATCGCTACACCATCACCGACGACTTTACCTGCGAATACAGGATCAGGAACTTCGGACAGAGGGAGTACGGTACCTGTTAATGGTGCTAGAAAGGTTACCTCTTGTTGTTGTTTTTTCCGGGAAAATAGACTGCGTAGCATAATATCCTCCTTTTGCGTCTGAACCAAAAAAGGCATGAGACGGTTGAATTCATACGACGACATACTTACTATGTCCGTATGATCTCACCGCTCATGCCTAGTCGAGCTAGTAACACGCAGGATTATGATTTAATTTTGTTGTAATAAGCGATAAAGGTGCAGAGCCATGTAACCAACCTCGTCTTCCGGTACAGCGATCTCGAGACGGGTGGAGATGTATTGAGCCAGCTCTGTTGCCAATTGATAGGCTTCTGGCATGGTGGTTTTGACTCGGTCCAGAAGCGGGTTCTTGATGAATTTTTGTTGACGGATGCGCTCAACGGCAAAGCGCAAATGGGTAATGAGGCGAACGTAGTCAATCGTACTGCGTTCAATCGTAATGGCTGTTCGCTCTTCAATCAGGCTTACCAACTCCGTGATGATGTTGGTGAATTGGACAGCCTTTTTTACTGGGACGTAGCTGATCGCGGAATGAATGTGCAAGGCCAGAAATCCGATTTCACTGTCGGGAATGTCCAGGTCGAATGCGTTTTTGATCATATCCGCTGCCCGGTTCGCCAGTGCGTACTCCTTCGTGTACAGCGTCTGGATTTCGAACAAGAAGGGATTCACGATCTCCATGCCGTTATTGAGCCGATAGATCGCAAACTGGATATGGTCAGGCAAGGCAACGTGGACGTGTTCGTTCAATTCTGGCGTGATCTCACTCGCAATAAGAGCGATGATTTCTTCCGCAATTCCTACGACAGCAGGATCTACTTGGCTCAGAATGTTCTGATACTGCTTCTGATGATTTTCATTTTCGAGCCTGAAGCGCTTTTCCACTCGCAAGTCATGGGAGGGGATGGTATTCCCGGGTTTTGCGCCAAATCCGATTCCTTTTCCGAACAGAACAATTTCTTGTCCGGAACCGGGTTCTTCCACGAGTACGACATTATGGTTCAACACACGCGTAATTGCGTATGTTTTTTCCTTTTCACGGGACAATCCATTCCACCACCTTTAGATAGACAAAAACGGTCCATGACCGTATTTGCTTACCGCAAGCGGTCACATCCAATTTAATGAAAAACGCCGATGAACCCATGACGTTAATCAGAAAAAAGAGCCGAAAAAACCTTTTTAACAAGAAAAAGATCTTCTCGGCTCATGCCTGCATTACCAGTAACACGCCTTGTGAAAACGCTTCAATTAAAGCTTATAATAGCTCACGTCTCGTACATTGTCAATTACTCCGTTGGCGGGAAAAACGCAGTGGGCAGGAGATGCAGCAGCCTGTCCCGAATTGTTTGAACCAACAGGATAAGGGCAAAACAAAGCCAGGCGGAAGCCCCATTAGCAATCCGCCTGTTTTGTTACTTGGTGTACTTGTCGGCAATCGTAGATGCACAGAAGGAGTTCGGTTTGATCTCGGCACGAAAGTGATTGGTTTCTGCTAAGCTCAACAAAGACTGGATAAACTTACGGGTAGGACCATTCATGCCGATATCAAAATGCAGGCGGATGGGAGTATCTAAGTGGCGGTCCCGCAAATATTGGCGTACTTCTGTGGCAAGTCCGACTGCGTACATCGCTTCCTGGAATATACGCTGCTGCAAGGATGAGTACCGGCGTTCCTGAAATTTGTGATAAAAGAAGGTACCCCCATGGCCGGGACGGATCACTGTGATAACAAGGGCAAAAAAAGTCCCGCGGCTTTTTAATTGAGAGTCGGCTCCCACAATAATTTCAAATGGACCACCTATTGATGAGATGGTATGTTCGATGTGGGAAAACACTTCTTCTTTTGCCAGTAGACCTCTAGTCGGACTGTGAAAGCGATCAAATAACGTATTTGCAGAGGTTAAGCCCACTCACATCCCTCCAGAAAGAGGCTAACAATGATTTGCATACTTCTCCTTACATCATTAATGTATGTAATCTCGCAGATAGTATGTGAACGGGTAGGGACAAAAACTTCTTGAATCAACTTTTTTGTGTAAAAAGGTCCGTTTGTTCGGGACGAAAGAATGTTTTTTGAAGGAGCTTTAGGGAAACGTGATACAAGCAAATGAACATGATTATTATATGAAACAAGCCATGGAAGAGGCCCGGAAAGCCGCTGCGATTGGTGAGGTTCCAATCGGTGCGGTCATCGTGCGCGACGGGGAAATCGTAGGTCGCGGCTACAACTTGCGGGAAACACAAAAAGACCCTACCTTGCACGCGGAATTGATCGCGATACGGGAGGCGAGTGAACGCTTGGGTGGATGGCGCTTGATCGGGTGTACGCTGTACGTGACGTTGGAGCCGTGTCCGATGTGTGCGGGCGCAATCGTTCAAAGCCGCATCGAACAAGTCGTGTATGGCGCTCGCGATCCGAAGGCAGGATGTGCCGGGACATTAATGAACCTGCTCGCGGAGCCGCGCTTCAATCATCAGGTGCCAGTCATCGAGGGTGTGCTTGCAGAGGAATGCGGGCAGATGCTCAAGGACTTCTTTCGTGGATTGCGCAAAAAAAGACAGCCGGTACAGGAATGACCGGGCTGTCTGGAAAAACCGTCTGTCCTAAAATGCAGGCGGTTTTTATTTGTTTACGTTTTGCAGCATGTGAAGCTCTTCTTCAGTCAGTTCGCGATACTCACCAGGGGCAAGGGACGGGTCAAGGTGAAGCGGGCCCATACGAATCCGTTGCAGATAGGCAACATGCAGGTCGAAGGCAGCAAACATCCGCTTTACCTGATGAAACTTTCCTTCCATGATGGTGACACGAATCTCTGACGTTTCTCCCGAAGAGATAATCTCCAGCTTGGCTGGCAGTGTAGTGAAGTCCTCTAATTCCACGCCTTTGGCAAACTCCTGAACATGATGCTCAGTGACCCGGCCCTCGATACGTGCAAAGTACTCCTTGTCCACTTTCTTTTTCGGGGACAAGAGGCTATGGGAGAGATGACCGTCATTGGTCAAGAGCAGGAGACCCTCTGTATCAATATCGAGTCGGCCTACTGGGTGCACTTTGATTGCCCACTCGTACGGGAGAAGGTCCACTACGGTTTCATGGACATTGTCCTCTGTAGCTGAAACCACCCCGGGTGGTTTGTTCAGCAAAACGTATACCCAGCGCTTAAAGTTAAGCGGTTCTCCATCCACAAGGATTTCTTGCTCCTCGGCAATGACATGCATTCCTGGGTCTGTTGCGACAACGCCGTCTACGACGATCAGTCGCTGTTTTACTAATGCTTTCACTTCCTTGCGCGTGCCGATTGCCATATTGGCCAGCACCTTGTCCAAACGTTCACGTTTCATATATGTTCCTCGCTTTTCTTCTGATCGGATACCAATCGTGTGTGCTGTTATTAGTTTGGCCTAATGAGCCGCGCAAATCAAGGGGCATACAGAGGAATGAGTCTTGACATTTTTGACTGTATTTTGCTATAGTAAGTAATGTTTCTGACAAACTAAATATGGAGAGATACCCAAGTGGTCATAAGGGGACGCACTCGAAATGCGTTAGGCGTCGTGAGGCGTGCGTGGGTTCGAATCCCACTCTCTCCGCTTAGAGTTACGTAAATGGAAGCATATTTTTGCCGCTTTGGCAAAGATGTGCTTCCATTTTTTTATTAGCTGTGCCGCCACTAGTAAATGCCGCTGCATCCGCTATTGCGATGGGACTTTCAATTCTGGAAAATCCATTCCCCTCACTCTACATTTCATAACGTTATATGTCGATATATTTAGTGGTTTTATATATTTGCATCTGAGGAGTGGAGAGCATGAGTGGCAAGTTGGGAAAGACAATGGGGAGAACAGGGCTTTCGCTTCGCACCAAATTACTTACGGGGTTTCTTACAGTAGTTGTGTTGCTGGCATTTGTCAGCGTTTTTGCATTAAGCCAGATCAAAGGAGTGACCACGATATCCGGGGACATCAATAAGTCATGGATGCCAGCCGTTACCCTGCTTGGCACGATGAATGGAGACATTTCCGACGTGGAGCGTCTTGCGCTCGATATTATCGTTGAACAGAACGAGGAGGAGCTCACGAAGCAGAAGAAGGTTCTGGATCAACTGCTCGTCAAAATCGAGGATGAACGGAAGCAACTTAAGACGCTTGTGTATGCCAGCAATAAGGAAGGCAGTGAGGCTGCCAATCTTTTTGAAGAGTTTAACAGCAAATACGATGCATACTTGGAAAAAATGCCAGAGTTCGTGAAGTTGGGCAGAGAAAACAAATATGATGAGGCAAGCAAGTTACATAGCGTGGCCTACCCATTGTGGTACGAGGCCAATGATAATATCAAGAACTTGATCGATATATATAATGAGGGGGCCGGACAAGTTAGTCAAAGCGCTTCGGAGCTTTCTGAGCAAGCGTTTGTTATCATTATGGTGTCTATGTTCGCTGCGGCGGCCATTGCGCTGCTCATCGCCTTCTTCATGTCACACATCATCTCAAAACCTGTCCAGAAAATGAATCAAGCCGCTATCCTAATCGCGAGTGGCGATCTAACGGGCGAGACGATTGTACTGCGTAACAAGGACGAGTTGGGCACGCTGGCGGCTTCCTTCAACACGATGACAGCGAATCTGCGCGCCATGATTGAATCGGTGGCTACGACTTCTGAGCAAGTAGCAGCTTCGTCGGAGGAACTGCTAGCGAGCGCCGAGCAAAATGCGCAGGCATCGGAGCAAATTTCCCAAACGGTCGAGGAACTGGCCGTAGGTACCTCTGAACAGGTCAATATTGTCAAGAACTCCTCGCAGGCCATGGGCGAAATGGCTTTGAGTTCGGAACAGATCGCACAGCTGGCACAGAGCGTATCGGTATCGGCCGTTGACGCGGCCAAACAATCTGAGGAAGGTAATATGATTATCAAGTCAGCGGTCGAACAGATGAGTGCTGTCCGGAATTCCATCACGTCCCTTTCCGAGCTGGTTATGGGTCTGGGAGAACGTTCGGCAGAGATTGGAACGATCACCGAGGTCATTAACAATTTGGCGAGTCAGACGAACCTGCTGGCGCTGAATGCGGCGATTGAGGCCGCCAGAGCCGGGGAGCATGGTCGCGGATTCGCTGTCGTTGCCGAAGAGGTTCGGAAGCTGGCCGAAGAATCCTCGTTGTCTGCGCAGCGAATTACTGACCTCGTGCAGCTGATCCAGAATGATACAAGGCAAGCGGTTGAAGCGGTTAAAATGAACAGCGACGAGACGCGAAGCGGCATGGAGATTGTCACAGCAGCCGGACAGGCATTCGAGAATATCTCGAATGCGGTCAACAAGGTGGCAAGTGAGATTCAGGAAGTATCCGCAGGCGCGGAACAGATGGCGGCAAGCGCGGACGAGGTCGTCAATTACGTAGAACAGATTTCGGCGATTGCAGAGGAAGCATCTAGTGGAGTGCATAACGTATCTGCCGCTACGGAGCAGCAGCAGGCTTCCACAGAGGAGATCGCTTCGTCAGCGGATTCCCTCTCCAAGATGGCGGAGGAGCTTCAGGAGCAGATCAACAAGTTCAAAGTATAATTCAAAACCAGACTGCTTCTTCTGTTTGCTTGGGCGGCAGAAGAAGCGTTTTTTTCGGAAAAGCCTCCACTGAATAACGTATTATCGTCAAAAGGTGCTGTCCTCCTAGATAAAAGCTTAGGTGGGACAGCATTTTCTTTTTTCTATCAAAAAAACTGTAAGCAAATCTCATTTTTGCGTCTAATAAGGTACAAACCCATAAAAAGGAGCGTACGAATGGATTCCGATGACCGAATAGAGCGATGGTTCCAGCAATACGGCCATGATATTTACAATTACCTCGCGTATTTTACCGGACGTAGAGATGTCGAGGATTTAGTCCAGGAAGTTTTTACGAAGGCGCTTAGAGCCTTATCAAGCTACGAAGGAAGGGCACAGCCCAAGACATGGCTTCTGACCATCGCACGCCATACAGCGATTGATAATAGGCGAAAGCAAAAAATGATGGACTGGTTCCCCGAAAACGTCCTCCGACTCCTCACTTCCAAAGAGCGTACACCTGAGAAGGCATTGGTGTTAAAGGAACAATTGCAAGAAGTATATGAAGCGATGAATCACTTGAAAAGCACGTATCGAGAAGTTCTCCTCCTGCGGTTGATCGAGGGAGTATCTACAGCAGAGACAGCAGAAATCTTGGGCTGGAGTGAAGCTAAAGTCAGCACGACGCTCCATCGAGCGATCAAGGAATTGCAAAAACAAATGGGCAATAGCGGCAGGGAGGTCAATTTACATGACGCCATCTTTTGAAGAAAAAGAGATAAGCACAGTGCTGCAAGCATTTCCGTCGCTTCAGATGGACGAGGGCAAACGACGTGAAATCGCGAGTCATATCCGGCGAGAAAGGCAGCTGCTCGTACAAATGAAAAAGCGCAAAAAATATGCCAAGGTAATCGGAGGCGCAGTTGCTTCCTTTGCTTTATTGTTTATCGCTTATCAGTGGATGCCTTCGGAGGCTGTGCCGAGCGCACAACAGATGAATACAGATGGGAGTCAAAAGGCACAAGCCGCAGGAACGACATCCCAAACAGATAAGGTTCTGACCCTCGATTCACAAATTCAGGAGTATATAGAAGAAGCGATACATAAGACCAACAAAGCCTATCAGCCTGAAAATATGACGGTAATTGTTACCAATCCAAATAACGGAGAAATTCTTGGGATGGGGAATCTGAAAAGACCAACTGACCGAGTTCCACACATAGTCAGGGCGATGCCAGATCCTGTGGCTGCATTTCCGATCGTGACGTTGGCGGCTGCTATTGAAGAGGGGAAGTATACGGACAACGAAACTTACGATTCCGGAACCTACGAGATTACCACAGGCAAGTTTATAAAAGACAACAATAATGGTGCAGGTTGGGGGAAGATTTCGTATTTAGAAGGTATCCAACGTTCTTCAAATGTCGCTTTTGCCAAGCTCAGTGAACAGATACCCAATGACTCATTACAGCAATATTTTGAGCGGTTCGGTTTTGGAGCGAAAACTGGTACCGAACAAATAAATGAACAGCCTGGAAAGATACCAAACATGGATACTCCCTATGATAAGGCAATGGGAGCTTATGGACTTGGGGGTTCTGCCTCTCCCATTCAACAAGTAGCTGCTGTCGGGGCCATCGCCAACGGGGGGGAATTGATGAAGCCCCATGTCACGAGGGAGGAAACGAATCACATTGATAAAGGAAGTCGAGTCATATCAGAAGAAACAGCCAAACAGGTTCGAGAAATTTTAGAGACGTTAGTAAACAACAAACCTGGCACAGATACAGCCTTTTCCATAAAAGAACATACAGTCGCTGGGCGTACAGGAATAGTGCAGAAACGCGACCAGCAAGGAAATTTCATCGATGGAAAATATACGTATTCTTTTATCGGATTTGCACCAAGCGATGATCCAAAGCTATTGGTTTACATAGCTGTTGATAACCCGAATACAGACCTCTGGGTAAGATTATGGGGTCAAGAAATTGTTGCTCCCCCTTTCAAAGAAATCATGGAAAACAGTTTGCAGTATCTCCAAAAAAGATAATCAACCCATCCATCAAGAAAGGAAGCATACCGGCATACCCCTAAAGGTATCCGAATGCTTCCTCTTTTTGTTTTCCCCACTCTACTTCCTACAAAAATAAGGCCCACACCACTTGGTTTCATGGGTCTTCACATAGGTCCACGTAAAGTCCTTATCCACGACGTACACATCGTATTCCTGTTCCAAGTCCGCGACAGAAAACCTCGCAGCATTTTCCAAGATCAACACTTCGTTGGAAAGCTGGTAAAACACATAGTACGACTCATGGGCCACCTGCTGAAAGGCTTCATCCGCTTCCTCGCGTTCAAGACAATCCCTCAGTTTATAGCTGAATAAATGCCACAGATACCCATGGTAGCTGTCTTTATTTTTGAGAAAAATCCTCTCTTTATCCTCTTCGGTCAGATGGCTCGCAAAATGCTTTTCCCATTCTTCCCGTAAGTATGGTCCCCAAATAGACAGCTCTGTTGTCTTCGTGTTCTTTTCCTTCATCCGGTCAGCTAGTTTCATTGGGCGCCTCCATGTTGACACAAGTTCATTTCTAAGAAAATACGTATGAAAGAGTAGGTCGGTCACGTTTCGACTATTGACAAAGAAAAACGAGGCGCATATCATAATACCTATAGGGGTATATGTATAAAGTTGATTGATCACATTTTCATTCAAAAAGTAGGAGGTAGACAACATGTCCGTACAATCGAATTTTTCTGCTGATAAAACATTAGATTGCAAAGGCTTGGCATGTCCAATGCCTGTCGTACGCACAAAAAAAGCAATGGAAGAGATATTACCGGGTCAAGTGATGGAGGTACAGGCGACGGATAAAGGGTCATTGGCTGACCTGAAGAGCTGGGCAAACAATACGGGGCATGAATATTTGGGCTCGATTCAGGAGGGGGAAGTCTTGAAGCATTTCCTGCGAAAAGCGAGTATCCATGAGGTGAAGGAGGAGACGAATTTCTTGCGGACTATTTCTAATGAAGAACTGCAAAAAAAGCTGGAAGCCAACGAGAAGCTAACGCTCATTGATGTGCGAGAAGCGGCGGAATACGCTTTTCACCGCATTCCTGTAGCCATTTCGATACCCCTGGGAGTATTGGAACAGCGTTTGGATGAGCTACAGCCCGATGACGACATCTATATCATCTGTCGATCCGGCAAACGCAGCGATATGGCATGTCAGTTGCTGGCCAATAAAGGTTTTACCAAAATCACCAATGTGCTACCGGGTATGTCCGGCTGGACTGGCCCGGCAGAAAAACAATAAGGGGGAGAGAAAGATGATGGAACAACAAACAAGTGTGAAGGCGTTGGCAGCAAACGAGCTAACGCAGCTTCTTTTTGCGCAGGAGGAACTGTTTATTCTCGACGTTCGCAATACGAGCGATTACGAGAATTGGCGAATCGAAGGGCATCGAGTCGTGAGCATGAACATCCCTTACTTTGATTTGCTGGATGGGGTGGAGGCTGTTCTGGAGAAAATCCCTGTGAATCAAAAGGTGTTGGTCGTCTGTGCAAAAGAGGGCTCGTCCATTTTTGTCGCAGAGATGCTGGCAGAAGCGGGCATTGCGGATGTTTCTTACCTGCAAGGTGGCATGAAGGCGTGGAGTGAGCATCTGGAGCCAGTGAAGGTAGGAGACCTCGGTGATGGCGGTGCGATTTATCAGTTTGTCCGCATTGGGAAAGGCTGCTTGTCTTACATGATCGTATCAGGAGGGGAAGCGGCTGTCGTCGATACATTGCGGATGACGGATGTGTACGAAGCATTTGCAGCCAAGCATCAATGGACGATTAAGCACACCATCGATACCCATCTGCATGCCGACCATATTTCTGGTGGAAAGAAGCTGGCTGATCGGCTCGATGCATCGTATTGGCTTCCAGAAAAAGATGCGGAAGAAGTTACGTATTCCTATCGTAAGCTAGAGGAAGGGCAGGAAATCCAAGTGGGGGCAACCAAAATCGCGATCCTGCCGATCTACTCTCCCGGACATACCATCGGGAGTACGTCACTGCTTGTCGATGATACGTATTTTCTCACGGGAGACAGTCTGTTTGTAGCTTCGATCGGACGTCCGGATTTGGCTGGGAAAGCAGAAGATTGGGTGGGAGACCTGCGTAACACCTTGTATAATCGATACAAAGAGCTTCCCGAGCATTTAGTTGTGTTGCCTGCACATTTTGGCAGCTACACGGAGCTTGGTCCAATGGGTGTCGTATCTGCCCGGCTAGGAGACTTGTATCGCAACAATCCAGGGCTAACGATTGCGGATGAAGGTGAATTCCGGCATATCGTTACGCATCATTTGCCGCCGCAGCCGAATGCGTACCAAGAGATTCGTCAAGTGAACATGGGGAAATTAAAACCGAGCGAAGAGGAACAACAAGAGATGGAAGTAGGGCCAAATCGCTGCGCCATTCACGATAAATGACGGAAAGGCTGTTCAAAAAATCGTCTTTTGATCACGCATTAATATAACAGGGGGAATAAATGATGGCGGATATTGTTGTAGATACAAAAGGCCTGGCTTGCCCGATGCCAATCGTCAAAGCAAAAAAAGCAATGGACGGAATGCAATCCGGTCAAACCATGGAGGTACTCTCGACGGACAAAGGCTCTCTGAACGACTTCACCGCTTGGGTCAAGCAAACCGGGAATGAGCTGGTTTCCCATGAGGTTGAGAACGGTGTATACAAATTTTTAGTGAAAAAGCTGTAGGGAGACAGAAGCGAGCACTTTTGGATGAAGCCGCTAACGGTTCGTGTCGTGCTCGCTTACTCCTGATTTTCATAAACGATACGTACGCCAAGGTGCGTATAGATTTCTTCTTTGTAATGGCCATTTGGGCATTGCTTTTCACTGAACAAGGCATTATTGTGTGAGCGCAAAGGTTCTTGGCAGGTGGGGCACCGATGCTGAAAAATGGATTTGAAAAAGGGAATCATCGAAATCACCTTATTCACAGTTATTTACTTGGAATTAATTTTACTTGAAGATGGTTCATTTGAAAAGAGTGTTGAGCATTCCGATGTGTTAGGTAGGAATGCAAGGAGGATATATGGACGTTTTGCTGCTTCTGCTCATGGTCTCTATCGGTTTTGTCGGCTCCTTTTTTTCCGGGTTGCTTGGGATTGGCGGAGCGATCATCAGCTATCCGATGCTCCTGTTTATACCACCGGCACTAGGGGTAGCGCAGTTTTCCGCCCAGGAAGTTTCGGTGATATCGATGTTTCAAGTATTTTTCGCGTCGCTGTCTGGCGTACTGGCTTTCCGCAAAAGAAACGGGAAAAACTCGCCCTTGATTCATAAAGGACTCGTTAGAGATATGGGGGTAAGCATCCTGGCGGGAAGCCTGATTGGTGCAGCCCTCTCCCGATACTTGTCGAATGAAAGCATTAATTTGGTGTACGGGATACTGGCAATCATCGCTGTGATTTTGATGCTCGTGAAAAATAGAGGGACAGAAGCGGCAGCAGGGGAGGTCGCATATAATCGCATCATTGCTGCTGGTGCTGCATTTGTTGTGGGAATCGTATCCGGGATTGTCGGTGCAGGGGGAGCGTTCATCCTCATTCCGATTATGCTGACCGTGCTGAAAATACCTACGCGGGTGACGATTGCCTCATCTTTGGCTATTGTATTCATCTCCGCAATAGGTGGTGTGATCGGGAAGCTGTCGGGTGGGCAAATTCCGCTCTTGCCCGTTTTGTATACGGTCATCGGAAGTGTTTTGGGGGCGCCGGTGGGCAGTATGGTCAGCGCCAAGAGCGATGTGAAATATTTGCGTTATGGCCTGATTGTGCTGATCTGTGGAACGGCGATCAAGATTTGGAGTGACATTCTATAAGGAAAGATGCTTTTCGTTGCAAAAGCTTCTTTCGCTTATTTTTATACCTATACAAGTATGAGTATTATGAAGGGGTGTTCTTACATGGAAAAACAAAAAGAAAAAACGACGATCGTGTTGTTTAGCGGTGACTTGGATAAAGCAATTGCAGCCTTTATTATTGCGAACGGAGCTGCTGCCTATGATCATGATGTCACGATTTTCTTCACCTTCTGGGGACTCAATACGATGCGCAAGGACGAGATCGTGAAGGTAGAAAAGGGATGGCTTGAAAAAGCGTTCGGTTGGATGATGCCAAGGGGCGCCAAGAAGCTCGGACTGTCTAAAATGAACATGATGGGCATGGGTCCAGAAATGATCAAGCATGTCATGAAAAAGCACAATGCCCTGACGCTTCCACAACTCATCGAGCTGGCACAAGAGCAGGGAGTGAAGCTGGTCGCTTGTACGATGACGATGGACTTGCTTGGCCTCAAACAGGAGGAATTGCTCGATGGAATGGAGTATGCAGGTGTAGCTGCTTATTTGGGGGATGCGACACAGGCAAAAGTAAACCTGTTTATTTAAAACAGCTCGCGTAGGCGCTTGGCTTGACATTGCCTGTATTTCGCATAAGATACCTGTATACGTATGCCTTGTCGTGAAACAGGAGGAATTCATATGGATTACAATTACAGTGACGATATCAAAAGACGTTTAAAACGAATCCAGGGACAGGTTGGCGGTGTGCTGAAAATGATGGACGAGCAGAAAAACTGCAAAGACGTAGTAGCGCAGCTCTCTGCCGTTCGCAACGCTTCAGACAAGGCGATTGCCCAGATTGTAGCGGAAAACCTGCAACGCTGTTTGCTAGAGGAGCAGGCTGCTGGAGGAGACACGAGCAAGCTGGTGAAAGAAGCCGTAGAGCTTTTGGTCAAGAGCCGTTAAACCGATTTTGGAGAGGAGCTTTCTATGAGTTTCACTACGATTCTTTTGCTGTTCGCCTATGCGGTCATTATTTGGTATATCATCTCTCGCTTCCTTCCTGTAAAGGGATTGGAAAATCTCAAGTCAGATCAGTTCAAGGAACGGGTTAACCAAAAAAGCAGGGTGCTGCTCATCGATGTACGCGAACCGCACGAATATAAAGCGGGTCACATTCCATCAGCAGTGAATATCCCTTTGTCTGCGCTCGACCAACGTGCAAAAGAAATTTCCGGCAAAAACGATATATTGCTATACTGTCGGAGCGGGATGCGTAGCAAGCAGGCAGCAAAAATTTTAAAGAAACACGGCGTTTCGCAGATGGCTCACCTGCAAGGCGGGTTCATCACCTGGAATGGTCCGAAAAAAAAGAAGTAACAGCTAGCACCTGGTGTATGTGTGAATACCCCGGTGCTTTTTTATGTGTGAAAAAAACAGGGTTGACATTTTGTTTTGTTGTAACTAAAATGATTACAACAGGGCGATGCGGTAAAAGCCTATTCTTTTTAAAAGTGTTGTAACTAATACGGTTACATCTACAACATACAAAACGGAGGGAATATCATCATGAAGATTGCAATTGTAGCAGCAAGCGGCAAAGCAGGTAAGGTAATTATGAAAGAGGCGTTGGATCGTGGTCATCAAGTGACAGCGATTGTGCGTGATGCATCCAAAATCGAGCAAAAAGATGTAGCTGTGATTCAGAAAGATGTGTTTGACCTGACAGCGGCAGATTTGAATGGATTTGACGTAGTCGTAAACGCTTTTGGCGCACCAGCAGGTCAAGAACATCTGCATGTCGAGTCTGGGAAGGCTCTGATTGAAGCATTGAAGGGTGCACCTTCTACTCGTCTGCTCGTTGTAGGTGGTGCAGGCAGCTTGTTTGTAGACGAAGCCAAAACACTGCGCCTAGTAGAAACTCCTGATTTCCCTAAGGCTTACTTGGCAACTGCACAAAAGCATGGAGAGTACTTGCGTGTATTGGAAGAGTCAAACGGCATTCAATGGACGTATATCAGTCCATCTGCCTTTTTTGACTCAGCAGGAGAGAGAACAGGCGCGTACCGACTCGGAAAAGACCAACTGTTAGTGAACGCGAACGGACAGAGCTATGTGAGCTATGCTGACTATGCAGTGGCGATGCTCGATGAAATCGAAAATCCGAAGCATCAAAATGAGCGCTTCACAGTAGGCTCCTAATCTCGATTGAAATTAGGCTCTACCTGAACAAAAAGACCAGCTTCCTACCAAAGGATAGCTGGTCTTTGTTGTGTATCGAGATTATCGGCCAATCCCACCAACGAATGGGTAGGAAAACGGGCGTCCATTTAAGGAGTAAAGGATACCTTTAATCGGGTAGTAAATCGCCATCAGTCCAAACACAATCAGGAACGGAATCCCGATCAACAAGAAGGTGAAGAACCAGGAAATCGCGATGAGCACCGTCATAATGATGTGGAAGAACAAAGCTTGCAGCGCCATATTTTTGGCGTCACGATTTTGTACGAGAAGCCAGACCAGAATGGGCACAAGGATCGGTGCAAAAAATGTGCTAGCGTGCGTTATGACTTTTACACCTCTATAATCCATAAATAAGTCCTCCTTGATTCGATGTAAAACTTGATCTAGTGACATTGTAACGTATAGAAATCACTCAAAAAACCATCATAAGCGTGATTATTTACTCCGACTATAGACGGAGGAATTTTTATTTACATTCGTTTACTGTTATAGTAGTAAGAAAATCTTTCGTTTTTGGTAGATAATTCGTAATGTTTTTTGGATATGATATAGGGATAAGCAAGAACTGAGAAGGGAGTATATAAACATGATGATCGATTGTCATCATCCATCCAGCTTGAAGGATCGGATGATGTTCTTCTATAATTTTTTGCGGTCACCTGGCCAAGTAGGCAGTATTACTCCTAGCTCCCGTGCGCTTTGTAAACAAATGGTTGCGCCCATCGACTGGGAGCAAGCACATACAATTGTGGAATTAGGAGCAGGAACGGGGATTTTTACGAAGTGGATCGAGCAAAAGAAAAAACCGGAAGCCGTACTGGTATCCTTTGAAAAGGAGACCAAGATGCGCATGAGGTTGGAACCACAATTTCCCGATGTACGATTCCACGAAGATGCGGTGGATTTGAATCGGGTTCTTACGGAAGCAGGGTTGGGGAAAGCCGACTGTATTTTGTCAGGATTGCCATTTGCCAACTTCCCACAGGAGCTGCGTGATCAAATTATGGATCAGGTATATCATGCTCTAAAACCAGGCGGAGTATTTGTCGCCTTCCAATATTCGCTGCAAATGAAAAAGCAGCTTTCCTCTGTATTTGAACAAGTATCGGTGAAAATGGTTCCATTGAATCTGCCACCTGCCTTTGTCTACATCTGCCGAAAGGATGATGGTGAGGGTGTCGGCTAGGAGGATTTCAAAATGATTGTCGATATGCTGTCCGAGTCTGTGGGTCAGTTTGGCTATTTTGCGCTTTTCTTTATGTTATGGCTAGGGATTGTTGGTATGCCGATTCCTGACGAGGTGATCGTGCTGTCTGCGGGAGTGCTGACCTCGATGGGACTTCTGCATGTCTTTCCTGCATTTATTGCGACCTATTTGGGTGTTGTGTCTGGGCTGTCATTGGGATATGTGCTCGGGAGATGGCTAGGTGCACCTGCACTGAACTGGATTAGTCGCAAAAAAGGAATGAACAAGTACGTAGAGCAAGCGCAGTCGCTGCTCGATCGTTACGGAAGCTACGCTCTGTGTATTAGCTATTTCTTTCCAGTCGTCAGGCATGTGGTTCCTTACTTGGTCGGGATCGGGAAAATGACGTTTCCACGGTACGCTCTGTTTTCGTACACAACCGGTTTTGTATGGACACTGATCTTGTTTTTGCTTGGTCATTTTATGGGCAATAAGGTCGAGCTGCTTACTTCTTATGTGGCCTTGTTAAATAATCGAACTGTGATTTTTTCTGTATTAGGTGTACTGGTTCTCATTGCTGCTGCTTATTATGGATTTACCGTTTGGAGAAAACAAAAAAGCATGGCAGCTGCGCCACAGCCACTGATGATCGATCCTGATCGAAAAGAGTAACCCGAATGGAATAATGACGAAGTCAACAACCCCTCTGCGTGGAGCAGAGGTTTTTTTATTTTTATCATAAAAAAACCCGTCCGTATGTGCGGTAGTGGCACAATGGAGGGGCTTTGGACAACGGTTTATGAGGTAACCTTGTTTCTTCGAATGTTTCGCTGGCGCAGCCATTCCGGCAAGATAATTCCGAGTAAAATGATTACGACACCGCTCACTTGGAGGATAGAGACAGATTCATTCAGTATGACATAGGAGGAGAGTACAGCCATAGGTAGCTCAGCTGCTCCCAATATGGCTCCCATCCCCGGTCCGATGTGGGGCATCCCATAATTGAAAAAAACCGTCGGGATCAAAATCCCGAAAAAGGCGAGTAAAAATACGTATGGAAACAACCCGTCCAACAATGCTCCGTTGAATAGAAAAGCAGGTGGGTAAATCAGGCTGGCCAACAGAAAAGAGCCCGTTGCCATGCTGGAACTACGAAGCCACGGATTAACAGAAATGGCGGTTTTCCCGCTGAACAAAATAAACAAAGTAAAAGAAACGGCTGAGAGAAGGCCGAATATGACACCCAGGATATGAAATTGGGCCAATCCACCGCTCTCAAAAATTCCTCCTGCAAGAAGGGTCCCTGTCAGCAACAAGAGGAGGGAAAAAATCGTCTCCTTTCCAGGCATCTTTCGAGTCATCACTGCTTCAATCAGTACGCCCATCCACGTGAATTGAAACAAAAGGACGATAGCGATCGAGGCTGGGATATATTGCAGGGCATTGTAGTACATCATTCCCGTCGAACCGACAGTCAGACCTACAGCGACCAATAATAGCAACTGGCGAAGGGGAGGCTTGGTACGTAGGAAAAAAAGGGCGGGTATCCAGGTCAGCACAAAGCCCAAAAACATTTGCCCACCAATTACCTCTGCGGGCGAATAGCCTTGCTTGTAGGCAAGCTTTACGATGGTTGATAGTATGCCATAACTACATGCTCCGAGAAAAACCAGGAGGATGTATCTCATCTGATGCATCTCCTCACATACGATAATAATTCTTAGCTAGAATATTACGACAGCGTCCGTTTGTCTATGGATGAAAAAGATTCCATTTTTGGTTCGAACAAAGGTTTGAGTTTGATCCCAGCGGGAAATAGTGAAGTGACACTATATAATCGTACCCACTACAAATGGTGTAGCTATAGGATTAGTGAACAGCTCAGAAAAAAGGGGGAGGCTTGTGTACCTGAAGTGGAGGGATCGATTATTTTCCACATTTTTATTATTGATTCTAGGTCCTACTATTTTTATTTGCTTCCTTTTTTATGATCAAGCCAAAGAGGCAGTATTTGAGCTATACAAGACGAACATGAATGCGAATATAGGACTCGTCGATGAACGTCTCTTGTCTCTTTTTCAGTCTATCCAAAAGGATACCGATGAATTGGCGATTAGGCTGACTGTGCGTATGACAGATGGACCATCTTTTGTCGAGGGAAATAAAAAGGGCATCCGGCGTGAATGGCCATCGCAGGAACAAGCTGTCCAAAATCTATTCGAGCGTTTCTCCCACAAACAAAACGTGGTAGGCAATATTGTTTTTCTCGGTGAAGATGGGAGAGTGTTCTCTTTACGCGAAGATAAGAGCTGGAGTGCGGATAATCAATTTATGGAACGAGAGCATTGGGGAACCGGAGAAAGCAGAGTAGATTTTCTAACCAAAAGGGAGAAAGAGGAGTATCCAAGATCATTTTTTCTCGAGAAGCGCCTGGAGGGTTCGAATCCAAAAGCTACGGGACTTTTATTGGTAGAAATCGATCTGGACAAACTGACTGACTGGGTCCGTACCTACGTCGTTCCAAAAGAGTATGGCATGATGGTTCTTTCCCCCTCCCGAACCATTATGATTCACACCGACAAAGCGATGATTGGAAGCCATGTTTCGGGGCTTCCTCATTATGAAATCGTGCGCAATCAGTGGGAACAATCCAATGAAAAAGGACTCTTTTCATTGCTCATCCAAGGCAAGGACATTTACGTATACCGTCAAGTATCTGAAAAAAGCGGTGGTGCTTATTTTGAGTGGTTGCCAAGAGACGGGATTAATGAACGGCTGCAACGGTTGAACCTCATCTTTTTTTTCACCCTTTTTATTGTTATTTTATTTGCCTGTTATGTGGCTCATCGTTTATCAAAATGGATTGGTGAGCCGATCTATAGCTTGGTATCCGCCACTGACTCCTTGTTGAAAGGTGACTTTTCTATACGCGTCCCGATACAGGGAATGAAAGAAATAACGCTCTTGGAGAATAAGTTCAACACCATGGCAGAACAGATGCATTCGTTAATTACCCGAGAGCGGGAGTATTCGCAACAGAGCCTGGATCAAATCGTTCGCAGCTTTTATTTAGCCGTAGAGATGAAGGACCCTTATACAGCAGGACATTCAGAACGAGTTACACACTACGCCCTTATCATCTATGATTATTTACAACAACAGGAGCAGCTTGCCTTTTCACGAGATGATTTACGTTATGCTGGATTAATGCATGATATCGGAAAAGTAGCCATTCCTGATCACGTCCTTTTAAAAACAGGAAAGCTCTCATCTGACGAGTATGAATGCATGAAAACTCATTCCATCATCAGTGGAAAAATTGTGGAGCAGATAGAAAACCTGTCTCATATCAGTCCAGGCGTGCGGCATCACCATGAGCGATGGGATGGAAAAGGTTACCCTGATCAGCTCAAAGGGGAAGAAATCCCGCTGATTGGGCGTATTCTTGCCGTTGCAGATACGTTTGATGCGATGACTTCTACACGTTCCTATCGCAAAGCCATGTCAGCAAATGAGGCATACGAAGAAATTCTGCGATGCCAAGAAACACAGTTTGATCCCTCCATTGTTTCGATTTTTAAGAAGGCTTTTGAGGATGGAGCTATTCAGATTACACAATCGGCGGATTGCAAGGGAAGAGTTAGTAAGGATAGAGAGATTTCCTAACACTGGATAGGTTTACTCCTTGCTATCGGCTAGTAACTTTGGTATTCTAATTCTACCGTGCTAGACGGGGAGGTTGCGGTGCCCTGTAACCTGCAATCCGCAATAGCAGGGTTGAATTCCTATCCTAGGTTTTCTTATGTGAGGCTGCCTTATGGCGGCGGTGTTGAGGAGCGGGTCCTGTGCAACGCGAACCCATGAATCTGGTCAGGTCCGGAAGGAAGCAGCCATAAGTGGATCATCGCGTGTGCCGCAGGGTAGCCTGCTCTGAGCTGCTACCATAAGTAACGCTCGGATAAGAATTATCGAAGATAGGTGCACGGTACTTATCACGCATGTACAGATAGCATGTTTCCAAAGGGAAGCATGCTATTTTTGTTTATGTTTATTTTACGATCCAATTATTTTTTGTTGGAATTTGACGATAACTAGCGAAACATTTCCATGCTTTTCAGGCGGATAGAATGAAGGTTTTACGACTATTTTCACGAATTTTCATAATAGGCGGAAAGGATTTCGGTTTCTTTCCTTTCAAAATACGTCATAGGCCAGGAGGGACAAGCAATGAGTGCACTTTCTTCGTTACATCTCGTTGGCTCGTCCGGTCGATTGCAGCGGTTCATGCATCAACTGCCTACTGCCGTTTTATTGGTGAATCAAGCGGGTAGTATCGTGGAGGTCAACGAACAACTGCTTCGTGTAACCGGATATTCACGCGATCAACTAGTCAATCAGCCTATCAGCTCTCTTCTTCCCCATCGAGGCTCCATAGAGCATCTGTATGAGGAATATTTGCGAAGGGAAGAAGAAGTGGGAACCAAGGGCGAGGTCGAACTAGAATGGCGTGATAAACAAGGGAAATGCAGGAACACATCTGTTATGATCATGGCACAGCAAGCAGAAGAACTTCTGTACATGATTCATTTTCCCCAACTCCTAAAAGAAAGCGATCAGCTCTTATCGCAACGATTGCTGACCAAACTGACCTATGATACAAGCATGGGCTTGTTTATCCTCGACGAGAAATCGATCATTATCGAAGCCAGTCAGACGGCGTGTAAGCTACTGGGTATGGAGAGACTGGATGTCATCAATAAACACGTCGATCAGGTATTTAGCGGCATCCCCGAACCGCATCGGTTCATTAAAAAAGAACTGTTGGAAGGCGTAAAGCTGCAAAATGTCGCGACTTCCTGGACCAATGACAACCAACGCTATGAGCTGATTGTCGACGCAAATACACTCCAAGACGAGTCAGGGAAAATAGTGGGGGCGTTTATTCTTTTTAAAGACATAACAAACCTGCGATCCTTCGCCCAAAAGCTCGAGCGGAATGAACGCTTGGCGATGATCGGGCAAATCGCTGCTGGTACAGCACACGAGATTCGCAATCCCCTTACCTCGATCAAAGGTTTTCTGCAAATGTTCCTCAAGTTATTTAGTGACAGTGGCATGGAGAGGGAGAAAACGTACACCGAAATCATGCTCACCGAAATCAATCGCATCAATTCTTTAGTCAGTGAATTCCTGCTATTGAGCAAGCCGCGCAATATTCAATATTCCATGGTCGACTTAAATACCGTTTTTGAGGAAATTTTGCCGATCGTCGAGTCGCAGGCGAATCTGTACGGAATTGATGTTCAGTTTGCCTCTTGTGGTAAGCTTCCGATGGTCGTCGGGGATAACGAGCTATTGAAGCAGGTGTTCATTAATATCTGCAAAAATGGAATAGAAGCAATGGGAGAGCAGGGGTCGCTTCAGATTTCCCATCATTTCGATCAGGATGGCGACAAAGTGAGTATCGATATTCACGATTCAGGTCCAGGCATCCCGCTTTACATTATTGATAAGATTTTTGATCCGTTTTTTACGACAAAAGAGGAAGGGACAGGGCTAGGATTGTCTGTCTGCCAAAAAATCATTCACGATATTGGTGGTCAAATCCGCGTCTCCTCCAAAGGGTTTGGGACGACCTTCCATATCATGCTGCCATATTAGGTGTAGAATGCGTCCCGCACAATTGTGAACGGGGCGTTTTTTAAGTGAGACATGTCCGTTCACTTTGTACGAACGGTGGCAATCGTGTATACTGAATAGGATATAGAAGAGGACTGTGCAGATGGGGAGTGTCACACGAACATGGCTTATACCGCGCTATACCGCGTATACCGACCGCAGACTTTTCAGGACGTAGTCGGACAAGAGCATGTTACGACAACCTTGCGTAATGCTTTACGCGAAAATAGGCTGTCCCATGCCTATTTATTCAACGGTCCCCGAGGTACGGGAAAAACAAGTGCAGCCAAAATTATGGCGAAAGCAGTGAACTGCGAGCAGCCGATAGATGGCGAGCCATGCAATCAATGCGATACATGTAGAGCCATCTCCAACGGTTCTGTAACGGATGTGCTGGAAATCGACGCGGCATCCAACCGTGGTGTTGAAGAGATCCGCGACATTCGCGACAAAGTGAAATTTGCCCCGAGCGACGTCAGGTATAAAGTGTACATCATCGATGAGGTGCATATGCTGACGACAGAGGCATTTAACGCTTTGTTAAAAACCCTCGAAGAGCCGCCGTCCCACGTCATTTTTATTTTGGCGACGACAGAGCCGCACAAGCTGCCAGCTACGATTATCTCACGTTGCCAGCGCTTTGATTTTCACCGAATTCCACTGAGAGTGATGGTCGATCTTTTGCAAAGGATTTGTCAATCACAAGGGGTGCAGGTGGAGGAGCAGGCCCTGCAGCTCGTAGCGAAGATGGCTGAAGGTGGAGCCCGTGATGCTCTTAGCTTGTTGGACCAAGCGATTAGCTATAGCAAGGACGAGGTTCGTGCTAGTGATATTATGCAGATTACGGGCACAGTTGCCCAATCTTACTTTTCTGTGCTTGCGCGACATATTGCCGAAAATGATATTGCGCAGGTCATGGAGCAATTTGATAAAGTCATGGTGCAAGGGAAGGACCCGGAGCAGTTCCTGCACGATTTCCTCTACTATTACCGCGATATGCTGTTATTGAAGACAGCGCCGCAGCTAGAAGAGATTGTCGAGCGGACCATGATTGATGACCAGTTTGCAGAGGTTGCAAAGCTGTACTCGTTTCCGGTGCTTTACGCAGCGATTGAGACCTGCAATCAGGCTTTGTCGCAATTAAAATGGTCGACCTATGCAAGGGTGCTGGTTGAACTGACCCTTGTCAAAATGTGCCAGCCTAATGCGAATGCGACGGAATCTATGGGAGCCTCACCCGTTAACAGCGAGGAACTGACCGCGATGTCCAATCGTATCCGCGTTTTGGAAGAGCGTTTGGTTCAAGTGATGCAAGGTCAGGTGAGCATTCCCGGCCAGCAAAAGGCCGAAGAAACGCGCAAGAGCGAACCAAGGCGCATAGCTGCGGCTTCTGGTGGTTCACGAACCCCAATGAATAGAGTCAGGGAAGTCGCGAAGGCCATGGATGAGAATTTGACGAGACAAGTGCGTGGGCAGTGGAGTCAAATTTTGACCGAACTGAAAAAGATCAAGATCCAGTACCAGGCTTGGCTAGTCAATGGTCAACCGGTAGCCGCCGGCAATGAAGCGGTTGTCGTAACCTTCAACAGTGCTATCCATTGCGATAAGACGATGGAGGCAGAGCTTCGGAGCGTGATCGAGCGCGTTATGTCTACGGTGTTGGGCAGGCCCTTGCAGCTCTTGTCTGTCATGGAGGAAGAGTGGCAAAGTGTAGACCAGCAGGTTGGTCAAAAAGACGCTTCTGATGAGCCAGAAGAGGACCCGTTTTTGGCGGAAGCCATCAAGCTCGTCGGAGAAGGTCTTGTGGAAGTCAAAGACTAAATCATACACTCATAACCATTTAGGGAGGATACCTCAATGAAAAACATGCAGCAAATGCAACAAATGATGAAGCAAGTGAAAAAAATGCAGGAAGAAATGCAAAAAGCGCAAGAAGGCTTGAAAGAGAGAATCGTGGAAGGCTCTGCTGGTGGCGGTGCTATCACTGTGAAAATCGATGGACATAAGCAAATCAAAGACATCGTGATCAAGCCAGAAGTAGTAGACCCTGAAGATGTAGAAATGCTGCAAGACCTGGTGCTCACTGCTGTGAACGATGCACTGCGCAAAGCAGATGAAATGGTAGGCAAGGAAATGGGCAAATTTACTGGAGGCATGAACATCCCAGGCCTGTTCTAAAAATTGGGCAGGAAAAGAGGAGTAGGCGATGTTTTATCCAGAACCGGTCTCAAAGCTCATTGATGGTTTTATGAAATTGCCCGGCATTGGTCCCAAAACGGCTGGGCGGCTTGCCTTTTTTGTGCTAAATATGAAAGAGGACGACGTGCTTGATCTGGCAAAAGCATTGGTCAATGCCAAGCGTCAGCTTCATTACTGCTCGGTCTGCAACAATATTACCGATCTCGATCCATGTCATATTTGTCGGGACAAACGCCGTGACGGCTCCATCATCTGTGTGGTGCAGGAGCCCCGAGACGTGGTAGCGATGGAGAAGACGCGAGAGTTTGAAGGGTATTATCACGTTTTGCACGGGGCGATTTCTCCTATGGATGGGATCGGTCCGGAGGATATTCGCATTCCTGACCTGTTGAAGCGCCTCGGTGACGAGCAGGTGAAGGAAGTCATTTTGGCGACCAATCCGAATATCGAAGGGGAAGCAACAGCGATGTACATTTCCCGGCTGATTAAACCTTTTGGCATTCGCGTGACGCGTATCGCCCACGGCTTGCCAGTAGGTGGAGATTTGGAGTACGCCGATGAAGTGACGCTGACCAAAGCATTGGAAGGAAGACGCGACTTGTAATGGAAATTTAAAAAGTTCTCCTTCTTCAGGTTCTCGCCACTTTCTCGGTGCTGAAAGGACGACTTTTTAAATATCATCCGAGTGTAGGATATAGATAGAAAAGAAGACGGGGGCTGCCTGTCTTTTTTTCGTTTCAAGAGGAGGATGCAGGATGCCAGTTATTCGTATGGAGTTTTTGATAGATGCTCCGCGACAGGTTTGCTTTGATGCTGCCAGAAGCATTGATTTACATATGGAATCAACCGCCAGCACGAAGGAGAGAGCCATTGGAGGAGTAACGAGCGGACTGATAAACCTAGGGGAAACTGTTACCTGGGAAGCCATTCATTTTGGTATCAAGCAGAATTTGACGGTGAAAATCACAGAGATGGAAGAACCGTGCTATTTCGTGGACGAGATGGTTTCTGGCGCTTTCAAACGGTTTCATCACACGCATGAGTTCATTCCGATTACGGAAAATCAGACGAGGATGATCGACATTTTTGATTACACATCTCCGTTGGGTATTTTGGGAAAGCTCGCGGATTGGTTGTTCCTGGAGGCATATATGACGCGATTTTTACGAACGCGCAATGAATATCTCAAGCAAGTAGCGGAAGCAAAGATCAAAGCTTTGCAATCTTGATAGAAATGCCGGACTTTTTTGAATGGACGAGACATACAGTGAAATAGGAGCGTGAGGAGATGCTGACAGGACCAGGACTGTCGCTTGCGAGTGGGATACGGCGACAAAAGTCCACTCCATGGGCGATCATGCTGTTTATTGGGTATTGGCTCATGTTTGCTGCCGAGTTATCCATGATTCGTTTTCACAAGGGGGTAGACGGAAAGTGGGTCGCTACTACCGTCGGGCAACCGGAGGTGTGGTTAGGATTACTTGCATTTGGGGTGACGGTATTTAGCTTCATTGCGACCGTTGGTTTCATTGTGAGCCTGCTAAGAGAAAGACGGCAGCTGACGTCATGGCTATGGCAATATGACGAGCTTACAGGGAATGATGTTCTGCATATTGTAGCTTGGCTGCATGTGTTTCAAACGGGCGTACTACTGTTGTATGGGTTTTTACTGGAGGGTACCTTCTTTTCCATCGGTACGATCGGAGGAATATTGGAATCAGCTATTTTTCAACTGTTCCTGTTGATTTTGATTCCGCTGTGGTTTCGTGGACGACTGGGGGAAATCGGCGTTCGCCGACCTGTACGACTAGGCCGGATGCTGTTGATGCTCGCTGCCCTGTTTCTTTTGATTGCACTAGTGATGGATGCGGTGGTGACTAACCCAATTGCGGACTGGTTTGGATTATCTCTATCTTCAGAGCGAGAGCAGCAGATCGAAAAAGAGATTGTGCAGGCGAAAGAAACGGATATTTTGGCGGCGCTCACCTCACTTGTGGTCATTGGCATCTTGGTTCCGATTGCGGAGGAGATTTTGTTTCGGGGCGTGATTCAGACTTATCTGGTTCAGAGAATTGGGCCTCTTTTGGGTATTTTCCTGAGCAGTCTCTGGTTTGGGCTCCTGCATATGGATCTTGCCCTATTTGCTCCACTTTTTGTCATTGGACTTTTACTCGGATTCGTTCGACATCGGTACCAATCAATCTGGGGAGCTGTTTTATTGCATGCGTTGAACAACATGACAGGGGTACTTTACTACTTTCACTGAGGGGGAAGCTTGCTGGTGAGTAGGTGGAGAAAAAAAGCGCGGTTTGTGGTGGAATGGAATGAAGCGAGCTTGGATGTGGCAGTCAATCAGGCGCGAATGGACTGGCAGCATGCCCGCCATCTTGTGGAGATCAGTGAACCGGATGGCGGTTTGGATGATGTCATTTACTATTTGCATGTGACCGAAAAGCGGTATATGTATTTGCTCGCGCAAGCAAAGCGCGAAAGGAATCGCCAACAGGCATAGGAGGAAAAAGCCGATGACTACAGGGTGGGTTATAGCACTGATTGTAGTTGGAATTTTGCTGGTGATTGCCGTCAGCAAATCTGTCACGGGCCCGATCAGGTGGATTGGATTTGGGATCATGCAAGTCGTGATTGGGGCACTATTGCTGTTTTTTACCAATCTGGTTGGAGAGCTGGCTAACTTCCATATCCCAATCAACCCGGTGACGGCTCTGCTCGTCGGATTTCTCCGTTTGCCTGGATTGGCGGCGTTGATTGTCATCAAGCTATGGGTTATGTAAAGGTGTATCGATTCGGTTATCCATCGGTAAGCAAAAAAGCAACGCCGCGATCCTCGTATTTCACACGGCTACGACTTGGCTGACGAAAGGAAGTAAGGAGGGCGAGGAGGCGTGGCAGCGAGACGATCAACGTTCCGGTGATCAACGTGAGCCCATATCCTTCTGAAAGCCACACATAAGCCCCTGCTGCAATCGCCATACTCCCCACGTTTACCGTCAGCTCACTTCCCCGATAGACAGAGAGCGGGATGGGAAGTGGATAGCCTGCCCCCCACCATGGAGAGACGAGCATATCGGCAGTTGTCTTTGGCTTATGGCCGCGCAGAAGGGCATACAGTCGAAATAAGACCAAATGACAGATCGGTATCACGGGTAGAATCGCTAAGGTCACAATCAGCGTATAAGCGGGGACTTGTAGCAAGAATGAGTGCCAAATAAGGGACAAGCCTATCAACAGCAGTTGAAAAAGGTAGCCGACGAATCGCCAGCGAAAACGATAGAGCAGCTTGTAGCTATAGATCGTATGAGCGGCGGTTTCTTTCATGAGAAGTCACTTCCTTTGACAGCGGTCTGGATGAATGAAAGTCTGCGTTTCCATTATCGCACAGTCGCAAATCTTGAGAAAGCTCATACAACGAATGAAACAAGCCGTTTGTCTAGCCTGATTAGACTGACGGCTTTTTGTTATGGGTAGGATAAAAGGAATGATAGGGGTAGGGTGTGAGGAGGGAAGAAGAGCGTGAAGCTTTGGGTCATTTCAGAGGAGGTCGTAGCGAGATTTGGAAATGAGCTAGGAGCATGTGGAATCGAGCTGGTTGTTTGCAGCACAGATGCCATTCAAGAAGGCGCCAATGGATTGTTGCTGACAAAAGAGAGTGATGGCAAGCTTTTGCAGGAAAGGATGCAAAAGCTGGGGACGGAGCCATGGCTCGCACTTGTCTACGGAAGCGACGTGCCATACGACTGGGCGAATACATTACATACCCAATACGAGCACACCGGGAAGTATGAGGTCATCCGTATGGCTTTATTTACCCATGAGCGTGCTTTGCTTGGAGGGGGACCCGATGGGAGATGGATGCGATTCCTCTGTAGGCAGCTCGCTCGCTACTCACTGGTGACGATGGTATGCGGGATGCGTGAAGTGGATGAAGCGCTTCGGCAATTGCCGCGGTATCTGGCGTGGAAGGAGCAGTTTTACATCGAACTTGGTGCCAGCTGCGATGAGAAGGGAATTTCTCTGCTCCAGGTCAGTCGCGCGCTCGGAATGGACAAACGAATCGGTCACGGCTGGCTCTACCCGTCCCGCAAGGACTCTTCTCTCATCGTGAGATGGCTTGAAAAAGAATGCAGGCTCGTTCTACAAAAAGCCAATATACAGCGGATCGTACTTTGGGGAGAGGATTCGCTATGGGAGCATATGTCTTCTGACTGGTTGGCTGGAAAGGACGTTGCCATGTACACGGGGGAGGACAAGCCAATTCCGAACAAAAGGATGACGCGTTGGACGCTATACGATTCGTGGCAGGATGCTGTAAAGGATGCGGATTTGCTCGTGATCGGGAATGCTGCGGGAACGACCATTACAGAGCTGCCGTTATCAGAGCTGGTAAACCGAATGAGGCAGTCCTATGCCATTGATGCGGCAGCTTGCTTCCCTGTGCAGGAAGCCCAGTCCTACTTCCAAGCCTACCGAGCTGTCGGCGAAAACACGAACGTTTGGGAATGATGCTGACTATAATGGGGTATAATGGTTGGTATATTGAGGAAAAGGGCAGGCGTTTTCACTATGGAAAAAGTTGCTCAGCGATGTATCGTCTGTGAACAGGAGCAGAATGACGGAATCGCCATTTGTGAGCAGTTTATCTGTCAACGGTGCGAACAGGAAATGGTCAATACCGATGTACAGGATGAAAAGTATCCGTTTTTTATTCATCAGATGAGACGCATTTGGTTGCGAAAAGATGCGTGAAGAAAGAAGGCATCGGTGCATTCCGGTGTCTTTTTTTTGCTGGATTCATGCGTGTCCAAATCATGCTAAAATAGGGGAATAAAAATAAAGGACGTGAGTCGCGCGTGTTGGAGAGAGATGTTGAATTTCGGGAGCGACAAAAGCGTGCGCCCCTTTATGAACAGCTTGAACGGCACGCCAAGCATCGTCCGCATCCGTTTCATGTGCCAGGACATAAAATGGGCCACAGCTTTGACAACCATGCGAAAAATCGTTTTCAAGACATTTTGGAGCTGGACGTAACGGAAATTAGCGGGACAGATGACCTGCATCAGCCACAGGGTGTCATTGCAGAAGCGCAGGATTTGGCGGCGCAAGCCTTCCATGCGGAACAGACCAAGTTTTTGATCGGAGGAAGTACAGTAGGAAATATCGCCCTCATCATGACGGTATGCAGACCGGGCGACAAGATACTCGTACAACGCAATTGCCATAAGTCTGTATTCAACGGCATTATGATGGCGAGAGCAACCCCGATCTTTTTAGTACCTGCCGTCGATCTGGCAACAGGAGTCGCTGCGGGTGTAAGGCGCGAAGATGTAGAGCGTGCGCTGCTTGCACACCCCGATGCCAAGGCAGTTTTTTTGACGAATCCGACCTATTATGGAATGGGTATCGATTTGGCGAAAATGGCGGCTACTGTCCATCGGTTTGACGTACCGCTGTTGATAGACGAAGCTCACGGTGCCCACTATGGGTTCCATCCTGCCTTTCCGCGTTCTGCCATGCAGGAAGGTGCGGATGCTTCAGTCCAATCGACACACAAAATGGGAACAGCGATGACGATGTCCTCGATGCTGCATATTCGGGGGGAGCGGATTGATCGTGAACGGTTGTTCCGCCATCTCGCCATGCTTCAGTCTTCTAGCCCATCCTATGTGCTGATGGCTTCGCTCGATGTAGCCAGACGTCATCTGGTGTTGGAGGCGACCGAGGAGTGGAACAGGTTGTTGCCGCTTTTGGACAAGTTTCGGGAGCGACTTGATCGACTGGACTGGCTGGATTGGCCGCGCCTGTCCACAAACAGCGTATACGCTACGCTTGACCCGTTGAAGCTGTTTTTCCATTTGCGAACAGCCCAATTCAGTGGATTTGACTTACAGAAATGGATGGAAAAGCACGGGATTTTCTCGGAGCTGGCGGATGACTCTCATGTACTCCTCGCAGCCTCGACAGGAACAGCCTCCCGTGATCTGGAAGCTTTGTGGAGATTGCTTGAATCGATGGCGCCACAAGTAGAACCGGGGGAGGAGCGCATTCTTTTGGCGGGAGTCGTGTCTTCCCATTATTTGCGCGAGCAGGCATTGCCGATGCATGAAGCCGTTGATTGCCCGAGGGAGTCGATTCTTTTGGAGCAGGCTCTGGGACGCACTGTGGCAGAGATGGTGATTCCGTATCCGCCAGGGATTCCGGTGCTGGTGCCAGGCGAGCGGATCGATGAAGAAAGTCTGGCGATGCTAAAGGAATTGGCGAGAGGACAAACAAGATTCCACGGCGTACAAGACGACCAGCTACAAACGATACAGGTTTTACGATAATGTAAGCAACTGGCCTGCTACAACAGGGGTGGAAGGAGTATGGAAGTGGCAACAGGAAAAAAAGGCCGATTTATTACGATAGAAGGCGGAGAAGGGGCTGGGAAATCCACCGTCATCGCCAAGCTGTACGAAGAGCTGAAAACGCGGGGAGTCGATGTGCTTTTGACTCGTGAGCCCGGTGGAATTGATATCGCCGAAAAAATTCGGGAAATTATTTTGAATCCAGCCCACACGCAGATGGATGAAAGAACAGAGGCTCTCTTGTATGCGGCAGCACGTGGTCAGCATTTGGCGGAAAAGGTGTTACCTGCTTTGGCAGAGGGCAAGCTGGTACTGTGCGACCGTTTTATCGACAGTAGTCTCGCCTATCAAGGACATGCGCGGGGATTGGGCATTGATGCTGTCTACCAGATTAACCGATTTGCTGTCGGGGACTGTATGCCGGAATTGACTTTGTTCTTTGATGTACAGCCCGAAACCGGATTGGCACGGATTAATGCCTCCCGTGGCCGAGAAGTAAATCGTCTCGATCTGGAAGGGATGCGTTTCCATGAGCTTGTTCGGGAAGGGTATCAGCTGGTCATGGAACGCGACCCAGAGCGCTTTGTCGTCATTGATGCCGAGCAGCCGATGGAACAAGTATATCAATCTGCCCTACAGGCACTACTAGACAGATTGTAAAGGCTGTAAGGTTCCCTGTACCGCAGGATGATGTACATGCTGTATAATATGTTTAAGCGAAATAACGTACCAAGCCTACGTGTTTTTCATACAATGAAGAAGTCAAATTGGGAATGGATCATGGGAGAAAGGGTGATAGCCGATGAAAATGGTAGTTGCGGTCGTCCAAGATAAAGATAGTGGTCGTCTGTCTCAACAACTGGTGAAAAAAGGGTTTCGTGCTACGAAGCTGGCTAGTACGGGTAGCTTTTTACGCGCCGGTAACACAACTTTTTTGATCGGTACGTCTGACGAAAGCGTACCGGAAGTAATCGACATCATTGCGCATAATTGCAAATCCCGCAAACAAATGGTCACTCCCGTCTCTCCACTCAGTAATGCTGTAGACTCGTTCATGCCCTATCCGCTGGAAGTACAGGTGGGTGGTGCGGCAGTATTCGTATTGGATGTCGGAGAGTTCCACTCATTTTAATGTGGTTCTTCTCTCTTTTTTCGCAGCTTTCGTATATACTTGATCTCATGGGGACAAACCTGTATTGGATCGGGCGACGGAGGTGGCGATATGAAAATCAGTGATGGGTTACGGCCTAAACTGGACTTGATTAAAACGACGGATTCACGCAAGAATCCTCAACTGGAAAAGCTGAATTTTGGCACGATGATTCAAGGAGAAGACGAACGTATGTCTCAGGAGAAGCTTACCCGGCTGCTGACAGACATAGACAAGCAGGGACAGATTCTTGCTCGTTCCCGCGCCGTTCGTGACTTCTATGCTTATAAAAATCTCGTCAAGCAGTTTATGGAAGAGGCTGTGAAGTTCGGCATTGCCTTAGATGACAGACGAGGAATGAATCGACGTGGTCGCAGCAGGCTGTACAAGATCGTCAAAGAGGTGGATGCAGAGCTACTCAAGCTGACAGATGAGCTCTTGAGTGAGCAGGCACCAACGATTGACTTGTTAGCCAGGATTGGCGAAATCCGCGGCATGTTGATCAATTTGTATTTTTAGTGGGTGTGAAACCATCATGACATGGACCCGTTTTTCTCAGCAGCCACGAGCACAGGAACTGCTGTCTCATAGTTTGCGCAACGAACGACTGGCACACGCCTACTTGCTGGCGGGTCCCAAAGGTTCAGGTAAAAAGCAGATGGCCCTGCATCTGGCGAAGTCCCTTTTTTGTTCAGAAAGGGAGGCAGACGCCTGCGGGGCCTGTGTTACATGCAGGCGCATAGAGGGTGGTAACCATCCGGATGTGTTGTTTATTACGCCTGATGGGGCTTCGATTAAGATCGACCAGATCCGTTCGCTGCAAAAAGAAATGGCGATGCGCGCCGTTGAGTCGTCACGCAAGGTATATATCATCGAGCACGTCGATAAAATGACGACACAGGCTGCCAACAGTCTGCTCAAGTTTCTGGAGGAACCGCCCGCTGGTGTACTGGCACTACTTTTGACAGAGCACAGCCATGCGATTCTTCCTACGATTTTATCTCGATGCCAAATCGTTCAATTTTCACCACTTTCTGCGGAATCGATTGCGGAAAAGCTGCGTGCAGAGGGCGTTTTGGCGGGAATGGCGCAGGTTGCCTCCCACATTACGACAAATGTGGAAGAAGCTATGACACTCAGCCAATCAGAATCGTTTGCACAGCTAAGAAATCTAGTGATACAATTGGTGCAGGAGTGCAAACAGCGCAATTCATCTGCACTCTTAACGATCCATGATATGTTGCAAAAGAGCGACAAAAGTAAAGAGGAACTACCCCTCTTTTTAGATTTGCTCATCCTTTGGCTGCGCGATATCCTGTATTTGCAAGTAGGCAGGCATGCCCATCTCATTAACAGCGACCAACAGGATGTGCTGCAAGGACAAGCACTGGTATGGACAAAAGCTGAGCTCTTGCGTGGGATAGATTTGGTCATGGAGACGAAAAATCGGATAGAGCGAAATGCCAACGCACAGTTGGCTCTTGAGCGGTTGGTTCTTCAATTCCAGGAGGGATAACCCTTGTACGAGGTTGTTGGGGTCCGCTTTAAGAAAGCGGGCAAAATATATTACTTCGACCCTGACCGACTGCCGATTGAGCAAGACTGCACCGTCATCGTTGAAACGGCGCGAGGGGTCGAATTTGGCAAGGTCGTTATTGGCAAAAAAGAAGTGGCTGAGTCTGATGTCGTATTGCCGCTGAAAAAGGTCATTCGGATGGCAGACGAGCGAGATGCAAAACAGGTGGATGAAAACAAGCAAGCCGCCAAGAATGCTTTTGCTGTATGTCAGACGAAGATCAAAGAGCACAAGCTCGATATGAAGCTGGTCGATGTGGAGTACACGTTCGACCGCAACAAGATTATCTTTTATTTTACTGCTGACGGCAGGGTTGATTTCCGTGAGCTGGTAAAAGACCTCGCCTCCGTATTCCGCACCCGGATTGAGCTTCGCCAGATCGGTGTGCGTGACGAAGCCAAAATGCTCGGCGGGATCGGTCCTTGTGGCAGGTTGCTTTGCTGTTCAACGTTCCTCGGCGATTTCGAGCCTGTCTCGATCAAAATGGCCAAGGACCAAAATCTTTCGTTGAATCCAGCCAAAATCTCCGGTCTATGCGGCCGGTTGATGTGCTGTTTAAAATACGAGAACGACAACTATGAAAGCTCGAAGGATGAGATGCCGGACGTCGGCAAATTGGTCACCACCCCGATGGGGAATGGACGAGTCGTTTCCGTAAACGTGCTTGACCAATCTGTTCAAGTAGAGCTTTCAATTGACAAACGTGTCACCGAATTCGGATTGGATGAGATTGCGATAGGTCTCCCCACCTTTGAATAAAGTGTGGGGGTAGGGGAGAGGTGAGCTAGTGGACAAACGGGAAATCTTCGTCAAGATGGCGAGCATTGAAGAACGTATTGGCGACCTTTATAAGGAAATTGGTGAACTGAAAGACGTCATCGTTGTTTTGATGGAGGAAAACGCCCAATTACTCGTTGAAAACCAGCACCTTCGCAACCGACTAGACAGGAAAAAGACCGGCTCCCAAGCAAAACAAAAGGGAACAAGCCCTGTCGCGAAGGAAAAAGCCAAAAAGGCAGTGGTCGGCGAAGGATATGACAACCTAGCCCGTTTGTACGCGGAAGGATTTCATATCTGTAATGTGCATTTCGGCAGCCTGCGAAAAGAAGGGGATTGCCTGTTCTGTCTCTCATTCCTGAGCGGCGGCCCTCAAAAATAAGCGGTGAGTAACCAGCACCACATGAAAAAGCGACCTGGGCCACGTGTCAGGTCGCTTTTTTCCGGATAGGAATAATAAGACAAGAACAAAAGGGAGTACGAGTTGCAGATGGAACCTGTCACCAACGTGCCGCTTTACGAAACAGAGCGCATCGATGATTTATTGACACATGAAATGAAAATAATCCAGAGCCACGAGGTGTTTTGCTTCTCGATGGACGCGGTTCTTTTGGCGCGATTCGCATCGGTGCCAAAGCGCGGAAAAGTATTGGATATGTGCACGGGCAATGGAGCTATACCGCTCATTATGACGACGCGTACGCCAGAAGCCAGTTTTGATGGAATCGAAATTCAAGAGCGTTTGTTCAGCATGGCGAGCCGCAATGTGACATTGAATGGTTTGAACGAGCGAATTACGATGCATCATGGCGATGTGAAGGATGCGGTGTCGCTGTTTGGGCACGGGAATTTCGATTTGATCACCTGCAATCCGCCATATATGCCTGCGACCAGTGGGGAGAAAAACATCAGCGAGCACTTTGCGATCGCTCGTCATGAGATTATGCTGTCCTTGGAGGATGTCATTCGCGTGGGGAGTCAGTTGCTGAAAAATGGCGGGAAGCTGGCGCTTGTGCATCGATCCACACGTTTGATCGACATTGTATCGCTTATGCGCCAATACGGCATTGAGCCGAAACGAATGCGTCTGGTTTATCCGCGCAAGGAAGCAGAGCCGAATATGGTTCTGATCGAGGGAATAAGGGGTGGAAAGCCGGAGCTGAGAATTCAGCCGCCGCTGATTGTGTATGAGAATGGAGAGCAATACTGTGAAGAACTACAGGAAATCTATTATGGCAGACGAGATTCCCTCGAGTAAGAGTCACTATGTCTACATCCTCTCTTGTGCGGATGGGACACTCTACACCGGATATACAACAGAGCTGATCCGTCGCTTGGCTGCTCATAATGAAGGAAAGGGTGCCAAGTATACGAGAGGCCGCGGGCCAGTGGAGCTGCTCTATTGGGAAGAAGGAGCAGACCGTTCCTGGGGTCTCAAGCGTGAAGAGAGCATCAAACGATTAACGCGCAAGAAAAAAGAAGAATTGATTGGAGGGGCCTCCGAATGAATGTGCAACGCAGTTTTGCGTCAGAAGAAGCAGGAGTCCTTTATTTGGTGGCTACACCCATCGGTAATCTCGACGATATCACGGTGCGGTGTCTAAATACGTTGCGTGAAGTCGATGTCATCGCGTGTGAAGATACGCGCCAGACGAGAAAGCTGCTGAATCATTTTCAAATCGAAAAACGTACGGTCAGCTATCACGAGCATAATAAAGAAGCAAGTGGAAATGGGTTGTTGCAGTGGCTTGCCGAGGGCAAAAAGATTGCCTTGGTAAGCGACGCTGGCTTGCCGGCTATTTCCGACCCGGGCGCGGAGCTGGTACGAGATGCGACCGCAGCGGGATTTTCTGTCATCCCCGTTCCAGGTGCCAATGCGGCGTTGACAGCTTTGATTGCTTCCGGCCTTCCTACTGATCGCTTTGTATTTTGCGGATTTATGGGACGCGAAAACAAAGAAAGACGCGAAGAGCTGGAACGACTGAAGCGATATCCAGAAACGCTGATTTTTTATGAAGCTCCTCATCGGGTGGAAAAGACGCTTGCGGCCATGCGGGAAGCGTGGGGGAATCGGCGAGCTGTCCTGGCAAGAGAGCTGACAAAGCGCTACGAGGAATTTGCGCGCGGGACGTTGGACGAGCTGTTGGAATGGCTCAGAAGCGGCGAGGTGCGCGGTGAGTTTTGTGTCATTGTCGAGGGCAACACCGGTCCGCTGGAAGCGGAAGTTGATGATGCATGGTGGCAATCGCTGAGTATCGTGGAGCACGTGGATCATTACTGCGCACAAGGCATGGGGAAAAAGGAAGCCATCAAGCAAGCAGCTGATGATCGAAACGTATCCAAACGAGATGTTTACAACGAATATCATCGTGAATAAAAGGGAATGAGTGAGTAAAGCTGGCCGATACGGTCGGCTTTTTTCTTTTCGTCATCTCGACAGGGTTGGATTACAGTTTTCTGGCGATGTATCCTTTGAAATGCCGACAGATGTGGTCTATTCTGATTTGTATGCGCCCAGGCAGTTCTTCTTCCGCGTGCTTTTGAAGAAAAAATAGCAAACAAAAAGCCTTTGTGAGGCTCGTCCCACAAAGGCATGTTTATGTAATCAAATAATATTAGCGTTTAACAGGCATTTCTGTCAGGCAATCTTGGCACACAATTTTACCTTTAAAGTGAGATACTTTGTCAGCGTTTCCACAGAAGATACAAGCAGGCTCATACTTTTTCAGGATGATGCGCTCTCCGTCAACGTAGATTTCCAAAGCATCTTTCTCAGCGATACCCAGAGTGCGGCGCAATTCGATTGGAATAACAACACGACCCAATTCATCTACTTTACGAACGATACCGGTTGATTTCATCATAGTTAAAATCTCCTCCCAAAATACTGTATATGTCGATGCTATTGTTATACACTCATCATTTATCGTCAATATTCGACATTTTCTGTTGGGATAATCATACCAGCCATTCCCAAAGGTGTCAACATGATTTTGACAATTCCTTGAAAAGCAAAATGTTTTTTCAAAACCGAAATGCTGTTAAATAGGTGTTTATCAAAGTGTTGGAAGAGATATGGAAATTTATATGGATAAAATTTACTGGGATTATTGGGTGTCGAATGAGTCGACGAATGTCGAAACCCAACATGATGATTCGACAAAAAACCCAAGTTTTCCCCTTTCTACTTGTAATTTGTAAAGTTGGCATGAGGCGAGCGATAAAATCGCTAAGGAAGATGGCTTTGTCGAGGATGTTTACAAAACAGGTTGGTCGTGTACAATAGAGGATAAATACAGCAAATGATACCAAACGACCATGATGGGAAGAGTAAGCCGATCTCCTTATTTCAGAGAGCCGGGGTAGCTGAAAACCGGTATAAGCGAGCAAGCCGAACATGGACCCTGAGTCTTGCAAATGAACAGTGACGGCATTGACCGTACCAAGTAGTTTGTGACGTATGCCCACGTTACGGGTAGAGTCATGTTTTGACTCACCAAGTCCGTTTTCCGTGAGGGGACGGAGTATTTGGGTGGTACCGCGAGATAGAGCTCGCCCCAATTTTTTTGGGGTGGGCTTTTCCTTATTTTCATTAACGTAAACAGGAGGGGAATAGTTGCAATGAAACCTACTTATTACATTACAACACCGATCTACTATCCAAGTAACAAACTCCACATCGGTAACGCCTACACCACAATCGCGTGTGATGCTTTGGCACGTTATAAGCGTTTGCGCGGCTATGATGTGTATTACCTGACAGGGACAGATGAGCATGGTCAAAAGCTCCAAGAGCGTGCAGCTGAAGAGGGCAAACAACCGCTCGAATTCATCGACCCGATTGTCGATTGGGTAAAGGACCTGTGGGAAAAGCTAGACATCTCTTATGACGATTTCATCCGTACCACAGAGCCTCGTCATAAAGAAGTCGTACAAAAAGTGTTCCAGCGCCTGCTCGACCAAGGTGATATTTACTTGGGCGAATACGAGGGCTTCTACTGTGTACCTGACGAGGCATTTTGGACAGAGACTCAATGTAAAACGGATAATGGATATATTTGCCCAGACTGTGGACGCGAAGTGAAAAAAGTGAAGGAGAAAAATTACTTCTTCCGCATGTCCAAGTATCAGGACAGACTACTTGCACACATTGAAGCAAACCCTGAATTTATTCAACCGGAGAGCCGCCGCAACGAAATGATCAATAACTTCCTGAAACCAGGCCTCCAGGATTTGTCCGTTTCCCGCAGTACATTTGACTGGGGAATCAAGGTGCCAACCGATCCAGAGCATGTTATTTACGTATGGATTGATGCATTGACGAACTATATTTCTGCTCTCGGGTATTTGTCCGAAGACGACAGCAAATATCGTAACTTCTGGCCAGCCAATGTTCATATGGTTGGAAAAGACATTTTGCGCTTCCATACGATCTACTGGCCAATCCTGTTGATGGCACTGGACATCCCGTTGCCAAAACAAATTTTTGGTCATGGCTGGCTTCTGATGCCGGATGGAAAAATGTCGAAATCCAAGGGCAATGTCATTGACCCGAAGGTTTTGATCGACCGTTACGGTTCTGACGGCGTTCGCTACTTCCTGCTTCGTGAAATCAACTTCGGTCAGGATGGCATCTTCACGCCAGAATCGTTCGTACAGCGCCTGAACTACGACTTGGCTAATGACATCGGAAACCTGCTCAGCCGTACCGCTACGATGATTGAGAAATATTTCGATGGTATTGTTCCAGCTCCACAGGATGCAGGAGAGCCGGATGACAGCTTGATCGGCCTTGCGATGAAAACGAAGGCGCTGGTGGAAGAGCACATGGAAGAAATGCGCTTCTCCAATGCACTGGCTCACATCTGGGAGCTGGTGGGACGTACAAACAAATACATCGACGAGACCATGCCTTGGAATTTGGCGAAATCCGAAGAAACCAAAGGTCGTTTGGCAACCGTTATGTACAATTTGGTGGAAAGCATCCGCATTAGCTCCGTGCTGATCCAACCGTTCATGACAAAAGCACCAGCGAAAATTTGGGATCAACTGGGTATTTTGGGCAATGAAGAAGCAACCAACTGGGAATCTGCAAGTGCATGGGGTGGATTGCCTGCTGGAAGCACCGTTAGCCGCAAGGAACTGCTCTTCCCTCGTCTGGATGTGCAAGCGGAACTCGCTTTCATCGACGATTCGACAGCAGAGGCACGCCGCCAAGCGGAAGAAAACAAGAAAAAGCAAGCAGCTTTGAAAGGGGAAGCACCTGTGAGCGAAACAAACACCAACCAAACAGAAGCAGCAACTGACAAGCCAGCTGATGCAAAAGAAGAGATCAGCATCGACGATTTTGGAAAAGTAGAGCTACGCGTGGCACAGGTAGTGGAATGTGCCAAGCATCCAAATGCAGACAAATTGTTGGTTCTGCAATTGGATCTCGGCTACGAAAAGCGCCAAGTAGTTTCCGGTATCGCGAAATACTACTCCCCAGAAGATATGGTCGGCAAAAAAGTGATCCTCGTAGCTAACCTGAAGCCAGTGAAGCTTCGCGGTGAGCTGTCCCAAGGAATGATCTTGGCAGCATCGGCAGGAGATCAGTTGACACTTGCGACTGTTGACCCAAGTATGCCAAACGGAGCAATCGTGAAGTAACGAGGGCAAGGAAAGGAAGGACCCATCTTGTTATTTGAAACCCATGCTCATCTAAATGCGAATGAATTCGATGAAGATCGTGCAGAAGTCATTTCTCGTGCGCAAGAAAATGGCGTCAGTACGATTGTGAACATCGGATTCAACGCTGAAACCATTCCAAGCTGCATGGATTTGGCTCATGCGTATGACTTTATTTACGCCGTCATCGGTTGGCATCCACAGGACGCCAAGGATATGACGGACGAACATCTGGAATGGATTGAGGAACTCAGTCGTGATCCGAAAGTAGTGGGATTGGGTGAAATGGGCTTGGATTACTACTGGGATACGTCGCCACGTGATGTGCAGGCAGAGGTATTCCGGAAGCAGATCCGTCTGGCTCGCAAGCTCGACATGCCGATCATCATCCACAACCGCGATGCGCACCAAGATGTTCTGACGATCCTGAAGGAAGAGAAGGCAGCAGATGTTGGCGGCATCATGCACTGCTTCTCTGGCAGCTGGGAAACAGCGAAGCAGGCACTCGATATGAATTTTTATATTTCGTTCGGTGGTCCGCTTACATTCAAAAATGCCAAGCAGCCAAAAGAAGTAGCAGCGAAGGTACCGCTAGACAAGTTGTTGATAGAGACAGATTGCCCATATCTCACTCCGCATCCTTTCCGAGGAAAGCGAAATGAGAGTGGATATGTGCGTTACGTCTGTGAGGAAATGGCGAACATTCATGGTTTGTCTTATGAGGAAATGGCGCAAATTACCGCAGACAACGCCAGACGTCTTTTTCGCATGAACGGTTAATAAAAACGGGAAATCACGATTGATCACGTGATTTCCCGTTTTTTTTGTGTGAAGTAACCAGGTTCTACTCGTTTTTGTCGACGCATACGATGAACAATGTGTCGAACGATTATTGTCCATCCGACATGGCTTCTCGACAGGTTTCTGCTACCATTCGCCAAGCCTATTTTGCTAGTCTGATACCATTATCGTTTCAGCCAAAAGGGAGGGTAAATTTGACAAAGGAGAGAAAGTGAAATACAATCAAAGCCGACCTTGTGAAGTACCGGCCACTTCCAGAATATTAGTGCAATTACATCGACCCTTACCTGGCTAGACAAGAAGAGCCTTGTGCTTTTCTAGGAAAAGGAGTGTGGGAAATGGAGTTACGCGCGATATGGGAAAGGTATAAGAATCGCGGGCTCGTCATGTTTGGCTGCCTTGCTCTTGTGCTCGTTCCCATGATTGGCTATTTCTCTGCCCAGGCTACTCAGCCAAAACAGGTCACTTTTTCGTTGGACGGAGAAAGCAAGACGGTCGCAACAAAAGCCACGACCGTTGAACAGTTCTTAACCGAGCGAAACATTACGGTAACGGAAAAGGATTCCCTTCAACCGACACCTGAGACGAAGCTAAAAGACGGAGCACTCATTACTTTATATACAACCTGGTCCATACCAATCCAGGTTGACGGGCAGAAAAAAACGATAGAGACACTTAGTCGTGATGTTGCTGGTGCGTTGAAGGACGGCGGCATCGTGCTGGGTGAGAAGGACCGGGTAGAACCGGCATTGACCGCTACACTTACCAAGGACTCCTCGATCAGCGTAAAGCGAATTGTTGAGAAAATGGTAAAAGTCGATGAGCGAGTCACCTTTCAAGAAATACGCAAAAATGATCCAGCGCTGGAAAAAGGTAAGACCCGCGTATTACAGAGCGGGCAAGAAGGTAAGGCAATTGCACACTACAAGCTAGTCATGGAAGATGGGAAAGAAGTCTCCCGTGATCTGGTCAAAAGAGATGTACTTGTACCGAAGAAAGATAATGTTGTAGCCGTGGGTACCGCAATCCCAATGTTGCAGAAGAAGGGTCAACCAGATCGGGTCCTGGTTGCTTCTGCGGCGGGTCCGGTCTCGCGTGGTGGAAAAGTATTTAGGCCGAAAAAAGTACTGAACGGGGTTACCCTGACCGCTTATACTCCTTCGGGAGGTGGCAAACACCCAAGCTCTCCGGGATATGGACGCACATCAACAGGGGCAAAAGCCAAGGTAGGTCACACAATCGCTGTAGATCCTAACGTCATTCCGTATGGATGGTGGGTGTACATTGAAGGTGTTGGGTATCGTCGAGCTGAAGATACGGGTGGTGCCATGAAAGGTGGCAAAATCGACGTATTCGTAGGCACGGAGTCCGAGGCGAGGAATTTCGGTCGCAAGCGCAACAAAACTGTATATATAATTGGACCACAGAAGCCTTAGGACAGGAGCGATTGCTCCTGTTCTTCTGTTTCCTGGATGGTTATTGTGATAAGCTGTTTGTTAGTTAGACGATTCTATTTACCAAATGTTTCATGTATTTTTTGCTTGAGGTACGGTTTTTTTGGAACAATAGTATCGTACCGATTTTGTACGAAAGTGGGAGCACATGATGAAGATCAAGGAAGTCATCGTGGTCGAAGGACGAGACGATACCGCAACGATCAAGCGCGCGGTTAATGCCGATACGATTGAAACTGGCGGTTCTGCCATTCATAAAAGAACGATTGAAAAAATCAGGCTGGCGCAACAAAAACGCGGTGTTATTATTTTCACAGACCCTGATTATCAAGGGGAGCGCATCCGAAAAATTATTAGCAAGTCAGTTCCAGGCTGTAAACACGCTTTTATTACCCAGGAGGATGGGACCAAAAAGGGCGACATCGGTGTCGAAAACGCGACACCTGACGTGATAATTCGTGCGCTCTCAGAGGTGCGTACCGAAATGGCGGAAACGGCTGGGGAGATTACCTCTGACGACTTGTTGGCAAATGGCCTGACGTCCGGTGTAGATGCCAAAGAACGCAGAATCAAGCTGGGAGAAGCATTGGGGATCGGATATGCCAACGCGAAGCAAATGCTGCAGCGGCTCAATGCCTTCCAAATCAGTCGAGCAGAATTCGAAGCGGCTATTGCAGCCATCAACAAAGAGAGGGAGTAAGCCATGACCCAAATAGCGGGCAAGGATATTGCCACACCGACGCGTACAAAAGAGATATTGGAGAAGTACGGCTTTGCTTTTAAGAAGAGTCTGGGCCAGAACTTCCTGATAGACACCAACATTTTACACAACATTGTTTCAGAGGCAGACCTCACCAAGGAAAAGGGAGCGATTGAGATTGGGCCCGGTATCGGTGCGCTGACGGAGCAATTGGGACGAGCAGCCAAAAAAGTGATGGCGATCGAAATCGACCAGCGTCTTTTGCCTATTTTGCAGGACACGCTGTCACCCTATGAAAATATTGAAGTCGTTCATGGGGACGTACTGGGGCTGGATCTGAAGAAATTAATAGAAGAAAAGATGACAGGAGTGGAAAAGCTGAGCGTAGTGGCGAATTTGCCTTACTATGTGACGACACCGATCCTGATGAAGCTGCTGGAAGAGAGATTGCCCCTCGAGAACATCGTAGTTATGATTCAAAAGGAAGTGGCAGAGAGAATTGCAGCCAAACCAGGAACGAAAGACTATGGCTCTCTGTCAGTCGCAGCTCAATTCTATGCAGATACAGAAGTAGCGATGATTGTGCCTGCAAGTGTGTTTATCCCGCGTCCGAATGTCGACTCGGCAGTGATTCGTTTAAAGGTAAGAGATCGTCCGCCAGTGGAGGTAGATGATCAGGACGTGTTTTTCCGGGTGGTACGCAGCTCGTTTGCACAGCGCCGCAAGACATTGTTGAACAACCTAATGAATGGACTGTTTCCTAAAACCCAAAAGGATGAAGTAATACAGATGCTCACTGACATCGGGATCGACCCGACCCGACGTGGTGAAACACTCAGTTTGGACGAATTTGCCCGCCTAGCGAACGAAGGTATGCGCCGCGGACTGATTACGTAAATCGTGTAGACAACCCCCTTATTTTTGGGCGCGATCCCCCAGAAAGGGGGTTTTTGCGTATTTATGCCCTTTATGCATATCTTTTGACAAATATCTACGTTTTTTATGAAAAAAACCCCGTTGACAAAATATCTGCAGGGTTGCTATAATTTTTTATTTCTTTGACAAAATATAAGTGAGCTGTTATAATAGATGTAAGCGAGGTGGATGGAACAATGGCAAGAAACGCGTTACTTGACATTAAACGTAGTTTGGACGGACACATTGGTGAGCGCATCCTGCTGAAGGCTAATGGCGGTCGCCGCAAAACCGTTGAACGTAGTGGCATCCTCGAAGAAACTTACCCATCTGTGTTTGTGGTAAAGCTGGATGACGACCAACTCTTTGAGCGGGTATCTTACAGCTATGCTGACATCTTGACGGAAACAGTAGAATTGACGGTGTGCCGCGAAAACGAGCACATCCGCATCACATTTGTACAACAGTAGAGCCCTTTTGGGTTCTACTGTTTTGTTTTTTATATCGAAAAGCTCTGAACATTTGGTTCAGGCAATAAAAAGAGCGGTATGGAGCACACTAAGCCTGTCAACGAGAAGGAGGGTGCTATGGGTCGCAGACGAGGACTGATGTCAGAGCAGTTTAAGATGGAACTGGCCAAAGAGCTTGGGTTTTACGATACGGTAAAATCCGAGGGTTGGGGAGGCATCACGACACGGGACGCGGGTAACATGGTCAAGCGCGCTGTTCAGCTTGCTGAGGAAGCATTAGCCGCTAAGCGATTGTAACGTTTGGGTTTGAACGTACGGACGTTTCTCACCATAAAGACTCGTTGACAAGGCCGGGGCATCCCGGCTTTTTTTTCTAGAAAGAGGGCTGAATTTTCGAAATACCCATAATGCTCTCGATCCTATTCTTTTTAATTGATCAAGTGGCATGGGAGAGTTTGCCTATGCTACAATAAGAAACTAGGAAATTTAGAAAGTAGGCAGAGGTGAATTACGTGCGTATCTCGGTCAAAGCTCCGGCCAAAATTAATTTGACTCTCGATGTGCTTGCCAAACGGCCGGACGGTTATCACGAAGTAGAAATGGTGATGACAACCGTAGACTTGGCAGATCGTGTGGACATGACTCTACGCGAAGATGGTGAGATTACGCTGGACTGTTCTGCCAGCTTCGTACCAGATGATATCCGTAACCATGCATATAAAGCGGCAACGCTCATGAAAGAAAAATTTCAAGTACGCCAGGGCGTACACTTGTATATCGACAAGCAAATACCTGTTGCAGCTGGATTGGCAGGTGGCAGCAGTGATGCAGCGGCAACACTGCGCGGCTTGAACCAATTATGGAATCTCGGGTTGACCAGAGATGAGCTGGCTAAAATCGGAGCGGAGATTGGCTCTGATGTGCCATTTTGCGTTTATGGTGGAACAGCGCTGGCGACGGGGCGTGGCGAACAGATTGCGCATCTGGGAGCTCCTGCACCGTGCTGGGTCATTCTAGCCAAGCCGCCTATCGGAGTATCTACCCCAGATGTATACGGCAACCTGCGGGTGGCCCAGATCGATAATCATCCTGATACCAAACAGATGCTGCAAGCCATCGCGACGCAAGACTTTTCACTCATGTGCCAATCTCTTGGGAATGTGCTGGAGAACGTTACACTCTCGCTCCATCCACAAGTAAGACAGATCAAGGATCTCATGATCGCGTCAGGAGCAGATGGTGTCCTGATGTCTGGCAGCGGCCCTACTGTGTTTGCTCTTGTGCAAAAGGAAGCGAAAGTACATCGGATCTACAATGCGTTGCGAGGTTTTGTCAAAGATGTGTTTGTTGTCCGAATGTTAGGCGCTCAAGAAGGGGAAATACTTGCATAAACCCGTATGGAAATGATACATTATCAGCATAATATTCGGTTTTGGAGGAAGAGCCATGAAGAAATTGCGCAGAAGTGCACGTCTGGTTGACATGACGCAGCACTTGCTCGCCCATCCCCATACGCTGACTCCTCTCACTCTGTTCGCGGAACAATACGGCGCAGCGAAATCATCCATCAGTGAAGACTTGTCTATCATCAAAGAGGCTTTTGAAGTCCAAGGGGTAGGCTTGTTGAAAACGGTGGCGGGAGCGGCAGGCGGAGTGAAGTATATTCCACAGGTCAAAACGGAAGAGGCCCTTCACTTCATGCGCGAACTGATCGGTCAACTCGCTAATCCAGAGAGACTTTTGCCAGGTGGATACTTGTACATGTCCGACATTCTTGGAAATCCACAAACGATGGCGAAGATCGGAAAGCTTTTTGCAACCGCTTATGCGGATAAAAATGTGGATGTCGTCATGACGGTGGAAACAAAGGGGATTCCACTTGCGTATGCGACGGCTATGTTTTTGAATGTACCTGTTGTGATTGTGCGCCGTGACAACAAGGTGACGGAAGGTTCAGTAGTGAGCATTAACTATGTATCGGGTTCCAGTAAACGAATCCAAACCATGTCACTCGCTCGCCGCGGTTTGGCCGAGCAGTCCCGTGTCCTCATTGTGGACGACTTTATGAAAGCTGGCGGGACGCTGCGGGGCATGATTGATTTGCTGCAGGAATTCCGAGCAACCGTAGTGGGATGCGGCGTACTGGTAGAAACGACAGCGGATGTTTCTGAGCGTTTGGTAGATGAATACGTATCGCTTGCAAAACTGCAGGATGTAGACTTCAAGGGCAAGCAAATTGAAATAGAGCTAGGCAGTTTTTTTGAAAAAAGAGGGGAGTAGATAGGTATGGCAATCTCTTTTGTTTCAACTGACAAGGCTCCTGCCGCTATTGGTCCTTACAGCCAAGCTGCAAAGGTAGGTCCATTTCTTTTTGCATCAGGTCAAATTCCGCTGCGTGCAGACGGCACGTTGGTAGAGGGTGACGTCGTGGAGCAAACCCATCAGGTTTTTTCCAACATTCAAGCGGTACTGGCAGAGGCCGGTGGCAGCCTGACGAACGTAGTGAAGGCGACTGTTTTCATCAAGGACATGAATGATTTTGGTCAACTGAACGAAGTGTACGGTCAATATTTCGGTGATCACAAGCCAGCTCGCTCTACTGTAGAAGTAGCACGACTGCCGCGTGACGTAAAAGTTGAAATCGAAATTGTAGCTTTTATTGAATAGGAAATAATGGAAAACGGCCTGATGCCACGTGCATTGGGCTTTTTTTGTACTTACAGAAAATGTTTCCAAAAAATGACATATAAACATATTTATATATTTTTTCAAATATTGCATAATGGTAAGCAGGAATATTTACCCAGCGGGTGGAAATAATCCTAAACGCGTTACATAGATAAAGGGAGTGAACTAGATGGAAGTAACAGACGTAAGACTTCGCCGAGTGAATACGGATGGTAGGATGAAAGCGATTGCATCCATTACAATTGACCATGAATTTGTGGTTCATGATATCCGTGTCATTGACGGAAACAATGGTATGTTTGTAGCTATGCCGAGCAAGCGTACACCAGATGGAGAATTCCGTGATATTGCACATCCGATTTCTTCGACTACCCGTGAAAAAATCCAGGCAGCAGTACTAACAGAATACGACCGCGTAGGTCAAGAGGAAGAGAGCACTATCGAAGCTGGTGCTTAAAAAGTCCTGAACACAAAGCACCCTGTCATTTCCGGCAGGGTGCTTCGGCGTCCGTTAACCATAACATTTTATTAGATCGTTCAAAATAATTTCTTGGTCCATTCCTTCCCCGATGAAGACAGCTACCATTTTCGGTCCGAAATTTTCAAAAGGGAACAGGAGCACCTGATTATCGGTATGTTGAAACGAGATCAGCTCGGGCTTTCCGTGGAACTGGACGTAGCCTTTTGCCCGATAGACGTTTTTGGGAAGATCGTACAGAAAGTCCTCGAATTTTTTCGCGTCTACCGGCCCGGTGAACACATAGGAAAACGTTTCGATACTATTGTAGAGAGAGGGTTGGCTTGTTTTTAGGCCAAGGGATTGCTTGAGCCTGTCCATCGTGGACATTCGGCCGATGCTTTTCTGTACGGCAATGGGGCGGCTTGTCTCGTTGTCTGGCGATCGCTCATGAACGGTGCGTTTGACTGACAAAAGCCGGGAGACTTCTATTTCTGCCTGAACAGTAGCGTGTATGGGTGCAGTCGGATTGATTTCACTGAGCTTTTGACGGACTCGCTCTATGACATCAGGACTAGTCAAATCGGTTTTGTTCAAAAGAAGCAGGTCTGCGTAACGCACTTGATTTCGAATCGTTTTGACCAGAGTGGCAGTCGAGGAGAATCGCGAGTTGAGGTCGAGAAAACGAGAGGCGTCGACAACACTAATGGTCCCTTTTAACTCCAGTCGATCATACAGCTCTGGATGGGTAATCGTATCGATGACATCGAGTGGATCGGCTACGCCAGTAGTCTCGATGAGGATTCGGTCTGGCGCAATGGCGTTCATAATATCTTTCAAGCCTTCCGTTAGCTCGCCTTTGATCGAGCAGCATATGCAGCCATCGAGCATTTTTTTGACAGGAAAGCCGAAGCCTTGCAATTGTTCCCCGTCAATATCTTCTTCCCCCATTTCATTCATCAAGACGACTACTTTCTGGTCTGTGATGCGCAAATGAGTCAGCCATTTTTGCAAAAGGGTGGTTTTTCCGCTTCCTAAGTACCCAGTCAGCAAGTATACCTCTGCGCTCATCTCATCCTACCTCCTTCAAATAACCCCTTTCGCCCAACAATATATCACATTTCTGTCAGAAAATTAAATGTTGTCTGGCTTGTGTCTAACTACTGGCAATGCAAGGAATCAGGGAGAATCCTGTATCGATTGTCTTGAAATTCACATATGAATTAGGATATAGTCATTGTGGAACTTCTACGATGGAGGGTTGACATGTCTAAGATCCATGCCGTGGTTCTGGCTGCTGGTCAGGGTACACGGATGAAATCGAAGCTGTACAAAGTCCTGCACCCTGTGTGCGGAAAGCCAATGGTTCAGCATGTAGTCGATACGATGGCGTCCATGCAGGTTCAGGATATCGTTGTCGTCGTAGGTCATGGTGCTGACGCTGTCCGTGCCAAGCTAGGCGAGGACGTCACTTATGCACTGCAAGAAGAACAGTTGGGAACGGCCCATGCCGTTTCGCAGGCAGCGCCGTTTTTACAAGATAAAGAAGGCACTACGTTTCTTTTATATGGAGACGTTCCCCTCTTGTCAGCGACTACGTTGTCGGCCTTGCTGACCTATCACGAGGAGCAGCAAGCGGCTGCAACTGTATTAACCGCCGTGTTACCTGACGCAACAGGTTATGGGCGTATCGTGCGCAATGAGGCGGGCGAAGTATTGCGAATCGTGGAACATAAAGACGCTTCGGAAGCGGAACGGGCGATCAGAGAAATTAATACGGGCATATACTGCTATGACAACCGAAAATTGTGGAAAGCCTTGGCGGAAGTGAAAAATGACAACGCACAAGGCGAATACTATGTAACAGACGTTGTCGGTATTTTGCGTGATGCAGGTGAAAAGGTAGTAGGGTACGAAGCAATTGACCCAGAGGAAACAATGGGTGTGAACGATCGTGTGCAGCTATCGGAAGCAGAAGCCTACATGAAAAAACGTATTATGACTGGTCACATGCGTAATGGTGTGACAATCATCGACCCAACTTCTACGTACATCGAAACGGATGTGAAGATTGAGGCAGATACCGTGATTCACCCAGGTTCTTTCCTGCGTGGACAAACAACCGTTGGAGCTGATTGTGTAATCGGACCCCAAGCGGATCTGACGAATGTGGAAGTAGCGAGTGGCGTGACCATTTCTTACTCGGTGATGGTTGATTCGCGTGTAGAAAGCGATTCTTCTGTCGGGCCATTTGCTTATGTTCGACCAGGATCACAGATTGGAAGCAACGCCAAAATCGGTGATTTCGTGGAATTGAAAAATGCGAAAATTGGTGACGGTACGAAGGTTCCACATCTCAGCTATGTAGGAGATGCGGAAATCGGAGACGGAGTCAATATTGGTTGTGGAACGATTACCGTCAACTACGATGGGGCAGTGAAGCATAAAACAACAGTAAAAGATGGGGCATTCATCGGATGCAACAGCAATCTGGTTGCGCCAGTTACAGTTGGACAAAATGCTTATGTAGCTGCAGGATCGACCATTAATCAAGATGTGCCAGATAATGCGCTTGCGATCGCACGTGAGCGTCAAGTTAATAAAATCGATTACGCGAACAAAATGCCTCGCAAGGGCAAAAAGCAATCATAAACGGGAGGTTCTTGAGAAGATCATGGCTAACTACCGCGACCCAAAACTGAAGGTATTTACGTGCAACGCAAACCCGGAACTGGCAAAAGAAATCGCTGAACACATCGGCGTACCACTCGGAAACGCACAAGTAGTGCGCTTTAGTGATGGCGAATGCCAACTCAAACTCAATGAAAGCGTTCGCGGTTGTGACGTATTTGTCATTCAGCCAACATCTGCTCCCGTTAATGAGCATCTGATGGAGCTTTTGGTGATGGTCGATGCATTGAAGCGCGCTTCAGCTAAGAGTATCAACGTGGTCATTCCTTACTACGGTTATGCTCGTCAAGATCGTAAAGCACGTGCACGCGATCCAATCACAGCTAAGCTGGTTGCTAACCTGATCGAGACTGCAGGTGCACAACGTGTGATTACGATGGATCTGCACGCAACACAAATCCAAGGCTTCTTCGATATTCCAGTAGATCATCTGCTGGGTGTGCCTATCCTGGGTAAGCACTTCTCTGAAAAAGGTCTGAAAGATATCGTTGTCGTATCTCCAGATCACGGTGGAGTGACCCGTGCTCGTAAATTGGCAGAACGTCTGGAAGCGCCTATTGCCATTATTGACAAACGTCGCCCAGAACCAAACGTAGCCGAAGTAATGAACATCGTAGGAAACATCGAAGGCAAAACAGCGATCATCATCGACGATATTATCGATACCGCTGGAACGATCACACTGGCTGCAAGTGCACTTGTAGAAGCAGGCGCACGTGAAGTATATGCATGCTGCACGCACCCAGTTCTGTCTGGTCCTGCTATTGAGCGTATTGCTAACTCGAAGATCAAGGAACTGATTGTGACCAACTCGATTCCGCTGACAGAAGAACAAATTATCGATAAGATTACCGTTCTTTCCGTAGCGCCAATCATTGGTGAAGCAATCATTCGTGTTCACGAAGAGCTTTCCGTAAGCAAGTTGTTCGATTAATATACAATCCCCTCTTTGGGGGTTGAACTAAACCTCCGATGGACAAGCTAGTGAGGAAACTTTTACTAGCGGTCCGAAGGAGGTTTTTTTGTGGAACAATTACAGGCACAGTCTCGCGAAAAAAAGACAGGCAATGCTGTAAAGGTGCTGCGTAACGAAGGCTGGGTTCCCGGTATTATGTACGGCAGCGAAGTGGGCAATAAGCCGATTCAGGTCAAAGGAAGAGAGCTGGATGCGGCCCTGCGTCACCAGGCGACGAACAAGCCATTCCGGTTAAGTGTAGACGGGGACATGCATGATGTCATGGTTTATGAGCTGCAACGGCATCCTTTGCAGGGGAACATTTTGCATGCAGATTTTAAGAAGATCAATATGAATGAAAAAATACACACGTCTGTCCCTGTCCTCATGACAGGAGATCCAGAATTGGGTGTAGCTACCCTTGTCCGCCACAGTGTGGAAGTGACTTGCTTGCCAGGTAATATACCAGAATCGTTCCTAGTCGATGTCGACGGGTTCAACATCGGGGATGTCGTGTTGGTAGGGGATTTGACAGTCCCGCCAGGAGTGGAGCTGGGGCTTGATTCCACGGAAGTGTTGATCAGTGTCCTGCCAGTTAAGGCCAAGTCCGAAGAATCGATTGATGCGGAGCAAGAAGCAGAAGCAGTGGCTGAAAAAGCAGGAGCTGCGAACGAATAAAATAGAGCATGAAAAAGCAGGGCGAGGTGATTTCATCTCTGCCCTTTTCCTTTTGTTCACGTGACCATTGGAGTACAATGGGAAGAGAGTAGGAGGGAATAAGTGTGAAAGTCATAATTGGATTGGGTAATCCCGGCAAAAAATATGAAGACACCAGACATAATGCTGGCTTTATGGCCATAGATAAGATTAGCGACAAGTGGGGAATTCCTGTTACACAAAACAAGTTTCGCGCACTCGTGGGCGAAGGCCGAATCGAGGGCGAGAAGGTGTTGCTGGTGAAGCCACAGACGTACATGAATCTCTCCGGTGAATCGGTTGCGGAAGTCCTGAAGTTTTACAAGCTCATTCCGGACGATCTCGTCGTCATCTACGACGATCTTGATTTGCCGACCGGCCATCTTCGTCTGCGGGAAAAAGGCAGTGCTGGTGGGCACAACGGCATCAAGTCGATGATTCAGCATTTAGGCACACAGGAGTTTAAACGAATCAAGGTCGGAATCAGTCGTCCTGAACCAGGGCGGAGCGTCAGCGACTATGTTTTGAATACGTTTCCAGTGGCGGAAAGAGCCGACATTCAAGAAGCGGTGAGCTTGGCTGCTGATGCATGCGCCATGTGGACAAGAGAGTCGTTTTTAAAGGTCATGAACCATTACAACAGCTTGAAGAAGTAGTATGATTTCCCACCCATTCGTCCATACTAACCGATAGGAACAGTATGGGGGTGGTATGTGCATGAGCATACGCTATACATGTCGTTGCTGCGGCATGAAGATTGCAGAATTTGACGAATCGCAAGTAACAGAAGCGCAACTCGGGTTTGATTCCTTGACCCCGGAGGAACGTGCTCTTATAATATCGAGAGAACAAAGTGGAGATACGGTCGTCAGCATCACGTGCGACTACTGCCGTGAAGCGCTGATTCAGCATCCAGAGCTTTCGCTAGTCGGAAACCCACTTCAATAAGTGGATACGCATTAGGGAGGCTTGCACTGACAAGGCCTTAGCTTGGGGAGCTAAGGCTTCTTTTCGCATGGCTGACCTGCGGTTGTTGTGAGCGTAAGCGAAGCTCTGATTTTAGTTGACAGAAGAATTAGAGAGGGGATTAGTGAATGCAAGTCATCATTAACCCGATGAAACAGGACACGAACGTCGGGACAATCGTGGCTGGTTTGGAGAAGGGGCTACATGAGCAGCTTGTCTCTGGCTTAGCTGGTTCCGCCCGGCAAGTATTGATGGCGTCATTGCAACAAATGGCAGATCGTCCGGTCTGTGTAGTGACGCATAACATGTACCAAGCACAAAAAGTATACGAAGATTTGATCGAGTTGGTTCCCTCTGATCAGGTGTTGCTTTATCCCGGTAATGAGCTGATTGGCTCTGAGCTTGCTATTGCCAGCCCTGAAATGCTGGCGCAGCGAATTCATGTATTCAACCGTCTGGCCCAAGGCTTTACGGGTTTTTTGGTTGCCCCTTTTGCTGGCTTGCGTCGCTTGGTTGTTCCCCCGCAAGTATGGAAGGAAGCACAGATTCAGTTATCCGTCGGTAATGAGCTCGATATCGAGTCCTTTTTGCTCCGATGTATTGAGCTTGGCTATGAGCGAGTGGACATGGTTGAGCGCAAGGGAGAAATGAGTATTCGCGGTGGAATTATCGACTTGTATCCGATCGATTCGGAGTGGCCAGTGCGGATTGAGCTTTTTGATGTAGAGATCGACTCGATCCGTACGTTTGACATGCTCTCCCAACGGTCTTTGGAATCGGTCCAGACATATATTCTTGGTCCAGCAAAAGAAATGATTGCTTCGACTCCGTTATTGCAGGAATCAGCTGTTCGCTTAGAACAAAAGCTGGGAGAAACCCTCGCCAATTTGAAGGATGGGGCTGCTAAGGAAAAAGTCATGGAGCGAATCGGCTCTGATGCAGAGAGAATGAAGCAGGGACAGCGTTTTGCACAGCTGTATTCGTACATCTCTGTCATTTACCCGACGGGTGATACATTATTGTCCTATATGCCTTCCGATACCTTGCTGATCGTTGATGAGCCTTCCCGTGTGTTGGATACGGCAGCGCAACTGCAAAAAGAAGAAGGGGAATGGCTGACGGGACGCATCATCCAGGGCGAATATATGTCCAATCTCAGCCTGTCGCGCACGTACGACGAGATTGTGTCGACGAAAAAGCGCCAGATCGTTTACCTCTCCCTATTTTTGAGACAATCACCAAAGACCCAGCCGCAAAACATTGTAAATCTGACTTGTCGTACCATGCAAAACTTCCATGGACAGATGAACGTGCTGAAAACAGAGCTGGCCCGTTGGAAGAAGTCCCAGGATCAGATCGTCTTTGTCGCAGCTGATTTGGAGCGTGCGAAGCGACTGGAGCGTGTCCTGCATGACTACGAAATGGAAGCGGATGTTTTAACAGAAGCAGTCGAGACAGTACCTCCGGGGCGTCCTACGATCATTTTAGGAAACCTCCAAACAGGCTTTGAGCTTCCGCTAAACAAGCTGATTGTTATTACGGAAGGTGAAGTGTTTACCGCGAAACAGCGCAAGGCGCGCAAAGTTCAGCAGACGATGAACAACGCGGAGCGTATCAAAAACTACCTCGAGCTCAAGCCCGGTGATTTCGTCGTTCACGTGAATCACGGGATTGGAAAATACCTCGGAATTGAAACCAAGGAAATTCTCGGAATTCATAAAGATTACCTTCATATTCAATACGCAGCAGGAGACAGTCTGTTTGTTCCGATTGATCAAATCGACCATGTGCAGAAGTACGTGGCGAGTGAAGAGGCACAGCCGAAGATTTACAGCTTGGGTGGCAGCGAGTGGAAACGCGTCAAAAACAAAGTCCAGTCGTCTGTAAAGGATATCGCCGAAGATTTGATCAAGCTGTACGCAGCCCGCGAATCTGCTGTCGGTCATACATTCTCTCCCGACACGACAGAGCAGCGTGAATTTGAGGCGATGTTCCCGTATCAGGAAACACAAGACCAGCTCCGCGCGATTTCGGAAGTGAAAGCGGACATGGAGCGCAAACGTCCGATGGATCGCCTCGTTTGTGGGGACGTAGGTTACGGGAAGACTGAGGTTGCTATTCGTGCTGCCTTCAAGGCTGTCATGGACGGAAAACAGGTAGCCGTTTTGGTTCCAACGACGATTCTGGCGCAACAGCATTACGAGACGTTCCGTGAGCGCTTTGCGGAATATCCGATCCGCGTGGAGGTATTGAGTCGATTCCGTTCGCGCAAAGAGCAGAATGCCACACTAAAAGGACTGAAGGAAGGTACAGTCGATGTTGTCATCGGTACGCACCGTCTACTTTCCAAAGACCTGACATTCCGCGAGCTCGGTCTGTTAATCGTAGACGAGGAGCAGCGCTTTGGTGTGAGCCACAAGGAAAAGCTGAAGCAGATTAAAACGAATGTGGATGTCATGACTTTGACCGCCACACCGATTCCACGTACCTTGCACATGTCGATGCTCGGTGTGCGTGATTTGTCTGTCATCGAAACGCCGCCAGAAAATCGTTTTCCTGTGCAGACGTATGTGATGGATTACAGCCCTGCTCTCGTTCGCGAAGCAATTGAGCGTGAGATGGCTCGTGATGGGCAAGTGTTCTTCCTCTACAACCAAGTACAGGGAATCGAACAGATGGCGGAGCAGATTTCGATGCTCGTTCCTGACGCACGCATCGCTGTAGCGCATGGACAGATGAACGAAAGCGAGCTGGAAGGCGTCATTCTCGACTTTTTGGAAGGGAATTTTGACGTATTGGTCAGCACGACGATCATTGAGACCGGGGTGGACATCCCGAACGTCAATACGCTGATTATTTACAATGCAGATAAAATGGGCTTGTCTCAGCTGTATCAGCTGCGTGGACGTGTAGGTCGTTCCAATCGAATTGCATACGCATACTTTACGTATCAACGGGACAAGGTGCTTACAGAGGTAGCGGAAAAACGTCTGCAAGCCATCAAGGAATTTACCGAGCTCGGCTCTGGTTTCAAGATCGCGATGCGAGACTTGTCCATCCGTGGAGCGGGTAATTTGCTGGGCGCGGAGCAGCATGGTTTTATTAATACGGTTGGTTTCGACTTGTATAGCCAGATGCTGAAAGAAGCCATTGATGAGCTGAAGGGCGAAGTCAAACAAGAGATTGTCACACCTGTGGAGATCAACCTGCAACTGGATGCCTATATTCCGTCGATGTACATTACGGACAGCCGACAAAAAATCGAGATGTACAAAAAGTTTGTCGCGGTGTCTACCTTGGAAGACGTCGACGATTTGGCAGAGGAGCTACTAGACCGTTTTGGACCAGTTCCGAAGCCGGTTGATAATCTGTTGACAATTTCCCGTTTGCGGGTGTATGCCTTGAAGCACCACATCACCGAAATTAGCCAGAAGAATCCAGACGAGATTAAATTGTTACTGCACCCTAGTCAGAACAACAATATCGATGGTGGAGCGCTGTTTGCGCTTACCAGTAACTGGAGCAAGAGGGTTGGGCTGTCGGGTGGACAACAGATCACGATTGCTGTTAAAGTAAAGGGGTTAAAAGAAGATGAGGGCGTGCAGTTGGTTGAAAAGCTGCTGCGTCAATTTCACCAGGTGCGAAGAGACACCGGTACGGAGAGCCCTGTGTCTTAACGGACAAAATGGGCTTGCCTGAGAAGGGAGAACCTTATTTATGAAACGTTCTGTAGCGATTCTATCTTCGGCTGTTCTGGTCGTGGCACTCATGACTGGTTGCGGTGGAAAAGCAGAAGAAGCGAAACAAGACTCAAAAACTCCAGCGAATCAGACAGATGGCAGTAATCAAGCTGCTAATGATCCTTTGGTACAATTCCCTAAACTCACTCTGCCTTACGCAGCAGACCAGAAAGCGGTCATTGTGGAGTATCAAGGAGGAACTGTAACAGGAAAAGAGTTCGAAGAGTTCCTGCGTGTTATTAACTTCATGAACCCACAACAAGGTACCATGATTGAAATGGCTGATAGCAAATCACTGAAGGCTTTTGCCCGTGAGTTCACAGCTACCAAGGTTTTGGCTAGCCGTTCCGACGACGCTATGAAAAAAGAGTCCAAAGAACTCGCTGAGAAAACTTTCGAGAAAATCAAAACACAGTACATGAGCTTTTTGGGTAAGGATGAAGCTCAGTTCAACAAGCTCATGGATGGCCAAGGCGTAACCAAGGACATGATCATCAATCAGATGGACTTGATCAACCAGTCCATCAATGTGATGAAAAAGAATATCGACGATGCTACGCTGAAGCAAACCTATGATCAAATGGACAAAGCTTCCCGTACCGTTGCTTCTGTTCGCCACATCCTGATCTCTACCGAAAAGCGCACACCAGAAGAGGCGTTGAAAATCTCCAACGACTTGGAAGCGCGCCTGAAAAAGGGTGAAGACTTCGCGAAGCTGGCAACAGAGTTCACGGATGACCCAGGCAGCAAACAGTCTGGGGGCTTGTACGAAAATGCGGATGTAACGCAATGGGTACCAGAATTTAAAGAAGCATCCCTGACACAAAAAGTCGGTGAAGTTGGACCGCCAGTAAAAACTAATTTTGGTTACCATATTATTAAGGTCGAGAATCGCAAAGAAAAGACCTTCGATGAGATGAAAGAACAGCTCCGTGCGAGTTCTTTGGAGAAAGCGTACGATACTTTCGGCAAGACTGAGCTGGACAAGCTCATTACGAAATTCAACATCCCGCAGTCCAAAAATGATGCTCCAGCAAAAAAATAAGAAGTCCGAAGAAAACAGGGAATTCGTTTCCCTGTTTTTTCGTTTTCTCGCATATTCTTCAAACGTGGGCAAATACTATTATCACTCGCTACCACCCGGGGGAGAGTAATTGAAGTAACTGGCAAAAATTGATACCATCACCCATAGTTAAAATTAGAATTTGAGGAAAAAATACAACCAACCAACCACCATCTATTCACTACCCACTTCTCAGGGAAAGCGAGGCAACAAGACATGAAAGCAACTGGTATCGTTCGTCGAATTGACGACCTCGGTCGGGTCGTGATTCCTAAGGAGATTCGTCGTACACTGCGCATTCGTGAGGGCGACCCGCTTGAGATTTTTGTGGATCGTGACGGAGAAGTCATTCTCAAAAAATATTCACCGATTGGAGAATTGGGTGATTTTGCAAAAGAGTATGCCGACTCTTTGTATGAAAGCATGAATCATACCGTACTGATTTCAGACAGGGATACTGTCATTGCAGTGGCAGGGGCCTCCAAAAAGGAATATTTGGAGAAACCAATTGGCAGCATTGTTGAAAAATGCTTGGAGGAAAGAAAGACCAGATTGGAGAAAAACGCAGGCTCTTATGAAATTTGTCGTGATTTGAACGAGACGATGGGCTCGTTCGTCATCGCACCGATTGTTGCAGGAGGCGATCCAATCGGGTCCGTGATCCTCCTCAACAAAAACGAGTCAACGAAGATGAGTGATTTGGAGATCAAAATGTCGGAAACAGCGGCCGGTTTCCTGGCAAAGCAGATGGAGCAGTAAGATCGCTCAGCAAAAACAGCCTCGTACCCCGGGGCTGTTTTTCTTGTGCCTATGGCCTTGTGGTATAATGAACGAAGTTTTAGGTTGGAGAGGAGAAATTTCACTCACATGGGTCAAGAAAAAGCTTCCGTTCAATTTGTGAAAGGCGCGGCGATACTTGGAATTGCCGGTCTTGTCTCCAAGCTTTTAGGCGCTGTATACCGCATCCCATACCAAAACATTGCCGGAGATATCGGCTTGTACGTATATATGCAAGTATACCCGCTGTATACCGCGTTGTTGATTCTAGCGACGGCGGGTTTCCCCATTGCCATTTCCAAGATCGTCTCCGAGCGCGTCGCTGTCGGGGATGCGATCGGGGCACGCAGGGCGTTTCGAGTAGCCAGTATATCGCTGGTCGTTCTCGGGATCTTTTTCTTCTTACTGTTATATGGAGGGGCACCTATTATTGCCAGTATGATGGGTGATGAGCATTTGATTACCCCGCTCCGAGCGGTAGCTTGGTCACTGCCATTGGTACCGATGGCTGCGATCCTGCGCGGCTATTTTCAGGGGCATCAAAACATGATGCCGACTGGCGTCTCTCAGGTTGCTGAGCAGTTCATTCGTGTGATTTTCATTCTGGTTGCTGCATTCTGGGCGATGAACGTGTATCAGGACCCTTACCTGGCAGGTACAGGTGCCGTTTTTGCTGCTTTTCCAGGTGCCATTGCAGCAATTCTCGTCTTGCTTTGGTATTGGAGAGCGGACAAGAAGATGGGGCAGCTGTCCATGGGTCAGGTTCAGCAATCATCCGTGCAACCGTGGACCAATCGTCAAATACTTCGTCATCTCTTGACCTATGCCGTTCCGATTTGTATGGGCGCACTGGTTCTGCCGCTTGTTCCGCTTGTAGACTCGATGACCGTCGTCAATATGCTGCAATGGAGCGGGACCCCGGAGGACTTGGCCAAGCTTTTGAAGGGTGCATTTGACCGTGGTCAACCACTCATTCAGTTTGGTACGTTTTTTGCCACGTCCTTGTCGCTGGCATTAGTGCCTGCGATCAGTGAAGCTGTTGCCCAGCGTCAGCATCAATTGATCTCTCATCGTTCCGAAGTGGCGATTCGACTGACCTTCCTTCTGGGATTACCTGCTTCCTTTGGTCTTGCTCTGTTGGCGGAGCCGATCAACGTCATGCTCTACGGAGATAGCAACGGTACCGAGGCCCTCGCTGTACAGTCCTTCACGATTATTTTCGCCACAGTGAGTATTGCTAGCGCGGGAATTTTGCAAGGCTTGGGGCGTGTAATGCGACCTGCCCGCAACCTGTTTATTGGTGTATTGGTGAAGCTCATTCTCAATCTGGCACTCGTCCCGTTCTGGGGTATCTCTGGTGCAGCAGTGTCCACCGTTTTAGCTTATTTGGTTGCCATGGGACTAAACGTTTTAGCGGTAATTAAATACACGGGAGCAAACATTGGATTCCGTCAAACAGTGAAAAAGCCATTTGTGTCTGTCGTTGTGATGTCGATTGTTGTTTTGATAGTGGAGTGGCTCGCTAATACAATGCTGGCCAGTGCCGGACTTTCCAATCGCTTGTTCTATACGCTGGTAGGCTTGATTGCTGTCGCTTTTGGAGCATTGTTCTATTTGCTGGCGCTTTTGAAAACGGGTGGACTTACGAGAAGCGATATTCAATTTTTGCCTAAAGGAAAGCGAATTGCTTCGCTGTTAACGAAATACAAGCTCCTCCCAGCGGAGAAGGCGAGAATGAACGAAAAGGAGGCGTGACAAGTGGAAATGAAGAATAAGACCATTACCGTAGTCGGTCTTGGTGCCGGAGATTTGGACCAGCTTCCTTATGGCATCTATCGTACGCTTAAAGCTGCCAAACAGCTGTATTTGCGCACGAAAGAGCATCCGGTCGTAGCCGAGTTGATCGCAGAAGGCATCACGATTGAATCCTTTGACGATGTATATGAGCAGCACGATACGTTTTCCGATGTGTACACGGATATTGTAGAACGGCTTTTTTCACGGGTAAACGAAGCCGGCAGCCTTGTCTATGCCGTGCCAGGTCATCCTTTGGTGGCGGAACGTACCGTGCAGTTGTTGCTGGCAGAGGGACCAAACCGTGGCGTAGAAATCAAAATTGGCGGTGGACAGAGCTTTATCGATCCGTTGTTTGCCCGCCTACATATCGATCCGATTGAGGGATTCTCTCTGCTGGATGGGACGGCGCTCGCTGCTCATCAAGTATCACCGGGTCTGCACACGATTATCGCGCAAGTGTACGATGCGTTTGTCGCCTCTGATGTGAAGCTGACCTTAATGGAAGTGCTGCCAGATGATTACGAGGTGACGGTAGCGACAGCCGTAGGGGTAGCGGGACAAGAAATCATTGAGACAGTCCCGTTGTATGAACTGGACAGACTCGATCATTTCGGGAATTTGTCCCTGGTGTATGTACCGCCGACGAAGGACGAGAAGGTGTCGTACCGCCAATTCTCCTACTTGAAGGAGATCGTTGCGATCCTGCGCAGTCCGGATGGATGCCCGTGGGATCGCGAGCAAACACATCAAAGCATCCGCAAAAACTTGATTGAAGAGACGTACGAGGTTTTGGAGACGATCGACGACGATGATCCAGATGCGATGTGTGAGGAGCTGGGTGATTTGTTGATGCAAATCATGCTCCATTCGCAGATGGCAGCCGAAGATGGATATTTTTCGGTAGAGGATGTTGTCGCGACGTTGAATGAAAAGCTAGTTCGCCGCCACCCGCACGTATTCGGGGAAAAGAGCGCGAATGATTCTGAGGAAGCGCTGGCGAATTGGCAGGAGATCAAAGCACAGGAAAAAGCAGCAAAAGGCATCGATGTAACGGCTCAATCACAGTTGGCGGGAATACCGCGCGACTTGCCAGCACTAATGTATGCGTACAAGCTGCAAAAGAAAGCAGCCCAAGTAGGCTTTGACTGGGACGATATTGCAGACGTGTTCAAAAAGGTAGAAGAGGAATACCACGAACTACAAGAAGCATCAGAGGAAGAACGAGCTGGCGAGTTGGGTGATTTACTATTTGCGGTAGTCAATCTGGCGCGTTTCCTCGGGCTCGATCCGGAGGAAGCCCTCGCATTGACCAACAACAAGTTCAAGAAGCGCTTTTCCTATATTGAAGGCAAGCTGCAAGAAGCGGGCCGTACCTTTGAGCAGACGGACCTGCAAGAAATGGACAAATGGTGGGAGGAAGCCAAACATGAGACTTGATAAATACTTAAAAGTGTCTCGACTGATCAAGCGGCGCACGCTCGCAAAAGAAGTGTGCGACAAACAGCGTGTGGAAATTAACGATCGCCCTGCAAAGGCATCCAGTAATGTGAAAATCGGCGACAAGCTGGCAATCCGTTTCGGACAAAAAATCGTTTCGGTAAAAGTAGAGGATATCAAAGAAAACCCACGCAAAGAAGAAGCGGCTTCGCTGTATACCGTCATCGGCGAAGTTCCTGTTCCGCGGGATGAAAAAGAAGAAGATGCTTACCTCAAAGGGTAATGTGCATACGAACAGAGACTGCCGGGATGGCAGTCTTTTTTTAGGCTTTTTTTAAACGAAGGGATATAATGGGAGTACTTGAGGGTATTTCCGAAGGGATGTGTGCTGTATGCAACAAAACGGGGTTCGAACGGGTTACTTTTTGTCCATTTCGCTTCTGTTATCATCAATCCTATACTTTTTTGCTTCGAACTGGCCGCTTATGGTCAGGGAACAAAAGATCGGCGTCAGTGTGGCAATCCTCGTCCTTTTTTATTTATTATCCTATGGACTGCGTTTTATCAAACGACATTCGTTTTTGAGCAATTGGCTTCTGGTGGCTGGAGGCTTGGCTTTTGGCACCAGTGTGGCATTGTTGGGGCAAATATACAATTCACATGCCGACAGCTATATGCTTTTCGTCGTATGGCTCATACCGAATTTGCTGTTCGCGATTTTCACGCGCTATCAGCCATTCTATGTCATCAGCTATGTCCTGGCTCATTTGGCGATTTACTTCTTTCTCCATCCAACCGTCATTCATGTAGCCCATGAAGACGAGTGGTGGTTCATGATTTTTTGGTTGATTGCGTTGGGGAATATGGTCCTGTTCTGGTTAACCTCTACGGGGAAATGGCATTCCAAGCCGATTTACTACCTATCGTTTCTGACGTTTTCCCTCAGTCTTTTCGTTTCATCCTTTACCGAGGTGTATGGTCCGCTCCCTGAGCTTTTATATGTCCTGACGGGCGGGATTCTGTTTGTCACGTTTTTAAAATGGGTGCCGAGTCGCGGGCTTCTGATTGTGACGGCATCGCTGCTCGCGCTGTTTGTGCTCGCTAATTTCATATCCTACATGGTGCAATATTTCTCAGAAAGCTTCTTTGTTTTCATGCTGCTGCTGACTGTACTCATTGTTTGGGGAGCAGTTGCAGGGATTAATTGGCTACGCAAGGAATCAGCCCATCAAAAAAGCAAATGGGTTGTGTTCTTTCAAGAGGCATTCACGGTTCTCGTCACAACCATTGCCGCATCCATTGGAACCTCTTCGATAGCAGGTCTGCTTTTTCTGATCATTCAAGACGAAGTGGTTATTGATTTACTTTTTTTCCTTTCATTAATTGGCTTTATTGGCCCAGTGGTGCTTATGAGCAGGATGAATACAACGGTACGATATACGCTGCTTACAATGGGCTATATATTTGGTATCGGTTCTGTTCTCTTTTTAGAAGGAGCTTATTGGATCGTTTTCCTGTTGGTACTGTTATACGTGTGGAAAGCTGTCTCTGCCATTCCAGCGCGGCTTTTGACACAGTTGACCTTTTTAGTCGTCCTCGCTACGAAGCTGGATGAGTACCTGCCTTCCTTTGAATATGTGCTCGTAATTATCTTTGCTACGCAGATGGCGATGCATTACGTAAAGCAATTGCCAGTCGTTTTGCAAAACAGCTCGTTGGTGTACGCCTTACTCTCGCTTTTGATCCTGACGGAGAAAAGCTTTCAATCAGGCTCCATGAATGTGGTCGTGAATCTGGCTTTTTTCGCAGTCAGCACGTATTTGTTGTACCGGACATTGCATCAGCAAAATAGGGTGAGATTCGGAATCGTGCTCGGTTTCTGGTTTGCCTTTCTCCTCATGAAGTACTACGACATGCTATGGAGCTTGCTGCACAAGTCACTGAGCCTGCTTTTGCTCAGCCTGGTGTTTTTTATTGCTACCTTGTGGTGGGATCGAAGGGCGAAAATCGAGTGGCCAAAAAGCGAACCGTCCCTTTTTATGAGAAAAGCGCTTGTGTTGCTTCCTGTCATTTTGCTGCAATTTGTTTTGATTGGCTATCAAGTATGGAGCAGTGAGACGATCCTGGCCAACGGAAAAACGGTGAAGCTGGAGCTGGTCCCAATCGATCCGCGTTCGTTGCTGCAAGGGGATTACGTCAGACTTGGCTACACCATATCTGCATTGGACCAAGAACAGGTTGACTCAGGGGATAAGATTCGTGTCGTACTCCGTCAAGAAGCAAATGGCTTGCACAGCTACAGTGGCTATTATGAGCTCAATGGTCGGTGGAATCGGGCCTACGAGCCTCAGCCATCCGATGTGATCATGAATGGAAGCACAATCGGTGGCAATCGAGTGGAATACGGCATAGAAAGCTATTTTGTCCCGGAAGGAACCGGACTTGAAGTGGAGCGGAATGCCAAATACGCTATTGTGAAAATTGGCGAGAGAGGCGATGCCATTTTGGAGAGCCTGTCGAACCAGTAGATATTTCAAAAGAAGCAGCTGCCTGTGTCATCGGGCAGCTGCTTTTGCGTGAGGAAAATCATTCGTTACCAGTCTGTAACCCTTTCCTGCCGAACATTTCCTATCATAGTAGGGAACTTTAGAGAAGGAGGCGTTACCGTTGAACAAAAGCGTAAACAAAGGGATCTCAGTGCTGCTAGCCACTGCGGTACTGGCAAGTCCAGTGATGCTCGAGCCAAAAGCGGCTTATGCTCTCTCTATCGAGGATGTTTCTGCAGACAGTACACGTGTGGACGAGGAAACAGAATATACGATTGAGTTCGAAATCAATAAGGACCTATCATCAGGCGACAGTATTTTCGTTAGGTTCCCATCTGACTATTCGGTAGATAAAAAATTGAAAAAATCGGACGTCACGCTAAAAGATGACGATAATGACAAGATTTCGATCGACAGCGTATCCGTAAGCAAAAATGTGGTTGAGGTCGAAGTCGATGAGAAGATCAGAAAAGGCACTGTGCTTACACTAACCATTGATAATATCACCAACCCGGAAGACAAGGGTAGCTACGAAATCGAAGTGAAAACAAGTGCGGAGACCAGCTACAAGGGCGACAAGATTACGATCAGCAAATCTTCGTCTAGCAGCAGTAGCAGTAGTAGCAAGGGTGACTTCGAGGCTTCCCCTAGCAGTAAAAATGCCGAGGATTCCATCTCCTTAACGCTCGGAAAATTTAATCTCAGCTCGAAAAGCAGGCTGAAAGAGGGCAAATACATTTATGTCAATTTCCCCTCCAAGGACATGCTGCCAAAGAGCATCAGCAAATCTGATGTGAAGGTAAACGGCTACAAACCGGATTACGTCTCGATTCTTGACAGCGACTCGATTCGGATTGAGATCCCGAGCGGTGCAGACGGAGATAGCTACATAAAGCTGGAGTTTACCTCTTCCGCGGGAATTGTAAACCCATCGAAACCAGACAAATACTATTCGTATGAAGTCGAATATGACAGCAAAGAATACAAGTCAAAAGATGTAGAGATTACAAACACAAGCAATACGCCATTCACCGTTTCTTTGTCGGATAGTGCAGCAGGAGCGCGTACGAGCTATACATTTGACGTGGATCTTTCCAACAAGCTGGGGTCGAACGCAGAAATCGAAGTCGAATTCCCAAATGGAGTAACCGTTCCACCGGTTCTTACCAGTAACAGCGTCTCTGTCAATGGCGCACAAGTGACGAATGTAAGCGTGTTGGGGAATAAGGTTTATTTCCGCACACCCTACGGATTCAGTAGTACGAATCGCGCGAGCATCAAGTTTGCATTCGAAGGCTACTTGACCACTCCGAGAACAGCGGGAACCTATACCGTGACGGCCAAGATCGACAACAAGACCTATAAGTCGAAGGAATTTCAAGTTTCCGGAGTGACTCCACCAGTCGCGGTGGATAATACATTGGCAACGGTTGGGCTGACAAGAGCGACTGCCTCTACTCCTGCTGGTATTTCAATCGGCATCAAAGCGATGGGTGCTCCGATTGTTCGTAATCAGGGCTTCATTGAAGTCGTACTCCCAGTTGGCTTCCGTGTTCCAGCTTACTTGCCAGCGAACACAGTAACGGTGAACGGTGTGGCCGCTAGCTTTGTTGGTGTACGCGGACAGAATCTGATTATTATTCCTGCCCAGGATATTCCGGCAAAAACAGTAGCTCAGGTCAATATCGCCGAGACAGCTGGCATTGTGAATCCGGCTACTCCAGGTGTGTACAGCATTGGCGTCTACAACTCCGAGGAGAGAGGCCTGCTCTTCTCCCGTCCGGCGACCATCGTGGCTCTGAATGGTGTTAGCTTCAAGCAGAGCGTCGCTTCCTTTACGAAGGCTGGTAAAACAACCGGACTCGCAGTGGCACCGTATACCGTCAATGGCAACACGCTAATGCCAACTACGTTTTTCCGTGATGCCCTCGGGTTCTCGATCAGCTACACCAAAACAACGGCAAAAGTCGTAAGCGGCAATACGGTCATGCAATTCAAGGTCGGTTCAAACGTAGCGACCATCAATGGCAAGAATGTAACGCTGCCTGCAGCGGTTCAGTTGAAAAACAACGTTCCTACCCTACCTCTGAAAACCATCACGGAGCGTACCGGTTACAAAATCATCTACGTGAACGGGAACTACACCGTTTACAAGTAAAGATAGTGAGACGAAACCCCGTATTTATACGGGGTTTTCTTTTGTGTATGGACCGTTTTTGTTCTAACAGGACATCCCTCCCCATACGATAGTACAAGAAGGGTACGTGAGGAGGGAGTAATCATGAACGATCACACGAGACGGCCACGTCATGAAGTCGTGATGATTAATCGTCGCAGCTTAGCGATTTCGGGAGTAAAAAACGTCGAAAGCTTTGACAGCGAAGAATTCCTCTTGGAGACGGACGGCGGCTTTTTAACCATACGAGGCCAAAACCTGCATATGAAAAATCTGAGTCTGGAAACCGGAGAAGTAGCGATCGAGGGGCTCGTTCACGAGATGGCCTATCTGGAGCAAGGGCAGGCCGGCGATCGGTCGAGAGGATTCTTCGGCAAGTTATTCAAGTGAACATCGTTATCCAGTTGCAGACGGTATTGGCCATGTCGACGTGTGGTGCACTGATGGGGATGGGATTTGATACGTACCATGTATTTAAGGGCAGGGCCAGACTGCCACTCTGGTTGGTCTTTTTCTTTGACATCCTTTTTTGGGTGGGCAGTATGGGCGTTGTCTTCTTAGTTTTGGTGAAAGTGAACGACGGGATCATTCGGTTTCCGATATTTTTTGGAATGATATTTGGCGCGTGGCTATATTTCTTATTAGGTAGTAAGAAGTATATCCTTTTCTTGCACCGCGTGATAAAATTCTGTCAGTGGTTTTACCGTACGGTCGTAAAAATTATAGACATCCTGCTAGTACGTCCTGTGCTCTTTCTGTTCCGCGTGATCATCATGGTGCTGACATTTTTGTATTCCGTGTTGCTCGCGATCCTCGGCTTTTTGTGGAAAGTGACGCGTTTTGTCACCTCTCCTTTTGCCAGATGGGGTCAACATTTGGGGAAAAAAATGTACGGAAAAACAACAGGATTTTGGACCAATTGGAAGAATTGGTTTCACTCAAAGAGAAAGCGGGAGTAGATTCGAGGTGGCGTACTGATGAAGGAATCAAGAACCTCTTCCATTAACCGAAAAGGACAAAGAAGGAGAATGCGTCTCTTTTTCTTTGTGATCCTGTGCTTTTTCGTCTGGACTAGCTATACCTTGTTTTTGCAAAGTGGCGAGTTGTCCAAGAAGGAGACAGAGCTGGAAGTCCTGAAGCAAGAATCAGCGGTCTTGCAGCAAAAGCAAGACGATCTGACCTATGAAGCAAGTCGGTTAAACGATCAGGAGTACTTGGCAGAGCTGGTACGTAAGCGAATTTTGTTTACCAAGCAAGGCGAAAGCATCTATATGATTCCGGATTGAGTATACAGCTGATCTTCTACGAGAGGGAGACATTCCACGTCGGAGTGTTTGTTCATCTCTCAGGCGATGTACCGGACTGGTGCAAATTAGTGAAATTGCTGACGTCTATGTCCGGGACAGCCACCCCGCTATCAGCGGGAACAGTCCCTCTTGAAGAAAAGCGTATAGAAAAAGGGCCGCGGTCGCCCTTATTTAATTCGGAAAATTATGACTTTTCTTTCTTTGTGGAAAGTGTATTTTGAATGTAAAAATAGGAAGGTCATTTCAAAGTCTTGACGAATACAGTATCCTAAGCCCGTTTCGCAAAGCGCGAATCACCTGTCAGCCGACGTTATCCGCCATAACGTCGGTTTTTTTTGTCCATTTGCGTTACTGAATTTGTCGCACGATTCCGTGAATATTCATTGGATTTTTGACAAATTTTACAATGCCCCCTCCGTATAATGGAGAAACACATTGACCAAGAACGGGGTGGAGCGAAATGATTGCGAACAAAAACGTAACACAAGCCGGACATGCTTGGACGCGGCAAGTGTCCGATCGAATGGGTACCACTGCCCAGACGTGGGGAGAAAAAGTAGCAGATTTCATAGAGAAGTGGAATGTTCTCCCCATCCTTATGGGCTTCTTATTAGGACGAGCTCTGATTGTGGAGGAGCTAACTCCCTTTGCTATACCGTATTTCATTGTCATGTTTTATATTCGAAGAGATTGTTTGCTTGTCACGGGGATGGCTCTTATTATCGGTGCTTTTACCCAGTCAGTGCCAGTTGGACTGGAAACCTCCTTGAGCGTGATACTTGCTTTCTTTGCCTGCAAACTGATGAATAAAATGCGTAAGAAAGATTTTTCACGGACGCCTTTGCTGGTTGTCGGGACGATTTTCATCAGCCGTCTGTTGTATGCGGTTCTGACCAATCAGGTAACGACTTACGAGCTCGTGATGGTTGCAGTAGAAGCGATCCTTGGCTTTGTGCTGACGCTCATATTCATTCAGTCCTTATCGATCATTCATTTGGCGAAGCCTTATGAGCCTCTCAAAAATGAAGAGATCGTCTCGTTAGTCATTTTACTGGCTTCCCTGATGACGGGTACTGTGGATTGGATGGTCGAAGGCATTTCGATGGAGCATGTACTTTCACGCTATTTGCTGCTTGTGTTTGCTTTTGTCGGTGGTGGCACGATCGGTGCGGCTGTTGGTGTGGTTACAGGTCTCATCCTCAGTCTGGCTAATGTGAGTGCTCTTTTACAAATCAATCTGCTTGCTTTTTCCGGTCTTTTGGCAGGCTTGCTAAAGGAAGGCGGAAAAGTGGGCGTATCTGCAGGCTTATTAATTGGTACGGCTATTCTCGCGATTTACGGTGGAGCAGAAGAGACACTCTACTTCTCCTTAATCGAAACCTCCTTGGCCATTGTGCTCTTCATTCTAACCCCTGCTGCTCTTTGGAAAAAAGTAGCGAGATTTATCCCCGGGACTCCTGAGAATCTACAATCCCATCAAGAATACATGCGCCGAGTCCGCGATGTGACGGCGGGCAAAATCCAGCAATTCTCCGACTTGTTTACGCAACTTTCCCATAGCTTTGCCCAGACAGCCGATCCTGAAGAAATAGAAGAACAAGCAGATGCCTTTCTCAGCCGTGTATCTGAATTCACCTGCCAAAAATGCTGGAAAAAAGAACAATGCTGGGAAAAAGATACACAATCTACCTATGAGGGCATGCGATTTTTAAGGGAAAAAGTGTACGAGCACGGTACATTGGCTGGGGTTACTCCGCCCCGTGATTGGGAGCGCAAGTGTGTCAAAACAGAAAAGGTAATGACTGTGATGGAGCAAGAATACGATCGCCAGCAATCGTTTGACCAACTGAAAAAGCAGATAAAGGAAAGCAGAATGCTCGTAGCTGACCAGCTATCTGGAGTCTCTCGGGTCATGAGTGATTTTGCCCGGGAAATACAGCGAGAGGGAATGGAGCTGAGCTTTCAGGAAAAGCAGGTCTCACAAGCATTGGAGGGCTTGGGTCTGTCGGTACGCCGCGTAGAAATACACAGCTTGGAAGAAGGGAAGGTCGATATCGAAATCAGTCAGCCGACTTGCTATGGCCGCGATGAATGCGCGAAGATCGTGGCTCCCATGCTCACGGAGATATTGGGAGAAAACATTGTGGTTCGCGAGCGGCATTGTGAAGCGCAAAAAGACGGTTCATGCACGATGTGCCTTGCTTCCGCCAAAACGTATGAGATCGATATTGGGATTGCAGGTGCAGCCAAAGACGGAAAGCTACTATCTGGTGACAGCTTCCGCACGATGGATTTGGGGAATGGAAAAATGGCGCTGGCGATCAGCGATGGAATGGGAAATGGCGAGCGGGCATCCATAGAGAGTCAATCCGCTCTCGATATGCTCCAACAGCTTCTGCGTTCTGGCATGGACGAAAAAATTTCGATCAAAACCGTTAATTCCGTGCTCGCCCTGCGCTCCAAGGAGGAAATGTTCGCGACGGTGGACTTGGCTCTGATCGATTTGCAAACCGCTCATACCCGTTTTGTAAAAATCGGCTCCACCCCGAGCTTTGTCAAAAGAAATAAGGATGTCATCACGATTACCGCCAACAACCTGCCAGTTGGAATTTTGGAAGAAATCGAGGTGGATGTCGTATCTCGTATGCTCAAGCCAGGTGATTTGCTCGTCATGATGTCCGACGGCATCTATGAAGCGCCGCGCCATATTGAAAACAGGCAAGCGTGGATGAAACGAATCATCAGCGAACTGGAGACGAATGATCCACAGGAGGTCGCTGATTTGCTATTGGAAAAAGTCATTCGCCAGCATTCCGGACAAATTGTTGATGACATGACCGTGTTGGTGGCGCGCATTGACCGCTTTGTACCACAGTGGGCTGCCATCGCGGTACATGGCATGGAGAAGCTCGAGCGTCCACGGATTGTGAGCTAGGAGTATGTTTTTTCTATTACCCGTCGATACTGTTGCTAAAAATATCCTGCGAAGTGAAGTAGAAGAACGTTCGCTACACGGAGCTGGGACTGACAAAACAGATCGAATGGGGAGATTATTGTGAAAGAAGCGACACTTCGTCAAATACTGGTAGTGACAGACGGCTGCTCCAACTCGGGGATGAGTCCTGTTGCTGCGGCGGCACTGGCAAGAGAGCAAGGAATTACGGTGAATGTGATTGGCGTAATCGACAAGAGTGAGCTGGGTGAGAAAGGGGAGAAGGAGATCAGGGATATTGCGGAAGCAGGAGGTGGACTCTGCGACATCGTGTACCCCCAACAGCTCGCGCAAACGGTACAAATGCTGACGCGAAAAGCAATGACGCGCACCATTCATCAAGTGGTCAATAAAGAATTAAAAGAGATTTTGGGCGATTCCGGAATAGAGGAGCTGGCACCTGATAAAAGAGTGCAGGTTGCTGGAATGGTTGACGAGTTGGGTGAAAAAAGCAGCTTGAACGTCGTGATGCTGGTCGATACCTCAGGAAGTATGAAGCCAAAGCTGTCGGCTGTTCAGCAAGCGATTCACGATTTTAGTATCAGTCTGCATTCACGGAGTGGACATAGTAGAATGGCGGTTGGTTCATTTCCGGGGAAACAAAAGCATCTGGATATCCGCATTCCGTGGACAGAAAAGGTCGAGCAGGCCCATCAAATTACGAGTGATTTGGCGATGAGTGGAATTACTCCTACAGGTCCCGCCATCGTAGAGGCAATTGCCCTGTTTGAGCAGGACAAGCTCCCACGCTCGCTGCAAGATCGTTACATCGATCAAGACGATGAGGACGACTCGAACGGAATGCTGCGTGACCATGTCTTTTAAGGCAGCCACCCCCGATCTGCCCAAGCACTTTACAGGCAAATGGAACAAAAAATCGTACCACGTCTTACGGGAGTTGGGGCGTGGTGCAAACGGGACCGTGTACTTGGTATCCCAAGGTGGCGTACAGCGCGCGGTTAAGGTCGGTGTGGAAGGCATGGATATTTTAATGGAAGTGAATGTGTTGAAAAGCACACAGCAGGGGCGGGATTCCAGAGTGGGACCGCTCCTGTGCGACGTGGACGATCTCGTTGTAAACGGGAAGGCCTGTACGTTTTATGCCATGGAATATCTTCAGGGCTTGCAACTGGATGAATATATTAAGCAAGAGGGTACGGACTGGGTGGCCGTGATGATGGTTCAATTGCTGGCGCGGCTGGATGTTTTGCATCAGAATGGCTATATTTTTGGCGATTTGAAGCCGCAGAATGTGATGGTTACCCAAACGGACAAGCAGGTACGCTTGATTGATTTCGGTGGAGTGACCAAGCTGGGCAATGCGGTTCGGCAGTTTACAGAAGAGTATGATCGAGCTTTTTGGCACGCAGGTGATAGGCGGGCTGAAGTAAGTTATGACCTGTTCTCGACAGCCGTGATGATGGTGCGTCTGACGGTTGGACCGGAAACGTGGAAAAACAGCCATGGTGACCCACGTCACACGATATTACTCTGTGATATAATACGAAAAAGTGACAGCCTGTACCCTTACCGGGAGCCTCTATTGAAGGCTTTTCACGGTAAGTTTGCGACCGCGAAAGAAATGCGAGCAGAGCTGTTGGCAGTCTTGCGAGATAGCATGGGCGCCAAACCGCAAAAGTCGCAAAAGAAAGCGCGGGCGAAAGGGAATGTAGGCGCGGGCATTAGCGGTCTTTTTGTCGCCTCGTTACTCCTGTTGGCTGGTACTTTGTATTACGCATGGTTTATGTGAAGGATGTGACGGTTCGTGTCCTCAGATTTGGTGATGGATACTTGCTTGTTGGCAGGCTCGATTATTTTGAAAAACGGTGGAGAGACTTACCGGACGGAAGAGACAATGGCATTGATTGCGAAGGCTGCGGGAATGGATGACGTCAACAGCTCGGCTACCCCCACCAGTATCATCCTGTCCTTTCGTTGCAGTGGATTCGATCATACAAGAATGGTTCGTACCCCAAAACGTACGACCAACCTCAATAAAATAACGCTCGTGAATGATGTTTCCCGACAGTTTGTCGGTGGGAAAATTAATTTGGAGCAAGCCTATCGGACGCTGCGTGAGATCGATCAGAAAAAGCAGATCTATCCGAAATGGTTGCAGCATCTAGCAGCTGCTACGGCCAGCGGCTCCTTTTCTATGCTTGCAGGGGGAGATTGGGGCAGTCTGGTTCCTTCTGCGATGGCCGGGTTGATTGTGAACCTGAGCCAGGAATATTTAGAACAGTTTGTCCGGATGAAGTTTTTTACGGAGTTCTCTGCCGCTTTACTAGGAGGACTTTTCGCGTTGTTGACCGTGACGGTCTTTCCGCAGTTGCATTTAAGCATCATTATTATTGGTGCGATGCTTCCGTTGTTTCCGGGGATCGCCATCACTAACTCGCTTCGGGATTTGATGGCTGGTGATTTGGTTGCAGGTGTTTCACGCGGGGTAGAAGCGATGCTGACAGCTGTCTCCGTAGCGGTAGCCACAGCCATTATTCTTTCGTTTACGAGGTGAGTACGATGTTGTTAAAAGGATTGGCGCTTAGCTTCGCCTCCTCAGTAGCGTGGTGTGTGCTATTCAATGTGCCGGTTCGAACAATCGTAGCGGCTGGTTTAGCCGGAGTGGTCGGGTTTCTCGTCTACTCCATTCTTCCGATCTACGGTGCAGAGGTCTTGCTGTCGACGTTTGTTTCAGCTGCAGTTGTCTCTTTGCTCAGTCAGCTCTTATCTATTATACTGCGAGTTCCTTCTACGAATTTTAGCGTCGCTGGCATTATTCCACTGGTCCCGGGATCGTTGGCTTACAAAGCCATGCTTGCTTTTGTAAACAACGATTATGTCGGAGGGATTACTCAGGCGACCAAAACATTGATGGTGGCCGGCGCGATTGCTTCTGGACTTATATTTGGAATTTCGGTTCTGACGATCTGGAAAGGAGCCCGCTATGCTGGCAAGCGTGCGCAACGAGATTGAGTCCGAGGGGCTTTTGCTTCCAGGTGAAAGCGTTGTGGTCGGAATATCCGGCGGCAACGATTCTACCGCACTGTTGCATATATTGGCTTCTCTCAATAAACAATACCAGTATCAATGGAAGCTGCATGCTGTCCATCTGAACCACGGCTTTCGTGGAGAAGAGGCAAGGCAGGACGCACTCTATGCAGAAGAGCTGTGTCGTGAACTCGGCGTGGTTTTCCACCTATTTGAATATGACGTCCCCGCTTATATGGAAAAGACGGGACTGGGCGGGCAAGAAGCGAGTCGCGACATTCGCTATCGGCTTTATCGAGAGGTAGGTCTGGCGCAAGGAGCGACCAAGCTGGCATTGGCCCATCATGCTGACGATCAGGTGGAAACGATTCTCTTTCGATTTGTGCGAGGCAGCAGATTGCATGGACTAACAGGGATGCCGAAGCGAAGAATGCTTGCGGATTGCCCGATTGAGCTCGTGCGTCCGCTCTTGCATAAAACGCGTCAAGAACTGGAAGGCTACTGTCGGGAACATCAACTCGTCCCTCGTGAGGATAGTAGCAACCAATCGCGCAAGTATACGCGCAATCTGCTACGTCTGGATGTCATGCCCTTATTAGAAAAAGTGAATGACAAGTATCGGGAGCATATCTTGGCAACTGCAGAGGCAATTCGGCAGGACGAAGCGCTTTTAATGAGGCTGGCGAATGAGCAGTTGAAAAAGGTAATGATTGAGAAAAAACCTGAAGCATTTTTGATGGACAATGACAAGTTTCAAACTTGTGACGTTGCTTTACAAAGGAGAATGATTACTCTAATATTAAGTTATCTCTCAAAACATACCGAATGGTCTTCGCAACATGTGGAGACCGTTTTGCACATGCTAGGGGGAAGTCGCCCTTCTGCGGAATTGCATTTGCCCAATGACCTGGTAGTCGACCGGGTGTACGAGCGAATCACTTTTCGTCGTAGAAAGCGACAGGATCGCATACATACGTATAGTTACGAACTCGCCGTTCCCGGTGTAACCTGGATCGACGAGAGCAAGGCCACGGTACATATTACTTACCTGGAAGGTCCCATGGATTGGGAGCGACTCTCGGCGAATGAAGCGGTCTTTGATGCCGATCAGTTGCCAGGATCGCTGTATTTGCGTAACCGAAAACCTGGAGACCGCATCACCCTGTTTGGCTCAGCAAATGGAAAGAAGCTAAAGGATTTATTGATTGATGCCAAATTTCCACGAGCGTGGCGTGACAAGCTTCCGCTTTTGACGGCGGGAGATGAGGTGATTTTGGTACCAGGTGTGCGCCGTTCCGCCGTAGCGCCTATCAATGGACAGACCAGGCGTTTTCTACACGTGCGGGTAGAGTTTGGAGAAGATTGGCGGGAGGTTTTTTCATGAATCAAGACATCGAGAAGATTTTGCTATCAGAAGAGGATATTGCGGGTAAAGTTCGAGAACTGGGTGAGACGCTGGCTGCAGAATACAAGGATAAAAATCCATTGGTCATCTGCGTGCTGAAAGGCGCAGTCATTTTTATGGCTGATCTGATCCGTCATATGAGCATTCCGTGCGAAATGGACTTTATGGCAGTTTCCAGCTACGGAAGTGGAACAGAGTCCTCTGGCATGGTGAAAATCTTGAAGGATCTCGATACATCTGTAGAAAACAGACACGTACTGGTTGTAGAAGACATCATGGACAGTGGACTGACGCTGAGCCGCTTGGTAGAGCTGTTGCGCCATCGGGAAGCTGCTTCTGTAAAAGTGGTGACTCTCTTGAACAAACCAGAGCGTCGCAAGGTGGATATTTCACCGGATTACAAGGGTTACGATGTTCCAGACGAATTCGTTGTGGGATATGGCTTGGACTATGCCGAGCACTACCGTAATCTGCCGTATATCGGTGTATTGAAGCCTGAGGTCTACACGAAGTAGGTTTGTTGTGGAGACCGTACTTTCTATGATAAAATGTGAAAAGTGTCTGTTCGTGAGAGGAGGTAAGGAATGAATCGCTTTTTTCGTAATACCGGGTTCTACCTACTGATTTTTCTTGTCACGGTCGGGATCGTGAATTTCATCCTCTCCGGTACTGATAAGGTTGGGAAACTTACATATCAGGAATTCCGGGTACAGCTAAAAGCTGACAACGTCACCGATTTGTCTATTCGACCTGAAAATGGTACTTACAGAGTAGAGGGTACGTTGGCTAAAGCTATTCCGGGACAGGAAAGCAACAAATTCTTCACCAATGTTTTTTTGTATGACTCAGATATTATTAAGCTAGTCGAAGAGAAAATTGATGCACAAAAGATGAAGAATGTAGTTGTTAATCCTGCCGAGGGTAACAGCATTTGGCTCACGTTCTTGACCTCTATCATTCCTTTTGTCATCATCTTCATCCTGTTTTTCTTTCTTCTGAATAATGCCCAAGGTGGCGGAAGCCGAGTAATGAACTTCGGTAAAAGCCGCGCGAAGCTTTACAACGAAGAAAAGAAACGCGTTACTTTTGACGACGTAGCAGGAGCGGACGAAGAAAAGGCTGAGCTGGAGGAAGTCGTCGATTTCCTGAAAGACAACCGCAAGTTCAATGCAGTTGGCGCTCGTATTCCAAAAGGGGTACTGCTCGTAGGTCCTCCGGGTACAGGTAAAACCTTGCTCGCGCGTGCTGTTGCAGGCGAAGCTGGTGTGCCATTCTTCAGCATCTCCGGTTCTGACTTCGTGGAAATGTTCGTTGGGGTGGGTGCATCCCGCGTACGTGACCTGTTTGAAAATGCTAAGAAAAATGCTCCTTGCATTATCTTTATTGACGAGATTGACGCCGTGGGTCGTCAACGCGGAGCTGGACTCGGCGGCGGCCACGACGAACGCGAGCAAACTCTCAACCAGTTGCTCGTAGAGATGGACGGTTTTGGTGGAAACGAAGGGATCATCATGATCGCTGCGACCAACCGACCTGACATTCTCGACCCAGCTCTCTTGCGTCCGGGACGTTTTGACCGTCAAATTACAGTTGATCGTCCTGATATCAAAGGCCGTGAAGCGGTACTGAAGGTTCATGCCCGTAACAAGCCGATTGGCGAAGACGTGAAGCTGGAAGTGATTGCTCGTGGTACATCGGGCTTCACAGGTGCAGACTTGGAGAACTTGCTGAATGAAGCGGCTCTCTTGACTGCCCGCAGAAACAAAAAGCAAATCACGATGACGGAAGTAGACGAAGCGATTGACCGTGTGATTGCAGGTCCAGCGAAGAAGTCTCGCGTAGTGAGCGAAGACGAGCGCCGTCTGGTTGCCTTCCACGAAGCTGGTCATACGATCATCGGCTACCACTTGAGAAATGCAGAAATGGTACATAAGGTAACAATCATTCCGCGCGGCCAGGCTGGCGGATACACCGTGATGCTGCCGAAGGAAGACCGTTTCTTTGCTACCAAAACAGACCTGCTCGACAAAATCGTTGGCCTTTTGGGTGGACGTGTTGCGGAAGAATTGGTGCTCGGGGATATTAGTACCGGAGCGCATAATGACTTCCAACGCGCGACTGCTATCGCTCGCAGCATGATTACCGAATACGGAATGAGCAAGCTCGGACCGATGCAATTCGGTAAGAGTCAAGGTCAGGTATTCCTGGGCCGCGACTATGGCAATGAGCGTAACTACTCCGATAAGATTGCCTACGAGATTGATGTAGAAATGCAAAACATTATCAACGAGTGCTACGCAAAGTGTACAGAATTGCTGACCAAGCACCGTGATCAGCTCGATCTGATTGCGAACACGCTGCTCCGTGTTGAGACCCTCGATGCTGAGCAGATCAAGCAATTGATCGAAACAGGTAAAATGGATAACGATCCAGATGCAAATAAAGATGTGGTCGTGAACATTCAACCGAAGCTGGAAGAAGTAAAAGAAGAAGTAAAAGAAGAACCAAAGCAAGAAGATACAAACGAAGAACCGAAACAATAAGGGGCGCCTCAGGTGCCCTTTTTTGCTATAAATCTTATGGGTGTTTAGCTCCTAAGTTTTAAAGGTTTCGATGAACCAATAAAGCTAGTGAGAAGAAAAAGCACAGGGCTGGTAGACCTTGACAGGCCAGCCCAGTCGGAACTTAAAAAAGGGAACCATGCTTGTCGAACACTTCTTCCTTGAGAAACATCCGCCCGTAGGGTGGCTTTGGCTCGACGGTCCCCTTTTTTAAGTGGAGACGCCCAGTGAATCCCCCAGTTGGCGTGTCAGAGTCGAAGAGAACTGTGCTTTTTCTTCTCCTCCACTATGTTGACTCAGTAGCAAACCCAAAACGAATGAGAGGGATTGGATATGTTGCTTACACCAGGCATGGCTGCATTTGACATGGATGGAACCTTACTGACTCACGATTCAAAGCTGACAGAAGGAACGAAAGAAGCACTTCGCCAATTGCAACAGCAAGGCTGCAAACTCGTTTTGTCTACGGGCAGGATGTATGGCTCCGCTCAAATTCCGATCGATTCCTTTCCTTTTGACGGCTATGTCTGTAGCAATGGCGGCACTGTTTTCGAGGGGGATGGCACGCTTGTCCGTCAATGGCTCCTTCCCACTGAGATGGTAATCGGTGCGATCCATGCACTGAGGCAAGAAACGATTTATTATGAGCTTCATGATACGAATAGCAATCGCTGGATGATCAAGGAAGACCGTGAACGTTTGGAAGCGACCATGAGTGAGGACGCATCAGTGGAAGGGTTCTCGATCTTGAATTTTCCATACTACAGGCTCGCACGCGTAGAGCCATTGGCAGACGTACTTGAAAAAGTAGAGTCCGGGGAAGTAGAAATCGTCAAATTCTTCATCTGGCATCAAGACCCAGATCGTCTGGAGTGGGTGAAAGAGCAGCTAAAGCCTTGGAGCGAGCAAGTGACTATCACTTCATCCGGCAAGCAGAATGTCGAAGTAATTCCTCAAGGGGTTTCCAAATGGGAAGGGCTTCAATACTTTTGTGAGAAATGGGGAATCTCCCCGGAGAAAGTGATGGCATTTGGCGATGCCGAAAATGATCGTGAGGCGTTAACAGGTGCAGGATATTCCGTCGCGATGGAAAACGCTTCTGACGAGATCAAGCAGGTAGCCAAATATATCGCCCCACACCATAATGAGGAAGGCGTAGCCCGCTTTATTCGGGAGCGCATCCTCGGAGAAAAAGGCGAGTAAGAGAATGAAAAAGCAGAAGCTGCGTCTGTACAGGCCGGTTTCTGCTTTTTTGTGCAAAATGTACCACGTTGACAAGGGGAGGTTATACGCTTACAATGACCGTAAATTATGACACCACCGTAGGGGGATTTTTTCCATGGACGCTTTAGCGTTAGAAAAAAAAGCCCAGCGCAACGCTGAGTTACGTGAACGACTGCTGCAGCTGAAGAAAGAGCGTAATGCCATCATTCTTGCTCACTTTTATCAACGTCCCGAGATTCAGGAGGTCGCTGACTTCATTGGCGATTCCTTTGGATTGGCACAGAAAGCAAAAGAAACGGATGCCGATGTGATTTTGTTCTGTGGGGTTCATTTTATGGGAGAAAGTGCAAAAATTCTCAATCCCCAGAAGACCGTCATTATTCCCGATGAACGGGCTGGCTGTCCGATGGCGGACATGGTGAACGTAGACGGACTACGCAAGCTCAAAGCACAGCATCCAAATGCAAAGGTAGTGGCTTACATCAATACTTCTGCGGATGTTAAAGCCGAAACCTATATCTGCTGTACGTCGTCCAACGCGAAGCGCGTGATCGAGTCGATCGACAGCGATGAGATCATTTGGGTGCCGGACAAAAACCTCGGCCACTATGTATCCCAATTCACGGACAAGAAAATGATTATTTGGGAAGGGTACTGCAATACGCATGACCAACTGTCTGTAGAAGACATCATGACGTTGAAGCAGCAGCACCCAGAGGCTGTGGTTGTCGTTCATCCGGAGTGCCGCCCAGAAGTGGTATCCCTGGCTGACTACGTTGGTTCCACGACCGGAATTTTGAAATACTGCCGTGAGTCTTCGCACAAAGAGTTTATTATCGGAACGGAAGACGGCACACGCTACATGCTGGAAAAGGACAGCCCGGACAAAACGTTCATTTTCGCTTCCAAGTACCTCGTTTGCCCGAATATGAAGGTGAACAACCTGAAGAAGTGCGTCGAGGCGCTGGAGAATATGAAGCCGGAGATTTTTGTGCCAGAGGATGTTGCTGATGCGGCACGTGCTTCCTTGGAGCGTATGCTTGCGGTAGCGCCTGCTTAACAGGAAGTCTGATCAAATGCAAAAAGGGAGTAGAGCGCTGGGGCTTTACTCCCTTTTTCTATTAGGAGAGAGGCACCGAAGCCTTGGCCCCATAAGGTAGCATATCCATAATATTCCACAAAAAAAGAAAAAGAAAGACCTCCTCGTCGGAAGTCTTATTATCTGTGTTTAGGAAGGCATCGGGGTAGGAGTTGGTTTTCCGTAGCCTTGCCCGTAGGTTTGGTCTATGTAGGTACGAATTTCTTTTGTAGATTTGCCTTCTGCTTTTAGCTTGCCGGAAATAACGGCGATTTCCATGCATACACCGCAGCGAGTACCGTGGTCATCCCAGACAATGGAGCCATCAGACTTTTCTTCTTTGATGAAGCAGTTGCCATTATGCCCGTGTCCGGCACTTTCACCACATCCACAATAGCATGGAATGGATTTGAGCAGCTCACGATTTGCGGCAGCAACTTTGTAGGAATCAATAATGACAGGGTCTTGGTTGTCTAAAAATTTTGGTAGCTGATCAGCGGAAGCAGTCAATTCCTGCAAATCTCCATTGGGGGCGTGCTGCGTGTGATCGCTATGATTCTGTTCAGCTTGATCAGTAGAGCCACAGCCAGTAAGCAGAGCTGCGGTGATAAAAGTAATGGCTAACCATGATTTACGTTTCATCTTGGACATACCTCCTGCCAGTTATTTTATCATAATGAGATGGAGAAATTGTGGAGCTAGGAGAGAAGATACACACTTATGACCTTTAAATCGGAATAAATCCTATTTACTTTTTGGGCTCCTCTCCGTATAATGAAAAACGACAAGAACCTAAATCGGAATCATTTTGAATTGGAGTAGGAGGAAATATAGATGAAAAGAGCGATGTTGGCAGCCCTCAGTTTCATTACGGCAGTGGGGTTGGTTGGATGTGGAGCAGCAAACGAAACGGCTGGGACTCCGCAAGCTGGCAATGAAGCGTCAGGGAAGCCAAAAGTATACACGACGATTTATCCATTGGAATATGTAGCGAAGAGAATCGGCGGTGAACACGTGGAGGTAACGAATCTGGTTCCCGCTGGCGTAGAGCCCCACGACTACGAACCAACCGCAAAAGACATGGTCGCTCTTTCTGGAGCAGATATCTTCGCTTATAACGGCAGTGGTTTGGAGCTGTGGGTAGAGAAGGCTGTAACTAACCTCGACAAAAACAAGACAACGATCGTAAATGCGACGGAAGGTCTCGAGATGATTCATGCAGCTGAGCATGAGCATGAAGGAGAAGGCCACGCAGAAGAGGCAGGTCATGACCACGGGGATCTGGACCCTCATGTATGGCTCGATCCGATGCAACTGAAGGCACAGGCGGAGAAGGTCAAAAATACACTCGTGCAAAAGGATCAGGCGCACGCTGCTGATTACGAAAAGAACTACACACAATTAGCAACAGACCTGGAACAGCTGGATAAAGATTTTAAAGATATGGTTACGCAAGCGCCGAAGAAAGAATTCATGGTTTCTCATAGCGCATTCAGCTATCTGGCAAAACGATACGGGCTGGAGCAAGTAGCGATCTCTGGGGTCAATCCTTCTGATGAGCCATCCACAACAGAGTTGAAAAGCTTGGTGGAGCATGTAAAGGAGCACAACATTTCTTATGTGCTGTTCGAGACATTGGTTTCTCCGAAGGTAGCGGAAGTGATTGCGAAGGAAGCAGGCGTGAAGACGGCTACGCTTAATCCGTTGGAAGGTTTGACGGAAGACGATGTAAAGGCGGGTCGTGATTACTTGTCTATCATGCGCGACAATATGAATACATTAAAGATTGCACTCCAATAGGCTTACCCTCGAAAAGATGTCGCTTGCCAGGCGGCATTTTTTCATTCATTAGTAGGATGCTTGTGGTTCGGGCAAAATCGTAGTACGATGAAGGGAAGCAAATAAGAACAAATCCGATTTAAGGGATGGATATTTCATGGAACCACATAAACAAGAGGTGCCTGTCATTAAGCTCACAGGCGTCTCCTTTCAATATGAAGACAAACAGGTTCTCGATGAGGTTGAATTCACATTGGAACGCGGAGACTTTGTGGGCATCGTCGGGCCGAACGGATCAGGGAAATCTACGCTGATGAAACTGATTTTGGGTCTGCTGACGCCAAACAAAGGGACAGTGGAGCTCTTCGGGCAACCGTTATCCAAGTTTCGTGAATGGAATCGAATTGGATACGTCGCTCAACAGGTCGCGCATGGAGCTGGTGGGTTTCCGGCGACAGTCCGAGAAGTCGTGTCTTCTGGATTGGTCGGCAAAGTGGGTCTTTTTCGCAGACTGACGAAACAGCATCATGAGAATGTTCGGGCTGCGGTCGAACGTGTCGGCTTGCTGGAAAAGCTAGATCAACGAATCGGCAACTTGTCCGGTGGGCAATTGCAGCGCGTATTCATAGCGCGAGCTCTCGTGGCTGAACCGGAGCTGTTGATCCTCGATGAACCAACAGTCGGGGTCGATCAGGAATCGATCGATCAATTTTACAGCTTGCTTCGTTCGCTGAAGGAAGAGAACGGATTGACGATGATGATCGTCAGCCACGATGTGGGAGTCATGTCACAATGGGTGACCAAAGTGGCTTGTGTGCAGAAGAAAATTCACTTCCACGGAACAGCACACGATTTTGAGCACAACCAAGACAAAATCTTGCAAAGTATGTACGGTGATTCGGTCAGACTGCTGTCTCATCATCATTAAGCTTTGTAAATAGGTAAGAAAGAAGGAATATACACATGCTTGCTGATTGGTGGCAGTATGACTTTTTGCGGTACACCCTGTTTTCAGGGATTTTAATTGGTCTGATTTGCCCTATTTTGGGCACATTTCTCATTGTTCGTCGGTTGTCGATGATGGCAGATGGCTTGTCACACGTCACGCTGTCTGGTGTAGCTGCCGGGATGCTCATTTCCAAAAAGGTCGCCTTTTTCTCCCTCGTCAATCCGCTTTTTTTCGGGATGTTGTTTGCGGTGATCGGTTCGTTGTTCATCGAGCGGTTGCGTAAGGTGTACAAAGCGTATCAGGATTTGGCGATTCCGATTATTTTATCTGCGGGGCTCGGGCTGTTTACGGTATTGATTAGTATCGCAGACGGTTTTAATGCAGATTTGTATTCGTACTTGTTCGGAAAAATCGTGACGGTGTCCATCGAAGACCTGTATGCGCTGATTGGTGTGGCAGTTGTCGTGTTAGGGACAGTTGTGTTGATTTACAAGGAGCTTTTCGCGGTCTCTTTTGACGAGGAATTCGCTCGCGTCTCCGGCGTGGCAAGGCGTTCGATCAACCTGTTGTTTATGGTGCTCGTCGCTCTGACGATTGCGGCTTCCATGCGGATTGTCGGTGTCCTGTTAATCTCGGCGCTGATTACGCTTCCGGTAGCGGCTAGTCTGCAAATCGCAAAAAGCTTTCGTCAAACGATTTTCTTGTCGATTTTGTTCGCGGAATTTTCCGTGCTGAGCGGTTTGTATTTTGCCTATCTCCTTGATTGGGCATCTGGTGGTACAATTGTACTGATGGCAGTACTGGTTATGCTGGTTGTATTGGGTGTAAAAAAGCTGCGGGTCGCTTTCCGATAAGAGTTTTCCAGTTATGACAAAAGGAAGGAGTGTTTGTCGATGAAAGTAGAAGAAGCGCTGCAAATATTGAAAGAACATGGTTTCAAGTATACCGGCAAGCGGGAGGAGATGATTCGAATCTGCGCAGCCGAGAAGCGATACCTGTCTGCCAAAGATATTATGGAACGAATCAAGGAGCAGTATCCAACACTCAGCTTCGATACCGTCTATCGCAACATTTCCACTTTTGTAGAGCTGGGGATTCTGGAGGAAACGGAGCTTGATGGGGAAGGCAGATTCCGTTTAGCCTGTTCGACAGATGGACACCATCATCACCATGTGATTTGTACGGAATGTGGTAAGACTTCTTCTTTGCCAGGATGTCCGATGAATATCATTTCCGCGGTACCGGAAGAGTTTCAGGTGACGGGGCACAAGTTCGAGGTATATGGCACGTGTAAGGAATGTGTAACGCATTCGAATTAATCAGATAGAGGGGAGTGCTCGCTTTTGCGGGTGCTCTTTTTTTGCATCTCCTTCAAGCGTGTATTTGCTATAATGGGTGGAAAATCATCAGTTACAAGAGAGAAGGGACACAGCCATGATTCCCCGTTATATTGTGGACTTTGATTTGCACACCTTACCTCGGATGAGGGCAGATGTAGCTGTTATTGGCGCAGGGATTGCTGGGTTGTATACGGCGTTGCAAACGAGTGAGTATGCGGATGTGGTGTTGATCAGCAAGAAGGGACTCGATGATAGTAACACACGCTGGGCTCAAGGAGGAATCGCTGCTGTAACAGCCCAATCTGATTCTCCTGCCCTTCATCGACAGGATACGTTAATCGCTGGAGCAGGTCTTTGCTCGTATAACGCTGTGGAAGTCCTGGTGCATGAAGGTCCTGATCGCTTGCATGAACTGATTGCGTATGGAACGGAATTTGACCGCGATGAACAAGGGGAGTACGAGCTGACACAGGAAGGCGCGCATAGCAAACGACGAATTTTGCATGCGAACGGAGATGCCACTGGGGCAGAGATCGTCCGCGCTTTGTCCAAGCGTGTGATGGAGCAGCCAAACATTCAGGTTTTGAAATATCATTTTGCAGTGGATGTCATTACGCAGGATGGCGAATGCGTAGGAGTCCTCGTGTGGAAGCCGGATGGCGAACTGTTTTTCCTGGAAGCCAAAGCAACGGTGCTGGCTACAGGAGGTGCTGGTCAGCTTTACCGTTACACAACGAATCCGCAAATCGCTACAGCAGATGGGATCGGCATCGCGTATCGGGCGGGCGCTCGCATAAAAGATGTGGAATTTATCCAGTTTCATCCGACTGCGCTTTACTATCCGGGTGCCCCGCGCTTTTTGATTTCGGAAGCGGTTCGTGGGGAGGGGGCCATTTTGCGTAACAGCAATGGTGATCGCTTCATGGACAAGTACCATCCGCAAAAAGAGCTGGCACCGCGTGACATTGTCGCCAGGGCGATTGTTTCAGAGATGGAACAGACGAAGTCTACGTTCGTGTATCTCGACATTACCCACGAATCGGAGGAGCTTATTAAGCGGCGTTTTCCGACGATTTATAATTTTTGCTTACAATACGGGCTCAATATGGTGACAGATTGGATTCCAGTAGCTCCTGCCTGCCATTATATTATGGGTGGGGTCCAGACTGACTTAAACGGGGAGACATCGACGAGGCGGCTTTTTGCATGCGGGGAAGCTTCCTGCACAGGGGTACATGGAGCGAATCGACTGGCCAGCAACTCGTTATCGGAAGCGGTTGTATTCGGTCACCGGATCGCGGAGCGGATCAAGCAGCTGGCTGATTTGCCAAGCATTCATCCCTTCGAGGCTGTTTCCAAGCAAAAACTGCCCCAAACGTTCAATACACGTGAACAACGATTGAAAATGCAAAAGCTCATGCTGCGGCATGTTAGTGTGAAACGTGACGATAAGGGATTAACGAAAGCACTAGCAGAGCTTGCGCGAATGGAGCAATACTACCAGTACGAGCCTGAGAGTCTGGAAACGTTTGAATTCTTCAATCTGTTGAATGCTGCCGTCCTGACAACGAGAGCGGCACTTTTGCGGGAAGAAAGCAGAGGTGGGCATTATCGTACTGATTTTCCGAATAAAGACGACTTGGTGTGGCGCAAGCATTTGATTCAGTCTGTAGAAGATGGTGTCCAAGAGGAGTGTGAGAAGCATGATGTGGAATAAACGGGAGCTTCAGCGAAAAATAGAGGAATGGCTACAGGAAGACGTGGGATTTGGTGATGTGACGACCATGAGCACGATTCCTGAATCGGAACAGGGTGTCGGCATTTTATATGCGAAGGAAGCGGGAATCGTGGCAGGCTTGCCGATTGCGGAGCAAGTATTTGCCACGGTTGACTCTACCCTCGTTTTTGAGGCAAAAGTAGAAGAAGGAGCTCAAGTGGAGGTTGGTCAGCAGATTGCGGAAGTCAGCGGCTCAGTTCGTTCGATTTTGAGCGGAGAACGACTTGCCCTTAATTTAATGCAACGTTTGTCTGGAATTGCCACGAAAACGAGTGAATACGCAACGGCCGTCGCAGGGACGAAGGCACGAGTTGTCGATACGAGAAAGACTACTCCAGGGCTCAGGGCTTTGGAAAAGTACGCAGTTCGGGTCGGGGGAGGCTACAATCACCGTTTTGCCTTGTATGATGCCGTGATGATCAAGGACAATCATATCAAAGGAGCGGGTGGTATCGCACAGGCTGTTGCAGCGGCACGCGCAGTTATTCCTCATACGATGACAGTAGAGGTAGAGGCCGAATCATTCGAACAGGTTCAGGAAGCATTGGCAGCAGGTGCCGATACGATCATGCTCGACAATATGTCCCTCGATCAAATGGTGGAAGCCGTGCAGTTTATCAATGGACGGGCCGTTGTCGAGGCATCTGGCGGTGTGAGTCTAGAGACGATTGGTGACATTGCAAAAACAGGCGTAGATATCATTTCGGTAGGGGCGCTGACTCATTCTGTCAAAGCGTTTGATATCAGTCTCGATTTGAATACACGCAAGCGGTAAGGAGCGACCACGATGTTATTGGTGATCGATATAGGCAACTCCAATATTGTGTTGGGTTTGTATGAAGGCGACGAGCTCCAACACCATTGGAGAGTGTCCACGGATCGTAACAAAACGGAAGACGAGTACGGCATGCTCGTCAAAAGCTTGTTTGGAAGCGTGGGGCTTGGCTTTGAACAGGTGAGAGGTGTCATTATCTCGTCTGTCGTGCCACCTTTAAACCTCACGATTGAACGTATGTGCGGGAAGTACATGCAACAAAAAGCGCTGATTATCGGACCGGGTATCAAGACGGGACTGAACATCAAGTATGAGTATCCGCGAGAGGTAGGTTCCGATCGAATCGTGAACGCTGTTGCGGCGATTCATCATTATGGCGCACCATTGATTGTTGTTGATTTTGGTACGGCGACGACCTTTTGCTATGTGGATGAGCGGGGGCAGTATTGGGGCGGGGCGATTGCTCCTGGTATTGGGATATCGACTGAAGCACTCTTTACCCGTGCTGCCAAGCTGCCGCGAATCGAAATTACCAAGCCTGCAAGTGTAGTCGGGCGCAATACGATTGCGGCGATGCAGGCTGGCATTTTCTATGGGTTCGTTGGACAGGTCGAAGGCATTGTACGCAGAATTATGGATGAATACGGTACGCAACCTACCGTAGTTGCTACGGGAGGGCTGGCCTCTCTTTTTGCGAATGAGACCTCTTGTATCCATGTCGTGGATCAGAATCTTACGCTAAAAGGACTACGTCTGATCTATGAGCGGAATCAATCATAGTGGCTGGCGCACGTACTTGCAGAAAAACATCTCAGGATCATCTGGATCTAGGTGAGTCAGGGTTCCGCAATGAACGTATCCGAGCTTTAGGCAGAGGCGTTGCATTCTTTCGTTGGAAAGGTTAGTGGAAGTGAACAATTTCTCCGTAGGGGAGATCGTTTCCAGATAGCGCATCATCTCCTCGCCAACGCCTCGGTTTTGATAGTGAGGGTGAACAATGAGTAGATGAATAAAGCTGTTCTTAAAAAACGATTGATTGATGATGGCAAAACCGACAATATTCATATCGATTAACGCCAAGTAGCAATGCCCTTCTTCGATGGCTTCTTGAAGCTCAGATGAACGACTGGTTGAACCGAGAACGATTGCATCAATCGTACAGACAGCAGGAATGTCTTGAGGAGTAGCTAGACGGATCGAGGTCATTCATTTCAAATCCTTTCTACTTGTAAATAGTTGCCTGTGTTGTATGGAGTGATAAAAGGGTGTTAAACTACTGGTAGAGATATTGATGAACCGACATATAAATAAAGGAGCCAATACCGTTGCAGCGGCAAGGCTCCTAAGACAAGTAGCTGTGGCACACCCACGGCGCGCATGATTACAAAAACAGCGAACCCACCGTCAGGCGGTCAACCTTAGGCGGTGGGTTTTCGCTTGTTACGCCACTTTCTTATCCAGCGGTAGAGCTTCCTGCTGCTAAACCAGAGGCTTAGCAAGGTTGCCAGTACTTTTAGGAAAAGGTAAAGCGTGCCGAGCGAGACCATCAGCATCACCTCCTTTACAGGAAGCTGTGCCGTGGTCTTCCACCGCCAGTCTTGTCTTGAGTTAAATTATACCATTTCGGCTTTCTCTATGGTGAGTTCTGTTATTAGTGTAGATACGAGCCGACTCGACAAATAGAGTGGTATTCGGCGAGTAACATTACTGCTGACAGGTAATGATATGTACGTAATTCGAATCTGTGGGTGAAGACAAAGAAAAAAGTTGAGATTTTCATTACTTTTCGTTGACAGTACATCCTCCACGCGCTACAATGGCTATTGTGCCTAGCAGAAAAGTTATGTCACATTGAACTTTTTAAGTTTCTTTAAAAAAGTTCTTGCGTTTCGGATGAAAGCATGCTAACATATGAATTCTGAAAGGCAAACAAGCGGATCGCTTTGATCCACTTCAAATATACGGATGGATGTCCGAGCGGCCGAAGGAGCACGATTGGAAATCGTGTAGGCGGTGTCGAACCGTCTCGTGGGTTCAAATCCCACTCCATCCGCCATCACTTTCTTAGAAATGGCCCGTTGGTGAAGCGGTTTAACACAGCAGCCTTTCACGCTGTCATTCAGGGGTTCGAATCCCCTACGGGTCACCTAGCAAAACGCCCTGCAATCGCAGGGGTCCTGGAGGCTTAGCTCAGCTGGGAGAGCATCTGCCTTACAAGCAGAGGGTCGGCGGTTCGATCCCGTCAGCCTCCACCACTTATATTAATGGACAAGGAAGGTCAGCTAAAAGCGCCACGTCCTGTGGCAACACTGACACTCAGTCGTCCTGACTATCGCGGGATGGAGCAGCTCGGTAGCTCGTCGGGCTCATAACCCGAAGGTCGCAGGTTCAAATCCTGCTCCCGCAACCAAATATGGAGCTGTGGTGAAGTTGGAGTTCACGCCGGTCTGTCACACCGGAGGTCGCGGGTTCGAGTCCCGTCAGCTCCGCCATTTCAACCTTGATGGTTTGAAATAGCGATAAATATAGTGAGAGCCATTAGCTCAGTTGGTAGAGCATCTGACTTTTAATCAGAGGGTCGAAGGTTCGAGTCCTTCATGGCTCACCAGTTTTTAAAACAAGAGATAGAACTTCATATGCGGTCGTGGCGGAATGGCAGACGCGCTGGCTTCAGGTGCCAGTGGTGGCAACACCGTGGAGGTTCAAGTCCTCTCGACCGCACCAAGAAATTCTCTCATA
>NZ_JABMIT010000015.1:0-134697 GCF_013186635.1 Brevibacillus sp. HB1.3 | reverse complement strand
ATACACCCCTTAGATTTCATCGGATAAACCAGGGGCTTAATCCAATGTCTATTCTAAGGGGTGCACTTCACCAAAAAGCGACAGGGGACCATGCTCACGAAGTAAATGTGAGGATGTTGACACCATTCTTCGTTTGCTGTTTTAGTGCAGGGTACTTCTTCAAATACGGAGCAAGTACTACGTAATCTTTTTCGCCGATGGACGGATCACCCAGCAAATGCGAAAGTACAGCAGCTCGGATTTGCAGCCCTTGAGGCGTTTGTTTAAAGAGAGGATCTACCGTAGGGAATGGAATTCCATTGATGACGGTATCGCCTTCTGCGTCACTCAGTTCCCACGTATTGACGTTCAATGAATGGAGAGCTTCTACTACTTGTGCTCCATAATCCTCCACAACCATATCCGGTTGAAGCCCTACGTGATTCACCACGGTATGCTTAGGGGTAAAATATTCATTCAATGTGAGCTTGAGTGCGTCGCCGTCTGACAAAGGAATAACTTGTTGGGCACTCCCTTTTCCAAATGTCTTGGTACCCACAAGTTTGGCGATGCCATGATCACGCAGCGCACCTGACAACAGCTCAGATGCAGAAGCGGTTCCGCCGTTTACCAAAATTCGCACTGGAATGCCGATATCCTGCCCATTTCGTACCCACGTCTCTACCTCTACCCCATTGCGATTCGTGGTATACATGAGCAAGCCTTCTTCCATAAAGAGGCTCGCGATATCCCGCGCTGTGGACAAGTATCCTCCACCATTATCCCGCAGGTCTAACACCAACCCGGACAACGGTTTTTGCACACGGGATAGTTCAGCAAGCTTATCCCTTACCTGGATGGCTCCTTCTGATCCGAATGTTTCAAGACTGATATAGCCAACTGCGCCCTTCTTAAACATCTGTCCTTCCGCTTCCGGCAAGGTCATCGAGGCACGCTTGAGCTTTATCTGGTGCTCCCGTTTGTCAGATGGACGATATACAGTAAGAACGGCTTCAGTCCCTTCATTGCCCCTCAAATAAGCATATGCTTCTTCAAAAGTCTTTCCGACCAGCGAGGTCTCATTGACTTTGATCAATTGATCGCCTCGTTGCAAAGGAGAAGCTGCTGCTGGAGAATTCGGAACGATTTCACGAATGATAATATGATCATTTTGCCGCCGGAGACGAAAACCAAATCCAACGAATTGATTCTCAACGTCAGATTGGAACAAACGTAGTTCATCTTGCGTAAAAAATACGCTGTGCGGGTCATCGAGCGTGGAGAGCATTCCATCAATCGCCCAAGTGTTCATCGTCGGCGTATCAAACCCGCCTTTCTTCTGCCATTCTACAAGCCTCAATTCCAACTCGTCCCAGGTGTCATCTTCTTCAGAAACTTTGAACTGAAGCTGTTTTTTCTGATTAGCCTGCTCACTGACCACCTCTAGAGCCCCTTTTACCAATTGTTTGGCTGCCGGTTTGCTCAAGTGGCTCTGCATGACGTGCTGGAACACTTCTTCTGTTTCTTCGAAAGGATACTCTGCCGCTTGCACAGGAAGAACCGTTGTGAATAGCAGTACAGCTGCTACTGCCCATTGACTAATTCGTTTCATGGCGCCACCCCTTTTCGGACATCATCAGGTATCGAGAATGCAACATTGCTTGTAAAGTCGTAATTGTCGGTACCCGAATAGGCTACGTATCCGTCGCCCTCATAAATTTCTTCATAACGCCACGTATGTTTGACAATTTGATCACTAGCTCGATCAATATAATACTTGTTCATGAACAAGGGAACCTCTTTCACTTTTCCCTGTCCGAGCGTAACCTTCTTTGATTTCTCTACCAGCATGGAGCCCGGAATCCACTCCGTAATGACATCGTACTTCCCGTATGATTGCTTGTAGTAGCGTGCATGAAGCTCCTTGGCACGATCGGCTACCTTGACAGCACCAACCCACTCGTGCAAAAAGTCAACTTTGTCCGTTCTACTCTTGTCCCATGTCTGCCGATCCGTATCGTAGGAGTATTGTGTGTTTGTTTTCCCATCTGTATAGGACAGCAGCTTGTCTGATATTAGTTTTTGCGGAGATTGATAAAAGCCGGATATTCTGCTAATTTGCTTCTCCTTGTTAATATCCTGCGTGTATGAGAACGTCAATCCACTCAACACCGCTTCACCCTTCACTTGGTAGGTATCGGCATTGTCCAACTTGCGCAAAGAATATCCTAAATCAGAAATAATAGCAGGCTGATCTTTTAAAGATGCAAACTCTTGACGCAACATTTTGTGCAGCTGATTCATTCTGCTATCTGAAGCTTTCGGTTTCATCGCAGCAAGAACTTCTTCAGCTTCCTGCATACGTCCTTCCTGCAAATAATAGTAGGAAGTATTCAACAATGCCTCCGGGCTCCTGTCGGCAAATCGCTTGTAACGAGCCAAAGCCAGGTCTCCCTGACCACTCCTGATTTCCAGTGCCCCCAAATACATGGCTATAGATTCCCACTCTTTGGAATCTTGCTTTACTTTTTGTTCATAAGCACTAAGTCGGTCGAGTACTTTTTTGTATTGGCTTTGATCTTTGTTCCCTAGCTGCAAGGCGATATCGTACACATTGGCACTCAACAGCCCGAGTGTTTCCGGGAGAATGATTTTGTCTTCGAAGTAAGCGTCGATAGAAAGAAAAGCTTCCTCCAGATTGGTTTCAATCGGTGTTTCAGGATTCCAGCTCAATAAATAGTGAACACCGACTTGATTGGGGAAGGAGGCATCCGCCAGCTTGCGTAACTGTTCAAATGTCTCTTCACTATCATTTCTACTGCGAATAGCGGCAGCCGCATCTACATAAATCTGTTCTTCTGTTGTTTTGGGATCTGCATAGGTTGCGAATAACGGCAATACCTCTTCGAGATCCGGAACCATGGGGAACTTTTTCCCGTCGTAATCCAGCAGAGGCATGATTCCATCCTGAAGGAAATAATTCACCATGCGATCAGCTGCGACCGCAGCATCTCCTCGCTTCACCCGATCGGTTTTTTCTCCCTCTAGCCATCCCCATGAACGCACTTCTTCCCACGCATTTTTACTATCTGGAGACATGGTAAACATTTGCAATATCTTGGCAGCTTCTTCTTTGGTGATCGGCTGATTCGGCTTCATCATCTCACCAGGAAAAATGTACTGAATCGCATTTGGGCCGTACAGTCTATCCAAGATCGTGGAGATGCGCAACGTTGGTTTGTACATCCACGTCAGACGGTCAACGTCTTTATACGGCAAATACGGTTCCTGAAAACCTTCTGCCCGCGCCCACTCCGAATGCTCGGATAAGAAAGTAAGCGGATAGATCTGATACTGCCCCCCGTAATAAAGCCGATCAATCATGACGAGAAATTCCGCACGCGTCATGTCACGATTTGGGTAAAACTTCGGAACATTTGGACCAGCCTCAAACAAACCGAGCTGCACACCCTGTATGATTGCATTTCTCGCCCAGTGCTTGCTGATGTCATTGTATGGCAATAAGCCCCCAGCCGCTGAAGCGACGCCGGGGGTGAGTAAGCTTACTGTCAGTAATCCACAAGAAATTGTCCGGATTAGTTTTTGCACATAAAATCCTCCTACACTTCATCTGGCAGGCAACAAAAGGTTGGTCCTGCTACGTCTTAAACAAACTGGAACGGATCTGTGTGCACACGCGAAGGAATAACCTCTGTTTCGTAACCATTTGCCTGCAATTGTTCAAGCAAGATAGTCGCCAGCTTTTCCTTCATGATTTTTTCGATATTGTGACCAGCATCTACGATTGACAAACCTTCTGCTTGCGCATCGTGTGCCGTGTGATAACCAATGTCTCCTGTTAAATAAACATCCGCGCCTTTAAAAATGGCTTTGGAAACAAAGGAGCTTCCGTCTCCACCTACTACCGCTACTTTTTTGATTGTCGCATCCAAGTCGCCAACTACGCGTAGACCGTGGAGGGAAAATCGTTCTTTGACGAGCAAAGCAAACTCTCGGAGCGTCAGTGGTGCAGGCAGAATACCGATTCGCCCAATTCCGTATGCAGTTCCGGACTGCTCCAAAGGAATGATGTCATAGGCGACTTCTTCGTAGGGATGGGCAGCAAGCATTGCTTTGACCACAGCCGATTGCCTGGACGCAGGAACAATCATCTCGATGCGAACTTCCTCGGCTTTCTCCAATTGACCTGTCGAACCGATATGGGGATTCGTTCCTTCCCCTGGTAAAAAGGTTCCGGTGCCTTCTGTCTGAAATGAACAGTGGCTATAATTGCCTACATGCCCTGCACCCGCTTCAGCAAGTGCGGAAAACACCACTTCCTTATGAGTAGCGGGCACGAATACGACGAGCTTCTTCCAAGCCTCTCTTGAAAGAACATCCAGTACATCTACATTAGTGAGTCCAACCGCTTCTGCGAGCCAATCGTTCATCCCCCCATACGCAACATCCAAATTGGTATGGGCTGTATATACCGCAATGTCATGCTTGATTAGCTTTTCGAAGACGCGTCCGGCGGCGAGATCTGTCCTAAGATGTTTCAGTGGTCGATATATAACGGCATGGTGAGCCACAATCAGGTCTACACCCTCTGCGATTGCTTCCTCCACCACAGATTCTAGTACGTCTAGTGCGATCATCACTTTTTTTACCTTTTTTTGCAAGGTGCCTACATGAAGGCCAATCTTGTCGCCTTCCATCGCCAACGATTTAGGTGCCAGACGTTCCACATATTGGATTACTGTTTGTCCGTGCGCAAGCATGCGATCACCTCATCGATCCATTTTACTTCTGCTTCGATTTCTTTGATTCGTTCTGCTGCTTCCGGCTTGTCCGAACGCTTTAATTGAACGATGATTTTTTGCCATTTTTCATGCTCATGTAGCCACTTCTCTTGTAATACCTCTGATTTTTCCACCCAAAGAAATGGACCAATGCGCAGGAGCTCTTGCTGCGTACGATCTTTGCCCTCATAAGGCAAGGTAGGATTGCCTCGTTCTGCGACGAGAATCTCATAAATCACGCCGTCTTCTTGCAAGATGGATTCCGCGATTAACTGCCAACCATTCTCTATCATCCACAGGCGAACCGCTTCTTCCCCTACGTTTGGTTGCAGAATCAGGCGTTGCACACCTTCCAGTTTGTCTTTTCCTGCTTCCAAAATGGAAACGATCAATTGTCCGCCCATCCCAGCAATACAGATCACATCTGCTTCGCCAGGTTGTAATACCGCGAGCCCGTTTCCTTTACGTACCGAAGCGCGATCTTTTACCTGCAATGTATGTATTTGTTTTTGTGCCGCTTGAAAAGGCCCTTCATTCAATTCTCCTGCGATCACGAATGAAGCAATTCCTTTTACAAGCAAATAAGAAGCCAACAACGCATGATCCGACCCGATGTCGGCGACGCGGGCTCCTTCTGGACAATAGCGGGCAATTGTTTGTAGCCGCTTGGATATTGATACTGATGTCATCTGTATATTCACCTTCCGTTGCCTCTATTCTACCCTATTTGGCAGCAATTGCGAAATGCAAATTCCCTAACAGATGATCAGCAAAGAACGACAAAATCCTCTCTGTTGTACCCAGCAAGGACAAGGCAACGAAGGGGGCCCTTGGGTGGTAGTCGAGAGGCTTACAGGTTGCCATTACGTGGATGTAATGTTCGGAATAACAAGCAAAATTTTTAAATACGGCGTTGTTTTATCTTATTTTATACAATTTGATTTAATTTTCATTGAATTGTGAACTTTATTTTAATAAATAAATATTTACAAAATTTTTACAGATATGTATATTAACGCCATGAACATCATGAGCTAACACAAACTAACTATCTTTAAGGAGGAGAAGAGTTTGAAAAAAAGAACCGGCAAGTGGTGGGCAATGGGATTACTCTCTTCGGCGCTAGTGATGAGTGTCTTCACAGGTGTGGGGGCAGCCAGTAACGATTCACTCGATGAATTTGAAACTGAACGGGTATTAATTCAGTCAGATTCGGATGTGAGAACCGGTTATTTTGCCGGACCTTTGGAAGTACGCCATGATTTTGGTGAAGATGGCTTTACCCTTGATGTAAATAGTGATCAACTTGACCAACTGAAAAGCGATCCCACTGTAAAAATTACCGTATTGCAAAAATTAAAGATCGCTGAGTATATAGAAGAAGATCAGGCAAGTGAGCCAGAGTTCTCTCCTGCGGCAGTCGTTCCGTGGGGAATTAAAGCAATCTATAAGAACCAATCCCTCTCCGCTGCGACTGGCGGTGCAGATGTTCGTGTTGCAGTCCTAGATACTGGCGTGTATACGCAGCACCCAGACCTAACCGCTAACGCAGAGCAGTGCAACGATTTCACGCAATCTTCTTCTCCTGTTGTTACCGGTGCTTGCAATGATGCGCATGGCCATGGAACACACGTCGCCGGAACTGTTCTCGCTGACGGCGGCAATGGCGCAGGTATTTATGGTGTAGCACCAGATGCAAAGCTATGGGCATATAAAGTACTGGATGACTCTGGCTCCGGCTATGAGGATGACATTGCCTATGCTATTCGTTACGCTGCTGACCAATCCGCTCAATTAGGCGTGAAAACGATCATCTCTATGTCTCTTGGGTCTAGCGGTAAGAGTACCCTAATGGAAAGTGCCATCACGTATGCAAACCAAAAAGGTGTGTTAGTCGTCGCTGCGGCTGGTAACTCCGGACCGACAGTGAATAGCATTGGCTACCCTGGAGCATTAGTGAATACAGTAGCCGTAGCAGCGTTAGAGAATGTTCAACAAAACGGAACCTACCGTGTAGCTGACTTCTCTTCTCGTGGCAAGAGCGGGCAAGCGGGAGACTACGTGATTCAAGAGCGCGATGTGGAAGTATCAGCACCAGGACGCGCTATTCAGTCTACATGGAATAACGGAGGTTATAATTCCATCAGCGGAACTTCCATGGCAACCCCACACATTTCCGGTTTGGCTGCGAAAATCTGGGCATCCAATCCATCTTGGAGCTCTCAAGATGTTCGTGTAGAATTGCAAAAACGCGCGAAAGGAAATGACATCAAAGGTGGCTCAAACGCTGCTGTAGGAGACGATATCGCGAGTGGATTTGGATTCCCAACTGTACAACCTGGCGATCAATAAAAAGTAATAAACAAAAAAGAGCCATGGCTGTCAGTTAACGCTGACAGTCATGCTCTTTCGTTGTCAAATACGGCAGGCTAGCACCCGATTTCTCTTGCGATGACATTACGTAAAATCTCTGAAGTCCCCTCGCCAATCTCTAACAGTCGGGCATCGCGGAAAAATCGTTCTACCTGATACTCCCGCATATAACCATAACCACCGTGAATCTGAATAGCCTGATGTGTAGCAGACATAGCAATCTCCGAAGCATACAATTTTGCCATTGCTGCTTCTTTCGTAAATTTGCGACCATGATCCTTCAGCCACGCTGCTTTATACACCATCGTTCTCGCCAGCTCTATTTGCATCGCCATATCCGCCAGCTTGTGCTGGATCGCTTGAAAATGACTCAAGGAATTGCCAAAAGCCGTACGCTGCTTGGAGTATTGCAACGCCTTGTCGTAGGCAGCCTGTGCAATTCCTACTGCCATAGCTCCGATCCCGATTCGCCCACCATCAAGTGTAATGAGGAACTGCTTGAAGCCTTCGCCCCGTTTCCCAAGGACGTTTTCCTCTGGCACGCGGACATTTTCAAGAACGAGCTCCGTCGTATTGGAGCTGTGCAAGCCGAGCTTTTCATAATTCGCCAACACCTGAAAGCCAGGTGTATCTGTCGGAACGATAAAAGCAGTAATACCCCGGGAGCCCTGCTCTTTGTCAGTCACAGCTGTCAAGGCGAGAAACGAAGCATAGGAGGCATTGGTAATGAAGCATTTGGAGCCGTTAATCGTCCACTCCCCGTCTGCTAAGATAGCATTCGTCCTCGTACCACCTGCGTCAGACCCTGCATTTGGTTCCGTCAATCCAAACGCGCCAAAGCTTTCGCCAGAACAGATTTTGCTTAAATAATTCAGCTTTTGCTCTTCTGTTCCAAACAAAGCCAGTGGAGCGCCACCTAACGAGATATGCGCTGAATACGTGATTCCTGTTGAGCCACATGCACGACTTAGCTCTTCCACAACGATCGCAAAACTCGTGGAATCAGCTCCCGCACCCCCGTATTTCTCAGAGAAGGGGAGACCCATTAAATTCAGTTCGCTCATCTGCTTGAATATTCGGACAGGAAATTGTTTAGTTTGATCGCGTTCATCTGCTTCCGGTGCCACTACCTCATCAGCAAATTCGCGTATCATTTTTTTTAACATTTGTTGTTCTGAAGTCAAATCGAAGTTCATAATCGCTGCCCCCTTGAAAACGCTTTAGTAAAGAACCATCAAGAAATACACAATTTTGACTGAGCGTTTGTTCAGAATACTCTTACCATTATACACCACGATTTTGGATTCATGTGGAAATTCTCAAAAAAAACACGCCTATGATCGGCGTGCTCCTAATAAAATCGCTCCCAAAAAAGAGACAGATGCTGCTATGAATCCGATGCTATATGTATGTACACCCATAAATTTGGCTACTGTTTCTCCACCCAGAAAAAAAGCCGCCAGCAAAATACCGATTAAAACTTTCCATTTATTGTTCATTTATTCACCCCGTTTGCTCTCTTCTGAAATTGTAACAGATGAGCAGGCAGAGGAGAACGAGAAGTCTCGCATAGTCTACAGTCTCAACCACGCATACCAATATCCACGCGTGAAGAAGAACAAAATGGACGCGATGAACACCTTAATGAACAACAGCAATTGAATCATATCTCGCTTCGCTGCTGGAATATACAGAGCCTGTATTTCTGCACCAAAGAAAAAGGCAAGTCCACATACCGCAAATACTCCCGCCCATTTCGAATTGGCCTTATTCATCAAGAAGCCCATACCTGTGAGCAAGCACGCAAGCGGTACCCAGTACAACTCCGAAGTCCACCATGTATAGTCCATCCCTACTCGATGAACGGTTGTAATGCCATACAAGATGGCCAAACCCAGTAACCCTGCATAAAGCAAATAAGCATAGCCGAAAACAATTGCGCTGATGCACAACAACATGCAAACGAAGCCTAAATAAAACAGGATAAACGGCAAGCCACCATCCATTTTTTGGATACAATAAATGCCTCCCGCGATCAAAATCCCAAAGGACAAAGCCAGGAATAAATGCGTCAATGGCGGGGCCGATCTTCGATAAACGAGTCCCAGAATATAGAAAACGAGAGCGAAACAGGCAAAGATGGTAATTTGCATTGGGGTTTGAAAACGGTTAAAATGAAAAGCAAGCAAGATCAAACCAGCAATGACAAAGGCACCAAGGAGCCATGCCACTACCATTTTCCCCGTCACTGGAGAGACAGTTCTAGGTGCATATGTGTTTGTGACAGATGATGTTGAATTGACTTTTCCTGACAGCACACTCGGTGCCGTTCCCATTCGCTCATTCCCGCCTGCGGACGCCGGTGTATTTGGCCGATCCCCTTCTGTATACAGATTTAACAAGAAGATGCAGTAATGTTCAGGCAGTAAATGGTTGCGCCGCCAGTTTTCAATTTCGGCGATGATCGTGCGCTTGCGCTGGTCGTCCAACGCGGCCCCTCCTAACTACGACAAAAAGTGTATTTCTTCATGAATAAGAAAAGCCTACGTCGGCTAACGTAGGCCACATACTTCTTATATCGGTTATTCTAAGAAATCTTTTAAGCGTTTACTTCTACTCGGATGACGCAATTTGCGAAGAGCTTTTGCTTCGATCTGACGAATCCGTTCACGGGTGACACCAAACACTTTGCCTACTTCTTCTAACGTCCGTGTACGTCCGTCATCTAATCCAAAACGCAGACGCAGTACATTTTCTTCCCGGTCTGTTAATGTATCCAAAACGTCTTCCAACTGTTCTTTCAAAAGTTCATAGGCAGCTGCATCAGATGGCTCCAATGCATCCTGATCCTCAATGAAATCGCCTAAGTGGGAATCGTCTTCTTCCCCAATTGGAGTCTCCAGGGATACTGGTTCTTGAGCAATCTTCATGATTTCCCGAACTTTTTCCGGAGTGAGATCCATTTTTTCAGCGATTTCTTCTGGCATAGGTTCACGACCTAGCTCTTGCAGAAGCTGACGGGAAACGCGGATTAATTTATTGATCGTTTCCACCATATGAACCGGAATCCGGATCGTTCTAGCTTGGTCTGCAATGGCACGGGTAATCGCTTGGCGAATCCACCAGGTCGCATACGTACTGAACTTGTAGCCTTTGCGATAGTCAAACTTTTCCACCGCTTTAATCAGACCCATGTTCCCTTCTTGAATCAAGTCGAGGAATAGCATACCACGTCCTACATAACGCTTCGCAATTGATACTACCAATCGCAAGTTCGCCTCAGCCAGACGTCTTTTGGCTTCCTCATCACCTTGTTCAATTCGCTGCGCCAGTTTAATCTCCTCTTCTGCGGAGAGCAGAGGAACTCGACCAATTTCCTTCAGATACATCCGTACAGGGTCATTGATCTTAATTCCAGGCGGAACGGAGAGATCGTCAAAATCAAATTCTTCGTTGTCCTCGTCTTTGATGATCATTTGATCGACTTCATCGTCGTCATCTTCATTCTCATTGTTGTTAATCTCAATGCCTTGATCACCTAGATATTCAAAAAACTCATCCATTTGATCAGAATCCTGCTCAAAACCTGCCAGACGAGCAGTAATCTCCTTATACGACAATGCGCCGCGTTTCTTGCCTAATTCGACCAACTGTTCCTTCACTTGTTCGATGGACGTTGCTTCCATGTCGGAAGTAATATTTTGCTTGTTCATCTACTTTCCCTCCTTCCCCGGGAATGATCTGAAGCTACCCTTCTTTTAAAGCATTTTCCAATTCAAGAATCTTCATCCCTGTAACGGCTGCTTGAAGTTCAAGTTGTTTGCGCGCATCCTCGCTGTCCGCTGCGGCCGCTTGGAGGTGTAAGCTCCGCTGCTCATCGCGCAATCGTTCCAACTCGGCACGCTTCGGGTAGTTATTCACTTGTTTGATGTAGTCACCGATCTCTAATTCAGATACGTCGTTGTTGCACTCCATCATGGCCAATCCCGAGGCTAATTGCTTTAACAAATCGTCTTGCACGTAATGTATAAACTTTCCAGGGTCTTCCGGGTTTCCCTCTGCATAGTAGGCGTACAGGTAGGCAGCCAGCGCATCGTGTTCATCCACCTGAAAGTGGGCACTGCATTCCTGCTGGACGCGGGCGGCTATTTCTTCGTTCCGCATCATGTAGTAAAGCAGCATGCGCTCAGCCGTGTGATAAGCGGGTGGCAGTGTTTTCGCGAGCGTAACTTTGCCATTATTTATACTATTATTCCATGCTGGCGTCACTTTATCCCTTTGGCGCTCACTTTTTTGCTGATTGTAGGCGCGTTTGGACTCCCATTTGAGATCACCGAGAGTAAGGGAGTATTCTTCAGCCAATTGCCGTTGATACATGTCCCGTTCCACCGGGCTGCCCAGTTCATTGATGATCTCGACCGCCTTCGCAATTAAGCGAGCTTTGTCCGTCTCATCTTTTATTACGAACTGACTGCGTAAATGTTTCAGACGGAAAGCCGTAATTGGCATCGCCTGTAACAATACCTGCTGGGAAAATGCTTCAGCCCCATGCTGGCGGATGTAATCATCCGGGTCCACTCCTTGTGGAAGTGGAGCTACTCGAACGATCAAACCGGCTTGCTGCAAAACGTGAATCGCTTTGCTCGTTGCTTCTTGTCCTGCAGCATCTCCGTCATAACAGAGTACGACTGACTCTGTATTGCGACGAAGAATTCTGGCCTGCTGCTCCGTCAAGGCTGTTCCCAAAGTGGCAATACCTTGCGTAAAACCCGCCTGCCATGCCGATATGACATCGACATATCCTTCAAACAGCAGCGCCTCTTTTCTCTTTCTAATGATGGGGCGTGCACGATGAAGATTAAACAGCGTAGCGCTTTTGTTGAACAAAAGGCTTTCCGGGCTATTCAGATACTTGGGTTGAGACTTTTGATTGGAATTGGGCTTCGATCCTTGCAGTAAGCGCCCACCAAATCCGATGACGTTACCTTGGGAATCCTGAATCGGAAACATGATACGACCTCGAAAGCGATCAAAGATTTTTCCTGCATCGCTCCTAGCCAATAACCCTGCTTCCACCATCAATTCTTGTGAAAATCCCCGCTTTGTCAACTGCTGCGTCACGAAATCCCAGGAATCCGGGGCAAACCCGATTTGGTATTCGGCGATTGTCGCCTCAGACATTCCGCGCTTTGCGAGATACTTCATCGCTTCTGCGCCATACGGGGTTTTCGTAAGCACGTAGTGGTAGAGGCGTGAAACGAACGTATGCGCTTCCTGCATCGCATGCTTCATCCGTTTTTCAGGTGATTCCTCTACTTGCTGCGGCTGGGGCACGGCTATCCCGGCACGCTCCGCCAATTTGTGCAGTGCCTCTGGAAAAGTCAATTGCTCCAGTTTCATTAAAAAGGAAAAGATATCCCCACCTGCTCCACAGCCAAAGCAATGAAAAAACTGTCGCTCTGCATTTACGTTGAAGGAAGGGCTCTTTTCAGAGTGAAACGGACATAGACCGAGAAAGGCACGACCGCTTTTTCTCAGTTGAACGTACTCTCCTACAACGTCTACGATGTCGACAGCGGCACGCACTTGATTTACAAATTCATCTGAAGTGGGACCAGTCATGTCTTTCCACCTTTATAAGGAGAATCGCACGTGAGAATATTTAGTTCGTCAAAATTCGTCAATTTCCTTCTTTACATCGAACTTCTTTTCTTCTTTTCTACTTTTCCACATTTCTTCGGGCAATAAACGCTGAGAACTCACGTATGAGAAGTACCTCAGCTAATTGAAATTCTACAAAAAACGTCAAAATCCTTCTTTCGGCCTATTTCCTTTCATTCCGGAGATTGTTTTTTCGAATCATCTCTAAAATGATGTTTGCCGTTTCTTCTACTGCCTTGTTGGAAACATCAATAACGGTACATCCGAGACGCTCAATAATGCGCTTCGAATAGGCCAGTTCTTCGGCAATCCGTTCGAGATTGGCGTAATTTGCTTGTGCTGTCAATCCCAGTGCCTTCAGACGCTCTGTCCGAATGCCGTTCAGTTGCTCCGGATTGATGGTAAGCCCAATACACCGTTCAACTGGCAGTTGGAACAATTCTTCCGGTGGCTCTACCTCCGGGACAAGCGGAACATTGGCAACCTTAAGTCGTTTGTTAGCCAAATACATGGAAAGAGGCGTCTTGGAAGTACGCGAAACGCCAATCAAAACCACGTCTGCTCGCAACAAACCGCGTGGGTCCCGACCATCGTCGTATTTGACAGCAAATTCAATGGCGTCTACTTTGCGGAAATACTCCTCATCCAGTCGACGTACCAATCCCGGTTTTCCGGTTGGTGGCTCTTTCAACATGCCCTGCAATGTATTCATCAAAGGCCCCATAACATCAAGAGCCGGAATTCCGTGAAGAGCAGCTTGTTGTGTAATATACGCATTCAGCTCCGGAATGACCAGAGTGAAAACGATCATTGCCCGCGATTCTTTTGCCGAAGCAATGATTTCGTCAATCGATTCCTTGTCTTCTATATACGGATACTTTTGTACATCAAACAAAAAACGATCAAACTGACTAGCTCCTGCGCGAACGACAAGTTCGGCCGTTTCGCCGATGGAGTCTGAGACTACATAGATGAGCTGTCCTTGCTGTTTACCTAGCATCGCTTCTCCCCCTACACTTTCGGTTCGCTACCCAATTCTACAAATGCTTTCGCGATCGTCGTCTTGGTGACGCGCCCCAGCAGCTCCATCTGCTTCGGATCTTCCTCGCTAGGCCTTACAACAGGCAGAGAATCGATCTGAAAATCAATCAGCTTTTTAGCGGCTGCGTACAAGGTCTCATCAGGTGCACATGTAATGATATTCGGCATCCTAGACATGATAATGCTAACTGGCACATCCTCCAGCGTCTTATTGCCTAAAGAAGCCCGTAGGAGGTCTTTTCGTGAGATTACGCCAGCCAAATATCCTTTTTGGTTGACGACGAATAACGTGCCAACATCCTCCAAAAAGAGGGTAACAATGGCGTCGTAAGCCGAGGCGGATTCGGATACCACGATCGGTACCGCCTTGTAGTCATTGACGAGAAGCTTGTGAAGCCGTTCACTTATGACTGAGCTTGCGGGTCTGCCGGCATAAAAATACCCGACCCGAGGTCTGGCTTCTAGATATCCTGACATCGTGAGGATGGATAAATCAGGGCGCAGCGTCGCACGAGTCAAATTCAGTCGCTCCGCGATATGTTCTCCTGTTATCGGTCCGTCATCCTTCACTATCTGTAAGATGTGCTCTTGTCGTTTGGTAAGCTCGATGACCAATCACCCCGGTTCTGTCTTTACCTCTTCCTAGTATTACTCTATTCGACGGGATATTCCTTCTTTCACGGGGAAAAAAGGTGCCCCCGCCTGTTTTTCAGACGAAGGCACCAGTGTTATTTTGTTTAAGCGAAAACAACTTTGGAAAAATCTGCGTAGCGATAAAGCACACGAGAAAGCTGCAAGAGAAGTCCAAGACGATTCGCACGAACAGCCTGATCTTCAGCCATGACCATGACTTTATCAAAGAATGCGTTGATCGGCTGACGTAAGGTTGACAAGGTTGCGAGCACCTTCTCTTGATCTTTCAGACCCTCCACATCCTTCTGAACAGCTTGGAATGCCTGATACAAGGCCCGCTCCACATCTTCTGCGAACAAAGCTTCGCTGACTTGGTCTGCTTCCGCTTTTTGCGCCAGATTGTTCACCCGGTTAAACTGCTCCACAATCAGCTTGAATTCTTCTGTTTGTACTGCCCCCATCAGTGCTTTTGCTTTTGCCAGCACCTCTGGAACCAATGTCAGGTCGGCAGCAAGAACGGCGTCGATGACATCGTAACGAACGCCATGATCCTGCAAAACATTTTTCAGTCGGAGTGCGAAGAAGTCTACGAGGTCTTTTTTCACGTCTTCTGCGGCTCTTTTGTTTACGCCTTGCGCTACATAGCCTTCCATCGCGGCATTCCACAGATCGGCAAGAGAAATTTGCCAGTCGCGTTCCACCAAAATTGTAACGATCCCCGCTGCCATACGGCGCAGACCATACGGGTCCTGTGAGCCAGTAGGCACAATACCGATCGAGAAGCAGCCTACGATTGTGTCCATCTTGTCAGCCAGACTGACGATCGCGCCTTGAGCCGAAGCAGGCATTTTGTCTCCTGCAAAACGCGGGAGGTAATGCTCAAATACGCCACTTGCGACGACGTCGGACTCACCCGCTTTACGCGCGTAATCTTCACCCATGATCCCTTGCAGTTCAGGGAACTCCCCTACCATGTTGGTCACGAGGTCGAATTTTGCGATTTCTGCAATGCGGTCGACTTGCTTGGTTTCTTCCGCGCTCACGCCCAGCTTGCTTGCTATTTGCGCAGCTGTTTTGCGTACGCGGCGAACTTTATCACCGATTGTTCCCAGCTCTTCATGGTAAACAATTGTCTCCAAGCGTTTCAGGCAGCTTTCAATGGACAGCTTTTGGTCCTCCACGTAGAAGAAACGAGCGTCAGACAAGCGTGCACGAAGAACTTTTTCATTCCCTTTCGCTACGTTTTCCAGAGCGCGGCTGTCTCCGTTACGTACTGTCACAAAATGATTCAGCAATTGACCCTGTGCATTTTCAACAGGGAAATAACGCTGGTGCTCACGCATGGAGGTAACCAAAACCTCGCGTGGAATGGACAGGAACTCTTGCTCGAAGGTACCGTAAAGAGCGGTCGGATATTCCACAAGATGAACAACCTCATCCAGAAGTCCTTCGTCCATTGGAATTGTCCAGCCATTTTCTTTCTCCAAGCGATGAATTTGTTCTACAATGGCTGCTCTGCGCTCGTCGGGCTTCACCATGACATATTGCTCAGCCAGCTTGCTCACGTATTCGCTTGGGTGATTCAAGGTAACCTCTGTTCCCAAGAAGCGGTGGCCACGAGAAACGCGTCCGCTTTTTACACCTGCAATCTCCAGATCGATCAATTCATCGCCGAACAAAGCAACAAGCCAACGAATCGGACGAACGTATTTCAAATCGCGTGCGCCCCAGCGCATATTTTTCGGGAAGCTCATGCCGGTGATTACTTCAGCCAGTTGCGGCAAAAGCTCGGTAGTTGGTTTTCCCGCTTCGGATTTGCGAGCATGAACATACTCGATCCCGTTTACTTCTTTATAATACAGTTGGTCAGGCTCAACATTGTTGCTTCGTGCAAATCCGAGTGCTGCCTTGGACCAGTTCCCTGCTTCATCTTGTGCGATTTTGCGTGCAGGGCCTTTCGCTTCCTCATTGCGGTCAGGCTGCTTTTCAGCAAGTCCGCTGATCAACAGGGCAAAGCGACGAGGTGACTCTAATGCCGTAATTTGATCAAACGGCACACGTTCAGCAGTCAGCCACTTTTCTACTTTTTCCTTGAATTGTGCCGCTGTCTGTGCGACAAAACGAGCAGGCATTTCTTCCAAACCAACCTCTACAAGTAGATCGCGCTTACTCATTTGTATCCTCTCCCTTCACCTGATTCACTTGATCCGCAGCGTCTGCGTTGCCTTTTTGCAAAAGCGGGAAACCGAGGCGCTCACGCTCTTTATAGTAGGTTTGTGCTACTTCACGAGACAGATTACGTACACGAGCGATGTAGCCTGTACGCTCCGTCACACTGATGGCTCCACGGGCATCTAGCAAGTTGAAGGTGTGGGAGCATTTCAGTACGTAGTCATAAGCCGGGTAAACCAGTCGCTCCGCCATCAGTCTCTTTGCTTCTGCCTCATACGTATTGTAGAGAGAGAACAGCATGTCGACATCAGACAGCTCGAATGTGTATTTGGAATGCTCGTATTCTGGTTGCAGGAATACATCTCCGTACGTATACCCGTTGCACCATTCCAGATCGAACACATTTTCTTTTTCCTGAATATAGGAAGCCAAACGCTCCAGTCCGTAAGTCAGCTCGACTGCCACTGGTTTACATTCCAGACCGCCCACTTGCTGGAAGTACGTGAACTGTGTGATCTCCATTCCGTCCAGCCAAACTTCCCAACCTAAGCCCCAAGCGCCAAGCCCTGGGTGCTCCCAGTTGTCTTCAACAAATCGGATATCATGCTCCAGTGGCTCGATCCCGAGTTCGCGCAAGCTCTCCAGGTACAGCTCCTGAATATTATCCGGCGATGGCTTCATGATTACTTGGAACTGGTGATGCTGATACAAACGGTTTGGGTTTTCCCCATATCGTCCGTCTGCCGGGCGACGGGAAGGCTCCACATATGCTACATTCCACGGCTCAGGTCCAATGGAACGAAGGAAGGTCATCGGGTTTAGCGTACCCGCCCCTTTTTCAACGTCATATGGCTGGACAATGAGGCAGTTTTGCTTTGCCCAAAAGTTTTGCAGCGTCAAAATGATGTCTTGAAATGTCATTTTCATGCTTGATCCTCCTCTAAACTTCGTAGAACTTAGAACTTGGCTTTAAGTCGAAACTAAAAAAACCTCCCGCCTCTACACTGCCTGATGCGACAGTGTAGGGACGAGAGGATTCTCGCGGTTCCACCCTACTTGGCGAATGACTTCTTCGCCCACCTTACAATCAAATTGCTCCAGAACGCCCTTCATCAGCATGGTGACCGGGCTTTCACTATCCCCGATTCGCTACTCACAGCCAGTGGCCGACTACTCTTTTCCTTCATGGCAACATACGGTATACAAGTTTGGTTCTTATCATAACGAAAACAAATTCGTATGTCAATTAGTCCTGATCTGATTGCGTCATTCTTTCCATACGCTCCAGTTGCTCCAAAAATGACCGACTTTTCAGCCTGAGATCCAGATACTCGTCCATGAAGCTCCGCAGTACATGCTTGAGCTGGTTGCGTGTAGCCGGTTTTACTTCAATGTCACCAAGCCGTTCCAAATCAAATACCTGGAACAGCCGTAGCAGCTTCCAGGTCGAGGGTGTAACTGCCATCGCATACGGATCGGAAGGCAGGCAAACTGGGCACAACAAGCCGCCCTGTCCCACACTGATCGCATAGGGTTCGCGCTGTTCGCCACAGTTTGCACACGCTGTGAGCTGCGGGGAGATCCCCGCTACAATGAGCATCTTGGTCTCAAAAATCCGACACAGAATCTCAGCATCTCGTCCTTCATCCAAATGGCGGAACGTATGAAGAAGTAGCTGAAACAAATAGGGATTCGGCTCCCTTTCTTGTGTCAGTCGATCCAAAAGTTCTGCTATGTATGCGGCATAAGCCGTAGCAGTCAGGCTTTGCCGCATATCCCGGAACGAATCCAGCATATCTCCCTGAGAGAGATCAGGCATTCCCGTACCGGGTCCTGCCTTGCATAGATAATAACTATGCGAAAACAACTGGGAGACGGCGGCAAGACGGCTTTTGGTCTTTTTGGCACCACGGGCCATCACGCCTAATTTGCCGTTCTCCCGGGTAAACATTGTCACCACTTTACTGGACTCGCCATAGTCCACACTGCGAATGACAATCCCTTCCCATTTTACAAGCATGCCTGTGTGTCACCCAATTCTTCCTGGGCGAGATCAAACGAGGTCTCCTCGCTGGAAACATCTGTTTGATGGTGATCACGGTAGAGAAGGTAAGCATGGATGTCACCGGTTGAAGCGAAAACTCTCCAAGAAAAGTCACGAAGCAAGGAGCATCATCCTTTCCTATATCGGGTCTATCCACTTCCTTCTTAGAATCACCTTTGCCCGTTATTCTATGCCTTGGAAAAATTAACACATCGCGTTGGGAATATTATTGCTCGTCGTAGAAACCGAAGTTACGCAGCATCCGATCTTGGTTGCGCCAATCCTTTTTCACTTTGATCCAGAGCTCCAAAAATACTTGGTCCCCCATCAGTCGCTCGATATCCTTGCGCGCGCGTTGACCAATTTCTTTGAGCATCTGACCTTTTTGCCCGATCAAAATACCGCGCTGGGAATCCCGCTCTACATAAATGGCCGCGTAAATGTAAAGTGTCTTGCCATTTTCGCCACGCTTCATTTCTTCAATGACGACAGCAATGGAGTGAGGTACTTCTTCTCTCGTCAAATGCAGGACTTTTTCCCGAATCAATTCAGCTGCTACAAAGCGTTCCGGATGGTCTGTCACCTGGTCAGCAGGGTAATACATCGGGCCTTCTTCCATTTCACCCAAAATAGCCTGCTGCAATGATCCTGTATTGTTACCTTCCAGAGCAGAGATCGGAACAATCTGCTTGAAATCATACAATTTGCGGTAATCGTCAATAATTGGCAACAATGCTTCCGGGTGTACTTTGTCAATTTTGTTGATGACCAAAAATACTGGCGTTTTGACCTGCTTCAACCGCTCGATGATGTAGTCGTCCCCGGCTCCGCGTTTTTCTGTTGCATCGACAACAAATAAAACGAGGTCTACTTCGTTCAATGTATTTTCGGCAACCGAAACCATGTAGTTTCCTAGTTTGGATTGAGGCTTGTGAATCCCCGGTGTATCCAAGAAAATAATTTGCCCCTCTTCGGTCGTATGCACCGCCGTAATTTTGTTGCGTGTTGTTTGGGGCTTATTCGACATGATGGCAATTTTATGTCCCACAATATGATTCAACAGTGTTGATTTTCCAACATTTGGGCGTCCTACAATGGAGACAAAGCCAGATTTAAACGATTGCTTGGTCTTGCGATTATCCACGTAAATCCTCCTTGGTGAATGCGCCTGGAAGCAGGGCAGATACTGTCGTTTCCAAAATGTCGCCTTTGAGATTCGTCAAGAATACAGGCATGTCCGGCGGGCACAGCTCCGCGATGACTTGTCGGCAAGCCCCGCACGGTGATACAGCTTGCGGGGTATCGGCAGCGACAGCTAATGCCTTGTAAGTCCGATCGCCTTCCGAATACGCTTTAAAAATAGCCGTACGCTCTGCGCAGTTACACAGGGAGTATGCTGCATTTTCAATATTGCCGCCCAAATAAACCTTGCCACTATCAGCCAAAAGAGCTGCTCCTACCTGAAACTTGGAGTACGGTACATAAGCGAGCTTTCTGGCTTCGATTGCTTGCGCTAATAATGCTTGTTTATCCATTCTCATCATTCCTCATATGATTGGTCTTTAACATCATTTCACAACAGAATCTGTCCAAAGAGACACGAAGAAACCAGACTGAAAGGTCAACTGGAATGACCCGTCCGGTATCACTAGTAAAAACTATCCCCACACTTTTTGCAACAGTGGCTGTCCAAATACGATGACTCCGATGATAAAAGACAGAATCGCCGCCACAAGCACAGCTCCTGCTGCCACATCTTTGGCAATCTTCGCCTTGGCGTGCCATTCCGGGGAAGCTAAATCAACGACTGCTTCGATCGAAGTATTTACCAACTCAAGGGAAAAGACCAGACCGATAGAAAAAAGGACCAGCAAAACATCGCTGCGGGGTATCTGCAGCCACCACGCTGCCGCTAGCACCACAATCGCTGCGGCTACGTGGATTTGCATGTTTCGCTGTGTCCGTACGGTATAGGAAATTCCTTGCAGAGCGTAGGCGAAGCTGCGAGTCAATCGTCGCCATTCCTTCAACGTAATCTCCTACCTCGTCAAGCCGATTTCTTCCAGTACCTTTTCTTGACGTGAAAACATTTCCTTCTCTTCTTCTGGGGTCCCATGATCATAGCCCAGAAGGTGAAGAAAACCATGAACCGTGAGAAATCCGAGTTCGCGTTCGAATGAATGACCATAGTCTTCGGCCTGCTCATGTGCTTTTGGCACCGAGATGATGATATCTCCAAGCATATTCGGAAACTCGCTGGCCTCATCCTCATCGATGAAGATTTCCATTTCCCCTTCACCCGGCTCGTTCATCGCAAAGGACAGAACATCCGTAGGCCGATCAACGCCACGATAGTCGCGATTTAGCTCGTGGATGCGCTCGTTGTTCACCAGCGTGACAACCACTTCTCCTTGTACCTCTTCCAGCTTTGCCGCTGCTTCCAGACAACGGACAAGCAGGTTTTGCAAATTCTCATCGATCGGTTCGATTTCTTCATGAAGGATTTCTACAGATAACACAGGTAAACGATCTCCTTTTTGTGACGCCATTTATTAATAGCCGTGTTCTACTTCTTCCTTGGCATAAGCAGCGATGATTTTTTGTACCAGACTGTGACGAACGACGTCTCCCTCTTGGAAATGAATAAAGGCTACATCGGAAATCGGACTTAAAATGCGCTGTGCTTCACGCAATCCGGATTTCTTGCCTTTTGGCAAATCCACCTGGGTCACATCACCCGTAATGACCATTTTCGAACCAAAGCCAAGCCTGGTCAAAAACATTTTCATTTGCTCGGGAGTCGTGTTCTGGGCTTCATCCAAAATAACGAAGGAATCTTCGAGCGTACGACCACGCATGTACGCCAAAGGAGCAACCTCAATAAGTCCGCGTTCCATCATTTTGGCGACTTGTTCATTGCCCAGCATGTCGTACAAGGCATCATAGAGCGGACGCAGGTAAGGGTCTACTTTTTCCTGCAAATCTCCTGGCAAAAACCCGAGGCTCTCCCCCGCTTCTACGGCCGGTCTGGTAAGAACGATCCGTTTGACACGCGCATTTTTCAACGCATTTACTGCTGTGACAACAGCCAAATACGTTTTTCCGGTACCAGCTGGTCCAATTCCAAACACAATGTCATGCTTCTTGATCGCAGACAAGTAATGACGCTGGCCCAAAGTCTTTGCCCTGATTACTTTGCCACGTTGGGTACGAGCGACTTCTTCATCATACACATCGAGTAGTTGGGCACCTTCTCCCCGTTCAATCAACGACATCGCATAAGAGATGTCTCTCTCGGACAGGGCAATCCCTCTGCGAATCAACTGCAGCAGAATTTCAATCAACGCTGTCAGTTTGTCCACTTCCGGCTTATCCCCGCTAATAACCAGTTCGCCTTCTCGGGTCATGATTTTGGCGGAACTTCTTTGCTCGATCAGTGTTAGGTACGCGTCATGTGGTCCGAACAACAGCAAGGCCTCAGATGCGTCTGAAAACGGGATTCTTACCTCATCTTGTACGTGCAACAGGCTTCCATCTCCTTGCAACGGTAATCAGCAATGCGTCATTTACTTGCCATCCCTCACTGCCCAACGAAAGGCTGTTCAATGGCAATATCTTCAATGACGGAAAAATGAATGCTTACGTAAACTTTACCATTCTCTGTTGTGACGTGCAAAACTTTTTCGTCCTGAATGAACGCATCTTTTCCAGCTTTTTTCAAGATATCCTCTCTGGCGAATTTTTTAGCCAGCTCCGTCGCTTCCTCTACGCTCATTTCTGTTTGAACGGGTTCTGTTTGCGCGAACGTTACTGTCTTCCAGCCAAGTGGTGAGGTATATCCTGCATACGAGGGCAGAAACCGTTGTTCTGCCATTTCGGCTTGTGCAAAGGACTGTTTTTCAAAGGGCCACACGTATACCGCATAGGGGCCTACGAGCAGGTATTGATGCTGCAGCTTTTCTCCCGTCAAACGGTGCATCGTTTGTTTTAGCGGGACAGATGTGTTGCTTATATACCACACTTCCCCTTGCACCTTGCCCCGTGCTGAAACGGCTTGTTGACGGTCGTCATTGCCGATGATTCCGGAAATAAGCACTTGACCTTTTTCTACCAATTGATTGCTCACAACCTGACTGCGACCAACCTCCGGGAGAATTTTATGGACGACAGCCCTCTTTTTCGCTACAAGATGACGCGGACCTGTTGCAAGCGGCTTTACGGGAGCCTCTTTTTCAACCACTTGAAGCATGACCTTGGTTCCTTGAATCTCAATTCCAACCCAGGACGCTTCAGGCAGAAGACTCAACAGCTCTTTTTGCAAAACCAACGGTTCTTTTAGTTTGACCTTCCATGCCCCTTCTTTAATCCCCACTTGTTCGGCGGCTTGAATCACTCGTCGCGGATCAACCATTTTCGTCCCACTCACTTCCACACTCCAAACAAAAGAGGAGAGCATGTACAATCCGATGAAAAAAAGAGCAGCCCCAATCGCCAGTCCAGATCGTCTACGTATACGCAGCAGCCAGAAAGGTAGCCCATCTCTTGCCTCGACGTGACTGCGACAGCCTGTCTCTTTTAAAAGCGGTCGCAAACGAAAATAATCCCGAATCAAAATATCGCAGCGAGTCACCTCTTCTCCTACCCTGCGAATATTCCAGATTCGAATTCCATCCCGTACAGCCATATTTAGCATCCGCTCAAACCGTTTTCCCCGAACGGTAATGGTTACATGTCCATCCACCCACTCCTTGATTCCATACCTCATACGTGCCGCCCCCTACCTCAACAAAGATTACGAGCTCTGTGGTCCCGTCTCCAAAAATTTCACGCCACCGATTCTGCCTTCTAAGAGAACCTCCTCAGGTAAAATCGCTCGGATGACAAGCTGTTCACCTGAAACAATCATTTGACCGTTCGTCAACAACAGGCGAAGCTCTTTTTCGCTAAAATGCAAGACTCCTCGATGATTTTCTATATACATTTGCAAATGGCCGATCATCGTGATGCGCGGGACTTCCAGGACTACATCTTGCGGCAGATCCAACACCCCTCCGGCCAGCTGGCGCAGACGGCGGCTCCAACGCTTCATGGATTAGCCCCCCTTCTCGTTCTATATATTGGCGAATATGATGACCTCAACTGTTTGCAGGTGCAAAACCATTCTTATCTATGCGTATGCGCGAGTATAAAGTGGCATTCATCAAAAACGGTCACAAAAAAGGAGCCCTCATCGCTCGCAATTTGGCAAGCAGGTGAGAACTCCCTTTGTGAAATACATGTAACAAAATCCATTGATTATTTGCTTTCTTTTGCAACAGAAACCCGTTCTTTTTCTTGTGTAAGCGCCTTCCATTTTTTCATGACTCGTTTTACTTTCTCAGCTGAACAACCGCACGCGATCGCTGTTTCATACACTGATTTCTTTTCGAAGATGGCAAGCCGAATCACTTTTTGGCGAAACCGCCCCATTTGTTCGAAAATTTGTTGATTCATCGCTTGACCTCTACTCCTTCTTCTATTCGGAAGAATTTTCTTTACATTCAGGATAGTCAACCGGGATACGAGAAACAAGACAAGTTGTTCGAGATATTTCGACATAAAAACATTGCGTATCAAGAAAAAGAAAAACAGGCGAACCGAGGCTCACCTGTTTGACTTGCTGCTATTATCAAATCTTTCTTTGCCGAACCTGCTGGGCGTACGGAGCTTTAGAGCGCGGCTCTCCAAAAATGAGTGCCCATTTCATCCCATCACGCGGATTGCCGTGTTTCGCTGTGAGAGTACTCGCTCGTTCCGAATCAGCGACCTTCTTCGTTTCCGATTCCTTCACTGTGATGGTCGGACCCGTCGAAGCACGAGCTGGACTGGAAAATGCCCATTCCTGCTCGACCCCAATCCCTTCCATCGATTCTTGCTGAAGCGGCTCGTATTTAGAGGATGCTCGCACCGTCTCTCTGCCGTACTCTTCCGTTTCCATCGGGATTTCCGACGTGCTTGCCGGGGTAAGCGGAGGCATTTTCTTGCCTTGAGACATCTTCTTCTTTCCTGTTTTGCCAAGAGCTTTATATCCTAAGTAACCAAGGATGACAAACCAGAACTTGCCAATGAGCGGGATGATCCACTCGACTAAATCCAGTAAATCTACGACGAGATCCATAAGATCTTCCATGGCAATCGCCCTTATTCTTTCTCGTCTGGTATAGCAGGATCTTGTTTGTCACCTGCATGCCCAAAAGATTGACGCATTTGTGTATCAGCAGCAATGTTTTGCATGTTGTAATAATCCATTACGCCCATTTTGCCGCTTTTCAATGCTTCGGACAAAGCGAGTGGTACTTGTGCTTCTGCTTCTACTACTTTTGCCTTCATTTCTTGTACGCGCGCGATCATTTCTTGCTCTTGAGCTACCGCCATGGCACGACGCTCTTCCGCTTTCGCTTGGGCAATACGTTTATCTGCTTCTGCTTGGTCGGTTTGCAATTGTGCCCCGATGTTCTTCCCTACATCCACGTCCGCAATATCAATCGAGAGAATTTCAAAAGCAGTTCCGGCATCTAGACCTTTGTTCAATACCGTTTTGGAGATCAGATCCGGATTTTCCAATACGTCCTTATGTCCTTTTGACGAACCAATTGTCGATACGATCCCCTCTCCAACACGAGCGATGATGGTTTCTTCACCAGCACCACCGACCAATCGATCAATGTTGGCACGAACCGTTACTTTTGCACGAGTGCGCAGCTCGATACCGTCTTTTGCCATAGCTGCAACCACAGGTGTTTCAATCACTTTCGGGTTAACGCTCATTTGTACCGCTTCCAATACATCACGACCAGCCAGATCAATGGCTGCAGCTCGTTCGAACCCAAGTGGGATATCTGCGCGTTGTGCTGCTACGAGCGCATCTACTACACGGTCTACGTTACCGCCAGCGAGATAATGGCTCTCCAATTGGTTTGTATCCAGCTGCAAGCCCGCTTTACGCGCTTTAATCAACGGATTCACGATACGAGATGGTACGACGCGACGCAAGCGCATAGCGACGAGGGTAACAATCCCGATATTCACACCGGAAGCCAGCGCAGAAATCCAGAGCATGACTGGTACGAACGAGAAGAAAACGGAAAGTACAACAATGGCTACTGCCACCATAAAAATAAGGGGAATCAAACCGCCTTCAAACATGAAAAGCTCACTCCTTTTGTTCTAGTTCGGCAACGACGATACGCGTGCCTTCTACTTGCACAACGGTGATGGCGGTACCTGCTTCAATGAACCCACCAACCGATACGGCATCCACACGTTTTCCCTCCACCTTGACGACCCCTGCCGGGCGTAATGGTGTTAGGGCGATGCCTGATTTTCCTTCCAGCTCACGCTGATCGCGCGGAGCTACATAACCTTCTTCATTGCTTTGCGTCTCACCCAAGACAAACTTGTTAAATAGACCTTTAACTCCGTATTTCTTCACTAACATGAATGCTACAATTACCGTGACCAAAGCGGCTACACCCAGGGATGCGAGCCCTTGCTTCGTATCGTAGGCTGCCATTACAAGACCTGTCACAATGCTCAGGAAGCCAATCGCACCGACAATGCCGCCCGGAAGAAAAATTTCCAGAAGCATCAGTAAGATTCCGACGACAAACAGTCCGATGTGCAACCAGTTGGCAAATCCTGCTACATAATGCCCGAAGAAATACAGACTAAACGCGAAGAGCGAGATCGTCCCCGCAACACCAAAGCCAGGAGCAAACAGTTCGACTACAATTCCACCCAATCCAATGATGAGCAAAAGACTCATCACAATGGGACTCGTCACCCATCTCGCTACCAGCTCGCCACCGGTTGGCTCAATCGCCTGAAGGGAATCTGGCTGAATGCCAAGCTTTTTGAGCAGTTCTTCCTTATTAGACACCACATCATCCGCATAACCCAACCGCTTCGCTTGTTGGGCATCGAGAGAAAGCACCGTGCCTTTTGGCTTTAATCCCGGGAATTCTGTATCGATTTCCACCATCGCGCGAGCAACGTCAGGATTGCGATTATTCAGCTCAGCTGCCGCCTTCATTTTATTACTCCAACCGGAAATGAACTTGATATCTGCTGCATTTCCTGCCAAGTCAATCGGTGTGGCTGCCCCCATGCTACTACCCGGAGTCATAATAATTTCATTTGCATTCAGGGCGATGTAAGTTCCCGCTGAAAAAGCCTGGTTATCAATGTAGGCTATCACATGCATGGGAGCCTGACGGATCAACTGACCAATCTGGTCGGCAGCGTTCACTTCTCCACCTGGCGTATTGATATGCAAGATAACAAGATCTGCCTGTTGCTGCTGTGCGTCAGCAAATGCTCTGTGTAAAAAGCTCTCCAGCCCTCGCTCGATCGTGCTATCTACTGGAATCCAGACTGCTTTTTGATAGGTCTTGGCTGTTGTGGACGCAGGAGCAAGAAGCATCGTCATACCCATAATCAGGCAAAGAAGAGAAAAAAGCAATCGCACGCGGCTTTTTACTAGCCTTGTTGCACTCATTGCATGTACCTCCTTTCCTTCTATCAGCTTCAACTTGTGTGCAATAAGGTATACGAAAGAGGGTGGCAATCGTTTCATATTTCTTTCACATTTGGAAAAAAGAAAAACCCAACCTTTACAGGTTGAGTTTTTCTGTTCGTATCTATATGAGGTGTTACTCGCTTCTACGATGGTAGTTCCTCAGATACAATCTTTTGCACGAGGTTTCCGTCTGCTCTGCCTTTCACTTTCGGCATGATCGCACCCATCACTTTGCCCATCTCCTTTTTGGAGGAGGCATTGGTAGCTGCGATACCTTCCCGAACGATATCACGAATTTCGTCTTCGCTAAGCTGAGCGGGTAAGTAAGCGGAGAGCACGTCGATCTCTTCGCGCGTTTTCGAGGCAAGTTCCACGCGGCCTGCCTTCTCAAATTCGTGGAGGGATTCACGGCGTTGTTTTAACTCACGAGTCAAGATGGTCAGCACTTCGTCTTCAGACAAAAGTCTGCCCTTGTTAATCTCTTCGTTCTTTAATGCGGCTTTCACCATGCGAATAACAGAGAGTTTTAGAGCAGCTCTGTCCTTCATTGCTTGCTTCATATCTTGATCGAGTCGCTCCATTACACTCATGATGAGCCCTCCGTCAATTAAAACTTGCGTTTGCGAGCTGCTTCGGATTTCTTCTTGCGCTTAATGCTAGGCTTCTCAAAGTGGCGACGTTTACGCAGTTCCGCCATCACCCCGGATTTTGCGCTTTCACGCTTGAAGCGGCGAAGTGCGCTATCCAAAGACTCGTTTTTCTTGACTCGAATTTCTGCCATTTGTCTTCCCTCCCTCCGCTAAAACCGTGGGACGCCTGAGTCGAACGTACGAACAGACTGTCACACTTCATTATAGGATAATTGACTAAAGAAGGTCAACCTTTAGTTCAATTTTATTCGTAAAAACCGGACAACAGGTGATAATGGATGTGGAAAACCTCTTGCCCACCCTCTTTGCCGCAGTTGTTAATCAAGCGAAATCCTGGCAGCTCCAGCTTTTTCGCAAGAAGCTGTGCTACATGGTGGATATGCCCGATCAACGGCAGGTCCTCGGCGCTTACATCCATTAGCGTCGGAATTGGCTTACGCGGGATGATCAACAAGTGAACGCGTGCTTTTGGTGCAATATCGTGGATGACAATGACGTGCTCGTCCTCATACTCGATACGAGCAGGAATTTCACCATCCATGATTTTGGTAAAAATACTTTTTTCCATGGGAGACTCCTTTCTTCCTCATGTATGTGGATAGTTATGTATGTAAGAATTGATCGTATCATATTCCCTCACTTTTGTCTTGCGGCGCTACCTAACGCATGGTAGCATGACTTCGAGGTTGAAACAGGATAACAAGAAAAAGGAGTTCGTGCAGATGAAACCAATTGCACTGGATCAGGCAGCAATCAACGCAGAAGGGATTTTGATCGCTGGTTCCCCAGGGCTTGCCTTGTCATCCGTTCACTTTGATACCCGCGAGCTGACTGCGGGATCTTTGTTTGTAGCGCTGACAGGCGGCGCACGGGATGGACATGATTTTTTGTTACAAGCAGCTGAGCAAGGAGCCGTAGCTGCTCTCGTTTCGAATCAGGAGAAGATTCCTGCGGACTTGCCAAATGATTTTGGGTTAATTCTCGTTAATGATACTCTGCGTGGCTTTCAAAAGCTGGCTGCCGCTTATCGGAAAAGCTTTTCGTTCCCTCGCATCGCCATTACCGGAAGTATCGGGAAAACAACCGTGAAGGACATCGTGGCACACGTACTTGCGAGCCGTTCGCCTGTATACAAGACATATAAAAACTTTAACAACCACATCGGTGTACCTTTGTCGTTATTGCAGATGGAAGAAAAACATCAAGCTGCTGTACTGGAGCTCGGGATGAACCACGCCGGGGAAATTGATCTGCTCGCTTCGCTGGTCCAGCCTGATATTAGTGTGATTACATTTATTGGAGAGTCCCATATTGAGTATTTTGGCACGCGTGAAAAAATCGCTCTCGCTAAGGCGGAACTGCTTCCTCATACCGCTCTTGATGGGCTTGTGCTGCTCAATAAGGATTCGGAGTATCTACGGTTGATAGCCCATCTGTATCCGGGTGAACTCATGTACTACTCTGTTAATGAGAAAGCGGATATTTGGGCAGAGCAACTCGAAACGGTTGAAGGTGGGACCCGCTTCAAAGTGTGCTTTGCCTCCGGAGAGCATTTCGAGGCATTCCTTCCGCTCCACGGCCGCCATAGTGTCCTGAATGCACTGCCTGCTGTCGCGATTGCCAAGAGGCTCGGAATGGATACGGAGCAAATCGCTTACGCCTTGTCCACGGTTCAGCTCTCCGCCATGCGGTTTGAGCAAATAAACGGGAAACACGGTACTGTGTATATCAGTGATGCGTACAATGCCAGCCCCGTCTCCATGGAGGCTGCCGTACGGACATTTGCCGAGCTGTACCCTGAGCGCGCAAGAATCGTCGTGTTAGGTGACATGTACGAGCTTGGACCAGGTAGCAGGGCTATGCACGCGGGCGTCGGAGCCTCGATTCAAGACATCGCCGAGCGCTTCGAGCTGCTCGTGACAATCGGTGAGGATTCACGCCATCTCCATGATGCTTATTCGGGGAAAAAGCTGCACTTTGCGACCAAAGCAGAGGCAATGGCTGCTCTACTGCCGCTACGGGATGAAAAACATGCCTTTTTGTTCAAGGCTTCGAAAGGTATGTCATTATGGACGCTTATCACTGATCTGGAAGGTCACGAATAATAGAAAGAAAGCCGCCTCCTGTATCATACGGGAGACGGCTTCTTTGTTAGTGCTTGTCCTTGTCATTCCACAGACGTTCTACCTGAATCAATTGATCTTCCTCAAAGCTTAGTTGATAAATATCGGGCATCGAGATCTTTTTCCAAAAGGAGAAATCGTACAATGGATCGTAGTGATTCATGATGATCGTCATGATGTTTCCATGGATGCCAATCGCGACTTTTTTGCCTCGATGGTGATCCAAAACTTCCTGAAAGGCAGCGAGTCCCCTTTCCCCCGCTACCGCATTCGATTCTCCCCCTGCGAAAGCAAACTTACGGTTTGCAAATACATACTCTACAGCCTGTACAAAATGCTCAAAGCACTCTACCCAAGCACCTAATTCGCGCTCGCGAAAATCCGGATCCAGCTTGATTTCCCGATTCGCTTGCTTCGCCGCAGTTTCAATTGTCTGGATGGCTCTTGCATAAGGGCTGGAGACGAACACGTCAATTTGTTCCGCTTGCAAGATTTCTGCTACACATTGCGCATCTTGCCACCCCTTTTGAGACAATCCGCGCGTTTTCTCTTGATCCTGAACGTACATTGATTCTGCGTGGCGGATCATGTATACATGTGTGAGCATCCTTGCACCCCTTCCGTTTTGACGGATTACGATTGAGCAATCATCGCAGTTCAACGACATTGTTGAAAGGCCCCAACTTTTCAGGCGAAAAATCGCTATAGTGGATCGATGCGAGATCAGCTACATAGTACGACTTCCCATCCTTTGCCCAGCCAATGATGCGCTGATTGTCACTTAAGTCGTAATAGCCAGGCATTCCCTTGTCAGGAGAACCGAATGGATAGCCGCATTTCGCGACTTCTTTGCATGATTGCATGTACATATACGAGTCTTGAGAATTGGAAGTACGAGCGTGCTGTTCTACTGCCATCTGATGCCCTGCTGGCGACCAAACAATCTTGTCCAGGTAGCTCTCAGTGAACACGGAATCCTTCAAATTGACCTTTTTCCCTGTCTGCAAATCCAGCATGTATTCCTCTGTATTGGTTCGCATATAACGGTACTTCATATCGCTGGAGTAAGAAGGGAATGTCGTCATGCTATGGTCATATTTCAGGCCAGTCGGTAAGTCTAACTCCTTGTATGCGGTTTGCGTTTTGTAAAACAGCTTTTTCGAATTCGGCACCCAGTAATACCTTTCTTCTTCTGTTCCACTCGGCCATTCATATTGGTCATTCTTTTTCATTTTGAGTGTTGGCAGGTGTTGCAAGTACAAATGGCCGCTTCCTTTGGTATTGGAAGAGAGCATGTCCATCCGGGTGAACGCCATGTACTGTTCATCCGGTGAAACGGAAAAATCAAGGACAGGATACTGAGCTGCTGCCGGGACGAGTACCGTTTTTTTGCCGTCTGGCAGACTGAGCTTCACGATACCGCCATTTTCACGAACGTAGAGCGAGTCCTGTTTCGGCGACCATTTGCCATAGCCGGATAGCTGCGTCATCTTTTTGGTTTGCATATCGTATAGGTACGGTATGGTTCGGTCTGCTTTTCCGTATCCGATTCGCTCCCCGTATACAAACCTACCCGATGGCGACATGCTCGCTCGATGAATCAAAGGCATGTTTGTCACGGTTTTTGTCACTTTTCCATCTACCGTTACTTGATAGATGACGACTGGCTCTGGCTTGCGAGGGTCTGCCTTCGCAGGAGCAGAAGCATTGATTTGTCCAGGGACAAGGATGCCCAGCAAGGAAATCAGCAAGCATGAGAGCAATAGGTGTTTTTTCATCAAGGGTCCTCCCGAATAAGTAATCAATACGTAGACGCTCACTGGAAGCACTTGGTTTCCTTTTACACGAAAAAAAGATCGGAAGCACCCCTGCGCCTCCGACCTTTTTTTACTTACGCACGAACCATCATTGCCTTCCGCAGCCACTCTACCTCTTCCGCTAATACACGCTGCGGACTCTGACCAAACCATTCAATCGATGCAAAATAATCCGTATCCGCAATCTTTTCTAAAATAGGTCCATAATCTACAACACCTTCACCGAGCAGTACCATTCCCTCACGATCGCCGTTAGGGGCATATACATTATGCGGAGCGAATACCGGTAAATGATTCGAGGAAGAAATATTTTTCAAATGATAATGAGCTACCCACGGTCTCAATTGCTCGTACGCATCGATCGGATCAGCGCCGGATTCCCAGACATGAAGAAAATCAAGATTCACTTTTAGTGCAGGATGATTGACTTCCTGCAACAAAGCAAGTGTAGAACTCAGCGAATCTGTAAGCGTGTTCGGATGTGTTTCGACCAAAAGCTGAATCCCGTGCTCTTGACACATCTTACATAAGATTTGAAGATGATGCACATAGCGTGCACGCTCTTCTGGCCCTACTTCTTGACTTGCCTTCTGTCCAGCAAACGTCCTGATTTGCTTCACATGTAACAGATTCGCCAGTGAAATGAGTCTTTTTGCTTTTTCCAATGTACGCTGAAATCCAGATGAAGTAGCAATATCCAGATAATCGCTAAGCATGGAGATACTCATGCCTTGATCCCTGACCAGCCTTACCTGTTCCTCCATCTCTACTCGATCATGATCGTACAGATGCTGGGCGTGAGTTCCCCATAACTCGATTCCATCAAAATGATGACGATGAGCAAACTGAACAAGCTGTGCAAACGAAATCAACTGGTGGCGAAAAGTAATTGTGCACAATGAGAGTTTCATATGATCTTTACCTCCACCCTTGTTCGTCGACAGTGACGAGACTTTTATCCATTTGGGTCCACAGAACAAATTGACGTTCCAACTCTTTTTTCACTTCAAGCTCGATCAGATCAATCTCTTCAAGCGCCTCGATAATCGGAGGCAACAACGCCATATTCTTGGTCATCGCCATTTTGACAGACAAGTACTGAGCTGTCGTAAACCCTTGGTAGATGTCCTCCACTTTGTACGCAATGCGCAAAAACTCATCACGATGGTATTGCAGGTAATCTTGCAGATAGAGAAATGCATACTCGTAGCTGTATTTGCGGATCGCAATCACTTTCACCTGAGTCACTGCCGCAAGCAACATGTCCAAGTTGTATCCATTGCGTCCTTCTGCCATGTCTGTAATCAATTGCTTCAGCTCAAGGGTAAACGGGTTATGATCACGCTTGAGTGCGTCGTAGAAATAGTCGTGGATCATTTCATAGGTTGGTTCCTTAATTTCACTGGCATCCACCATAAAGCCGCCACCAAACGGATTTTCCAAGAAGGCTTTGATCACCGTCTCCTTCTTCACATTGCCCTCCCAACGAAAATCCGGGTCAAACATAAACCACTCATCTTCATTCTCCGTTTTTGAAATCATCAAAAAATGCGGGAATGGCTTCAACGCAAATTTATTATCTCGTTCTGGAACCAGCGACATGTCTATCTGAACAAGGACAAACTGATCCTCGGTACGCTTATCAATTAGCTCCAAGAACATGTCCAGATTGGCGGCTTTATCTTGGGAATGATCATACCATTCTGTTACTTTCGCTCGGAAAAGTCGCTCAAAGCCCTTGATAATCTCCTCATGGTTATCAATGTAATAGGTGACCACACCTTGATCTGTAATGGAGTACTCGGCATCCCATATGCCAAAATAATAGGGACGATAATCAATCTTTGTGCGTCGCTTAATCACTTCGCATAGGCAAGAAATAATGCAATGAACCTTAACCATTCTGTATCCCCCACTCGCTGTTTGTATAGGCGCTAATTCGATACATGCTGCGGTTCTAGCTGTTCAACAAAAGTAAGGAGCGATCCAACCGTTTGAAAGATTCGTGGATCTAACTCATGAGCAGGAACTACCAAGCGCAAATCTTCTTCGATATACACAATCAGTTGCAATAGCATAATCGAATCAATATGTAGATCTTCATTCAATCGCATGGACTCCTCTAGCGTTTGAATATGCGATATTTTTAATTTTTCGGTCATGATCGTATGGATTTGCTCGATTCTTTCTGATCGTGTCATTTGCTGATCGTCTCCGTTTCTACTAATCGACGGCTGATTTTTCCTGTAGCTGTTTTAGGAATGCTCGTCACGCATTGGATTTCAAATGGGACTTTATAGCCTGGCAAACGATCCTGGCACCATTTCCTGATTTGTTCAGGCGTAGCTCCTCCCTCTGCAATAACCTGCGCCTTCACAATCTCTCCCATGACCGGATGATGTCCACGATACACGACCACTTCTTTTATCCCACTCATTTTCAAAATGACGTCCTCGACCTCTAAAGGAAATACCTTCAAGCCAGAAACGTTTATCACATCATCCATCCTTGATACAAATTGAATATGTCCTTCTTCTGTCCAGAAACCTAAATCCTGCGTCGCTATTTCGTTCTGTCCATTCCAAATCTTAATTTCACCGGGTTGTTCTTCATTTTCGCCTGTAGTCATTGTTACATGGGAAAGAGGAACTCCCAGATCTGTATGCGTCCGCATCTGTTTACTCATACTGACGCATCCCGCCTCAGAGCATCCATATTGTTGCATCAAGATATCGCTCATGCCTTGCAGCTTGAGAAACAAGCCTTCTGGCATGGGAGCTCCTGATGTCATTAACCGGTGAAAGCGTACCTGCTCTCGCGTAAAGCTAGATAAGATGTGATAAAAGACTGGCAGACCATACACAATATGTTGGGGAGTATCTTGAATCACTTGCAAAGCAAACTTCGGATTTTTGTGCGTCACAATCGACGGCTTACTCCCCCGCTCCAAAGCTGCCAAAACTCCACATATCAATCCATACGAATGTGTCACAGATGCCAGCACGATTGGGGTTAATGCTTCCTCTCCCTGAAACAACTGGTTGTAGGCATGAATTTCTGTTTGGATATCCTCCCAGCTTCTTCCGATGAGCTTCGCGTCCCCCGTCGTACCTGAGCTATATTGATAAAGCGATGGTTTTTCGCTCTGTTGTTTATCCGTGATGGTCAAGAAGTGCTTCGTCTCTTGATAGACAAGCCCATAACATCTTGCCTTCACTGCCATTTGATAGGCTGTTTCCATCGGGGTTTCCCCATGAATTAACAACACCGAGCCATTATGCTCACGTAAATATCGAACAAGACTAATCACGTCAAGTGGGTCAGCCAAGCAGACTGCATACCTCTTTCCTTCTGGCTGCCGAAAATGATCCATGCTTTCGAACCCTTGCTTATGTCTCTCCATTTCATACACAGAAATCTCATTTTGATTCACAATAAACATGCTAGTAACCTCCCACAGCCATGGAATGAAGCCTTTTCCTTGCCTCGAACAAAGGATTGGGAACTTCATGTAAATGATACTTCTCGTTCGTTGTATATAGCTTTTTCTTGGTCAATTTCTCTACTTGCACGCTTGGAACAAACAGATCAAATCGCGTAAATCGCTCCGCCAATTCCGGGAATCGTTGTTGGTGCCCCTCCAATACCTGAACGGCCATCTCCCAGAAGCGCTCTTCGGCATATCCGTAATGTTCTTCCAATAGCCGTGCGAGTTGCCCCAGATTGATCAGAAATAAAGTCTCCAATGTCAGGTCTCTGACGGTTGAAGTTTCATTCATGTGAAACATCACATCGTCGGGCTTCGTTGCGTAATATTCATGCACTTCCGCGAAATTCGGGCATTTGTCCGGCTCACTTAAGAACGGTTGGCAAAAAATCAAATCTTCATGAAAATCCTTCAATGCTACCCGAGTAGGAACACCATCCCGATGCACCAGGATCATATTCTGTGCGTGGGTTTCCATGGCAATTCCGTGTTTCACTAGAATATGAACGACTGGCAATACACTGCTTTCCAATAATCGCACAAGCCAATTCTCTAGCCCTTGCTCACGAATCCAGCGATCAATGAACGGCACCTCATCCACCTCTACTGCCGCTAATGCGTTATAAGGAACCGCATCTTCTCCCGCTTCGAGATGAGGGACGAGACTTTCTCTCCACATGCACCCAATCACTCCGAATGTAACCATTTCCACCAGTTCAGAAGCAGGGGGAGGATCATATGCCACTGCCGCAAACTCCTGGAGCATGATCACCTTTTGCACGTCTCGTAAATACGCATCTGCGTCCGTAATCCCCTTGAGCCACCTCGAAACAATCGGTGCACTTGCCAGTGAGTGCGGGGTGAGATGACGTGCCGCTGAGGTATTCACCACGTTGATCGAGAGTTTTAGATACGGTTTATGCGGATTACTTTTGTTAGCAAAGGTGCGAATGGATTGTTGTGGACGATGACTATCAGCGCCTACGCCTAGCACAATGATCTCTTTGCGATGGATATCGTCCAGGAATCCAGGCACGATATGATTACGCCACTGCCAAGGATGGACAGGTACGAAGGCATACTGATCAGGATCGCATCCATGATGGACGATGATTTGTTGAAAGGCTTCTTTTTGGTCTCGACCTAATTCATCCAAAAGAAGGTCATCGAAATTTTTCCCTTGATCAATGGACACTTGAGAATATTGCTTATGTATCGCTAGCCATAGAAAATGAACTTCCTGCTTAAATTCAGGACCATAGGCAAAATGATCTACGTAGGTAAATCCAACACGTGATTTATAGCTAGGGTGGTAAGGGTGACCGTCCATCAGATCCCCTTCCAGCTCATCGTATGATTTGCCCTGCATCCGAATATCATGTTGCACCCGATAGTATTGAGCCAATGTATCCTTTAACAACGTTTGCTCCAGATCATTCGCAAATAGCTTCAGTCTTTGTTCATCTACCGTATTCATTCGGAAGACTTCCACTAAAAAACGAGTGAGGGATATCGCTTCTGATTCTTGCTGTGCGACTCCGCTTTGATCGAAAGCAACACGAGTAACGGGATCCTTCCCTAAACGTACCAGCCCAAAACTAGCACTTTTCCGCCCCCGGCAACGATAGCGAACAGGCAGATCTCCCTCATCAAGCCCATGTAGGGTATAAATCGTCTCGTCACCCTCTTGGATGGTCTCAGGAATCACAATTCCCTCATAGAACAAAGACTCGATGCATTGTCGAAACACCCTTCTTCTCACCTGCACGTACTGTTTCGAGTGAAGTGCCTCTTCAATCGAGAAATCTTGTATTGTTAACTCCATACCTTATCCTCCAAGTCTCTTCAAGCTAGATGCAGTAAGCTATCCAAAAGCATGCAGCCTTGCCTTTTCGGCCTGCTTTACCTTTGCTAAAGGATTATCTATGTAAACAAAAACAGATGATCTCTCTTCCGGTTGGGTTAATTCATCCAAATCATAGAAGCGCGTGAGCAAATTCGCCTTGCACGGAAGCTGTTCGCGCGTAAGTAGATTCTCTAGAAACTTCGACGCCTCTCGATTCATAGGTAAAAACTCGGTCAAAACCTCATGCATCTCTGCTAATAAAATTTGTTCGTCAATTAAACCTTCCGTTCCAAATCCATTAATAAGTCCAAACATATGGTTGAAAATCATATAATAGGTGATTCGTTCATCGACAAGATGGTCTTTGTAAATGTTCCTACTCGCCTTGCCAACCCCAGGCAATTCTGCCTCTAATACCTCTTGCATCGATTCTGAGAAATAGTAGCCTTGATTATCTCGATAAAAGAACTGATCGGGGTATCCGTCTTTAAGCATGACTACACTATTCTGTTGATGAGCTTCCAAGCCGATTCCGTATTTTAGATAGAGCCATACCATTGGTTTCAATGAAATGTCTACATACCGCTTAAACCATTCCAGACTAACTACTTCCGGTGCTTTGCCTTCCTTTTGTGCCAGATGGTGGATGATCGTGGCCAACCGACTCTTGTAACCAGGAAGTGGATCTTGCACGAGTGCCGCGATTTGCGTGACTTGTTCTCCATTCCTCCCCATAAAGGGATTATCACGCAGGATTACTTCAAATCCCGTTTCTCCCTCATGCTCCAACAAGATCGTGATGTAAGCCGGATCAGAGATAAAGCCAAAGCCCGGATACTTGCGACTCACTTCACCGATCCCTGTTTCAAAAAGTTGCTTCGCCTCTAAACCAATCTCCATCTCACTTAACTTGTTGACCCGTAAAGAATTCGTAACTTTGATTGGGACGGACAGCTTGAGCATGTATTTCTTCTCAGGATGATAAACCGTTCGAAGAGATGATGTCGCCATATACTCCTCACCTGCTGGCCCCAGGTATAGCAGCAATCCTTTCTCGATTAAGGATTGTACAGCTACCTGATCGAGCAACCATTCTGCTTGAAGCGGATGAATCGGGACGATTGAAAATGATGGATCAACATCAGCTATCGAAGGAAACTCATCCTTCAGTAATTGCGTAGCGGATTCTTTTTGCCCAGATTTTTCATGAACAATCGACGGATGGGCAGCAAACAAGTGGAGTTGAAACTTCCCGCAACACTCCGGTGCATACAACGCTTGCTTGGCCTCAGGAATTCCTTGCTGACTCTTCGGGGTTGGATGAAACAAGTGACCGAACAAAAGCGCCTGCTCTGCTTCGATGAAGCTTTGTTCCACGCCATATAACATCTCGGCATTACTTTGGCGTGTCCGAACAAATTTCTCAATGCTTTGGCAGCTTTGAATCATCCGCAAGACTAATTCATCCGGAACTGCATTTTCCCCATGCTGAAGCGTTAGTTCTTTAATCAATAGAACCGCTAATGTCAAATAGTCCGCCTGAACGAAACGAGTACTGTCACCACTCCGGTAGCAAGCTGGATAATGAAACAAATGCCTACCTGTCACGGAACGATATTTGACACTGACATAGAGGGAAATCCCCTGATGCGGGAGTTCGCAATGAAGGTACGTACCCGTTGAGGTCGGCTGTATGATTTTCGTTAGCTTTTTGGTAATCTCGTCTTTTCGATTGATCCACTCGCCCCTACCTGTTTCTCGGAGATAACAATTGAGAAAGCTCTGCATCGTTGCATGCTCTGCGATATGCTTGACTACGAACATGTTACCTCTCCTCTTGCTTGATCCAATTTTTTATTCAAGCATTGCGACTGACATAACTGGTAAAACGTCCCATCTATAATGTAAACGATTATCATTCTCATTTCAAGTGATAATATTCTTCTGGTACAGCCAAAAGATATGTGATGTCAGAAATTCGTTCCTTCATCCACACACAAAAAAAGACGCCGATTCATCAGCATCTTTTTTCTCATGATTAGTCCATCTGGTCTGCATAGACAAAGACTATCTCCCTGCGTGCTTACAAGCTAACGTTTTTCATAAAATTCATACGTTTCCCAGTTAATCTTGCCCGGACCAAAATCGTAGATATGAGTAGAAGCAAGATCAGCAAAATAAAATGATTTACCATCACCTGCCTAACCAATCAGTTGATAATTGTCCTTATCCATCATGTAGGTGCTCAACAGCCCGGGATTTGCATGATTTCCGAAAGGATTTCCGTATTTGTTCGGTTCATTGAAGACGAACATCAACATGTAATTATCCTGGGAACTGGACCAGGTCAAAAGTTGTTCAGCAGCAAACTGATGGCCAATTGGCGACCAGAGGATTCTCAGCAGGGCTGCTGTGTACTCCCCTTCGACCCTTAGAAAGTTCTTTTTCCCCGTTTGCAAATCCAGCACATATTCTTCTTGTTCTGTCTTGATATACTGATACTTCATATCGCTGGAGTATGAGGGAAGAGCGGTCGTTTTGTGATCTGTTTTCATCCCAGTGGGCATGTCCAATTCTTTGAAAGCTTCTTTCGTTAGGTAAAACAGCTTTTTAGAATTTGGCATCCAATAATACTTCTCTTCCAGTGCAGATTTGTCTGGTCTCCACTCATATTGATCATGCTTTTTGATTTGGAGCGTTGGCAGATGTTGAATGTAAAGATGAGCACTACCTTTTGAATCAGCAGCTTTTTCATCTTTGCGGGTAAAAGCCAAGTACTGTTCATCCGGTGAAATCGCAAAATCGAGCACTGGATACGGGACAATGCCCGGAACGAGCACAGTCTTTTTACCGTCTATCGTTGTAAGCTTGACGATTCCGTCATTTTCACGGATGTACAGTACGTCCTGCTTGTTTGACCACTTGGCAATGCCCGACAATTGCATCAGCTTTTTCGTCTGAATGTCGTACAGGAAAGGCATTGTCGGATCTTCCTTACCATACCCGATTCGTTCTCCGTACACAAATCTCCCTGAGGGTGAAATGCTGGCGCGATGAATCAAGGGCATGTTGGTTTGGATTTTTTTGGTCTTTCCATCCGGGGTCGCATGATAAACCGTAACCATGTCAGGTTTTCGCGGGTCCTGTGATGTAGGAATGGCTGCACCCGTCTGTCCAGGAAAAAAGGAACTTAGCAGAGTAGCTAGCAAACATGAGAGCAAGAACTGTTTTTCATTAAGGTCCTCCTAATCTGTTATCAATACTCAGACGTGCCCCATTACCATTTGGTTACCTAATTTTATACAAAAAGAAAAAAGATGCCGATTCATCAGCATCTTTTTTCTCATGATTAATCCAACTCTTCCGCATCTACGACGTTGCGACCTTTATCCGCATGTCGCTCGATAGCGAGTTGTACCAGACGATCGATCAGCTCGCTGTAGCCCACACCCGCAGCTTGGAAGAGCATTGGATACATGCTAAACGGCGTAAAGCCTGGCATCGTATTCACTTCATTGATATAGAGTTTGTCGTTTTTCTCATCCCAGAAAAAGTCTACACGGGTAAGGCCAGAGCCATCGAGTGCTTGGAATGCCTGCTTGGCTATTTCCGCGATCTGTTCGGATACATGCTCAGGAACGATGGCAGGAATGGAAAGCTCTGTTCCCGCCCCTTTGTACTTGGCTTCATAATCGTAAAATTCTTTAGCGGCAATAACTTCCCCAACGACAGATGTCATTAGCTCTTCATTCCCCAAAACGCCAATCTCCAACTCACGAACTTGAACGAACTCTTCCACGATCAATCTGCGGTCGAATTTGGCAGCTACATCTAATGCGTGCTTGAGCTCCTCACGATTTTTCGCTTTATTAATCCCTACGCTGGAGCCCATGTTCGCCGGTTTGACGAAACACGGATAGCCGAGTTCACGCTCAATCCGATCCATGACATCGTCCTGGCCTTTTTCCCATTGAGAGCGCAGCAAGCCTACATATTTCACTTGCGGAAGTCCAGCTTGTGCAAAGACGGTCTTCATCATCCATTTATCCATTCCGACAGCGGAAGCCATTACTCCGGTTCCCACGTACGGGATATTCGCCAATTCCAGCAGTCCTTGAATCGTCCCATCTTCGCCAAATGGTCCGTGAACTACAGGGAAAACAACATCCATTTGCTCATTCATGGCAAACAGCGATCCTGACTTGCTTGTTACTGCCAGCTCTTGCCCTGTCTCTGTTGCCTCGTTACTAACTGGTGTTTTTGCCGATAAGCGCAACGCTTCGATCTTATCCGGCAGTTGACCTGCCAGTGTCTCTCCAGTCACCCATGAGCCATCCAATTGAACGTACACAGGGGTTACCTCATATTTATTTGCATCTACAGCCTGCATAATGGACATGGCCGTACGCAATGAAACTTCATGCTCTGAGGATTTTCCTCCATAAATAATGCCCAGTCGAATCTTTTGATTTCCCATCTGTGTCATGCTCCTTTCCCCTCCGTACGATACCCGGAGAGTCTACCCAGTTTCTACTCTCTCCTATGCTATGCAAAAGCCCAACATCTGCTCTATTTACCGGGCCGAGCCCGTCATTTAGCATACACAAACCAAACGCCAAAAACAAGAGAAGCAAGTATCACCTGCTCACGTTTTTTCTCATACGATATAAATAAAATTCCTGTCATGGAGCTATTTTTTGGAGGGATTTCCATGAGAGATTATTTACTGTACTGCACGTACTGCTCTTCTTACACTTTATTGCACAGCTATGATAAGGACAGCGGTTCTTTTTTGGGGGAATATTCCCTGCTGCATAACAACTACACCCGTGACCCAATCGTCTTGAACAAATTTCTCCTCGCCCATCTCGGTCACACCATCCGTACCATTCCCTCTAAGACGGATGACTACCGCCACATCATCTGCAATGCCTCGCATTTTTTGGAGGATGATATTGACAAGTACGTGGAGGAAAGTCAACAGCGGGCTAAATTCAAGGAGCGTGATCGGAAAAGTGAACGGGAAATTGGTCAGGTACAGCTATATCTGGTCGAGCATCTCTTGACCCACGAGCTTCAGAACTTAAGCCAGGCCCGCGCTTCTACCCCCGCCGAAGGACAAGTCTTTTTAGGCAAGGAGCTGGGGTTCAAGGAGGCACTCGATCTCGTCAGGCGTGTAAAAAATGACAAGCAATTGTCATGAGCACTTATTTCTTCATTCGAAATGATTCACATTCTTTGTGCAACTCTTTCCGCTCGTCGCGCGTATAAAAAGAGAGACGATACAAGCGGGGGGAAAGAACATGTTTGAATACAAATTCGTCCGAGTTGAGCTGTCCTCTTTTCGACGCCAACCAAAAGAAGATTATCAGACCGTTGTCCACGAGCACGCCAAAGAAGGCTGGCGTTTGGTGCAAATCTTTGCTCCAAGCATCGGGGGCGATGGTATCGCCAAATACTTCGAATTGATTTTTGAAAAACCAACTTCTTAAATCAGACAAAAAGCCAAAAAAAAACAGCGCCGTTTTAATGCGGACGCTGTTTTTCTTTTTCTCTATCGACGATCTCTTACTTCAAAGATGGCAAATTTCAAGTAATGAGCCTCATCTGCCCCACTGATTTGCGGGTGATCCTTACCCGCTCCTCGCCATTCAATCAGGCGCAATATCTTTTTCGCATCGACTGCTGCCTCTTGAATCGTTTGCAGGAACAGCTCAGGTGACATATGGTACGAGCAAGACGCGGTAACGAGAAAGCCGCCCTGACGAACGAGCTTCATTCCGTTTAAGTTAATGTCTTTGTAACCGCGGCAAGCGCCTTTCACTGCTCCACGCGATTTCGCGAACGCTGGCGGGTCAAGAATGACTACATCCCAGCTCTTGCCTGCCTCTACATTTTCACGCAGGTAATCAAACGCATTCGCCACCACAAAATCAACACGATGCAAGAAGCCATTGAGTGTAATGTTTCGCTTGGCTGTTTCGATAGCGTGCTCGGAAATATCGAGAGCTGTCACTTTTTTCGCACCATGCTTGCATGCGTTCAGAGTAAAGGAACCCGTATGTGTAAAGCATTCCAATACCTCAGCGCCATCCCAAAACGGATTTTTGACCACTTTCCCCCGCTTGTCTACAGGCACCTGCTTTGTCTCGCCGTCTACTTCCATGCTCGTCAGGGAAATGCCGTGCTTTTCGCCCCAGCCTTTCATCAATGGCGCGATGGAGGCGCGATTTTCCCGCTGATCATAGAAAAAGCCCGTCTTTTGCCCCTCTACGATATCCACATAGTATTTCAATCCGTTTTCTTCGATCAATACTTCACGCGGACACTCTCCGTACAGGACCTCTTTGCCCTGTGTGAGCCCTTCCAGTTCACGGACAGGTACATCATTGCGCAAATAAATACCAGTCGGTGCAAATACCTCTACCAGTGCATCCCGAATCCAATCAATGCGCTTCTCCATCCCCAATGAGAGGACTTGGACAACCAATGTATACTCGTAACGATCGACGATGAGGCCGGGCAAAAAGTCAGCTTCCCCGTAAATCACACGGCAAGCCCGTGGGTTGTCCACAAATCTCGTCCGGAATTCTGCCGCTTCCCTGATTTTCCGCAAGAAAAAGTCGTAGTCGATCTCTTCCTTTTGGTCGTAGCTCAAAATGCGTACGATCATTTGTGAAGCTGGGTTGATGTAGCCCTTTGCCAAGAAATGGCCTTTGTGATTGGTGACCTCGACGATTTCACCCGGTTCTACATCCCCTTGAATTTCTAATACCTCTGATTGAAAAATCCACGGATGTCCTACTTCTAGCCGCTTTTTCCGATGTTGATTCAATAGCACACGTGCCATTCAGCTATTCCTCCTCTTTGTCATGCTTGCCCCTGTACAGGCATAGCGTTATAGTAACTTGCTAAAAATGGACAGGGAGGAACGTATCTTGTGATAGTCTCCATCCTCGCCCCTTTTACCTTTGGGCTCACGTTTTTTCTTTTCGGTATGTATGCCATGCGCTCCGGCTTTCAAAACCTCGCCGGCAAAAAAATGGAAGAATGGATGGGGCGCTTTACTCGCACCCCACTCCATAGCTTCTGGATTGGTCTTTTCGCTACTTTTGTCTTGCAAAGCTCCAGTGCGGTAACCGTCCTGACGATTGGGCTGACGAACGCAGGTATCATCCAGTTCACACAAACCGTTGGCATCATTTTGGGAACCAATCTGGGCACGACCGTGACCACGGAGCTGGTTGCGCTCAAACTCGAGTCTTTTGCCATCCCCATGCTTCTTATCGGAGTGGCCCTTTGGCTGATGCCGCGCCGAAACATTCGTTGCATTGGTCTTGTCGTCGCTGGCTTCGGACTGATCTTCCTCGGCATCGATACATTGAAAGTCATGGCGAAGCCTTTGGAGCAGTCCGAGACGTTTCGTTCGCTTTTTCTGGAGAGCAGCCATTCCATCTGGATCGGTTTGATTACCGGGGTCATTTTCACCGCGCTCATTCATAGCGGTTCCGCTACAACCGTGATCACGATGGGCCTACTCAGTCATCAAATTCTTTCGATGGAAACGGCACTTGCCATCGTATTGGGCGCGAACGTCGGAACTTGCTTTACTGCTGTCATCGCTGCTATTGGCACGAATACGGCATCTAAACAGGTCGCATGGTGCCATACGCTCTTCAACGTCGCAGGCGCGATTGTTTTTTTACCGTTTCTTTCCCAGCTTGCCCTCGTCAGTGCCTTTTTAACGGATAGTCCTTCTATGCAAATCGCCCATTCACAGACGATCTTCAATCTCGTCTGCTCTCTAGTTGCGCTGCCATTCGTGCCGCAAATCGCCCGGTTTATTCAATGGCTGATCCCTGATAAGCGTCGTCCTACTGACCTCACCTTTAGAAAGAAAATGGTATCAAGTAGATGGAAGTAATGACGCCTGCCACGATCATCGCGACACTGGACGCTGCCGTTTGAACAGGGGAAACGCGGTTCAAGCTAGCCGTACCAATGGCGTGTGCACTCGTACCGATTGCGATCCCGATTGCCCAATCATCGGTGATTTTTCCCCATTTGAGAACAGGACGGGCAATCATGACACCGACCATCCCTGTTAGCGCGGTAAAAAAGGCTGCAAGTGCAGGCTCCCCACCTATGGAACGGCTCAGCTCCAACGCAATGGGGGTGGTCACGGATTTACTCAGCATACTTTTGTATACGAGCTCATCTGAGCCCAGACACCAATGAACCGCCATAACGACAAAGATCGCAACTGCACAGCCTGCACATACACCAAGTAACACACCGCGCCAAATATGAGCAAATTCCTTGATCTGTTTAGCCAGCGGAATAGCGAGTGCCACCGTTGCAGGACCGAGCCAAAAGGAAATCCACGATCCTCCGGCAGCAAACGCCTCCCAATCACCGCTAAATGCCCACCACATGGTCCAAACCAAGATCACAGCCACCAAAAGAGGCTGCAATCGATGGAATCGAGCGTTGATCATGGTAGCGCCTTTGTACCCTGCTATCGATACCAAAATGGCGAAAAATGGACTAAGCATCCAAAGTCCTCCCCTCTTGCGGCAAGGACGATTCTGATTTTTGTTTATGATGCTTCATATACCATTGCACAACCACACCAGTCACAAGCATGACTAGCAATGGACCAAGAACCATCGATAGTATGATTGGTAATGGGTTTTGTGTGAATACGTTTAAATAGGAAGCAACTCCGACAATGATCGGTACGAAAAAGAGCAACATGTGTCTAATTAAAAATGTACCCGCTTGTTCCACCCAATCCATTCGTATCCATCCCATACACAGTCCCAGTGTTAATAGCAACATTCCCACCAGGTTCCCGGGCAGGGGAATATGCAGCCATTTGCTCGCAGCTACGCCTACCCCATAAAAAGCCAACAGGATGACGATTCCTTTAACAAATTTCATTTTGCTAATCTCCTCCCCGCTCCCTATCCTCTCTCTATAGGAACTTCAGCATGCAGGACGGAAAAAGCCCGGCCTTACCTCGGCCAGGCTTTTCTTTGGTATTAGTATCCGCTGCCTGTTGTTTTTGCTCCTGTTACAATGGAAACACCGGAGCTCGTACCGATACGGCTCGCGCCTGCTTCGATCATCGCAACCGCTGTTTCACCGTCACGAACGCCACCAGACGCTTTTACGCCTACGTTTGGTCCTACGGTTTTACGCATCAGGGCGATATCTTCAACCGTTGCTCCACCTGTTGAAAATCCTGTGGAGGTTTTTACGTAATCAGCACCAGCCTCTACGGAGAGCTTGCATGCAACTACTTTTTCTTCTTCGGTCAAGAGGCAAGTTTCCAGAATCACTTTCAAGAGAATATCGCCAGCCGCTTGCTTCACAGCAGCGATGTCTTTTTTGACAGTTTCCAGGTCGCCGGATTTCAGGGCACCTACGTTCAGTACCATATCTACCTCAGTCGCTCCGTTTGCAATCGCATCGCGGGTTTCGGCTGCTTTGGACTCGATTGTGCTCGCTCCCAGAGGGAAACCAATAACCGTGCACACTTTTACATCAGAACCTGCCAAGAGTTCAGCAGAGCGTTTTACCCAATAAGGGTTTACACATACAGACATGAAGTCATGCTCTCTTGCTTCTTGGCACAGCTTGTCAATCATCTCTTGTGTAGCATCAGGCTTCAACAGCGTGTGGTCGATATATTTGTTCATGTTCATAGAACTACACCTCTATCCCTAATTGTTCGAACGCAAGGCGAAAAATGCTGTCATTGTTACGGTATCCCCGTTGCAGTTGCAAATCCCATGCTTCCTTTGCAGAATGCCAATGGACATCATTGATTTCCTCTAGCTGCACGGTGATCTCCGTATTGTAAGCTTCCACCAAATAATAATGGACTTCTTTGTCGATGGATTCGCCCGTGACTGGATGTGTATACACATAAGTGATCATGTCGAGCTTGGATCCCAATCGTCCGGCTACGCCTGTTTCTTCCAAAACTTCGCGCAGAGCCGTTTCTTCGATGGTCTCGCCCATCTCCTGCTTACCTTTTGCGAGTGTTACCTTGCCATAGCGGTCTTCAATCAATAGGAGCATGTACTCGGCGTCTTGCTTCTGGTATACAACGCCCCCTGCTGATATCTCCCTCATATAGCTCGCTCCTTCAGGTAAGGCAACGCCTCTGTTTCCACTACGCGAACAAAAGTCCCTTTGCAGTATTCCGAGCCTGGTTCATCCAGTCTGACCTTGCAAATCTTGCCGATCATGCTCTCATCGCCAGGGAAGACGACGTTCAGGTAGTTGTCCGAATAGCCCATCAGAAGACCGCTATCAGGTGCTTCTTTAAACGGACGCTCTGGAATGACTTCCAGTACATCCCCTACGAATTTCTTGGAGTATGCCAAGGTCAGTTCCTTATTGAGCTCAAGAAGCTTCGCAACGCGCTCGTTCTTTTCCTCTTCAGGAATTTGATCCGTCATACGCGCTGCTGGTGTACCTGTACGCATGGAGTATGGGAATACGTGCATCTCGGCGAAACCGATTTTCTTCATAAACTCGTATCCGTTCCAGAATTGCTCTTCGGTCTCACCCGGGAAGCCTACGATGACGTCTGTCGTAATCGCTGCTCCTGGCAATGCTTCGCGTACTTTGACCATTCTTTCGTAAAACTCAGCAGTCGTATACTTGCGGCGCATTCGCTTCAACACTTCGTCATCGCCCGCTTGCAGCGGTACATGCAGATGGCGTACAACACGATCGGAGTTGTTGATGACCTCGATCACTTCATCGGTGATTTGGCTTGCCTCGATCGAACTGATGCGGATGCGCTTGAGGCCTTCCACCTGATGAAGGTCAACCAACAGCTTGGCCAAATTGTAGTCTTCCAAATCTTCGCCGTATCCACCTGTATGAATCCCAGTCAAAACGATTTCCAGGTAGCCCGCTTCCACTAGCTTTTGGGCCTGTTCGACGACGCTCTCCGGTTTGCGGGAACGCATCAGGCCGCGTGCCCAAGGAATAATACAAAACGTACAAAAGTTGTTGCAGCCCTCTTGAATCTTGAGGGACGCACGTGTGCGATCCGTGAAGTTAGGAACATCCAGCTCTTCGAAGTCGCGAGCTTTCATAATGTTGCCTACTGCATTGATCGGCGTGCGTTCTGCGCGAATTTGATCGACGTACTCGATCAGCTTCTCGCGTCCTTGTGTACCAACTACGATATCTACACCAGGAATTTGCGCAATCTCACTTGGAGAGGTTTGCGCGTAGCAGCCCGTTACGGCAACGATCGCCTCAGGATTCCGGCGAATCGCACGACGAATTACTTGGCGGCTCTTCTTATCTCCCGTATTCGTAACCGTACAAGTATTAATCACGTAAACATCTGCATCTTCTTGTTCAAAGTCGACTCTCTCATAGCCGTCAGCCTTGAACAATTGCCAGATGGCCTCTGTCTCATAGCTGTTTACTTTGCAGCCCAATGTATGAAAAGCAACGGTAGACATTGCCATTCCTCCTTTTGTGTGAAAAACGTCTCTCCGTTTTTCATAAAAGTGGATGTGACCGCTTGCGGTCAACGAAAACGGTCATGACCGTTTCGTTCCTGCTCATCCTTTGTGAAGTGATGAAGCCTTTCGTTCAAACTGATAGGAAGCGCAGGCCAATACGTACTGGCTTGCTGTTTCCGTGCGTAAAATACGCGGGCCGAGGGAAACCGTCAGGAACCCTTTGCTCTCTGCTTGGGCAACTTCCTCAGGAGAGAAGCCTCCCTCCGGTCCAACGAGGACGAGAAGTGAATCACTCACAGTCATCTCTTCTAACACTTGATGAATCGTGGTACTGCCCTCTTTTTCATAAGCAATTGCACAATGCGTATACGATTGGCCAGCTTCAAGTATCTCACGAAATGAAACAGGAGATAAAAGCTCTGGCAAAACAGCACGATGAGACTGTTCAGCAGCCTCTTTAACGATTTTGCGCCAACGCTCCAGTTTTTTCGCTTCTTTTTTGGCGTCCAGCTTTACAATGGTTCGCTCAGAAGAAAACGGGAAAAAGGAGTACGCCCCAAGTTCCGTCCCCTTTTGCAAAATCCACTCCAGCTTCTCGCCTTTTGGAAGCCCCTGACCAATTGTGACCCGGATCGGCAGTTCTCGCTCTTCCTGAAGCATTTCCATTACTTCTGCCCGTACTTCCTTCGCAGAAAGATAGACAAGCTTGGCCCGTGCAGACCTGCCCGCTCCATCAGAAACGATGATTTCTTCGCCTTCCCGAGCACGCATTACATTTACGATATGGTGTACGTCGTCTCCGACAATCGTTAGCTCATTCTCAGTAAAGGAATGTGGCTCGACAAAATATCGTTGCATCTCGTCAACCCCACTATTCTATCGTTTTTTTGCTACAATTGCTACCCAGTCATCGATGAAAATGGTTTCCACGATCTCAAGACCTGAAGCCGCCAACGCCGCTTTCACATCCGCTTCACGCGCAGCAATAATACCTGACGAGATAAAGGTTCCACCTGGCTTCAGCACGCGGAATACATCGTCGGTGAAACGCACGATGACCTCAGCCAAAATGTTAGCCACGACCACTTCCACCTGCTCCTCGATGCCGTCGAGCAAGTTGTTTTGTCTCACGTTGATATGCTCATGCACACCGTTCAGTTCGGTATTGGCCTGTGCAGAGCGCACAGCTACTTCATCTAAGTCCATCGCTAGCACATCTTTTGCTCCGAGCTTGATGGCAGCAATACTCAAAATGGCTGTGCCTGTCCCAACATCATACACCTGATCGCCTTTTGCCATATACTTCTCGAGTGCACGCAGACAAAGAATGGTCGTCGGATGTGTACCTGTTCCAAATGCCATACCTGGGTCCATTTCGATAATGATCTCATCTGGATGCTTCGGCACGTACTCTTCCCATACTGGCTTGATGGTCATGCGATCCGATACATGAACCGGTTTGTAGTATTTTTTCCAGGCGTGGGCCCATTCATCTTCATGGACATCGTTTACAGCAATCGATGCCTTGCCGATATCCAAACCGTACTCGATCAACTGCGCCAGCTGCTCTTTCAATTCTTCTACAACATCTAACAGCTCGCTGCTGTCAACCGGCAGGTATGCCTTAACGAATACGCCCTCGGCCGGAAAATCATCAGGAGAAAGCTGGTAGATTTCGCCAAAGGGGGTATCCCACTCACGATAGAGCACCTCCGGGTCTTCAATTACGACACCATTGGCACCCAATTCATACAAGAGGCTTGACACCGCCTCCGTAGCCTCCGCTGTAGTATGGATACTGATTTCTGACCATTTCACGAATCTACCACTCCCCACATAAGCTCCCAATCGGGCTTTTCATTTAATCGACTTCGCTACATGAAACTTTAGGTAAAAAGCGGACAAAACCGCGACGGATTACTCGCCGCGGAATGCCCGTTTCATTTTTTCGAAAAAGCCTTCGTCTTCTCCTCCGTGCTGTCCTGGTTTTTCTCCAGACAGTTCGGCGAGCTCACGCAACAATTCCTTTTGTTTATCGCTCAGCTTGGTCGGCGTAATAACGCGCACTTTCACATGCTGATCACCGCGGCCGTTCCCACGCAAATGCGGAACACCTTTTCCACGCAAGCGGAAGAATGTTTCTGTTTGGGTACCTGCCGGGATCTTCAACTTCACGCGACCGTCGACAGTCGGCACTTCGATCTCATCTCCAAGTGCTGCCTGTGCGTAAGTAAGCGGAACCTCACAGTAGATATCATTTCCTTCACGCTCGAAAAACTCATGGCTCTTCACGCGCAATACGACGTACAAATCCCCAGGAGGCCCACCGTTTGCGCCCGGTTCACCCTCGCCAGTTACGCGCAGTTGTGCTCCATCGTCCACACCTGCTGGGATGTTGAGATGAATTTTGCGGCGTACCTTGACACGTCCACTTCCACGGCAAGTTGAACATTTTTCTTTGACAACTTTCCCTTTGCCTTCGCAAGTCGAGCAAACACGGCGGTTGACGATTCGGCCGAACGGCGTGTTCGCCACCACTTCTTGCTGTCCTGTACCACTACAAGTCTTACATGTATCGACACCGGAACCAGGCTTCGCGCCAGAACCAAGGCATGTATCGCATTCTGCTTCTTTTGGAATTTCCACGTCGGTTTCTTTTCCAAAAATCGCGTCGATAAAATCAATGCTGAGGCCAAATTGCAGATCAGATCCTTTGCGAGGCGCATTTGGATTCGCACGTCTGCCGTTGCCACCGAAGAACATATCAAAAATATCTCCGAAGCCGCCCATGCCTGATCCGTCAAAGCCTCCGCCACCGAAGCCCTGATTCGGGTCTTGGTGACCAAAACGGTCATACTGCGCACGCTTTTGTGGCTCGGACAGGATGTCGTACGCATCCTTCACTTCTTTGAACTTTTCTTCCGCGTCAGCCTCTTTATTTACATCCGGATGGTACTGACGTGCCAGCTTGCGATACGCTTTTTTGATTTCATCCGCGTCCGCGTCCTTAGCTACGCCGAGAACCTCGTATAAATCACGTTTCATCTCCAACATCACTCCCATGACAGTCAACTGTTATCATAGCATGTGACAGACTTGAAAAAAAGTCAAAGTCAGCATTCCGTGACTTTGACTTTCATGGGTCACATCGTGGGAAGTGAGGGAAGAAATTTCTCCCCTCACAGTTCCAGCGTGTTACTTTTTATCGTCTACCACTTCGTAGTCAGCATCAACGACATTGTCTTTCTTCGGCTCTTGACCTTCAGCGCCGCCGCCTTGTGCTGCTTGCGCTTGAGCTGCCTGCTCATAGAGCTTCACCGAAATTTGTTGGATGATCTCGGACAGTTCATCTTTCGCTGTCTTGATCTCTTCGAAGTTGCCGCCTTCCAGAGCAGCTTTTACTTTATCTTTCGCAGCGTTAGCGCGATCGATTTCAGCTTGGTCGATCTTGCCTTCTACTTCTTTGAGTGTTTTCTCAGTCGTGAATACGAGTTGGTCTGCTTCGTTGCGAATTTCTACTTGCTCTTTGCGTTGTTTGTCCGCTTCTGCATTCAACTCAGCATCTTTTACCATACGATCGATATCATCGTCGGACAGACCAGAGTTAGAAGTGATCGTGATACGTTGCTCTTTACCTGTACCCAGGTCTTTTGCACGTACGTTTACGATACCGTTCGCGTCAATATCGAAGGATACTTCGATTTGCGGGATGCCGCGTGGCGCTGGCGGGATATCGGACAAGTTGAAGCGTCCGAGCGATTTGTTGTCGCCTGCCATTTGACGCTCCCCTTGGAGAACGTGAATTTCTACAGATGTTTGGTTGTCCGCAGCTGTAGAGAACACTTGGGATTTGCTTGTTGGGATCGTCGTGTTGCGATCGATCAGCTTGGTGAATACGCCACCCAATGTTTCGATACCGAGGGACAGTGGAGTTACGTCGAGAAGAACGACGTCTTTCACGTCACCAGTCAGTACGCCCGCTTGAACAGCCGCGCCCAGTGCTACTACTTCGTCTGGGTTCACACCTTTATGTGGTTCTTTTCCTGTAAATTTCTTGATTGCTTCTTGTACCGCTGGGATACGAGTAGAACCACCAACCAGGATAACACGATCCAGTTCGCTTGGAGTCAGACCAGCGTCTTTCAGCGCTTGACGAGTTGGGCCCATTGTACGCTCAACCAGCTCGGCAGACAGCTCTTCGAACTTCGCACGAGTCAGGTTCATCTCCAAGTGCTTTGGACCTGTTGCATCTGCTGTAATGAACGGCAGGGAAATGGTCGTAGTCAATACGCCGGAGAGGTCTTTCTTCGCTTTTTCCGCAGCATCTTTCAAACGTTGTTGAGCCATGCGATCCTTGGACAGGTCGATGCCATGCTCTTTTTTGAATTCGCTCACCAGGTAGTTCATCACAACATCGTCGAAGTCGTCTCCGCCCAGTTTGTTGTCACCGGACGTTGCTTTTACTTCGAAGAAGCCATCGGACAATTCGAGAATGGATACGTCAAAGGTACCGCCGCCCAAGTCAAATACGAGAACAGTTTGGTCTTCTGTTTTCTCCATACCGTATGCAAGTGCAGCTGCGGTTGGTTCGTTCACGATACGCAGTACTTCCAAGCCAGCAATTTTACCAGCATCTTTTGTTGCTTGGCGTTGGCTGTCATTGAAGTAAGCTGGAACCGTAATCACTGCCTGCGTCACAGATTGACCAAGGTAGGCTTCAGCGTCCGCTTTCAGCTTTTGCAGGATCATAGCAGAGATTTGCTCAGGTGTGTACTGGTTGCCTTCCAGCGTTTCTTTATGGGCGCTACCCATGTGGCGCTTGATGGAGATTACGGTATTGTCTGGATTGGTGATCGCTTGGCGTTTTGCCGCTTCCCCAACGATGCGCTCGCCGTTTTTAAATGCTACTACGGATGGTGTGGTGCGGTTACCTTCCGCATTGGCAATAACGACTGGCTCGCCGCCTTCCATTACTGCTACACAAGAGTTGGTTGTTCCCAAGTCAATTCCGATTACGCGACTCATACAAAATGTCCTCCTAACACTTACGTCTAGTGAATTTACTTTTTTTTGAGATTACTCGTTCACTTGAACCATCGCCGGACGAACGACGCGGTCTTTGAACATATATCCTTTTTGCAGCTCGGCTACCACAACGCCCGATTCAAACTCAGGGTTTTGTGTTTGCATAACCGCCTGGTGGATGTGTGGGTCAAATGGTTTTCCTTGTGCCTCGATTGCAGCCAAGCCTTCTTTATCGAAAACTTGGACCATCTGACGGTATACCATGTTGACACCCTCCAGAAGGGATTCTACTGTCATGGATTCCTTGTCAGCGGCAAGTGCTCGCTCGAAGTTATCGAGGACTGGCAGAAGCTCTTCCACGATTTTCAGTGAAGCGTACTTAGCCAGATCTTCCTGCTCTTTGCGAACACGGCGGCGAAGGTTATCCATGTCAGCCATGGCACGCAGCATGCGGTTTTGGTGATCCTCAGCCTGAGCCTTCCAGTGAGCAGCCTCTTGCTCCCAGTTCATCTCGGTTGCTTCTGCTTGATCTGCGTCCTTTGCTACTTGTTCTTCCTCGAGAGTCGGGTCTTGCGTTACTTTTTCCTCGCTCAACGTCACTACCTCCTGGCGGCTTTTCCAGTCAAAAGACTGTGTTGCCATTCACTCCATTTATTTCTCAAACTGCGAAGTCAGCATGCGCGATAGGCCTTCCGCCAAATGATTGAGTACAGTAATGACCTTGCCGTATTCCATTCGCGTCGGCCCAAGTATCCCCACCATTCCAACTGGCTTGCCTCCAAGCGAGTATGAAGTGGTAATAATACTGCATTGCTTAATCGCGTCTAGCTGGTTTTCCTGCCCGATGCGTACCGTGAGACCATCACCCTGCATTCCGATCACATTCATTAATTGATCGTGCTGCTCTAATAGCTCGAGAATATCCTTGACTTTATCTACGTCTCGGAATTCCGGCTGGTTCATGATCTTGGTCGCACCGCGTAAGTATACGCGTTCTTCTTCTTGTGTCAGCGAGTTGTTGAGGAGCTGAAGAATTTCTTCATACTGCTCCGTATGACGTTGCATTTCACCGGAAATCTCTTGATAAAGACGTTGCCGAAGCTGCCATAGTGGCACGTCGGTCAGCTTTGCATTCAACAGATTGACGAGTTTCTCGATTTCCCCGGCCCCTATGCCTTCTGGAAGATCGATCAGCTTGTTCTCCACTCGTCCGGTATGTGTCACCACAATCGCGACAGCCTGTTCAGCATTGAGAGGAACGATTTGAATATGTTTTAACCGATGCTCAAAAATCTCTGGTCCCAAGACAATCGCCGTGTAGTTTGTCAGCTGAGAGAGAATTTGGGCAGTGTACTCTACCACTTGTTCTGCGTGGAGAATACGTTCGGCAAACAACTGTTTTAGTTTACCCAACTCCGTTTCCTCCAAAAGATGAGGCTGAATCAGGTTATCGACGTAGAAGCGGTATCCTTTTGTAGAAGGAACACGTCCCGCCGATGTGTGGGGCTGTTCTAAGTATCCCAGCTCCTCCAAGTCAGACATCTCGTTGCGTATCGTTGCCGAAGAGAATCCGATGTCGTCCCGTTTGGAAATGGTTCGGGAGCCAACAGGTTCGGCAGAATGAATGTAATTATCGACAATCGCATTTAAAATCATTTGTTGACGGTCAGATAACATGGATGTCTCTCGCCTCCTGTTGGATTGTTAGCACTCATGCTTATCGAGTGCTAAATCTATATACTAAGGTATCAATAGTAGAAGGATTTGTCAACGAACTTGAGCTAGTTCTATAGACAAAAAATCTCATTTTTCGCGAGTTTTACTTTTTCCTTAACGAAGAAAGCGCGCAAATACCTCATTTCCTAGCGGAAGCCCCTGTTTCGTCAGCTTCAAAAACCCGTCCTGTTCTTCCAGCATTCCTTTGGCTACCTCATCTTCTATTATTGTCCCAAAAACATCATGAACAGTTGCGCCAAAACGGGACGCAAACGCCGAAAGGTCAACTCCTTCTCTCAAACGCAGTCCCAAAATCATTTGTTCCTCCATGGCATCCTCGCGCGGTACCTCGAATTGTTCTACACGCGGCAGCCCTTCCTTGCACTTCTGCAAGTAAATCGCAAGCGGGCCAGCATTCACGTGTCGGTGACCGCACACATAACCGTGGGCACCTGCACCCAACCCATAGTATTCACGATTGAGCCAATAGGTTTTATTATGTTTGCTCTCGAAGCCCGGTTTTGCAAAATTGCTGATTTCATACTGCTTGTACCCATGCCGCTCCATCTCTTCTATTAATACCATGTACATCTCAAGCTCCGTCTCTTCAGATGGCAGTGGCAGCTGATCCTTTTGATAGAGCGTGTGAAACAGCGTGTTCTCCTCCACCTTGAGACTGTACGCGGAGAAATGGGTGGTACCTAGCCCAAATGCCTTGTCCAATGTCTGACGGAAAATGTCAAGTGTCTGATCCGGCAATCCAAACATCAGGTCGATGCTGAAGTTGTCGAAGCCTACTTTTTTCGCATTATCGATACTGCGGTACACGGCTTCCTGATCGTGGATTCGTCCCAGTCGTTTTAAGAGCGCGTCGTCAAAGGACTGTACACCAAAGCTCAGCCGATTGACACCCAGCTCACGCATGATCCGCAGCTTCTCCACGTCTGTCGTTCCCGGATTCGCTTCCATCGAGAACTCGATATCATCCGTCCAGTACTTGCCCAATTGATTTTGTACCATTTCCAAAAACGCGCGCATTTGAGCATGATCGAGAAACGTAGGTGTTCCTCCGCCGACAAAAATCGTTTTCACCTGCTCAATCGGCTGCTGGTTGAAGGTGATCTCCATTTCGCTTTTCAATGCGTCTAAGTAATCCCAAATGAGCTGCGGATTGTTCGTCACAAATGAGTTGAAGTCACAGTAGTAACATTTATTCGTACAAAAGGGAATGTGAATGTAAACCGATTGTGGCATCATGTCCCTTTCCCTCCTTTTTAATGGAAAAGACCTGACACAAGGTCAGGCCTAGTTCTTATCATCTATGCGTAAAACAGCCATATACGCCTTTGATCGACCTCGTTATTTTATTGTAACACAGTAAATGAGAGAATCGACTGCAAACATTGATACTGCAAGCATTTGTAACAGTTTGATTATCATAGTGTATTTTTCTATATCGAGTCAAACATGATGTGAAAGCGCGGGAATAAAACAGAATCTATCGTTTTAAGCAGTTTGTTCAAATTCGTGAATGAAACGTTTCATTTCGAATAGACATGTTAAAGTTGTTACTTGTTTTTGAGGAGGATTATTAAATGGCTGATCTCTATTCCCGTATTTCTAAAAATGATGCTGCTGTTCTTCTGATTGATCATCAAACCGGTCTTATCTCTGGACTTGTCCGTGATTACGGGGTTGATGAATTCAAGAACAATATTCTGGCTTTAGCAAAGACCGCGAAATTTTTCAATTTGCCTGTCATTCTTACCACGAGCTTCGAAAACGGTCCAAACGGTCCATTAATAAGGGAGCTCGTCGAACTCTTTCCAGACGCTCCTAAGATTGCACGTCCAGGACAGATCAATGCGTGGGATAATGAGGATTTTGTAAAAGCAATTCAGGCAACTGGCAAGAAGCAACTTATCATTGCTGGTGTGGTTACCGATGTTTGCGTAAGCTTCCCCGCACTTTCCGCTCTTCATGCAGGGTATGAAGCATTTATCGTCACCGACGCTTCTGGCACTTTCAGCAAACAGGTAGCGGAAGCCTCGTTAATGCGCATGGCACATGCTGGTGCGCAGCTTATGAACTGGTTTAGTGTAGCATGCGAGTTACAACGGGATTGGCGCAACGACGTCGAAGGTTTTGGTGCTTTACTGGCCAGTCACCTTCCCGGGTATCAAAATGTAATCGAAAGTTATCGAGCGCAGAACGAACTTGTAAAATAGAACCCACTTAGGGTACCTCCATATTGTTGGCGGTACCCTTTGCTATTACTTTCGTCCCTAAACCATTTGTATAATGATCTTTCAAATACTTGATACTACAAACAAGTAAAGGAGGTAGTTCTGATTGTCACCAACCAATAACGATTCCCAAGCAAAATCTAACTGTCCACCAGATTGTAACTTACCGAATCCAGAATTCCCGCCATCGAATGAAGTCCCTCATCCACCAACTCCTTGGCCACCACACAGCCTCGATCCTCACCCCCCAACTCCTTTACCACTTCCCCCAATCAATCCACATCCACCAGCGATACCACCTGTAACGAATCATCCCCAACCACCACATCCTTGGTGACCACTCGATCCTCCACAGGGTCGGGTTTTCATGTCATCAGAACGGAATGTGCCAAAAAGAAAGACGACAGAAGCAGATTTAAAAATTCTGCCTATGTCGTCGCATTCTACATCTCATTTCATACCGTTAACCTTCGAGTAACTTATGTATAAAAAAATAAATCCCCCACCATTTCGCCCATTGGTGGCTTTTTGGTGGGGGGAGAGCTGCTACTTCTTATCATCCATGCGCAATACAGCCATAAATGCTTCTTGTGGTACCTCTACGGAACCGACAGACTTCATGCGCTTCTTTCCTTCTTTTTGCTTTTCGAGCAGTTTGCGCTTACGCGAGATGTCCCCACCGTAACATTTAGCAAGAACGTTTTTACGCAACGCACTGATTGTTTCACGAGCGACAACCTTGTGTCCGATGGTCGCTTGAATCGGCACCTCGAATTGCTGACGTGGAATCAATTCCTTCAGCTTTTCGCAAATGACTTTACCGCGAGCATAAGCCGTATCTTTGTGTACGATAAACGACAGAGCATCCACCACTTCGCTGTTGAGGAGAATATCCATTTTCACCAGCTTGGAAGCTTTGTAGCCACCCAGCTCGTAGTCAAAGGATGCATATCCTTTTGTTCCGGACTTCAGCATGTCAAAGAAATCGTAGACGATCTCAGACAATGGCATGTCGTACTTCAGCTGCACGCGGTTCTCACCCAGGTACTGCATGTCAAGAAACTCACCGCGTTTACCTTGGCACAACTGCATAACATCACCAACGTATTCTTTCGGCACCATGACTGTAGCCGTAACGTAAGGCTCCTCGACCATTTCGATCTTTTGTGCTTCCGGCATTTTGGACGGGTTGTCGATTTCGAATACTTCGCCGTTCGTTTTGGTAATGCGATAAATAACGCTCGGCGCGGTCGTAATCAAGTTAATGTTGAATTCCCGTTCGATCCGCTCCTGGATGATCTCCATGTGCAGAAGTCCCAAGAAACCACAACGGAAACCAAAGCCAAGTGCTTGGGAAGTCTCCGGCTCAAACTGCAGGGACGCATCGTTTAGCTGGAGCTTTTCCAATGCATCGCGCAGATCGTTATACTCGTTCGTTTCGATTGGGTACAAGCCGCAGAAAACCATTGGGTTGATCTTGCGGTAACCAGGTAGCGGTTCAGCTGCAGGGCGATTCGCATCTGTAATGGTATCCCCCACACTGGTGTCTCCCACAGTTTTGATGGAAGCAGCTACGTAGCCTACATCTCCAACCGTCAATTCTTCTACTTGCGTTTGGCGTGGAGTTGATGTACCGATTTCGGTTACCTCGAACGACTTGCCTGTCGCCATCATTTTGATCTTCATACCCTTTTTCAAGGTTCCGTTAATGACACGGATGGAGGCAATAACGCCACGATACGCATCAAAATAGGAGTCGAAAATCAAAGCCTGGAGAGGTGCATCCGAGTCTCCCTCTGGAGCAGGTACTTTTTGCACAACAGCTTCCAGTACTTCTTTAATCCCGATACCTGCTTTGGCAGAAGTCAGAACCGCATCGCTGGCATCCAGACCGATCACGTCTTCCACCTCTTGCTTCACGCGCTCAGGCTCTGCGCTCGGCAGGTCGATTTTGTTGATGACCGGGATGATCTCCAAGTTGCTGTCCAACGCTAAATACACGTTAGCCAATGTCTGGGCTTCGATCCCTTGTGCCGCATCCACGACGAGGATAGCTCCTTCACAGGCAGCCAAACTACGGGATACTTCATACGTAAAGTCGACGTGTCCAGGGGTGTCAATCAGGTGGAGAATGTACTCCTCACCGTCATCTGCTTTATAGTTCAAACGCACGGCATTGAGCTTAATTGTAATCCCGCGCTCTTTTTCCAGCTCCATCGTGTCAAGAAACTGGGCTTCCATCTCACGTGCAGTCAAAGCACCGGTCAGCTCCAAAATGCGGTCTGCCAGCGTAGACTTTCCATGGTCAATGTGGGCGATGATGGAAAAATTTCGTATCCTTTTTTGTCTTTCACGACGATCCATGTGTTGTTCGTTCCCTCCCACGCGAATCCATTCAAACGTTCAGATTGCGCCTCGCAAAAAATACACTAACAGTAATTATAACAAACCGATGATATAAAGAGCAACCAAAGAGAATCAGGCATTTGCCTCCTTTTTCTCGTATCCAAACTTTTCCTGTGCTAAAGTGGTAATTAGCATGGAGGTGGCTAGGCATGAATCCACAGCAAGCCGATTGTTTGGGCTGTCGGTTGACCCATAGAATCGTAGAATCGCATATCGTCTTTGAAAACGAATGGGTGGCGTGCCTATTGGATATCGATCCTTTTTCGGAAGGTCATGTACTCATTCTTCCGAAGCAGCATTTCGTAGAATGGACAGACTTGGATGAATGTACGATACAAAAGGTATGCGAGGCAGTCACATCTCTATCCCATGCCCTTAACAAGTTGTACAAGCCCGATGGCATTACCATTTGTCAAAACGGCGGTGCTTTTAACGATCTGAATCATTTTCATATGCATGTGATCCCACGGTTTCATCATGACGGGTTCACGTGGAGCGACCCACTACAGGAACATGGAGCTGCGAACCGCTTGGCCGCTACACGTACAAAATTGGCGGAAGCATTGAACGATCTCTTCGGCGATATCGCCGTGAACGCAAAGAAGGAAACGGAGAATGATCAAAGTGAACAGCGTTGACTCTTGCTTGCATTCCTTAACGATAGCGGATATTCCCGGACTCATTTCCTTATCTAATTCCGTAGGCTGGGATTACGACGAATCGGAAATTCGCACAATTCTGTCTATCGGAACCGCATTCGGTCACAAAGAAGCGAATGGCACCCTACTTTCATGTGCGGCTATCATCCCGTACGATGACAAGCTTGCGAGCATCGGTATGGTGATTGTCCATCCCTCGTCGCAAGGCAAAGGGTATGGTCGCCAGCTTATGAAGGCGTGCATGGCATCTGTTTCTACGGATACATCGATCATGCTCATTGCAACTCCTGAAGGAGAGCCATTGTACAAAAATCTCGGGTTTCAGACAGTGGATCGTATTCGAAAGTTTATAGCTGAACGCTTTGTGCTTGAAGCACCTCTGCAAAACGAAGTGAATGACGAATTTGAAATTGTACCAATGGAGTTGGACGATTTCTCGAGCGTGGTTGAATTAGACAAAGCAGCACTGGGTAGCAGTCGCACTCATTTTCTCGAGACACGCATGAGACAAGCTAGCACCTGTCTGGTAGCCAAAAATCTCTCCGGCAAGGTCATCGGATATGGCTTCGCCGTACAAGGCCCGGTCAATCTGATCGCGGGGCCGATCGTCGCAGAGAATGCCGGTATGGCTGAACACCTCCTTCACAAGCTGACACAGCATCATACCGGACGTGTGCGAATAGACGTACCTGATGAACAAGCAGCGTTTCACACTTATTTGGAACAAAACGGCTTCACACAGGTTTCCCATCCCCCAGTAATGGTTTCGAATGCGAATAACCTGCCTCGCCGTAATGGGACGTACTGGGCGATAGGTGCTCAAATCTACGGATAGACATGAAAAGCGAAAAACGGACCTTCTTTTAGGCAAAGGTCCGTTTTGTCATTCTCAGTTTGTTTTTGATCGATTTTGAACTTGTTCCAGCACTTTTGGTGGAAATAGTTTTTGCAGGCTGCTCTGGTAGTTGCTGCCGTCCTCAGGCATTTGGAAGTCAGTAACCCGATAAGCATTTCCATTGTAGACAATTTGAAAGACCATCGGTGCACTGAGCCCGGAAGAATGGCTGCCCGTTATTTTCACCCAAGCGTATACGGTTCGCTTCGCAGCGTCTGGCGCTTCCACTCCAAGTAGCTCAACGTTTATCTCTCGATATTTTCCCAGCCACCCCAGCTTATCGCTTTCCGTCTCCAAATACTGCTGAATGATAGGCCCGACCAATTGACGGTTCGCAGGTGCTATCCCTTTTTTCACCTCGACAAAAACTTGTCCGAGATGTTTGCCTCCTGATCTTGCTTCCAGCTTCCATTTTCCCGGTTCAGGCAACACGATCCCTGATGGAAAATGACCATCTGCATCGTATAAGGGGTCCAAAACCTCGTAGCTACCCAATGACAGACGGGTCCCATCGATGTTGTAAGCAGTAATCTCTACTTCTTGGGCGTAGTCCCCATTCAACAGCCATATCACTCGCTGCGTCTGCCCTTCGTAGAAACCTTCCTGATCTGTCATGATGCGTACAGGCTTTTCTCCCAAATAAGAAAAGGACTGATTGTCGTAAGTGGAAGAGAAAGAAGGTGACAGCTTCCACAAATCGGCTTCGACGATTTGGCCACCTGGCAACAAGGAAGGTATTTGTGTCGCTTGTTGCGGAGGCATTATCACATGCTGTGCAGATTGTCTCTCCTCCTGAATGGGGAGCACCAACCACAAGAGCAAGCCCATCATCAGCACAACGCCCGGCAAGGCTAACTTCCTCCAGCCAGTCATCCACCCAATCCCAGACCTCACCCGCTGCCGCACTCGCTCTTCCATCGATGCAGTGAACTGTACATCACGAAAAATGGTCTGATCTGCCCGTTCCTTTAAATCCGCGAGCCATCGGTTTTCGTCCATTCCCAGTCCCTCCCCTCTCCCATACTCTGCCGTAGTTGCTGTCTTGCCCTATGCAACCGAGTTCTGACTGTTCCCTCCGTTACTCCTAGCACCTCAGCCACCTCTCCGATGGATAAATCCGCATAGTAATGAAGGGCAATCACTTGACGATAGAGCGGAGAAAGCTGCAACACTTCCGCAACGAGCTGGTCCTTCTCGGCTTGATCGAGCACAAGACTTTCTGTAGAAAGCTCCCCATCCTGTCTCATCCACGAGCGGGGAAGGATATGACGGAACGACCAAGAACGCAAATAACCTTTGCACTCATTAACCGCGATTCGATATAACCACGTGTGCACACTGCTCTCCTGACGAAAGCGTGGAAGATGTCGATACACCTTAACGAAGACATCTTGGGTAATATCCTCTGCCAAGCTGCGATCTTTGACCAGAAAAGTGACGAGTCGAAGCACGCGGGTCCCATATTCCCTCATGATTTGTTCAAAAGCAGCATCTGTCGTTGGCTGCAATTTTTCCAAGGGCGTGACCTCCTTCACTCGCATTCACTGGTTAGATGCAGCAGCAGACGTTTTGTTACAAAGTCGAGGAAGAAATTTTTTTCGCCAAAATCGTCCAGCGAGTAGCTCCACCCGGTGTTCCGACAGGCTCAGCGAACGGATACCCACCATGCTGCCAACGATCCATATCATAGCCCTCGTCCGTTTGACTCGGCTCGAAGTCTTGCTTGTGGAATACATTCTCTCTGCTATAGATGACGCGAAAGCCTGATCCTTCCAATAACAGCTCAAGCTCTGTAGGCAAAAGCAATGCCATCTCGCGCTCTACGCGATACCTCGGCTGCTCGATCTGATCAAGAAAAGTCTCATAAGTAAGCGTGTAGCGGAACTTTTGATCCAAAAGCGAGGTTTCCCCCTCCACCTTTTGATACACCATGCGATCCGGGAAAACGAATTTGCGTTGCATCGTTGCCCATTGATTTTTGACTGGCGGCAACAGTAAGTCAATTGCCACTGTTCCGTCCTCTGTTATGTAATCGTGGATGATCGAAAGCAATTGACGTTGCTTGTCTCTACAGGTGGCCTGCTGAAATATCCCTTCTGGAAGAAGCACATGCGTAAATAGCCGATCTAGCTCCATCTCCCACATATTTTGTTCTACCAGCTCCAGCAGTTCTTCTTTCCCTTTTAATATGCGCCGTTTCTTTTTGGTGGCCATCGCAAGCATATCCGGGCTCCAATCGATCCCGCAGACGGACAAGCCATTTCGTGCCAGCTCAATGGCAATTCTCCCTGTTCCAACACCCAGCTCCAGTACAGAGACTGGTGATTGCTCCGCTTCTCGCAGCAACCAGTTTCGATAAAAAGCGATGCTAGCCTTTCCGGCAAACTGATCGTAATACGTAGCTTCTACGTTCGTGTACTTCGTCTCAGGAAGCGGCAAGTGCCGTCCTTCCTCATTCATCTCACATTCCGTACACACAGAACCTGCTAAATGAAGAAAAGGCACTCCAGGCGGGACGCCATTTTTCGTATCACCTAGCCACTCGTCGTAACGGAACTTGCATTTTCTGCAACTATAGATAGTCATAATGCTTTAATTACCTCCTGAAGATTCCTTACTTCCCCCAAACCGTAAGAGGGGGAGCTTGATATGACTCGGATACTTGCTGTCATGATAGACACATTGCGAAGCGATGACCGTCTCAGTTTCCGTTGCCAGATCGTTGCCTGTATTCGGATTCGGGAACGAGAAGTTCTCAGCACCAGAAGTAACCGAGACGCGAATGCGGTGCCCCCTCCGGAAGACGTTGGCGATCTTGGTCATGCGAATCTCATAGCATTCGATTTGTCCTGGAACAAGTAGCTCGGGCTCCGTAAACGAGTGACGGTAGCGCGCACATATAATCCCGTCCGATAAACGAATCGAATTACCTTCCTCATCTACATCACACAACCGGACCAGCCAATCTGTATCCCGTGCTGAGCTGGATGCATAGATAACCGCCGAGATTTCTCCCGCGATGACGACCTGCTCTTCCAATGGCTCTGATGTGTAGACAAGGACATCTAAGCGTTTTTCCACATCACGATAGTTTTCCGGAACGCTGTTTTCATTCTCGGACAAATCCAGCAGATACGGTGCTGCATCTAGCGGATCATAGCTATACGTATCCATCGCCTGTTCACCTGGGATGGACAAGGTCAGTGTTCCATCTCCGCCGCTCGTATTGGCGTTTCCCCCACTGCTCAGGTACAGATTCGTCAGTGTCATCTCCGCTGGCGGCCAAGTCTGCGAGGTCTTCCATTCGTTTTCTCCCACCATGTAGTACTCGACACGAGGCTCTTGATCGACGCCATTTTCCACTCCTTTTAAATAGCGATCAAACCAGCGGAGCTGTGTCACATCCAGATCGTAGCGGATGGCGTTGTTTCCGAAGGGCACATGATGGATTTCTCGCGTCGTATTCGCCTTGTGATACCACGGTCCCAAGATGAGTCTGGCGTGCTCTGGTACATTTCGTGAGACAACCTCCCACGATTCGCTCGTCCCCATCCCGTTGTCGTCATACCATCCTGATACGAGGAAAGCAGGCACCTTCACCTGATCCGCATGCCGTTTCCAGTCTGACATGGCCCAGAACTCGTCTCCGTCCGGATGCTCCATCCATTTTGTCCAAAACGGGATTTCTTTCCCCAGCACTTTTTGCGGGATTTCCTTAATCGGACGCACCTTGATGACCTCACTCCAGTCCTCCCGGGAAAGAGCTGCGACATTTCGCCGCTTCTCTGCCATCATGAAAATCCACGACAGACCGCCAAGGATCGTTCCCCCTTTGCGCGGAATGTCCACATAAGGCGTTCCTACTGTCACGTAGCTGAAAATCGCCTTCAAATGTGGATTTCCGCTTGCAGCCGCAGCCCATTGCACATACCCCACATACGAGCCGCCGAGCATCCCGATGCTGCCATCCGACCACTCCTGACTTGCGATCCAGTTGAGACTGTCGTCTCCATCATTGCGCTCGTGAACGAGTGGAATCCACTCTCCCTCGGAATCTTCTCGTCCGCGTGTATCCTGAACAACCAGCGCATATCCGCGTGCTACAAAGGGTAAACGGCGAAAAATGCCATCCATCCGTCCATAGGGACTGCGCATGAAAATCGTTGGAACTCGCTGTCCTTCCGCCAAGCCCGCAGGCAGCCAAACCTCGGTCGCCAAACGAATGCCATCCCTCATCTCTACATCATGCCTACCCAAATGATGTACACCGTAGTTAACTTCAGACAGCAGAGGGTCCTGCCACATGGTAAGTGGCGTCAAATTCTCCCACCCTGTTTTCGCCAATATGACACTATCACCGCGACCTGTCAGCACAAATGCGATGACTTCGTTTTCACAAATGATCAGGTCAATTGGCTGCGCCGTTTCGCGTACCGCCCAGATCCACGCTTGCTTTTGCCCTGCGGGACCTGTTCCTTCGATGGATAGATGGCGTTGGTAGTGCCCTCCGTTTTCCAAAAATACGACTTGTTCGCTCTCCCAGTCGATTCGCTCCCATTCCAGCAGCTTTTGTGCCAGAGTGAGGAGAGGCAACTCGTAGGCGGCTTCCCCTTCAATCAGTTGTGCAAATAGACCGTCAGCCACAACACCCTTATCCCAACCTGTGCTTCGATGCCAAACTTCCCCATCCTCAAAACGTATGTCAGCTACCTTGATACCAGATTGATAATAGCCAAAAGAAGCTAGTGTAAGACCAGTCTGTGCCATCCGGCATTCCTCCTGTTATCGGATCTACTTCCACACTTGCTGATACACTCTGAGGAAATTACCACCCAAGATTCCTTCGATTTCTGTATCCGTGTACCTACGCTTCATCAGTTCACGCGTAATATCAGGAAGAGACGCATGACCTTTTACTACGTCAAATGGCATTTCTTTGGTTTTGGCAATCTTGTCCAAGGGCAAATATTTCGTCAAATCATCGCACAGGTCTAGGCCTATACCGATGTACCTTGCTCCGACAAGCTTTTTCATATAGTCAACATGATCTATCAGTCTCTCGATAGTTGCATCGGCGCTGTTAGCCGCTGTGAACATGCTAAACGCATTCAACCCGACAAGTCCGCCCTTTTCTGCAATCGCTTTGATCTGCTCATCTGTCAAATTGCGCATCGTCGGTACGACTGTTCGGCTGTTGGAATGAGAAGCAATCACTGGCTTTTCAGCGATTTCCATCACGTCCCAGAACCCTTCGTCATTCAAATGGCTCACATCGATGACGATCCCCAGTTTTTCCGCTTCTTCGATAAGACGCACACCGAAATCGGTAATGCCGCCTTTTTTCCCTTCGCGCACTGGTGCAAAAAAGCTACCGTCCCCAACGAAATTGCGCCGACTCCAAACCAGCCCCATCATCCGTACTCCGAGCTCATAAAAGACACGCAAGAGACTCAAATCGTTATGCAGCGGCTCTGCCCCTTCCAACGACAGAATGAACGATACTTTTCCCTCCGCTCTTGCCCGTTGCAAATCATCCAGATTTTTGGCGATGACGATGTGCTCGGGTGACTCAGCCGCCTCCGCATGCATTGCGCTAATCTGGTTGAGCGCCTTGCGCAGACTCATCTCCGGTACAAAAGCATCCTCGACGAACACGGCTGCCACGATGGAATGCACGCCCCCCTGCTGAAACCGTGGCAAATACTCTGTCTCGATCATTTTGGTTCGACCGTATCCACGCTGAATCTCCACATCCATCAGCAGATCAAAATGCCCATCCAGAACGTGAACACCGTCATGAAATTTGCGCGCCTGTTCTCTCGTTACTTCAGTCATACGGGTCATCTCCCATCTTGTTCTATGGATTTTTCTTACCAACAAATTCGCGACGTATTGCACGGCTCCTTTGATCAATAAGAGAACCTTTGCATCTAACTGATAAAGCCCCGACAGTTGGAGCGAAGTTCTCTTCCGCTTTTACTGCCGTCGGCTTAACAAAAAAGGACGCCAACTAGGCATCCCCCCTTAATGAAAATCAAAGAAACTCAACTTGCCCCCTGTCAGTTGGCTCCACTCATTACCTTCTGGATAGATGGTTTCACACAGATCGCTTCCGAGTAGAAATATACATGCTTTTTTCCAGTAATAGGATGGGTCGTCACTTCTGTCTCTACTCCGAAAACATCCCGGATCAGAGTAGGTGTCAAGACCTCCTCTGGCGTCCCCGATGTAACGATTTCCCCGTCACAGATCACGTACAGACGATCACAGTACATCGCTGCAATATTGAGATCATGCAACGAGGACAACACCGTAATCCCAAGATTTTTGACCAGATCCATCACCTGCAACTGGTATCGAACATCCAAATGGTTCGTCGGTTCGTCAAGGACAAGGAACTGGGCTTGCTGCACCAAAGCTCTGGCAATTAACACCCGCTGCTTCTCCCCACCCGATAAACTGAAAAAGCTGCGATCGGCATATGTATGCATCCCTACCCGCTGTAGTGCTTCTTCACAAATCTGAAGGTCTTCTGCGTTATCCGACTGAAATAGTCGTTTATGCGGAGCACGTCCCATATTCACGATTTCGGTTACCGAAAAATCAAATTCAACAGAGGATTCCTGCCGTACTGCCGCCATTCGCTGAGCGTTTTGACGCGAGGTTAGCTTGTATACGTCGTCGCCATCCAGTGAAATCCATCCCGAACGCGGCTTTAGTACCCGATAAATACTTTTTAGCAATGTGGACTTCCCACTGCCATTCGGCCCGATCAGTCCCACAAACTCTCCGGAGCGCACCTCCAAACTGACGTTGCGCAGGATTCCCTTTTTCTCCAGTTCGACCGATATATTCTCAACCTGCAAATTCATCGTCCGCTACCTCCAAAGGAATAAGAACTCCGCAGCATCAACCAGATAAAGAATGGACCACCACACAGCGCTGTCAAAATACCAATCGGCAGCTCTTCCGGTGCAAATGCGAGCCTGGCGACTACATCAACCCAGATGAGAAATATCGCGCCAAACAAAGCGCTGACAGGCAGGACACGTCTGTGATCTGATCCGACCATCACACGGACGATATGGGGCATCATTAATCCGACAAAACCGATTGATCCCGCGATGGACACGATCACACCCGTGAGCAGTGCCGTGATCACCAAGAGTAGCTTGCGGAATTGTACCGTATTAACTCCCAATGTTCCTGCTGACTCCTCGCCCATCAGCATCGCATTGAGCGAGCGGTATTGGGCTATTAAGACGATGAGACAGATGACGACAATCAATGTAGGAATCGTCAGGTACTCCCATTTGCCGCCAGCCAGACTGCCACTTAACCAAAACAGGACCGTTCCAATTCCATGCTCATTCGGCGCTGAAAAAACAAGGAGACTAGTAATGGCCGACAAGATCGCAGATATCGCAATTCCAGCCATGAGCAGGCGTACCGTCGAGTTTTGTCCTCCAATACGAGATAGCGTAAAAATAAGAATAATGGACACGAGGGAGCCTGTAAAAGCGCCAAAGGTTAACGCATACTGCCCGTACATGCTGAATGCTCCGAAAATAATTACCGAAGTAGCTCCAACGGAAGCACCTGAAGATACGCCTAACACATACGGATCAGCCAGGGAGTTGCGAACTAACGATTGGATCGCTACTCCCACGACAGACAGACCTGCGCCGACGATCGCCCCCAAGAGTACACGCGGAAAGCGAATATCCCAAATAATGGTTTGCTCCCCTTTGGACCAGTCCACCTCAATCCATTGAGTCAACATCGGAATTTTTGATAAGGCGATTTTCCATACCGTAGTCGGCTTAATCTCCACCGATCCGAGCGTAACTGCGAACGTAATCGAGAGGAAGAGTCCGACCAATAAAGTAATGATGATAGAAGGTAACTTGATCTGTTGCAGTGCTATTCCCTCCCTTAAAAGGGGCGTACTCTATTTGAATTTATCCGGGTAGAGTCCTTCCGCCAAAATTTTCAGCGCAATCGGTGCACGAACGCCTTCAGAAGCCGCAGACAAGGGCAATACCATCAGTCGTTGATTTTTAATCGCCGGGATATCCGCCAGTTCTTTTTTGGTCAAAAGGAAATGACGCTTTTGCTCAACAGTTCTATCCCCGTAGTCTACGATAATAATCACGTCTGGATTGCGACTCACTACTTGCTCCCAACTGACCTCTGCCCAACCCTTTTGAATATCGTCAAAAATGTTCTTGCCGCCAGCAGTCTTGATTAAAGACGTCATGTAGTTGTTGGCTGCTGTGAACGGTTTATCTTCCCCGTTGTCGTACACGAACACTTTCAGCGGCTCGTCCACCTTGCCAATTTTACTAAGCGTTTGGTCCATTTCACTCTTCATTTTATGGATCAAATCATTGGCTTTGTCTTCCACACGGAAAATGCGTCCAATATTCGTAATGTCAGCAAACACATCGTCAATAGTCGGTCCAGGCATGCTAGAAGACGCTTGCAGATACGATTTGATGCCGACCTTTTCCAAATCCTGCATCGATCCTACTCCCTTTTCACCGAATCCGCTTTTCCATCCGGCGTACACGAAGTCTGGGTTCGCTGCCAACAGCACTTCTTTCGTAGGATACTTGTCAGACAGTACCGGAATCTTGTCGTAATCTGCTTTTAACTCTGGAAGAATTTCATCGTCCAGGTAAGCGGTTCCGACCATTTTATCAGCCAGGCCCAATGCCAGCATGATTTCCGTGACGTGTTGGTTCAATGTCACGGCACGCTCAGGTACTGTTGGATAGGTCATTTCGATGCCATTATTGGTGAGTGTTACAGGCTTACTCTCTGCTGCTGGAGCAGCCGTTTGTTCTGTTTTGGCTGGGGCCTGCGGTGTTGTAGTGGAACCGCAGGCTGAAACCAAAAGCATGGTAGCTGTCAAGATACCGAAAGCTAGTCCTTTCATTACTGTATGTGTTTTGTTTGCATGAAACATCTGTAATCCCCTTTTTCTTTTATAAATGTTGTAGTAAATCAAATGCTTCCACAAAAAAAGCACCCCCCATTTCAATCGGGAGGCGCATGACAAACGTAGATATAGCCATAACAGGCGCAAAGGCGCCCTTTTATAGACTGCTTCCACATCTGCCCCATCCTCGTGGGTCGATTGTAAATGATCGCATGGCAGGTCTCCTGGCTTACGGATCAACACACCTAGCTACCTTCCCATTTTTTGTCTCGCAAAAAACAGTGGCTATTCGCTAGGCGCTCCTCGTTACAGTGGCGGGACCGCGCCGGTTTTTCACCGGACTTCCCTTTTAAGCTGACGGCATATGCCATCCAGCACCATTCGATACGTATTCAATTTTCATGATTTTTCATTCGTTGATAGAAGTCAGTTTTTTCGGGAACTGCGTGAGTATTTCAACGCCTGTTTCCGTAACCAAAACATCGTCTTCAATCCGCACGCCGCCTACTCCTGGCAAATAGATGCCCGGCTCGATGGTAAAGACCATTCCTGGACGAAGCACTTCTTGGTTCTGGCTGTGAACAGACGGATATTCATGTACATCCATCCCTAGTCCATGCCCAAGGCGGTGCATGAAGTATTCTCCGTAGCCTTTTGCAGTGATAACGTCACGAGCGGTTTTATCCAAATGCGCAAATGTCACACCGGGACGAATCTCAGCAATTGCCGCTTCGTTAGCAGCCAAAACTGTCTCGTAAATTTCTTGTAGCTGGGCACTGATCTCGCCTACAGCAAAGGTACGAGTAATATCGGATACATATCCGTTCGCAGCTACCCCGATATCAAACAAAAGCAAGTCGCCTTCTTGCACTTGGCGCGTTCCTGGCTTCCCATGTGGCAAAGCGGACTTCTCCCCTGCCAACACCATGGACGTAAAGGATGGACCTTCTGCACCCAAGCGCTTCATCTGGAATTCCAGCTCCGCTACGATTTCTGTCTCGGTCATGCCTGTCTTGACTTTTTTCAAGGTCTCACGCAAGGAATCCTCGACCAACTGAACAGCGTGCTTTAGACGATCCACTTCGTCCGCGGATTTGATCAAACGCATTTCACGCAGTGGCTCTTCCACGTCCACATAGCTCGACGCCAGAACAACTTGTCCAAGTGCTTCATAGCGCTCGACAGTCATATGACTTTTCTCAATTCCGAGCTTCGCCAAGTTCGCTGGCAACACTTGCTTGAGAATTTCATACGGATTTTGGATATCCGTATGTGTATGGATATCTTGAACGAACGAAGCCTCTGCTGCTGCCTCACGATCAAGAGCAGGTACAATTAAGGAAGGCTTTCCTTCAGCAGGAATAACCAGACCCATAAAACGTTCATGCGGGTCAGTAAAAAATCCGGTCAAATAGTAGACGTGCTTGGGAGAGGTAATCAACACCGCGTTCAGCTCTTGCTCTGTCAAAAACGTGTGGAGCTTCGAAATGCGCTCTTGAAACAACTTCTTCACCCTGCTTTCACCAATTATTCTATTGCGAGAATACCACTTCCCCATCAAAAAAAGAAGAGTTCAATTGCAAAATCTACTTCGGATCGGACAACCTAAGGGTGGGGTGAAAACAAAAATGGAACAAATACTCGTCCATCAGGATGGCAAGCAGTTTGCTTTTCACATATCGGGGAAAGGCCAGCCGTTATTGTGTATCCATGCGCCATGCATCGGCTCTATCAATTTTGTTTATCAGCAAACACTCGCAGATACTTATCAGCTCATTGTCCCTGATTTGCCCGGACATGGTGATAGTTCGCCCATGGAGAAGCCCTATTCGATTGGGGAATTGGCAGAACGACTCCATAAGCTGATCCCGTCTCTCGGCATTGAGCGTCCCTTTATTTTGGGGTACTCCCAAGGTGCTTCTATCGCCCTTGAATATTGTCTTCGCTATCCTGATCATGCACGAGGCGGTATACTCGTGAGCGGTTTTTCTGAAGTGAATGACCTGTATTTGCATGGACGATTCTGGATGGCGCAGGCATTGTCGATGCTTCACGGAGTTCCTCTTCTTGCCCGTTCCATTGCCTCCTCACATGTCAATAGCCCAGAAATGCGGGAAAAATGGACGGCGCACGCCTCCAAAACAGATCCCACTAGCTTAAAATACCTTTACGGTGCCGGTCATCGCTATCAATGTACAGAGCGTCTAGGCGAGATCCAGCTTCCGATTTTACTTGCCTATGGCGAACAAGATAAACGTATGCATCATTATGCGCAAATGCTTACGATGAAATTGCCAAAAGCAAGACTCGAGATGATCCCAAACGTAAGGCATCAGGTAATCACGAAAGCTGCGCCTGCTTTCAATCAGTTGTGCCGCACCTTCATGGAAGAGGGATAAATAAGAAAGACAGAAGGACGGTATCTCCATTCCCTTCTGTCTTTTTACAATTGGACTAGCTCTTCATCCGCGGGTCAAGTGCATCACGCAAGCCGTCCCCAATTAAGTTAAAGCCGAGAACTGTCAGCATGATAGAGAGCCCTGGAAAAATAACGGTCCATGGTGCTTTCTGAATGTACTGACGTGAATCAGCGAGCATTTTTCCCCATTCTGGTTCTGGCGCTTGTGCTCCCAGTCCGAGAAAGCCAAGTGCAGCTGCTTCAATAATTGCTGTTGCGATCCCCATCGTCCCGGTCACAATGATGGGTGCGAGGCTGTTCGGCAAAATATGCTGCATGATAATCCGGGAATTTTTCATTCCGATTGCCCTTGCGGCCATGACGAATTCCTCTTCCTTCAAGCTCAATACACGGGCGCGTACTAACCGCCCAAATGTCGGAATGTTAATAATCGCAATGGCAATCAAGGCGTTTTGCAAAGATGGCCCCAAGATGGCAACCACAGCGATTGCCAAAAGAATACTCGGAAACGCAAGCATAATATCAAAGAGACGCGAAATGATCGTATCGATCCATCTGCCATAGTATCCTGCCAAAAGACCGAACAAGGTCCCTACGAGAACGGAGCCAATGACAGAGAACGTCCCTACCCACAAGGAGATTTGTGCCCCATAAATAACGCGACTAAAGACATCACGACCATTGTAATCTGTTCCAAACCAATGCGCTTCAGAAGGTGGCTTGTTTTTCATCACGAGCTCGCCTTTGTCGTACGGATACGGAGCAATCCATGGAGCTAGTACCGCCACAACAATGAAAAACAAAATGATCCCGAAGCCCACCAACGCCAGCTTGTTTTTTCGCAGTGTCCTCCATGCATCCTTCCAAGGAGAGACTACTTCTTCATGCTTCACTTTTAAAGGTACTACCTGATCTTGTGGTTGTAATTGTGGTTGTGCCATGTCTCTTCGTCCCTCCTTAGCGATATTTGATTCGCGGATCGATATAGGCGTACAGAAGGTCGACCAAGAGATTGATCAGGACGAAAATCGTCGCGATTACAAGGATACCGGATTGGATAACCGGATAGTCACGGTTTCCAATGGCGGTCACAATATAGCGACCAACTCCTGGCCATCCAAAGATCGTCTCTGTCAAAACGGCTCCACCCAGCAACAACCCTGTTTGCAAACCAATTACCGTCAAGACAGGGATCATTGCATTTTTCAGCGCATGCTTGTACACGACCCAAAACTGTGTCAGCCCTTTTGCACGAGCGGTTCTGACATAGTCAGCACGCATGACTTCCAGCATACTCGAACGAGTGATACGTGCAATGATCGCCATCGGGATTGTACCTAACGCGATTCCCGGCAGGATCAAATGCTTGATAACTTCCCATAGCTGATCCCAACGACCAGCCATCATCGTATCCAGTATATAAAAGTGCGTAATTGCCTCTATGGGATTACGCGAATTGTCGCGACCAACTGATGGCAGCCATTTCAGTTCTTGGGCAAACACCCATTGCTCCATCAAACCTAGCCAAAAAATCGGCATGGATACACCAACCAAAGCGATCAACATCGCACAGTAGTCAAACCAGGAGTTTTGCTTCCACGCAGAAAGAATCCCTGCATTTACACCGATAAACACCGCAATCAGCATGCTCACAATTGTAAGTTCAGTCGTCGCCGCCAAATAAGGCATGATTTCATCTGAAATCGGCGCATTCGTTTGCAATGATTCCCCAAGATTTCCACTCAAAATATTTTTCATATAATCGAAATACTGTATGTACCACGGATTATTCAATCCCAATGCTTCTCGTATGTCTGCAATCGCTTGTGGTGTTGCCTTTTCTCCCAAAATCGTCAAAGCCGGATCACCAGGGATGGCACGAATAATGGAAAAAACGATGATTGACATGCCCACTAAGACAGGAATGAGCATTAAAATTCTTCGAATGCTGTAAGCTAGCAATGCCATCTCCTCGCCTTCCTGCATAAAATAATGGCTAAATGAATGAAAGGAGGGTAAGAAGAGGTATGCACTCCTCTTACCCTTTTCCGATGAATCAGCTTACTTGAAGTCTACCTTTTCCAAACTTTCAGATCCTTTTGGATGCGGGTTGTAGTCTACGATATTCGCTTTTCCTGCCAATGCTGGTGTAGAGTGTGCCAGCGGAACCATTGGCACATCTTTGAAAATGATCTCTTGTACTTTTTTGTACATTTTTTCGCGCTCTGCTTGGTCTGGGGTTGACTGTGCTTTCATCATCAATTGATGTGCTTCTTCGTTTGCCCAGCGTGTATAGTTGTTGCTTCCGATGTTGTTTTTGTCGAGCAAGACAGCCAAGAAGTTGTCAGGGTCGCCATTGTCACCTGTCCAACCAAGCATGAACATTTCTTGCTCACCCAAACGAGTCTTTTCCAAATACGTTGCCCATTCCATCGTCACGATCTCAGCATCAACCCCGATTTTCTTCAGGTCTTGCTGGATTGCTTCAGCAATCTTCACACCTTCTGGCATGTACGGACGTGGAACTGGCATTGCCCAAAACTTGATTTTAAAGCCGTTTGGATGTCCTGCTTCGGCCAGCAATTGTTTTGCTTTATCGAGGTTGAACTCACGATCTTTAATATCGTTGTTATGTCCCCACATCGTTTTTGGCATTGGGTTGACTGCTGGTTCTCCAACCCCATCGAAGAAGGCAGTTACGATTTCAGGTTTGTTAATCGCATAAGCAATGGCTTCACGAACCTTTGGATTGTCGAGTGGCTTCTTCTCTACGTTGAAGCCGATGTATCCGATGTTATTAGTAGGACGCAGGAAGAGTTGCAGGTCTTTGTTGTCTTTTACTGCTGGGATATCATCTGTGTTCAGACCATCCATCAAATCAATCTCGCCAGATGCCAAAGCAGTCAGACGTGCCGTGTTTTCCGGAATGACCTTGAACACCAGCTTATCGAGCTTCGGATATCCTGGGCTCCAGTAATCAGGGTTTTTCTCAAGTGTGATCGTGTCATTGCGCTTCCACTCTACGAATTTGAAAGGTCCTGTACCGATTGGGTGCTCATTGAATTTCTTAACATCCTTTTTCAATGCCTCAGGCGAGCCAATCGCGAAAGGAGACATTGCCAGGTTGGCAAGGAATGGAGCCAAAGGACGATTCAACGTGAATTTTACAGTGGTCGGATCGACTGCTTCTACAGATTTGATAATGTGAGTCGCGTCACCCTTGTACCCACCAAACTGGCTCACGTAGTACTCGTAGCCCTCTGGTGAATGCTGTGGATGGCTCTTGTCGCTCCAGCGCTCAAAGTTGTATTTAACCGCCTCTGCATTGAAATCAGTTCCATCGTGGAATTTCACGCCTGATCTCAGTTTCAGCGTATAAACGAGACCATCAGGAGTCACTTCCCATTTCTCGGCCAACGATGGAGCGAGCTCTGTTGAACCATCCGCGAAGCCAATCAATGTATCCATGACGTTCTCCGTTACCTTAAATGTCTCACCATCTGTTTGCGTAATTGGGTCAAGCCCTTTTGTGTCTGCACCGCGACCGATGATTAATTGCTTCGGTCCAGTTTTGGCAGGCTCAGTTGCAGGTGCCGGAGTTTCTGTCTTTGCTTGTTCTGCCGGCGCTGGTGTCGTAGAAGTGCTAGAGCATCCAGCAATCAGCATGGCCAGCGCCACTAGGCTGGTCATGGTTGCGGAGAGAACTCTCTTCTTCATGAAAACATCCCCCTTTTTCTACTATTAGTCGCATGTTCCTTTTTGGTAAATGGCCGATACAATACCTCCTGCTTTGCATCCCCCCTTTACAAGACTTCCTATTCGGCAGGCAAACTCCCTTTTGTCGATTAGGACTTGTATAAGTGACAAGCAACAAAGTGACCATCGCCTGTGTCCGCAAATTCTGGGCGCACAGTACGACACTCCTCTGTCACATGGGGACACCTCGTATGGAATGTACAGCCACTTGGAGGTTTTGCAGGGCTCGGTACATCTCCCTGGAGGATCACTCTTTCTCGTACGGCATCAGGGTCTGGCGAAGGTACAGCCGAAAGTAATGCTTTCGTGTACGGATGGAGCGGATTGGAATACAACTGGCTACTCGTCGTCAGCTCGACAATTCTGCCAAGGTACATCACGCCAACTCGATCACTGATATGACGCACTACGCTCAAATCGTGGGCAATGAACAAGTATGTAAGGCCGAATTCGCGTTGCAAATCCTGCATGAGGTTGAGCACCTGCGACTGAATGGACACGTCTAATGCAGACACAGGCTCATCCGCAACGATCAATTTGGGTTTGAGCATCAGCGCTCTCGCAATACCGATCCGCTGCCTCTGTCCTCCACTGAATTGATGCGGATAGCGGCTTGCGTGATAGCTGCTCAGACCAACGATCTCCAGCATTTCCTGCACGCGCTTTTTTCGCTCTGCTGAAGAACCCAAGCCATGTACAATCAAAGGTTCTTCCAAAATCTTCTCAATATTATGTCTGGGGTTAAGCGAAGCAAATGGATCCTGAAAGACAATTTGCATGTCACGTCTCATCTTTCTCATGGCATCTGTGGAAAGTGACATGACATCTGTCCCTTCAAAGTTGATTTCACCGGAGGTCGGTTCAATCAGTCGCAGCAAGGAACGCCCCGTCGTGGACTTTCCACAGCCACTCTCACCTACCAGCCCCAAGGTTTCGCCACTCTTAACGGTAAACGATACGTCATCTACCGCCTTTACTACACCTACTTCCCCTCCAAGAACACCGCCAGTGATTGGATAGTACTTTTTTAAATTTTTTACAACCAGAAGATCTTCAGCCACCTGCATGCTCCTCTCGGGTTATTCGGTCAGCCAGCAGCGGGAAAGGTGATTGTCCCCTACCACTTTTAAATCCGGCATCTCACTGCGGCATCGGTCTGAAACTTTATCGCATCTAGGTGCAAAACGGCATCCGACAGTAAGCGAACCCGGGATCGGGACGTTGCCTGGAATCGAATAGAGACGCTCCTGTGATCCTTCCAGCTTCGGCAACGAATTCAACAAGCCGATCGTATAAGGATGCTTCGGATTTTTTAAGATCGTACGAACATCGCCTTGTTCAATCACGTTGCCTGCGTACATCACCACGACACGGTGACACATTTCCGCAACGACCCCAAGATCGTGGGTAATGAGGAGAATGGATGTGTCAGCTTCCCGGTTGAGTTGGCGCATCAGGTCCAATATCTGCGCTTGAATCGTCACGTCGAGCGCAGTAGTAGGCTCGTCTGCAATCAAAAGCGCTGGATTACAAGCCATTGCCATCGCAATCATGACACGCTGCCTCATGCCTCCAGAAAGCTGGTGCGGGTATTCATCGACAATCGCCTCCGCTCGAGGAATTCCGACTCTTTTCAACATCTCAATCGCACGTGCTCTTGCGTCCTTTTTGCTCGCTTTCGTATGTAATCGGACTGATTCTCCTATCTGGTCTCCAATCGTAAACACCGGATTTAAAGACGTCATCGGCTCCTGAAAGATCATCGCAATTTCATTTCCGCGGATGTCTCTCATTCGCTTTTCGTCGACAGATACGAGATCCTCCCCCTTGAATTTAATCGAACCTCCCACGATTCTCCCTGGGGGATTGGGTACTAACTTCATGACGGAAAGGGAGGTAACGCTCTTTCCGCAGCCGGATTCGCCTACGATACCGACTACTTCTCCTTTTTGTACCGTGATCGTCACGCCATCAACGGCAGGGATTTGGCCGCGGTCCGTGAAAAAGTGCGTTTGCAGGTTTTCAATTTGTAGGACAGGATGTGACACGTGGCTCACCTCTCTCACCGAAATATACTTCCAAAATAGACCTATCCATAGACATTATGTCATTTATTCAATTTTTTCGCAACACAATAAATTCTAACTATTACCTTTTTACTGACTAAAAAGAATATTTGACTCTCGCTTGAAAATTATGTAAAGGAATTTTATGATAACCCTTTCATTGTTGATGTAGCCTCACTTGCACTGTTTAAGCAGATCGCATGAAGCATCAGTGGTCACATGCAAAAGACCCGCCTGTACGGGTCTTTTGTCACTGGGGCTTTCTGCACCCCTTCTTTTTGCGCGTAAACCATTTTCACGGTTCAAAAAAACTCCCTACCCAATCGACAAAACTCTGCGCCCCACTTTTAATGCTTCCACCCAAAGTCAAACCAATCCGACTGACATAGTTGACCATTTCCTTCGGGTTGGCAGTCTGAACCTGCTTGCCCATTACCGCGATCTCCACTTGTCCTTGATCCACTTTTTTGATGGAAAAGGTTTGCGCCTGCCCCTCTGGCACCCCACTCACCTTGGATATTCCACGCTCAGCCGTTTGCAATCCCAAAACTACCCCGACCAGCAAGATGATTAATAGTCCAGTTAGCTTCATCGTCACGTTCATGCCCGTCACCTCTTTGCAGGCTCGTCAGAAACTGGTTTGCCTACTTTTTCAGCTTGCTGATAATAGGCTGCGAAAACATCTGCCAATGCTTCTGCCGTATTCCTGCTTTCCTGCACGCTGTTTTCCGTACCACCTATTTCTATTAACAGGCTTCCCGGGGAGAGTGACTGATTATACTCGCCATGATCCGTTTTTGCGCCTTTTTCCATCACGCCACGCGAAAGCTCTGGGTACATTTTTTCCATCAACTCATGCAGCTCTGTTGCAAACGCCTCATTTTTCTCGTAGCTTTTGTTTCTTTTTCCGATGACGAACAATACTCTTCCATACGTTTTTCCTTTGATCGTGACCGTCGTACGCTCTCGTGGCGCTGTGTCTCGATGCAGATCGAAAAAGTAGTACAGTTCCTTGTTTTTCTCTGTTGCCGCTTTGACCACTTGCAAAGATTCCGCGTAGGAAAAGGAGTAATGCATTTTTTTGTTCAATAGCTGTTGATAGATGTCGTCGGTGCTCACATCGGAACCAATGCCTCTGTCATTCAACGCTTCTGATAAGTACTTGCTGATTAACGATATATTTCTCGTAGGATGATCGACCGAGGTTCCCACTGACTTCGTCTCACTAAACCACGATTCCCGGTTGTGCGAGTTATAGATGTAGACGATTTTTTTACCGTCCGTGATTGAATTGGGCACAGGAGCTGGCTTTGCTTCACCAGACTTGGTGGTATCCTCAGGCTTTGGCTCTACGATTGGAACTACTTGCGATTGATCTGCTACCTGTTTTGGATGGGCGGGATACTCCAAATAAAAATCTGCGAGAGAAGCCCCCTTTCCCTGTACGACAAATCTGGCATCCTCTGTTGTCACCATCCCAGGCAGCTCCCTGCCTAGCAAGCTGCGCAAGTCTCCCGGCTGTATATTGGTTGCCAAGCGAAAGAGAAAACCCGTTACGCTATTCGTGCGATCATCAGCCTGTGCTTGCACGGTTTCGGACAAAACCGGAATTTCCTGCCCCATCCATCCCAAAATCGCCAGACTGGAAATATGAGAAGCGGCCTGTTGAATGGCGGAGGACGAAATTGCGATTCGATTCCCGCCGAGCGAAAGCACTCCTGTCATGACAAACAGGAAGGCGGTTATAAATGAAAGAACAACGAATTGGCGTTGAATGAGGGTCGCCATCAGTCTCACTCCTCTAGCTGTAGCATGGTTGCACGTCGGGAGAACTTTCCCTTTCCCTCGCGCTTGTCTATGCTTTAGCTTATGAGGCTCATAGAGACGATAGAACCCTTTTCTAGCTTTTCTCTCTCACTCTAGCTTTTCATGACTTAGTGGGTATACGAGCCGCTATTTTCTTCATTTACGGCACTGTGCAGGGCGCGATTCAGGCCTGTTGCGATCACATTTGCCACACCTTCAATAAAATCGTCAATTTCTTTTGGCGTGACGACCAGGTCCTGTCCAAGCGGCCGGAGGACCTCATGAATCAGTTGCCGTTTCTCTTCTTCCGGCAGTGAGCCTACCAATCCCATGAATGTCTTACGGGATTCCAAGTCAGGCAAATCCTCTTCGGTATACGGTTCCTTACGCTCTGGCAGCGTACTCAATGCCAGTTTGTTAAACGCCCGCTTGCTCTCCACCATGGATTGTCCAAAATGCCCCAGCAAGTATGTAATCGCATCATTTACAATCGTGGAGGCAAAAACGACCGTAGGGACTCCTATCGCAATCACAGGAACACCAAGTGTCTCCTGATCAATCGCTTTGCGCTTGTTTCCGACTCCTGATCCGGGATGTATCCCTGTATCCGATATCTGAATCGTCGTGTTGACCCGGTGCAGCGCGCGGGACGCAAGAGCATCTATACAGATGACAAAATCGGGTTTGCTTTTTTCCACGACGCCAAAAATAATCTCACTCGTCTCTATACCCGTAATCCCAAGGACGCCCGGTGATAGCGCACTGACTTCCCGATACCCTTCTCCAACGGTTTCAGGCGCCAGCGTGTACAGATGGCGTGTAATCAACAAATTTTCCACAACCATTGGTCCAAGCGCATCGGGGGTCACATTCCAGTTACCCAGACCAACGACGAGAGCCTTTTTGTCCTCTGTGATCCCCAGTTGTTTGAGAAACATCGCAAATTCGGCGGAAAAGCGCTTGGCCACCTGCTCCTCAATCGATGTATCGTTATCTCGCAGCTTGGGCACTTCAATGGTTAGGTAATGCCCCGGGAGCTTGCCGATTTCCTTTCCCGCTTCCTCTGTTTCCACATGCAATCTCGTTACTTTCACATTGGGCTCGCTATCGTCAGCTTGCAGCCAAATGCCTTCAATATCACTCTGGTTTTGCTGCTGAGCAAGCTCGTGGGCCTCCAAGGCCAGATCCGTACGAATGGAATAACCAGACAAGTCAATGTTATGTGCCATGTTCATCAGCTCCTTTGATCCGAAGTGAAAAAAGTACTGACCATTTTGTTCCTGCTACTAGCTTGCTTGAATCCTGCATTTTTATTCCGAATCCTTTCTTGCAAATGGGTTCGCCCCATGCTAGAATTACTTTGTTGTATGACTGTATGTCTATGGTCGTATTAAGGAGGTGACACACATGCCAAACATTAAATCCGCGATTAAACGCACCAAAACAATCGAAAAGCGTCGCGCACACCGCGCTTCTCAAAAGTCTGATCTGCGTACTTCCATCAAGAACTTTGAGAAAGCTGTCGCTGCTTCCGATGTAGCATTGGCGAAATCTACTCTTCTGGTGGCTGTGAAAAAGCTGGACAAGGCCGCTTCGAAAGGTCTCATTCATAAAAACGCAGCAAACCGTCAAAAGTCTCGTTTGATGAAAAAGCTTAACGTTCTGAGCGCTCCTGTAGCGTAAGAGACCAAGCGCCAAAAAACCCCGTGAACATCTTGTTCTAGGGGTTTTTTACTTTGAAAAATCGTCACGACCGTTTTGTTCGTTCGTCGTGTGCACGTGCAATAAATAATTCGAGGGCGAGGCGCTTGTCCACTTGCCCTGACTTCATCCGGAAATCTTCTTCGGCCAAGATCCCCAATAGTTTTTTCAACGACTCCTCAGAAAAATGACGCGCTTGCTCCATTGCTTTTTTCACCGCGTAGGGATGCATTTTAATCATGCCTGCCACTTGTTGCTGTGAATAACCACGCGGGGCCAATTGCTTGACATGCAACAGCATGCGGAACTGCCTCGCCAAGAGAGCCAGAAGCTTGATCGGCTCCTCTCCTGTTTTCATGCAGTCGTACATCATCCTGAGTGCCTTGTCCAATCTTCCCGAAGCGACCTGTTCAATCAGCGCGAATACATCCTGCTCCAGCGTACGTGCTCCGAGCAGCTCAATGGCGTCATCCGTGATGCTTTCCCCCACCCCGACAAACAGAGCCATCTTTTCGATTTCCTTGTCCAGTAGACGCAGCTCGGCTCCTACTCGCTCCACAAGCTTCATGGTCTGCTGACGATCAATTTTCGCCTGGTATTTACCCACTTGCCGCTCTACCCATCCGTATAAATCCCCGTCTTTTAGCAACGGAAAAGGGATCACTTTCGCTTTTTGCTGCAACGTTTTAACCAGCTTTTTTCGTTCATCGAGCTTGTCCGCTTCTGTATGTAGAATAAGCGTGGTGTAGGGAGGCGGATTTTGCAAATAATCCAGCAGAGCATCTGGGTCACTTTCTACCTTCGTCGAAGGCTTACTTCCTGTTAAAAAGTAGGCTTGTCTGGCAATCACTAATCGATGCTCGCCCATAAACGGCAAGGTTTCCGCATCCTGCAGAATTTCACTCAATCCTGTTTCGGTGCAATCATACACGCTCATATTCAAATCCATAAATTCTGGATCAATCATTTCTTTACGAGCCAACGCCAAAAAATCTTCGGCCAGAAAAGACTCTGGACCGTATAAGACGTAGATCGGCGAGAATTGTTTTTGCCGTATTTCGCGAATAGCCGATAGGAGTGGCATACGTTTTCTCCCCTTTCCTTCTTCTTACCTGCGTTATTATAGCACATGTTGATGAGAGCAACGCGAAAAAAAAGCCGCTACCAGTGAATCGGTAGCGGCTTTTTCATCCGTTGGCACCTCTATGTAAACGTTTAGGGAAAAGCCCCGGGATTCCTCCTCCCCAAACGGTAAGCAGGGGGTGCTTGATAATGTACTATACGCAGAATCCCCGCAAGCGGTGCCGGTCCATACGCGGAAAAAAGTTAGTCATTATCTTTATTTTTTTTCTTCTCTTTATTTTTTCCCTTGTCTTTCTCCTCTTGCTTGTCCCCGCCGTCGTCCTTTTTGTCATTAGCAGGTTCTTTGTCTTCTCTGTCCGGATTCTCATCCAGTCCGATCGGCCAGCCCGATGGTTGATCATCTGTCATTACTGGCGGTGGAGGTACAACTTTCTTCGGTGGCTGTGGCGGATTCGTTTTCTTCGGTGGCGGCGTCTGCTTTTGAACGTTCTTTGCCGGTGGCCTTTTACTCTTCGTCGGAGTAGCCGATTTAGTAGACTTTTTAGTCTTGTCCTCTTCCTCTTTTGAATTCGATGATATTGGATTATTGCTTGGAGGAGTGGGAGCAACTGGCTCGAGGGTTTTAGGTTGTTCCACGACCGCTGGCGTCATGTCCGTTCCGTTCTGGAACGAATCGACTTCTTGCTTTTTACCATCACCGCCCGAGAAAAGCATGCCAACCAATAAGCTGGCAGCGACGGCTGTACTACCAAGACTAGCCATCCACACTTTCATCCGCTTCCACTTTTTTGATTCCGGCAGCGAAGACGACTCACGCTTAACTTCCAGAGTGGGCAGGATTTCCTCGTTCACCGTAGATTTCACCGCAGCAGGCTTTGCAGCGGCTGACTCCAGCTTGGGCAGGATAGAATCTACGATGCTGATCGGAGGTACGACAGGGGGTAGATGTTCTAATTGTTGTGACACATCTTTCAAACGGTTGTACATAAGCTGCAGGTCAGTATCTTTCTGGATCAAACGATGGAGTAGTTGCTGCTCTGACTCCGACAAATCTCCATCCAAATCCCGCTGCATGAGTTCAAAAATCTCTTCGTTGGTCATCAACCGATCCCCCCTTTCTGGTAGTCGTACAACAGCTCCTGTAACTGTTGCCTAGCCCGAAATAAGTACGACTTTACCGTGTTAAGCGGCAAATCTAGTGCCTCCGCTATTTCTTGATAAGATAAATCCTCCAGATAGCGGAGTACTACAACCATCCGATATTGCTTTGGCAATCTTCCGATGGCTTCCTGGATGTCATTCGACAGCCCGGTGAGAAGGATTTCTTCTTCTACGTTGTTACGATCAGGAATGATCAACTCGTGCTCGTCAATTGAGACCGTTTCCTTCTTCGCGCGAAATTTATCCATACAGACGTTGCTGACAATGCGTTGTACCCAGGTAGAGAACTTTGCTTTTTCCTGATAGGTGTCCAACTTTCGATAAATTCGAATGAGGACTTCCTGGGAGGCATCGAGCGCGTCTTGTTCGTTCCCTAGAATGTAATAAGCGCTTCGGTAAACGGAGGTCTCAATAGATCGAAGCAGTTCGACTAGCGCATCATGATCCCCGGATTGCGCCATCCTGATCAACTCTGCTTCATGCATATTCTCTTCTCCCCCCTACAGACGGTTCGCTCATTGAAAAAGTTGCAAACAGATTATGTATCCAATATTTGGGGCTGCCAATATAATCCCGTAGGTGTAATAACCAGCGTAATCGCTCCATGAGCATCAGTCCTGTACACGGCAGAACCCGATTTTTTTAGGCGATGCAGCACTTCGGGCGAAGGATGCCCGTACCGATTTTTCAACCCGGCAGAGATTACAGCAGCTTTTGGTGCTGTGACTGCAAGGAGCTCTTCGGTACTCGAGGTATTGCTTCCATGATGGGCTACTTTCAAAACATCCACAGAAGTCAAACCGTTTTGAACAAGCTGACTTTCCCCGTCCTTTTCAATGTCACCTGTAAACAATACAGTCTTGTTGAAAGCAGTCAGCTGGAGTGTTACGGATGCATCATTTCCTGAAAAAGTCGATTCACCCGGGTGCAGCCACTTCCACTCGATTCCTGGTGCATCTGACCATGATTGACCCGGAAGCCCGGTTAGTATCGGAACTCCTTCTTGTTGGAAAAGTTGGACAATCTCACCCTCCAATTCCGAAGGTGCTGTTCCATTCACCAATACCTCTCCAAAAGAAAAATGAGGAACAAGCGATTTGAATCCCCCGATGTGATCCAGATCGCCATGCGTCATGATGACACGATCGATTTTCTCGATTCCTCTGGCCATCAGAAACGGCAAAACGACGTCTTTCCCCACCTCAAATGGGTCACGTTTTTCCATCCATGGTTCAGCAGCTGGGAATCGCATTGTCCCACCCGCATCCATTAAGTATACCTTCTGATCACCAATTTCGACAACGATGGAATCCCCTTGTCCGACATCAAGGAAGGTAATTCGCACTTCTTCGACTCCTGAAAACGGCTGTCTGGCCGCTACAATGAACGAGAGAAATATAACGAAAGTAAGCATTATATCACGCTTTCGATGATAGCCCAACCTCCATGAAATGGGCAGAGCACCCAAAAATAAGGTATACAACGCAAGCCACCACCACGAAGGATGCGGCCAATAGGTAAACGGAAGCCTCATTTTTTCAATAGCAAACAGCGGGAGATGAATCCATTTCAACATTGCCGTCGATAACCAAACGGGAATCACCGCCAAAAACGGGTGGACGAAATCGAGGACAACGGCAATATACCCGAATGGTAGCGCAATGGCCGAGAGAATCGGTGTCACTATCAAATTGACCAGCCAAGACACAGGTGAAAACAAATGAAAATGGTAGATGAGAAACGGAAAAGAAACAAGCTGAGCTGACAAAGTAACCGCCAGCAGTGTACGAATCCAGACAGGTACCCGAACAAACACATGCAAGCTGTATGGCACAAAAATGATTAGACCAAGTGTTACCGCAAAAGAAAGCTGAAAACCGACATGCCACAGCTGATACGGATTCATCAGCAGCATTAGGATGAGCGCCCCAGCCCAGACGTCTTTGCCATCCAACTTCTTTCCAAATACCTGGCAGAGAAGCCCCACACTTCCCATCAGTCCAGATCGGATCGCGGACGCGCTGGCTCCCACCAGAAGCACATACCCGATCAAGAACAAAATCGTTACAACAAATGCTAGTCGGCGTCTGATTCCAATCCGCTCCAAACACCACATAAACATAGAGCTGACCAATGTCACATGCAAACCGGAAATCGCGAGGATATGACTTAAGCCCAAATTCGAATACATCGCCGCAAGCTCGGGGTTCACCTCTTGTCCAAGACCAAGCAGGAGCGACTTCATATAACCCGCTGTTTCTGGATCTGTAAATAATGATTCAATTCGCCTTGCACCCGAGTCCTGCCAATCTTGGAAGCTCGCCCAAACAGAAAAAGCAGGTGTCATCTCAACCGCTTGATAGCTTGTTTCCCCTGTGACATGGACACCTTGCCAATACAAATAGCTGGCGTAGTCGAAGGCATGAGGATTGCGCGCAGGAGCTGGTAAGGATAGTCGGATCGGAGCCGCGATAACACTCCCACGTCTCCACTGCTCTATTTGTATGGCTTCCTGGAAAGAGGCAAGTTTAACACGAAGCGCGATTTTCTCGAGAGACCAATGCTCGTTCTGATCACGCTCGTTTTCACCCCATGATGTTATTGTGACAAAAAATCGTGCTGCATCCCCGTCACGTCTCACAGGAGAATCAATGACACCTTCTATCCAGATGGTCTGCTCCCTTTCTGCTAATGGTTTCACTTCAGAGCTGTGGAGATTCTCGTACCCATAAAAAAAGAGACCTGCTAGAATAGAAATAAGTGAGTAGCACGCAACCCATTTGCGGTATGGTAACGGGATACATGCAACGAGTGCCCACAGTAAGCCTGCGGCCAGTAGCAGCCAAGCAGGATGCAAATAGGCGGACAGAATGAGGCCGATCATCATCGCTAGGCTTGCTATCCATACTGACACTGTAATTCCCCCGTCCTGTTCTTTCATGAACCGTTATGTCGAACGATTCATGGTCTCCTAAGGGAGTATATCTAACCGAATGGGGACAAAAATAGAAAAGAAGAAAGGCTAATTCCCTTGTAGAATCAGCGTTTTCGAGGTCAATCACTGGCATTCATAAGAGATTGCGTTGATTGTCGATACATGATAGAGTTAGCAGGAGCAATCCAGTGAGAGGAAGAGTCATTTCTTATGTGCGGAATCGTATCACTCTATAACAAGCGGCAAAAGCCTGTTCAACAAGAAGCGATTAGTGCAATGACGGGTGTCATCCTGCACCGTGGTCCAGATGACGATGGTTTTCACCTTGAAGACAACATCGCCCTGGGCTTTCGTCGTTTAAGCATCATTGACGTGGAAGGCGGACATCAACCGCTGTTTAACGAAACACGTGACATCTGGATTATTGGTAACGGCGAAATCTACAATTACAAAGAGTTACAGCAATGGTTAAAGGACATCGGTCACGTTTTCCACACCGATTCTGATATTGAGACCATCCTCCACCTTTATGAAGAGGTAGGAACAGATGCACCTAAGCATTTACGCGGGATGTTTGGCTTTACGATCTACGACTCCCGTAAAAAACGTCTGTTTGGGGCACGCGACCATTTTGGAATCAAGCCTCTCTACTATGTTGAGACGAATGATTCGATCGGGGTTGCCAGTGAACTCAAAAGCTTGCTGGAGCTGCCAGGCTTCAAGCGTGAAGTGAATCCAACCGCTTTTTATCACTATTTGACGTTCCAATATGTACCTGATCCTGAAACGATGTTTGCTGGCATTTACCGTATACCTCCTGCACACTCGTTCGTGGTTGAAAACGACCAGATCAAGTTGGAAAGATACTGGGATGTAGAATTCAAGCCTGATGAAAGCAAGCCGTTCTCTTATTTTGTTGAGGGTACGCGCAGTGTCATGCTTGAATCTGTCGACAAACACCGGATTAGCGAAGTTTCTCGTGGAGCCTTCTTGTCTAGTGGTGTTGACTCTAGCAGTATCGTTGGGATGTTGCGTACATTCGAGCCAGTCAAATCTTTTTCTGTCGGCTCGGATATTCCTGGTTATAGCGAGCTCGATTATGCGAAGCGAACCGCAGCATACTTGGGATCGGAGCATTTCGAGCGCGTGATAAACGCCAAGCAGTACATGGATGAATTGCCAAGACTGATCTGGCATCAGGACGAACCGGTAGCAGACCCATCTGCCATCTTGCTCTATTTCGTAGCACAGATGGCGAGTGAACACGTAACCGTTGTATTGTCCGGTGAAGGTGCAGATGAATTTTTTGGCGGATACAATATTTACAGAGAGCCTCATTCTCTCAAAATGTTTTCCGGAATGCCTGGCTGGATGCGCCAATCCATCGGATACATGGCAGAACGCCTCCCTGATCAGGTAAAAGGGAAAAACTTCCTCATTCGCGGGTCGAAAACGGTTGAGCAGCGCTTCTTCGGAAACGCGCTGATTTTCAGCGAAGAGATGAAAAAGCGCGTCGTCATGGAGGATATTACCCGTTCGGAATCGTATGTATCTCCTTTCACCATTACAGAAGAGATTTACAAACGCGCTTCCGAATATGATGATGTGACCAAGATGCAATACTTGGACATTCACACTTGGCTCAGAGGCAACATTTTGATGAAGGCCGACAAGATGACGATGGCCAATTCTTTGGAGTTGCGAGTGCCTTTCATTGATCTGAAGGTATTTGAATTCGCCGCTACCATTCCAACCAAGTACAAAATTGCCAACGGCACGACCAAGCACGTGCTTCGTGAAGCGATGAAAGACTTCTTACCACCTGAGATCCAATCGAGAAAGAAGCTGGGCTTCCCTGTTCCGACTCGTCATTGGCTCAAAAACGAATTTTACAAATGGGCAAAAGAGATCATTTTTGAATCCAAGGTGGATAATTTGATCAATAAGGCCTATGTGCTCTACATGCTCGATGAACACCGCGAAGGCAATGCGGATTACAGCCGCAAAATCTGGACGATCCTGGTCTTCATGCTGTGGCATCAAATCTTCATTGAGCAAAAGCACAATTTTGAGCCTTATGTCAGCCCGAACGTAGACCTTCGCCGCAAGAAAAATTCTTCGCTGCAGCATATCGGCTAACAGCGAGAACACACTAAATAGATTTGCAGACCCTCTCTTACTTTTCGTACCATCGTTCATAGAGAACAAGTTCTCTTTATGAACGTATCGCTACGTGAAGGACGGGAGGGTTTTTTGTTATGGTGTTGGAATGGTGGGAGCGTTATCGCCGTATCCTCTTGCTGACTGCAGCTGTTCTGTTTGTCGGTTGTAGCTATTGGCTCTATCAACGCGACCAATCGCATAAGACTGCCGAACTACCGTTGCATACTCCAGCTTATGCAGCATCAGATGTTGAAACAAAAGAACGAACAGATGATTCAGTAGCTGCTCAACCTACCAAGCCGGTAAAAGCAACGCCGGAAAAAGATAAGGATAAGGAACCACTCCCCCCTCCTCTCTATGTCGATGTGAAAGGGCAAGTGAAAAACCCCGGTTTATACCAATTTGAACCAGGTACGCGTGTCGCAACTGCCATCGAAAAAGCAGGAGGAGCACTGCCTGATGCTGATCTGGTCCAGATCAATTTGGCAGCGCCGCTCGCAGATGGAGCTGCTCTTGTCATCCCGGCTAAAGGGGCAACCGTGCCAGTCTCCGCATCCATTGGCCTTGTACAATCTGCTGCAAGCGTATCCACCATTGGTGCCTCTACTGTCATAAACCTCAACACGGCAACTACCGAAGAGCTCATGAGCCTTCCCGGAATTGGAGAAGCTCGTGCAAAGGCAATCGTGGATTATCGGTCAAAACAAGGGCCATTTCGTTCAGCGGATGACCTGAAACAGATTGAGGGAATTGGCGAGAAGATGTTTGCACGGATAAAGGATCGGCTGGTGGTACAATGAGATCCGGTCATGATCATAGGTGCTTCTACATAGAATGGGAAAAGAATATCGGAGGGAGGTATGCCCATGAATAGAATTGGGTTCATTGGTACGGGCAGCATGGGCAGTATCTTGATTGAATCATTACTGTCAGCCAAGGCGCTGACCCCTGGTCATGTCATTATCAGCAACAGAACCCCTGCGAAGGCGCAAAAACTGGCAGAAAAACATCCCGGGCTCATTGTCGCGCACAGCAATGCCGATTTGGTCAAAGAAGCTACAACGATCGTGCTGTGCGTCAAGCCACTGGAATATAGCGTGATGCTCGAACAAATCGCTCCTGCCTTAACGCCAGACCACCTGTTGATTACAATCACCAGTCCGATCAAGCTTGCGGATTTGGAGTCTCAAGTTCCTTGTGCCGTTGCCAGAGTCGTTCCTTCTATAACAAATGCTGTCATGAGTGGTGTCAGCTTGTGTGAATTCGGATCACGAATTCAAGAGGAACAGCGTCAATTCATACGAAGTCTGTTTGCGCATATTAGCTCCCCTATTGAGATTTCAGAGCCTTTTTTACGAATTACTTCTGACATTGTCAGTTGTGGGCCAGCGTTTATCAGCTATATTTTGCAGCAAATGATTAAAGAAGCTGTTGAAGAGACGGGTATTTCCACAGAGGCTGCTACCTACATGACTACGCAAATGCTAATTGGGATCGCAGATCTTTTGCGGGAAGAAGCGTTCACCCTCCCTAGTCTCCAAAAAAGGGTCTGCGTGCCCGGAGGAATTACTGGGGAAGGACTGATTCCTTTGCAAGACGGTATTCCTGGTCTTTTCGCCCAAGTATTTCGCCGCACACAAGCGAAGTTTGCCGAGGATCAGGAACTGGTTGCACGAAATTTGAACAATCAGCCGCATTAGCGTATGACGAAATAATCGTGGATTGACGAAAAAAGGAGTGGATACCTGTCACTCTCAGGTTCCACTCCTCTTCTTATTTCTTGTCGCCCTTTTCTTAACGAACGACGATATTTACCAGTTTGCCTGGAACAGCGATGACTTTGACGATCGTTTTTCCTTCGATCAGTTCGTTAATCATCTCGTTGTTTTTCGCCATCTCTTCCATCTGTTCTTTCGTCGAATCAGAAGCGATGAGCAGCTTTTCTTTGTTTTTGCCGTTAATTTGCAGGACGATTTCTACCTCGTCTTCAACCAGCTTCGCTTCGTCATACGTAGGCCATGCTGCGTATGCCACGCTCTCGCTGTGACCGAGTTTTTCCCACAGCTCTTCACCCAAGTGCGGAGCGATTGGAGACAGCATTTTTATAAAGTCCTCCATGAATTTCTTCGGCAGAACTTCTGCTTTGTACGCTTCGTTTACGAATACCATCAATTGAGAGATACCTGTATTGAAACGCAGGCCCTCGTAGTCTTCTGTTACTTTTTTCACAGTTTGGTGGTACACGCGCTCCATGCCAGCCACGTTGGATGTTTCCACGATTTTTTCGTTCAGCTCACCGTTGTCACCCACAAACAGACGATATACGCGATCCAGGAAGCGGCGTGCGCCATCCAAGCCTTTTGTCGACCAAGCGATCGATGCATCCAGTGGTCCCATGAACATTTCGTACATGCGCAGTGTGTCGGCACCATGGCTGTCGATGATATCGTCTGGGTTTACAACGTTGCCTTTGGACTTACTCATTTTCTCATTGTTTTCACCCAGGATCATCCCTTGGTTAAACAGCTTTTGGAATGGTTCCTTGGTTGGTACGACACCGATATCGTACAGGAACTTGTGCCAGAAACGAGAGTAGAGCAAGTGCAGTACCGCATGCTCTGCACCACCAATGTAAATGTCGATTGGCAGCCATTCTTTCAGTTTGTCTGGATCAGCCAATGCCTTGTCATTGTGTGGATCGATGAAGCGCAGGAAGTACCAGCAGCTACCCGCCCATTGCGGCATCGTGTTTGTCTCACGGCGTGCTTTCATGCCTGTTTCCGGATCGACAGTGTTGACCCACTCCGCGATGTTTGCCAATGGCGATTCACCTGTACCGGATGGTTTGATTTCTTTTGTTTTTGGCAACATGATTGGCAGTTCGGATTCTGGAACGACTTTCATCGTGCCATCTTCCAGGTGGAGAATCGGAATTGGTTCACCCCAGTAGCGTTGACGGCTGAACAGCCAGTCGCGCAGACGGTACGTTACCTTGCGATTTCCTTTGCCTTCTGCTTCCAGCCACTCAATCATTTTGCTGATCGCCTGTTCTTTGTTCAAACCATCGAGCATGCCGGAGTTAATGTGCTCTCCGTCGCCTGCATACGCTTCTTTGGAGATATCTCCACCAGCGATGACTTGCTTGATTGGCAGATCGAATGTTTTCGCGAACTCATAGTCGCGTTCATCGTGCGCTGGAACCGCCATGATGGAGCCTGTTCCGTAGCTGATCAGCACGTAATCTGCAATCCAGATTGGCAGACGCTCGCCGTTAACCGGGTTGATCGCATACGCTCCGGTAAATACTCCTGTCTTTTCTTTTGCCAGATCAGTACGCTCCAGATCGCTCTTGCGCTTCGCTTGATCCAGATACGCTTCTACTGCTTCTTTTTGAGCTGGTACGGTAATTTGTTCAACCAGCTTGTGCTCAGGAGCCAGTACCGCATAGGTTGCCCCGTAAAGAGTGTCTGGACGAGTCGTAAAGACGGTAAAGGATTCATCATGACCTTCGATACCAAAGGTTACTTCTGCCCCTTCAGAACGACCGATCCAGTTGCGTTGCATTTCCTTGATGCTCTCTGGCCAATCCAGTTCATCCAGGTCAGCGAGCAGTCTTTCCGCATACGCAGTAATTTTCAAGACCCATTGCTTCATTGGGCGGCGTTCTACTGGGTGTCCGCCACGCTCACTTTTTCCATCAATGACTTCTTCGTTCGCCAAAACCGTTCCCAAAGCAGGGCACCAGTTTACAGCTACCTCGTCAATATAAGCCAAGCCGTGCTCATACAGCTTCGTAAAAATCCATTGTGTCCACTTGTAGTATTGCGGATCAGTTGTGTTAATTTCACGATCCCAGTCGTAGGAAAATCCGAGCGACTTAATTTGGCGACGGAAGGTGTTGATATTGTGCTCGGTGAATTCCGCCGGATCGTTTCCTGTATCGAGCGCGTATTGCTCCGCTGGCAAGCCAAACGCATCCCAGCCCATTGGATGGAGGACGTTATATCCTTGCATCCGCTTCATGCGGGACAAAATATCAGTAGCCGTATAGCCTTCCGGATGTCCTACGTGCAGGCCAGCTCCAGATGGATACGGGAACATGTCGAGTGCGTAAAACTTTTTCTTGCCTTCATCCTCGGAGGTTTTGAAGGTCTTGTTCTGCTCCCAATATTGCTGCCACTTCTTTTCGACATTGCGATGACTGAATACCATGGTAAAGCACTCCCATCTTAAAATAGGTAAAAATTAAAGAAAACCTCACATCCCAGATCGCTCTTGCGAAAGGGACGAGAGGTTGTTTACATTCCCGCGGTACCACCCAGATTGGCAAATGACAAGCATTCACCCACTTGTTTCATCCGTATCGGGGATAAGTCGCTCACCCTTACACAGTCATGACTTGGATGACCTTGGGGGCAAGTGCTGGGAGGTGAGTTCAGATAGATCCGGGTTGACTTGCACCATCCGTCAACTCTCTGTGAATGCTCGAATCCGATTCCTACTATTCCTCTTAAACGCGTCGAAATCTGTAGTTATAACGCCATTATAGTCAATCCGAACCAATCATGTCAAACTTTTCGGCTTGCGGGCTGAGAAAAATAGGCGCTCACTCGCTTCTTGTGGTGGCAAATCCGAGTAATCAGCGGTGATGATGATATCTGTGAAGCCAGCATCTGTCAGCCAGCGCATCAGTTGGACAGGCTGATAAGCCCTTTGCCAATGCTCCTCTTCCATCCGCTCGTACAAGCCGTTTGGCTGACGAATGAAAAACGTTAACTGATGCTCTACCTCTAGTCGCAGTGGGTCGCAAAAACATTGCCAAATGTACGAAACTTCATCTTCCACATGTGTGAACGTCTCGTCTCCGAAAATGTGCAGCATCTTGTACGGACTGTGCACATCAAACAGAAAGCTCCCACCAGGCGCGAGATGGGCGAAAACGCGCTTGAACGTTTCCTGCACATCCGCTTCCTCTGTAAGATAGCTCAATGAATCACACAAGGAGATGACCGCATCCGCTTCTGGCAAGGACAGCTCCCGCATATCCTGCTCCACCCACGCTACTTCTACTTGCTCCTGCCTCATTTTGTCATAGGCGATTGCAAGCATTTCTGTTGAGAGATCCACTCCCGTAACACGGTATCCCCGCTTGGCGAGTGGGATCGCAATCGTGCCAGTCCCACAGCCAAGATCAATGACCCGCACAGGCTTCTCTCCCTTTTTCCAAAGACGCTCGACCCAATCCAGCCACTGGTCATAAGGAGTATCCGCCATCAGCCTGTCATATACAGCGGCCATATGTGCGTATGCCATCTGTCCTTACCCTTCCGTGCTGAAGGAAACTTCCTCTGCGTCCTTCCACAGGCGCTCCAGGTTGTAAAACTCGCGATCTTCGCGATGGAAAACGTGAATGACGATATCGCCCAGATCAACCAGTACCCAGCGACCTTCATCTGCTCCCTCGATACCGCGGACGTCAAAGCCGTTTTTGTGGGCTTGGTCACGAATTTCGCGAACAATTGCCTGTACTTGACGCTCGTTGTTTCCGTGGCAAATCATGAAATAGTCTGCGATCACAGACAGCTTTCTAATATCGAGCACCTTCAAGTTCTCTGCTTTTTTGTCCTCTGCTGCCTTCACAACCAACTGGGCCAAATCTTCTACTGTTTTAACCATCAAAACCCTCCTTCTCTCCCTTTGCGGGAAACCAAATCGTTATAGGCCGTCAATGTCAACGGGAAAACTGTCTTTTGCTTCTCTATCAAAAATTGAATGGTGCCTCCCAAGGCAAGTGCCAGGGCGGCATCCAAATCATGCATGGCTTTGGCGCGAATAAAATCGACACCGGGGTAAACCCGGTTTGGTTCTATATAGTCTGCCACACAGACGACTTTTTCTAACAGGGACATGCCAGCCCGCCCCGTCGTATGGTAGCGAACAGCTTGTAAAATATCTGCATCCGTTACACCTAGGTCAGTCTGGATCACAATCGCTGCTGCAAAGGCGTGCCACAGCTCTTTTTCCCCTTCCAAAAGCTCTGTAGGCATATCGTGGCGAACCAGAATCTCAAACATTTTTTCCACGGGCCAGCACTTACAGTAATCGTGCAACAGACCTGCAAGCTCGGCTTTGTCAGGATCAGCCCCGAATCTCTCTGCCAGCTCGCGAGCCGACGCAGCCACCCCTAGCGTGTGATTGTAGCGTTTTTCATGCATTTGTTGCCGTACGCGAACGAGAAGCTCTTCCCGATTATCCAAAAGTCTCATAGATTCGGTTCTCCTTTATATAGCGCTCCACGGCATCAGGTACAAGATAACGAATGCTTTTCCTGGCAGCTGCCTTCTCGCGAATCATCGTGGAGGATATGTCCCAAACAGGCATCTCCACAAATGTGACGTCCTCGCTCGATTTTAGGTCCAGTTCGGTTCCTGGTCTCGCTAGACCTATAAAGCGTACCATATGAATCAGCTCTTGGTACTGGTACCATTTGGGCAAGATTTTTACCATATCTCCCCCCATGATAAAGGAAAACCGGCAATCCGGGAACTGCCTAATGAGCTGAGTCATCGTATCATAGGTGTACGATGGCCCTTTTCTTTCAAACTCTATATCTGTAACACGAAACACCTGGTGATCAGATACGGCCAGCTGAACCATTTGCAAGCGGTGATGCGCCAGCGTCAGACTCTCTCTTTCTTTGTGTGGGGGAACGTGTGTAGGCATAAACCAGATTTCATCCAGGCCCGCTTGCTCTCTGGCTTGTTCGGCCGCCAGCAAGTGCCCACAATGAATCGGGTCAAACGTTCCTCCCATGATCCCTACTTGCTTGATTGTCTGTCTCATTGCATGCGGGTCACTTACGGAAGCTTGATCGTCTTGTTCTCCCGAGACTCTTTGTACAAGACAACTGTATGGCCAATCAACTGCACAAGCTCTGCTCCAGCACCTGCAGCGAGATCTTCAGCCACTTGATGTTTATCGTCATTATTGTTTTGCAAAATCGCTACCTTGATCAATTCGCGTACTTCCAACGCTTCTTTGATCTGCGTGATCATGTTTTCGTTTACGCCGCCTTTTCCAACTTGGAAAATAGGGGTGAGATGATGTGCTTCTGCGCGCAAAAAGCGCTTTTGCTTGCCGGTCAACATCGGCAATGCCTCCTTTTATATCCTGCCAATCAGGTTGTTTTCTTTAATTGTTGCAAGACGACCTCACGCATAACCCCAGTTGGTGCTCGCTCGCCCGTCCACAGCTCGAATGCCAGTGCCCCTTGATTCACGAACATACCGATTCCGGAATGAACAGTGGCTCCGATGGCACGCGCTTCTTTGAGCAGACGTGTTTCGAGCGGGTTATAAATCAGATCGCTAACAGTTAAACCGGAATGAAGCCACTCTGCTGGCACAGGTGTCTCCTGCACGTTTGGCAGCATTCCGATTGATGTCGTATTGATCAACAGCGAAGAGTCCGCGATAGCTGCTTCCCCTTCGCCCTGTTCTACGATTTTCGTAGGTACAATCGTTCCGACATGCTCAGCCAATACCGCGGCTCTTTCCCGGGAACGATTGATGATGCGAATTTCCTTGACTCCTTGTTCAGCCAAGGTAAACGCCACAGCTCGCGCAGCGCCTCCAGCCCCTACCATGGTTACCACTTGCTTTTCAAGAACGATTCCCGTCTCTTCCACAAGCGAACGAACATAGCCCATACCATCTGTGTTATAGCCGATCAAGCGTCCATCACGAGAAACGACGGTATTAACGGCACCGATTCGTTTGGCTAGTGGATCGATTTCATCCAGCAACGGCATGATAGCGACCTTGTGGGGAATCGTGACGTTAATCCCTTTTAGGCCTAACGCGCGAATACCCGCGACTGCATCTTCCAGATTTTCCGGTTCCACATCGAACGCAGCATAGGCAAATCCCAACCCGGTCTCTACAAAAGCTGTATTGTGCATCATCGGTGATTGTGAGTGGGAAACTGGATGCCCAAACAGGCCAACCAGTTGTGTTTTGCTTGTAATCATGGAGCTTTTCCTCCCCGGACGTCTCTCTATAGCATATGGCAAGGGGCAAGGCTAACTCGACTTTTCTTGTTTAAGCTAGATCAGCCCTTTGCGCATCCCAACACTTACGCCTTTAGGTGCATGCACGACAACACTCGCTTCGTGTTTTCCTTGGATGCTGACCCAGCCCAAACCGGAAATTACGATGTCAGTGGTCGTGGTGGACTTGTTGATTTTAAAGGTGTGCTTCACAAATGGTGGAAGTGCTTTCGCAGCTTCCTCCCCTGTTGGTGGTACCAGCAAGGTTCCATGGTGCTTTTGCATCACTTCGTCTGCTTTCTCCAGCTTCGTCCGGTGGATGTACAGATCGTTGTCGACATAGACGATGAACGGCTGTCTCTCTCCGCGTACGAAGTCGATACGGGCTAAACCACCCAAAAAGAGCGATTGTTCATCATCGAGCTGATACACCTTGGAGTTGATTCGGCTGGTCGGGGTAATCTTTCTCAGATCAGTCGGGGATACCATATGTCCGATCTGGTCGCGATTAATGATTCCCGGCGTATCAAAAATGGAGCGGCCATCCTCGAGCGGAATCTCGATTTTGTCCAGTGTCGTACCAGGGAATGGCGAAGTGGTAATCTCCAGCTCAGCCGCACCGTAGTCATGCAAGATGCGGTTGATCATGGTCGACTTTCCTACGTTGGTCACACCGACAATGTAAACATCGCGGCCTTTGCGCAGCTCTCCAATGCGATTCAACAGTTCATCGATATGAAGCCCTTTTTGCGCGCTGATCAGTACAACATCCTCCGGGCGCAGTCCGCGTTCTTTTGCTTCGTGCTGCATCCAGTTGCGTACACGGTTCAGGTTGATGTTTCTCGGCAGCAGATCAACCTTGTTACCCACGAGCAAAATCGGATTCTTCCCGACAAAACGTGGCAAACCCTTGAGCCAGGAGCCCTGGAAGTCAAAGATATCGACTACCATTACGACAAGAGACTCCGTAGAGCCGATGCCATCCAAAATCTTGAGAAAGTCGTCATCGCCCATTCCTACGGGAGCTACTTCATTATAATGCTTGATGCGATAACAGCGCTGACAAATGATTACCTTTCTGCCAAGCGCGGATTCAGGTGCATAGCCAGGCTTTTTTGCATCTGCTGTCTGAATGGCAATCCCACATCCAGCACAAGAGCCATGCGTTTGTTCCGTCATGCTTTTCTCCTCCACGAAACCATTCCTTTCCTCTCCATCCAAATAAGGGCCACACGCTCCATCTGACGATTAAAGCGCGTCCAAAAACCATCCGTCTGGGCTACAGGAACAACCAGGATCGTATGAAATCCTAATCGATTTCCTCCCAGCACATCGGTAAACAATTGATCGCCAATGACAACAGTCTCAGCGATGGTTACATTCATCTGCCGCACTGCCTGCAAAAAGGCACGGTTTGTCGGCTTTTTGGCCGCATAAATAAACCCGAGATTTAATGGGGCACAGAAGCGGTCTACACGCTCCTTTTTGTTGTTGGAGACAACAGTGACCTGTATGCCTGCCTCATGCATGCGAGCAAGCCAATTGATGACCTCCTCGGTTGCATGTGGCCTGTCCCATTCCACCAAGGTATTATCCAAGTCTGTAATCACCGCACGGATGTTATTTCGTTTCAATTGATCTATGTCAATGTGATGGATTGATTCGACGAACTGACTAGGCATCAGCTTCTCTAAAAACACGGGGCACCTCCAAATGATGTGAAGCAATCAACCGCGATTTCGGCACTTACTATACCATAATCGACCACTTGGTTGCAAAACAAAAAGCATGATCACCACTTGCATTGCACTCTCATCCTGTGTAAAATGGCGTTACCAAGAAAACTATTTTTGTTTTTATGGTTTTCTATTCCGTTGTTTTGGCTGGGGGTCGGTTGCAATGAAAAACCGGATCATGAAAGGTTTCATTGAAGAGATTCGCGATAAAGGCATGAAATTCTCCATGGATGATTTGGCGAAGCGGCTCGGTATTAGCAAACGCACGTTATACGAGCACTTCTCATCCAAAGTGGAAATTCTGGAAACAATCATTCAGCAGTCCTTTGAAGAGGGCGATGAAAAAACACAGCAAATTCTCGCAGACGACAGTCTCTCTCTTATCGATAAAATCAAAGGCGTCATGATGGTTTTACCGACACACTATGAATTTTATGATTTGCGCATCCTCGAACAGATGAAGCGCTATTATCCTGAGCAATATGCCCAAGTCGAGGCTTCTCTATCCGAGGATTGGCAAACGCTTCGCGTCCTTCTCGAGCAAGCGATTCGAGAGGGACTCATCGTCAATATGGACGTCACGCTCATGCTGAAGGTCATTGTCGATGCGCTGAATTCAACACTCGACCAGCGCTTTTACATGAAAAACCAGATTACAGTCTCAGAAGCGCTTTCCGCTATTGTAGATGTCCTCTTGTTTGGATTGGTACCAGCGGATAAAAGGTAACAAATGACTCGTGGTCATCCCATTAACATCGGAAGACCACGAGATCGTTCTTTGTAAGAAAACCAATAAAACAAAAATAGTTTTTATAGTTGAGAGGTGTTCCATCATGTCCATTTTTACACAAATGACTAAACAACAACGAATCGGACTTTTGTTTGTCATCCTGATCCTTTTCATCGATATGTTACTGTATAGCTTATTGATTCCGATTGTTCCTTATTTTACGGAAAAGCTACAGCCATCCTCTACAATGATGGGCGTGCTGTTTAGCAGCTATGCGATCGCAATGCTGATTGCCACTCCTATTTTCGGGCCAATATCCGATCGGATCGGCAGACGGAGCATGCTTTTGATCGGCTTGCTCGGCCTTGCTGCTTCCACGTTATTGTTTGCTTTCTCAGAAACAATGGCCTTGTTGATTACCGCACGTTTTGTCCAAGGTATCGCTGCTGCGGCTACATGGCCAACTGCCCTTGCCCTCTTGGCGGATTTGTTCCCATCCAAAATGCGCGGAACTGTAATGGGAATTGCATTGACGGCGATTTCGACCGGTACATTGCTCGGAGCGCCGATTGGCGGATGGCTGTTTGAAATCAGTGACCATCGCATGCCTTTTCTGGCAGCAGCAGCCTTTACCGTAATCAACATTGTGCTGGTCTTCTTGTTCTTGAAGGAAGACGCGACGAAAACTGTCAGCGAAAAGCTTCATGTCGGTGGATTCATCCGCAATCCGCAAGTCATCTTTATCGCTGGGATCGTCCTGTTGGCTGAGATCTCCCTTTGCTTGCTGGAACCGACGTTACCCGTATTTTTTACAGAGAAACTCAGCATGACGCCGACAACGATTGGTCTTTTGTTTGGGGTCATGACACTCGCGTACGGAATGATCGCCCCAGTTGCCGGCTCTCTTTCTGGCCGCATGAATCCGTATAAACTCATGTTTGGTGGAATCATGACGTTGGCTGTGTTTCTGCCATTTTTAGCGTGGGCCGACTCCCTCTGGCAGGCAATGCTCGCAATGGCCCTGATTGGAGCCAGCATTGGTTTCACCTTATCGCCTACCTTGGGTACGTTAGGGGCCATTATTGACCAAGGAGGCAGCGGTGCATACGGCACAGCCTACTCTCTTTTTAATATGTTTCACGGGATCGGAATGGTTGCAGGCCCACTGGCAGGGGGAATTTTGACGGATTTACTTCCTGTATCGTCTGCCCTCCTAATCGTCGCAGCATCCATACTTGGCTTCGGCATTTTACTATTTGTCCAATTAAAAGCAAGCAAATCCACCAGCCTCAGTATCAAGGAAAGCGAGATGAAATTTTGAGCTTGTCGATTCGTGAAATTACGAAAGAAAATTGGCGCCAAATTGCCAGCTTGACTGTAACAGAAGGTCAACACTCCTTCATCGAAAGCAACTCTTTTTCCATCGCCCAATCAGGGTTTGAACCGGAATGGATATCATGCGGTCTGTATGACATGGACATCGCTGTCGGTTATGCCATGCACGGGATCGACGTAGAGAATAGCCGAATTTGGCTGGATCGCTTTATGATTGATGGTCGCCATCAGGGGAAGGGTTACGCCAAAAAGTTTCTGCGCATGCTCGTTGAAGAAATGGGCAGACGCTACAGCTGTACGCGCATTTACTTGAGTATTCATCCTGAAAACGAGTTCGCTCGAAAGCTGTATGAGTCGTTAGGCTTTACCTCCAATGGCGAAATGGATGGACCGGAGGAAGTGATGGTCCTCGACTTGACAATGGAATAGAAAGGCACCTCCTCTGTCGATACGGACGAAGGGGGTGCCTCTTGTCGTTATCGTTGACTTTTCCGTGCTTCCATCAGTCGCTTGACCTTCTCAGTCGGAGTCCAGCATTGAAATCGATAGTCCGGACGCGTCTCATAGGTCAGACGAGAACATCGATAGCTGACTCCTCCCGTACCTTTCTCCACGCGAAAATGGATACAGGTCGCACAGCAATGAAAGGCATTCTCTGTCTCCACTGTTCTCCCTCCCTTACCTCCCCAGCTTCCACGAAAACATCGAGAGCTGTTCGTACCGCTCCCCTTGCTGCTCGGCAAAATTCGAAAAGCCTACACCAACTAATCGAACGCCCGCTGTATAGTCAAAAGCGTCGAGCAAATCGTCCAACAGCTCCTGCCAATTAGCCCCAGCCACAGCCTTGTGCTGCTTGGTTCGTTGGGTAAAGTCCGCGTACTTGATTTTTAGCGTAATCGTCTGGGGCTCGACCCCTTCTTCTCGGATATCCTCTTCGACCTCACGCAAAAGGGAGGTAGCAATCGGCGCAATCGCATCTCTGTCAAACAAATCAAAGGGCAGAGTCGTTTCGCGGCTCGATGATTTCGGCGCGCGGTCCATCTCAATTTCGCGATTGTCTTCTCCCCTCGCCCGGTAATAGAGGGAACGACCGAACTTTCCAAATAATGTAGTGGCCTCATCGAGTGAAAGCCGCCAAAAATCCTCTACCGTCTCAATCCCCTTTTTCGCGAGCAGCTCTTGTGACTTTTTGCCGACTCCATGCAAAGTGCCAATTGGCAACGGCCGCAGCACATCCAAAGCCTGCTCTGGTCGGATGATGACAAAGGCATCCGGCTTTTTCAAATCACTGGCAATCTTAGCCAATGACATATTGTAGGAAAGTCCGATGCTGCAAGTAAGTCCGGTCTCTCGTTTGATTCGCCTCTTGATATCGCGGGCGATGGGTACCGCATTCTCATAATGGGACACGTCCAAATAAGCCTCGTCTAGACCCACTGTTTGATAACGTTCTGTATAAGAAGTAAATATCTGTCTGACTTCAGCAGATTTTTCGATATAACGGCTATAGCGGACAGGCAAATAATAGCCTTGCGGACATTTCTTCCTCGCCATGGCGACAGGCATTGCGGAGCGAACACCGTATTTTCGTGCCTCGTAGCTACAGGTCGATACGACACCTCGATTGCCAGTTCCCCCGACAATGACCGGCTTCCCCCGAAGTTCAGGACGATCTAACTGCTCTACACTCGCGAAAAATGCGTCAATATCCAAGTGAAGAATTTTTTTCATAGGGATAACCACCAAACATACATTCTCATTTCTATTATCCCTGTTTTGGTCCATTGACGCAAGCGAGAACGTCCTAGGCTTGGTTTTCGATTACCTGTAGCAGCTCTGATACTGGAGGATTTCCTTTTTTGGCGTAGATGATCGTTCCGTTGTTGCCTATGATATACACAATACGTTGCTGGAAAAACAATCCGAGAACCTTGCCGACATCATACGCTTTTCGAATGGATTCGTCTTCATCCACGATCAATGGAAATTCATAACGGAACTTATCAGCAAACGAGCGCTTTTTGTCCATGCCACCGGGATTGACACCAAAAACGAGGGTATTTGCTTGTTCGATTTTCTTGTAGTGATCCTGAACCGCACATAGCTGCTTCGTGCAAATCGGGGTATCATCGCCCGGATAGAAGATGAGGACAATATTTTCTTTGCCGATGTGATTCCTAAGATCAATGGTTCCTTTTGTGCTCGTCGCCGTAAAGACGGGAGCCGAGTCTCCGACCTTTAACATTTCTCTCACCTCTATCCTCAGTATACAGGGGCTTTCGGAATGTCAAAATTCATTCGCCCATCCCGATACTTTGTGAACGGATCTTTCTCCTCCCCCATAATCCATACCTTTCCTTCCCATACATGTACGGTTTCAGCATGTTCAAATCTTTGTCCACCCTGCTCAACTTCAAACTTCATTTCAAGAAAGGCAGTATGCCCATCTTCGTATCTAATCTTTGTGATCTCAAAGTCTTTCATTTTATACTGTTGAGCTTGTAAGAAGGCGACCTTTTTCATATAAAATTCTTTCGCTTCCTGGTTACTTAACGTTGTCCCATCAACTGGGTGCCTGCCGTTAGCATCATAAAGATAAAGCATCTCGAAAGCCGTTGCGTAGTCTTCATCGATTAGCGCTTGATAATAATTTGTGGTTATCATTTTCATTTCGCGTTCAGCAAAATACTCTGCGAAAAGAAACCTTGGAAAAACGAGTAGAAAAAGCAAAATAACAACAATTATTTTCTTCAAATACTCACCTCACGAAAATCCAGTCTCTTACGTGAAGTTCGATTCTGCTTGTCATTTATCCTTGTTTCCCTACACTTCTACGGGGAAGCCCTCCCACACGCAAAAAACCGCTCTGGGCAATCCCAGAACGGTTTCTCTCATTACGACTCTAGTTAGTCGCTTGCAGCTTCAACTGCTTTATCCGAGCAACAAATGCCTCGGCAATCTTCAACATGTCGTCGTCGTGTGCCCACATCCGTTCTGGATGCCACTGTACGCCCACATGTAGCCCGTCGAGGCTTTCCATCGCCTCAATCACACCATCAGCCGCGCATCCTGTGACTTTGAAGCCCGGTGCTATGTCTTTGACTGCTTGGTGATGAGAGGTGTTCACGAGCACCTCTGTCTTTCCGAGGGCATCCGCTACAAAGCCAGGTTGCAGCGTAATCTTGTGCGCCCCGTATTGCCGTGACCCCTTCTGTGCATGCTGTAATGCTCCTGGTACTTGACTCGGGATATCTTGAATGAGGGTGCCGCCACACGCCACATTCAAAATTTGCATCCCGCGGCAAATGCCCAGGATTGGCTTTTTCAGCTCCAACGCAATCTTGATAATCTCAAGCTCTGTGATGTCTCTTTCGTAATTGATATCGCCCAGCCCTTGCAGCGGGTCTTCGCCGTACAAATGCGGCGCAGGATCTTCACCACCGGACAAAATCAAGCCGTCCAGCGATTCGATCATCTCACGAAACGGAGCATCCTGAATCGTCAGCAGTGGCAAGATCAGTGGAGTACCGCCACTGCGCGCAATTCCGTTCACATAGCCTGAACCTACATAGAAAAACTGGTCGAGATCGTTCTTCGGAAAATACATTTTCGTACATGCCACACCAATGATCGGACGCACGCCAGTCACTCCCTCATAGACTCATGATTACTTTTGATTGGAAGCGTACTTGAAATCGATGAACCCGAGTGCATCTACTACCACATCTTTAACGCTATCCTGCTTCACCCACGCATAGGTGAAATAGTAGATGGGCAACGCAGGCATTTCATCCATGACGATTTGTTCAGCTTTCTTGAGGATTTCCTTGCGCTTCGCTACATCCCCTTCTTTGGCAGATTGCGCGAGCAAATCGAGGAACTCCTTGTTTTCCCATTTGGATGTATTCAGTCCACCCTTGAAGACCTCCAGGAAGTTGATCGGATCGTTGAAATCGCCAATCCAGCTACCACGACCGATGGTGAAGTTCCCTTGCTTCATGTCCTCACGGTGAACCTTGTTCTCTTTGTTAACCAATTTGACTTCGATGCCAAATGCTTTGCGCCATTGATCCTGAATGACTGTCGCAATACGTGAGTTGACCTCTGATGTATTGTATGCAATCGTGATCGGTGGCAACTCTTTGATCCCCGCTTCTTTCATACCTTCTGCCAAGAGCTTCTTCGCAGTCTCTACATCGCCGTCTTTGATGTAGCCCTCTGGCGTGAGTGCCATGGTCGGCGGGAGAATACCCGTCGCAGGCGTGCTCTTGTATGGTACGACATTATCGGAAATTTCCTGACGATTCACTGCCGTAGCAAATGCCTGACGAATCTTTTTGTTGTCAAACGGCTTTTGCTTCGTATTAAAAATGTACCAGTACGTACCCGCTGTTGCTTGAGCTTGCATCTTTCCGGATTCTTTCAGCGCATCCAGTGCATCCAGTGGCAAATCGCCCAGTGGTGAGCCCGCCCAGTCCAGATCACCTTTTTCAAACATCGACAGCTCTGTATTGGCATCCTCGATCATGTTCAACGTCAGCTTGGACAATTTGACAGCGTCCTTATCCCAGTAAGAATCGCTCTTTTCGAATTCGATCTTTGATTTGTGCTCCCAATTTTTCAAGCTGAATGGCCCGTTTGAAATGTACGTCTCTGGCTTCGAAGCCCACTCTTTGTTGCCCTCAACTGCTTTTTTGTTGACCGGAAAATAGGTGACAGACGCAACCAGTCCCGGGAAAAACGGCGCCGGGTTTTCCAGCGTAACCACGAGTGTCTTGTCGTCTGTTGCCTTCACGCCGACATCTTCTGCTTTTGCCTTGTTGGCGTTAAAGGCTTGCCCATTTTTCAAATAGTACATCTGATACGCGTAACCGGAAGCGGTTTTCGGGTCGAGAACCCGTTTCCATGCGTATTCGAAGTCATGAGCCGTAACCGGATCTCCATTGGTCCACTTGGACTCCCGCAGATGGAAGGTGTACGTGAGACCATCAGCGGAAACCTCGTACTTCTCTGCGACCGCCTCTTTTAGCTCGCCTTTTTCATTCAGGCGCAGGAGGCCATCAAATGCTGCACGGGCAACAGACATCGAAGGGATATCTTCTGCCAGTCCAGGGTCGATCGTGCTTGGCTCACCTGAATTCAGGTTGACCTGCATTGTTTGGGGGGCGCTACTCTGCTCCTGCTTCGCACCTGTCGTCTCCCCCGTGTTGCTTGCTTGCGGTGTTCCACAACCAGCGAATGCTAAACTGGTTAATAGAACAGCACAAAATGATAGTTTCTTCCACGTATGCAACAGCAAAACCCCCATCTTCGAATAATTCTTCTTGATTGTTAGGAGCATGACTAAATAATATTATCTTGAGAAAATTTTGTCTACATCGAAACAAAAGGAGATGGGTCTACATGTTATCCAGTCTTTTTGCCCAAATATCCAGTCTGATCAAGGACGCTGGCGGGGAATGGGGAATCTTTTTCGAAGATTTGCAAACCGGCGAAACATTATCCATCAACGAAGATCAGCGCTTCTATGCAGCCAGTGTGATCAAAGTCCCGATCATGACAGCTGTTTTTGCAGAGGCGTATGCAGGCAAGTTTGCCTTCGAGGACAAAATCAAGCTGCGTACAGAGGATCTCGTTGGGGGTGCAGGTGTTCTTCAGCATATGACTCCCGGCACTGAATTTACGATTCGCGACCTGGTTACCCTGATGATCATCCAAAGCGACAATACGGCGACGAACATAATGATTGATCTCGTGGGAACAGAGAGCATCCGCAACGCGATGCAAAAAACCGAAATGACAAACAGTCGCTTCTACAACAAGCTTATGGTCGTCCCAGCCGAATTGGAAGGATACAATGAGGTGACGGCAAAAGACATGGGAAGCCACCTCCGCTACTTGGCAACAGGAAAAATCATCTCCTACGACAGCTGTTTAAAAATGGTCGCCATCTTGAAGACTCAACAGCACCGTGAGCGCATCCCCTTCCTTTTGCCTGACCCGGACGGTAATGTGATCGGGACGATTCCGAAATGGGAATTCGCCAACAAGACTGGCTCTGTAACCAAAATCACGCATGATGTCGGAATCCTCTACGTCGGTTCACACGCTGTCACTTTGTCCATTTTAAACAAGGGACTCGAGCAAAAGGACGCCGCCAACGTCATGGCGCAAATCGGCAATCTCGTTTATCACATATATAGTCAGAAAGCGTAATCCATGTGGCCTGCCATCTCCATTGGCGGGCTTTCTCTTTCTAACGTTGAATGAGAAAAAACAAGCAGGCATTCCTTTCTCCAAGGAACACCCGCTCGTCATTGACTTATTCTTTTTCCAAAATCAGCTTGGCAACGTTCATCGCGCTAGAGAAAGACAGCTCAGACAGTTGGCCTTGTCCTTCACACCAGTCACCCGCAAAGAACAGGTTGCGGTAATCCGGCATGAAAATCGGCATTGGCTTCTGATTCATGGTCCATTTGATCTCCTGTACGACTGCACGAGCAGAAACGCGCGGCACAACCAGTTGCTCACGCCAGCCTGGGAAATGCTTGTCATACAGGTTTTCAATCTCTTGTTTGCGGATTTCGGCCGCTTCCTTGTTTCCTACTTCATCCTGACGCATGTAAGCAGTCGCCTGCAGCAACTGCCCGCCTTCAGGTACACAAGTGCGGTCATAATACGAGATATCGGTAATGAAAATATTGTTTGCTTTTTCGTAGATGTAGGAGAACGGTACGTCAATTCGCTCTTTCAAGCCAATGTCATACACCATAACAACCGTTGGCTCGTATTCAGCATGCTGTGCAACCGCATGTTCCAGGCGCGTCTCCGCAAAGACCTTCGCCATTTCCTTCGGCGGAATACAGCAAATAAATTCATCCGCCGTAAATTCGCCCTCCGGTGTCACCACTCCAACCACACGGTCATTCTCTACTTGGAACTTTTCTACTTTGGTTTTGATCAGAATCGTACCCTGATTTGCTTCAATCACACGCACGAATTCATTGATCAGTGCTTGCCAACCGCCACCGATATACGCTACCGGTTTATTCGTTGTGAACAAACGGCTGTAGTAAGAAAAGAAAACGTCAGAAGGAATCTTTTCAGGCTCACGCGTGAAGAAGTTGGAAGAAGCAAGCGTCAACATCATTTCTCGCACTTCTTCGTTGACTTGCTTTTTCTCCATCCACTTTTGAATCGACATATGTGGATGGCCTTTCTCCATTTTTAGCATCGTTTTCAAAATCTCAAACGTGAACAATACTTTGTCCATACCTTTTAAGAGCTTCGTTTGGAAAAGTCCTTGTACATTCGCCGGAACTGCAGTCAGATCGCTACCAATATCGTACTTGGCTTTTGTCGGATTGAAATCCTGCCAATCGATGTTCAGACCCAATTCTTTTTCAAACGTTCTCAAAACGGAGCTGTCGCGAGCATAAATGGCGTGGGCACCGAAGTTGAAGTTAAATCCTTTGATCTTCAGTGTAACGGCACGTCCACCCAATTGACCGCGTTCCAAAACTGCAACTTTTTTGCCTTTCGACGACAGGTAGGCAGCGCTGGAAAGACCAGCAAGTCCTCCACCTACAATAACAACGTCATAGTGATTGGTTGTCATACACAATCTCCCCTACGCACTAGCGATGTTGAATACATAAACTAAACCCTATCCTAGTCTAAGGGATGGATAAGGTGGAAGTCAACTATTATTGAACTGTGTCTATTTTTATACTGTCTTATACCAATATTTACCTAATGAACCAGCTTGTTTACCGCTCTTCTTGAAGCAGTATGCCCCGCTATCCGCTGTATATCCAACCAACGAAAATACCATAAAAAAGCCCTCTCAGCAGGAATCTGCTTGATAGAGGGCTCAAACGCAACGGGAAGGAGCGAACTAATCGTTTCGCCGAGTCATTTGCTGCCAAACGGTTCCGCTTGCCGCCTCGCCGCTTTCAATACGCTGGACGGCCATTTGGACTTGCAAGCTGACCTCGAACTCGGGATCGTTCTGTGCGGCACGCAAAGCATCCAAGGCCGTTTCGTCCCCCACCTCAAACAAGTAACGAGCGGCACGCCAGCGTACCAGCTTGTTTTTATCCTTCAACGCCTCACACATCGGCAGAATTGCGCGTGTGTCACCTAAGTCAGACAAGGTATCTCCCGCTGTGCGTCGTACAGAGACGGAATCATCGCGGAGCGCTTCAAACAACAACGGGAAGACGTCATCTCCGCCAATCATGCCCAAATACACAACGGCCAGCCTGCGAATCGACGGCTTGCTATCACGAAGCGCTTTTTCTAAAACAGGCAAATCCTCTTCAGTAGGCTCCATTCGATCCAGCGCCTCATATCTTTTTTGCCAATCCGGATCATCGAGCATCTCCAGCGTAACGACTTTCTTTTCGCGCACGACTGGCTCTGGGGTTTCCCCGGGACCAAGCGCCATGGCCTGTTCCACTATTTCTTCCACGCGGCTCTCCGGATAGGAGGCATCGACTTCCAGTGCGACCTCCTCACCAATCTCGCGCAAATCGCCATAGCGTACGCCATGCTCGACCCATTTTCGCTCCATGATGAGGTTAGGCGACGCAGATCCCGCCCGCACGGCTGCCTGTCCAAAACGCTCTGGCAACGCTGCACGAATCTGCTCCGTTCCCATGGTCACCTTGACCTGCATCGGAACTCCACGGAACATTTGAATGTACACTTGCGCCTCTCCAAATGCCCCCGCATCTTCGGCAGACAGGTCAGGAACAGCTGCTCCTCCACCTGCATGCAAAACCTCGCGCGCAACCGTCAAAATACGTTGCCAATCTGCATTGGACTTTCGCTCCAGCGCAAGAAAATCTGCCGTATGAAAAATGGAGGTAACCCCTTCGATCTCCAAGAGCTTGTTCATGAGTTCTGGTGCTTTACTCGTATCTTTCTTTGTATAGACATGTTGGACCCCATCCGGCAAACGCTCGTCTACATTCAGCTTCATGACGTTTGGACTCGGCGTCGGTTCGATGGACAACAGCTTCATAATGAGTCACTCCTTTTTACAGCACACTTGCTTTCTCTTCTATCGTAGCATGGAACTTAATACGTTTTCCAACCCGAGAGATAGAGAAGTGCAGTTTGCCCCCTACAACGCCAGCTTGTAGTAATCATTGGCCGACTTTACGAAAAAGCCGCATGATTCATACAGCCCCAAAGCATTGCTGTTTTCACAGGCTACCTCCAGTGATACGTTCTGGTATCCTTCTTTCCCCAGCATCTCGATCGTTTGCGCCAAAGCCTGGCGTCCATATCCTTTCCCTTGGTAATCCGGGTGGACACAAAATCCATAAATAAACGCCTTGCCCTCATCCTTGTTCACGCTTATTTTGCCAATGGCCTTATCATCGACAATCATCAAATGCGTGGTGGCCTTTGGATCACCCGCCATGTTTTCGGCCATTTCCCTTGCACGTTCTTCCTCCATTTGAAAGCCATGGACGTTTAGCCAAATCAACGTTTCGTAGTCACTGGCGATCTCCGGTCGAAGCAGCACGTTTCCAGAAACCGTTGCTCTTTGCTTCTCCCCCAAATCCATCCAATATTCCGAGAATTGATATTCCCCGCCGATTCGCTCCATAAATGACTTACCGTTCTCCGATTCTCGCTGCACGATAAACAACTGCGCCGGAATGCCTCTTCGTCTGCATGCATCTGCGGCTTGTGCTTGCAACGCTGTGAATATGCCTTTTCTTCTGTAGGCTGGGTGGACCATGCCGCTCACTTCTGCCTCACCGCCATGAAACACGTAGAGCCCGAGAAAGCCAACGAGCTTTCCGTCCGCATAACAGACAAAGTCCTCTTCATGCTCTCCCGAACGCTTTTCCAGCATCCCCGGGTTTACTTTAAGATCAATCCCATCCTGCTCATTGCAAATCCCAACCAATTCCTTAATTTGTGCCAGTTCCTCTGAGGTGAGTGTTCTTCTTGCCGAGATCGTATACGTCATCGTGTAAGCACCCTTTCTGATTAGAAGTATCGTCGTTGCAATTGGGCGACGATATCCTCCAAATTATTAGCGACCTGCGGAATCGAATAGCCTACGTAAAGAGGCGAGGTAACAAATCTCGGAACCACTTTGGCGATCAGTTTTTCTCCCCAATGGTAAAAGAAAAAATTATAGCTTTGATGACGAGGATTGACATGAGTCAGTATCCAATGTGCTAAAATTTGTAAGTAGTCTGCCATTTTTGGCAGTCGATCGAAGTCCGAAAGAATGACATTGTATTCAAAAAAACCTGCACGCGGATGCGTAGACAGATTGCATTCAACCCCCGCCTCCTGATCGATGGTCATGCCAATAAAATCACTGTCTTTTACTTGATCCAGATAGTCATAGTCGTTTAATCCGACGATTTGCATGTGCGGATGGCGAATGCTCCCTCCGGAATACGGACCGTGGTTCTTGAAAAACAGAACGGAACGATAAGACTTGCTTTGCTCTATTTCAAGCCACTTCTCTACCCCGAATGCCAGCAATGCACGTACATGCTCTTTGGAATAGACAGACCAATCCCCTTGGCATTCATCCGTCTCAATCAAAACAGTCTGATGTGTATCCTCCAGAACAGGGAATTTGTTCATGAGCCAAATCATGGAGCCCCGCTGCTCCAAAACATCGGTGAGACTGTTTCGATCACAAAAAGGACAGGCCGTTTCCGTGTTGTTTACACTCACTGGCTTTTTTCTGCCGATTTGCATGTTAAAGTGCAAGTGCGTCTGCTTCATTCCCTTGTCCCTCCAGTTTGTGCTTACTTCCACTTTACACGCATTTTCTGGGAAAATCATGACGTTTTTTGCCTAGACGACACTTTTAAAAACGCAATTAGGCTGCCTATTTTTCAATGACTATGGCGTTTGTTTCTTTTTTTATCTCAAATGTTTTACATACAATGGGAAGCAGTGAAACCTGGAAAGGTGTTGGAATTGGATGGAGAGATCATTTTATTATCCTGTTAGCTGGAGTGAGGCTCAACATTACAAAGCGTTGCTTGATCAAGAAGGAGTCCCTTATGAAATTCAATCCCCGCTCGATTTGCCTGTCTTGGAAGAAGGTAAGCTCGCCATCGTCTTTCCTTCCATTCCATTACGTATGTACGTCTGGGTGCGAACCTTGTTCTATCGTGACGGACTACGCTATCCAGATACGTTTTCATTAGATTTCAAACTCCATTAATCATCAGAGAAAAGGTACCGGTTCCGTTGGTTTTCATAAGATGGTAAAAGCGGCATTTCGTATCGTTTGTGGGGGAGGTGAAGAAGCTGCCGTCCTACAACATCCGCATCTCGATTGCGAAGCTACGGCTCGACCTGTTCGATGGGAACCGACTCATCCGTTCTTATCCTGTTGCCTTGGGCAAAATTGCCACATCGACACCTCGAGGGGATTTTACCATCATCAGCAAAGTCCCCTATCCGAATTCCTACCCGGGAGGTCGTTTGAGTGCTTTCGGCACCTTATGGATGGGACTAAGTAAGCCACACTATGGCATTCACGGTACGAACGATCCTTCTTCTATTGGCAAATATGTATCTCACGGCTGTATTCGCATGTTCAATGAGGACGTGAATGCGCTGGCAAAAATCGTGCCCATAGGTACGCCCGTTCGAATCAGACAGCAATAAACAGAAACAAAGACCCGCCCTTTTAAACCAAGGCGGGTCTTCTTCACATAAGATGAGTCTTTTTCGTTCTTTCTGCTTCCGTTCCATCCGATTCCAAGTATACAAGAAATCTTCTCGCTTGCTTGTACATGATCGATAACGTCATTTCCCTGATCTTGTTCATGATCACTTCTTTATCCTCTGGATGAACTTCGGAAGAGAGCTGTTGTTCTTGCAGCTCTAGGTAAGACATCACCCATTCCGGGTCTAACTTATAGGCAGGCAACGACAGCGACTCCTCTACTCTAGTAATCTACTCTAGTCTACAGGTGGATGCGTCGCATTCCCAGCCCTCAATTACTGGCTACGTCACTAATTATTTCCCTTGCTCCAATTCCTCTACCATTGCAGATAATTCCGCCCAACGCTCAATAGTGGCTTCCAGCTCTGCCGCCACTTGCTGCTCTTCTGCATAGAGCTTTTCAATTTTGCCGTAATCGCTGCCAGATGCTGCAATCTCTTGCTTTAGCTTGACGCTGCGGTCTTCCAAAGCGGCGATCTTGCCTTCAATCGCATCCCATTCCTTCTGATCCTTGTAGGACAGCTTGCGCGTGCGATTGTTGCCGCGATTAGCCCCGCTGTTGCTTTGCGCCTTTTCTCCCTGTTGATCCGCTTCTTGCACTTGTGTTGCCTTTTCCTGGCGTCGTTCTTCCAGGTACTCGGAGTAGTTGCCGTAGTAATGACGAATGTTTCCTTGCCCCTCAAAAGCAAACAAATGATCTACGGTACGATCGAGGAAATAACGGTCATGCGATACCGTGATGACTGCGCCGGGGAACTGCTCGAGATAATCCTCCAAAATACTGAGTGTTTGAATATCCAAATCATTGGTCGGCTCATCTAAAAACAGCACATTCGGCTCTCCCATCAGCGTCCGAAGCAGATACAGACGTCTGCGCTCTCCCCCAGACAGGCGGGAAATCGGTGTCCATTGCATATGCGGCGAAAACAGGAACCGCTCCAGCATTTGCGATGCCGTAATCGATTCTCCGTTGCTCGTCTGAATGACCTCTGCGGCTTCCTTTACATATTCGATGACGCGCAGCTTTTCGTCCATCTCGACACTATCCTGCGTGTAGTAGGCAATTTTTACGGTCGTCCCAATTTCCAATGAACCGCTATCTGGTTGAATTCTTCCTGCAAGCATGTTCAAGAGCGTCGTTTTTCCGCTTCCATTTGGCCCGATAATCCCTACACGATCACCCGGCAGGACGATATAGCTGAAATCGTTGATCAGTTTTCGCTCACCGTACGCTTTATGGATGTTTGTAAGCTCGATCACCTTTTTGCCGAGACGACTGGCCCCAAGTGCCATTTCCATCTTGGCAGCCGGTCCATCTACAGCTTTATCTCGTAACTCCTCTGCCCGTTGCACACGCGCCTTTTGTTTGGTCGTCCGCGCTTTTGCTCCACGACGAAGCCATGCGAGCTCGCGTCGAAGTAGATTTTGCCGCTTGCTCTCTACGGCCGCTTCATTTTCTTCACGCTCTGCTTTTTTCTCCAGGAACATCGCGTAGTTGCCTTCGTAGCTATAGAGGTTGCCACGATCCAGCTCAAACGTGCGGTTCGTCACGCGATCCAGGAAGTAACGATCATGGGTAACGAGCAGCAAAGCGCCCTTGTATCGGGACAAATACTCTTCCAGCCATTCGACTGTCTCATTGTCAATATGGTTTGTAGGCTCATCCAAAATAAGCAGGTCTGCTGGTTGAATCAAAGCACGTGCCATGGCTACACGCTTTTTTTGCCCACCAGAGAGCTCGCCTACCTTTTGTGAGAAATTGTGGAGGCCAAGCTTGGTCAGGATCATTTTGGCTTGCGTATTGCTCTCCCACGCATCAGCCGCATCCATCCGGTTTTGAACAGCAAACAATCGCGCCTGCTTTTTCTCGTCGTCAGGTGATTCCTGAACAGCCTCTAGTGCTGTTTCATAATCACGTAAAAGCTGAATGAGTGGAGAATCGCCGTAAAATACTTGTTCCAGGATGGAGGAGTTTTCGTCAAAATCAGGATTTTGCGGCAAATACTCCACATGGAAATGATTCGCGTGAACAATTTTTCCGCTATCCGCTGTATCCAAGCCTGCCACAATTTTCAGGAGCGAGGATTTTCCCGTACCATTAACACCGATCAGACCAATACGCTCTTGCTCGGCAATATGAAAGGAAATGTTATCAAACAATTCTTTTTCTCCATAACCTTTAGAGAGGTTTTCTACTGATAATATTTGCATGAACGTCACCTGTTCTTTTCTATTTGCTTATCGAGAAGCCATATGAATCTTACACTCGATGGTATCATGTTTTTCGCGCAAGCTCTAGGGTGATTCAAATGGATAGACCAAATATTGGAAAACAGCCTCATTAATGGTAAAATAATGAATATTAAGTAATAATGACTCGTAGACAAAAATACAATAGGAAGCGTCACCAGCAGTAAGGCAGGTTAACGAGCCCAAACAGAAGAGGCGTACTCTTTTCATCGAGCACGCCTGCTTTTATTCTCCTAATGACTGCCCTACTCTTTGCAACACGTCGCCGATCCGTTCCTTTTGGATGACCTCATCTGCCCACGCATCCAATGGGGTGGGTTCCTGATTGACAATGACCAGTTTGGCTCCTCTTTCTTTTGCATGCTGCGGAAACCAATTAGCTGGACTCACGGTTAGTGAAGAACCTAACACGATGAACAAATCGGCTTGTTCCGTCCACGCGATGGCCTGATCGACTTGGGCTTGCGGCAAAGATTCGCCAAACAGGACAACACCCGGACGCAAAAAGCCTCCGCATGCGCAAATCGTCCCTTGATCCTCCAGATAACATGTATGGGCATACTCGGTCCCGCAGTCTAGACAGCGGATTTTCGCAAGGGAGCCATGTAGTTCGGCTACTGCCAAGCTTCCCGCCGCTTGATGAAAGCCATCAACATTTTGTGTAATGATCCCATGAACGAAGCCACGGCGCTCCCATTCTGCTAACCATTCGTGCCCGGCGTGTGGCTTGCAAGACAGTAGCCCTTGAATGCGCATCTGATAAAATTCCACAAACGCTTCCCGATTCTCCATCATCGCGCGTGTACTCGCGAGTTGCATCGGATCTTTGCCACGCCATAGCCCCGACTGTGAACGAAAATCAGGCAAGCCACTCTCTGTCGACATGCCTGCTCCGGTGAATACGACGGTAAAGGAAGATGTCCGTAACCAGTGTGCCAGATGTTCCATCATGGTCTCCCCTCTTCTTTGAAAATGTTCTTCTTCTGATTGTAATAGAAGAATACCAGATTTAGGAGACCTGCCCATCAGAACACGATTTTTCTTTCTCTTTAATAGGATGGATAAACGGGCTGTGGCGGATATCCGGTATGGGAGGGATTCGTGCCATATTGCGGATAACTGGTCTGCTGTTGATAGACTGGGTGCTGTCCATACCCACCCTGCTGCATGTAGTTGGTATCGTAATAACCGTAACTGTCTGGCAAATGACTCGAGTAACCATAGTACGGGTACTGGCTTGAAGTAGCTCTATCTGGCAACGGCCCCTGCTGCTGACATCCTACTGGCGGACCAATCACAACTGTTTGGGTAAGAGGCGCAAATGTTTCTTGTACCTTTGCTTCGTCTAAACAATACGTATGTGCCCACACACTCGCAGGAGTCAATCGTAATATATCGGAGCCAAAGATCACCTCAGGTACAGGGGCATCAAAAATAGCCAGTAGATGCGTATCGTCTGTCAAGGCCATTTCATAATGCCACCAGCCCTGCGGGATATTGGCAACTTGTCTCGGTTTTATATGGTAGTTGAGCAATTGATTAGTAAAAGGATTGATCAAGGACACAATGGCCTCACCAGCGATGCAATACACCAGTTCTGCTGCATTTTGATGAATGTGTGGCTCGACAACATTTCCGGTTGTCAGGTAAATATCTAGCAGCGAACTGTTGCCCAATGTATTTAATTGGGCGATCCCCAAGGCATCGATGAAATTCCGATCGTCCTTTTTGAAAAACAGATTATTTCTCATATCGTACGTGAACTGCGTATTTGGCGATGTATAGTCGCGATAAGAAGTAGCCATCTTTCGTTTGTTCCTCCCACCATATGGGTATTTGACTCATTATGCATCTTTATTCCCATTCACAAAAGATGTGCACCCATTTATACACCTTGGAAAGAGACACACCCTTTCACCCTCCACTTTGCACAAACATATCCTACTAATAGGCAAAACGGGCAATCGAGGAGGGTGATCTTGTTTGGCTACTTATTTGGTCTCGGACATACATGGTCAGTATCAGGCCTTTCAAAAGGCGCTACGGGACGTTTCCTTCTCCCCTCAAGCTGGTGATCGTCTGTTCGTATTGGGGGACATGATCGATCGAGGACCTGAATCAAAGGAAGTATTGCTCGATTTACTCGCTCTTCGGCAGACGTATCCGAACCAAATCTATCTCATAAAAGGCAACCACGAGCAAATGCTTGTAGATTGGCTATCCGGCAACGGCAATCCGGAGTTATACCTCCGCTACAACGGCGGCGATGCCACCATTCGTTCTTTCTTAGAGAATCACCCGCTTCGGCGAGCTTTTCTTAATCGGGTGCCTTCTTTGCAGGAACAAGAAGAAGCACGGCAAATTATCCTTTCCCGCTACCCAGCAATTTTGCCAGCCTTGTCGTCTCTTCCTTTGTATATAGAGCTGCCAGCCGATCCGCGAACAGGAGCTCCAGCTGCACTTTTGGTACACGCAGGCATTCGACCCGGCGTCCCCTTGCAGGAACAAAATCCGCATGATTTATTATGGATTCGCGAGCCTTTCTACCTGAATTATGATGGAGATCTCCCAGTCATCTTTGGGCATACCCCTGTCCCAGGATTACCTCAATACGCTGGCAGCGGTCCATGGCGCAGAGACAATATGGTCGGCATTGATGGTGGCGCAGGATATTGGCGAGGCGTCATGCTCGTCGAGTGGCCATCGCTACAAACCACTTTCGTACCGATTCGGGAAAGGCAATCCTCTCCACACGTACGGGTCTACTGATTATGCTCGGGAAAACGGAGAGCTTTCGCACTGGTTTCTACCTGCTGCAAGCGCATCGGGTAGTGCAACCAGTATGATGCAGGAGACAAGCCCATACTTTCAACAAATTATTACTTTTTATAATCTACTTTCGATTTGTAATATGTTAAGATATGGACGAGGTGTTTATATGAAACGTCAGCAAATCGTTGAACAAGCCATGTTTGCCGCATGGGGAGTCTCCCTCATCGCAACAGGGGGCAGTTTGTTTTTTTCAGAGGTGTTAAAGTACATACCGTGTGACCTGTGCTGGTACCAGCGAATCTTGATGTACCCGCTCGTCATCTTACTCGGGGTTGCCTCCGCGAAGAAAGATGACAAGATCGCGTCGTACGCCTTGATTCTCTCCATTATCGGAGGACTCACATCGCTGTATCATTACTCCATTCAAAAAATACCTGCCCTTCAAGATCTCGGCAGCGCTTGCGGCATTGTGCCATGCAACACGGATTATATTAACTGGCTAGGGTTTATCACGATTCCGTTCCTTGCTCTCATTGCCTTCACCTTGATCAGCATCCTGCTTGTCATCGTTATGAAAAATGCAAAGGAGAAATGATTCATGAAGAAAGTCATCGCTCTATCCATTCTTGTGGCTGCGCTCCTGATCGGTGCGATTGTGTACGCTGACATATCGAACCGTCAGCTTGCGGAAGGAAACCCTTATGGTAAAGCCAATTTACACCCCGCTACTCTCGAACAATTGAGTGACCCACTATATGATAATCTCATTATGCCTAATGAACTTAAAGGTAAGCTCGATAACCAGGAGGACGCGTTTGTTTACTTTTACAGCCCGGTTTGTGAGCATTGCAAAGCAACTACACCCGTCCTTGTACCGATCGTGAAAAGCTTGGACATCGATATGAAAAAGCTCAATTTGCTGGAATTTAACGCCAGCTATGGTGAATACAACATCGAATTCACTCCGACCCTCGTTCATTACAAGGGCGGCAAGGAAGTAGCGCGACTCGTCGGTGGACGCGAAGCAAGCGAATGGAAAGCTTGGTTGGAAGAACAGAAAAAATCATAACGTGTGGTAGCCTCCCTCGATTTGCGGGAGGCTCTTTTCATATTGGACATACGTGACAAATATGTGAAGAATTCCGTTCCCTTGGAAGAAATAGCCCGAACGAGTCATTAGGCTTTTCCAGTTATTTGCCTATAATGGGTACTGGGGATAATCCTTGAAAACGGAGGTAATCGAATGACCCTCACCTATTTCACTGAAACCTTTGGCTTTCGGGCGACATGGAATCCAGAGCTGATTCTTTTGACTTTCTTGATTGGTCTGGCTTATTTCTCGCTGACTGGACCATTACGCCAAACCTTTCAAGATTCCACACCTGTCACACGCAAGCAAAAGACCTTTTTCACTCTCGGCTTACTTGGTTTTTACTTTAGTTTGGGGAGTCCCTTGAACGTAGCTGGGCATTTTTTGTTTAGCGCCCACATGCTTCAACAATCATTGCTTTATCTCGTCATGCCCTTGCTGCTCTTGGCAGGTACCCCGTCATGGTTGATTCGCTCCCTGTTCTATCGCCGGGGGCTCAAGCTTTTCATGCGCATAGCGAGCCATCCGATCCCTGCTATTCTCATGTTCAATGCCCTGTTCTCGTTTTACCATATGCCTGTTATTTTAGACTTGGCAATGAACAACCTGGCCCTACATAATTTGATTCATTTACTGCTTCTGGTGACAGCGATATTGATGTGGATGCCTGTTATCGCACCGATACCGGAAATTCACCGTCTGTCTGAGCTGCAAAAGCTTGCCTACATCTTTGCTAACGGCGTTTTGATTACACCTGCTTGTGCACTGATTATTTTTTCCGCAACCCCTTTGTATACGACATATGTAGACGGTCCTTCCATGCTCTGCGCTCCATTCTTTTCCGCGCCGATCGACAAATCGATGTTCGCCGTTCCCCTTCTCCCTCTGGATGATCAACGACTGGGCGGAATCGTGATGAAACTCATGCAGGAGCTGACGTACGGAGTCGTCCTTGCTTACATTTTCTCTACCTGGTACCGAAAAGAAAAGAATCAGGAAGAGGACGGCCTCATAACGCCATAGCCAAAAAGAATGAGAAAGGAGGCGCTACTCACACGTGAATATCGCCCCTGCTACCGCTATCCGAATCAGACGGTTGCTCTTGTTGTTACCCGTCCTCGTCCTTGTTGCTCTTGTCGTTTCTTGGGTTGGGTTCGGGCCCAAAAACGCCCAGGCGAAATTGCCAGATGTAACTTTGCAAACCATCGATGGACAACCCTATTCGCTAGCACCGCAAAAGAAAACATTTCGCTTGGTGGAGCTAATTTATACCCGTTGCCCGGATATTTGTCCCACGACAACTATCAAAATGGTTCAGCTGCAAAAGCGCTTGCTCGAAGCAAATCTGATGGGGCAAGACGTTGAGTTTTTGACCATCACGATTGATCCGCAAAACGACACTCCTGATGTCATGCGCTACTATGGCAAACAGTTGGGGATTCAAGAACACGGCTGGACCCTGCTTCGGGGTGATGACGAAACGATCAAAACGGTTACAAATTCGCTTGGCTTTTTTGCCAATAAGATGGATGATGGATTTATCTCTCATACATCGAGTACGTATCTCGTGGATGATAACAATGCTGTCATTCAAAAATTCGGCATGGGTGACGATTTCGATCCCGATCAAATTTATCAGGAACTGTTGAAATTAAAAAAGGAAGGGTAATCCAACATGAAACGAACGATGATTCTGCTCTTATCCATGCTTCTACTCCTCTTAGCCGCTTGTGGAAATGAGAACGAGCAACAAGCTTTTCAACCCGGGGCTCCCGTTGAGGCTGCCTTTACATTGGAACCAAAGGAGCTTGTAGCGGGCGACACCGTTACCTTCTCTGTTAAAGTCACACAAGATGGCCAACCCGTGGATGATGCCAAGGAAGTGAAATTCGAATGGTGGAAAGATGGGCAAGAAAAGCATGAAACGATCCCGGCTTCGCTGCAAGGAGACGGTGTCTACACGGCCCAACAAACCATGAACGAGCCTGGTTCTTATTTTGTCTACTACCATGTAACGGCACGAGATTTCCACAATATGCAGAAGACACCTTTTACCGTAACCAACAAAGCAGGTGAAACTCCTGGCCCTGGGGCGACCCCTGCGCCGGAAGCTGGTGCAGATCAGTCACACGATCATGGAGCGACAGGCCACGCGAATGCCGAAACGGTAGATTATCATTTCTCCCCAGCCGACAATATCAAAGTAGCAACACCAACTGCCCTCACTGTTCATCTCATGAAGGACAACAAAGCGTTGGACAAAGCGACAGTCAAGTTCGAGTTCTGGAGGGGAACTGACCAAAAGCATAGCTTCGTCGATGCAACGGAAACTGCGGCTGGTCAATATGACGGCAACGTACAGTTCCCTACTGCTGGGGATTATACAGTCAAGGTCCATGTGGAAAAGGGAGAAATTCATGATCACAAGGATTTTTCACTTTCAATAAAATAAGAACACAAAATAAAGCGGCCATCCTCCCAAGGAATGGCCGTTTTGCTTGTAATTTGGTTAGCAAGTAAAATAAGCGATTCGATGCAAGTCTGTCCCGTAATATTCCCAACGGTATCCAGTCCAGCGGTATCCGGATACAGAGTTACGACTGACATAGACGGGGTAAAACCAGAAAGAACGACCATTTCGCAACCATACGTACGTGTAGCGATATAAGCAGGGATAGAATCCGCCAGCATCAATCCGGCGTGTTCCCCCATAGCCTCTTGCTCCTGGTGCACTTGGCGTCCTGCTGGGTGGAGGACCTGGTGGTGGCGGGGGGAAACCTCCCGGTGAACCGGGGGAACCAGAGGATTCTGGAAAACCTGGGGAACCATCTCGGCCGCCAGGGGGAAATTGATATGACATGACGTGTCACCTCCTACTAGTCTCCCTATAGGAAATGCAGCAAACGCACAGATGGTATGTGCGTTTGCCCGCCGTCATTCACCTATTTTTTCCGCAATAGCCTGTATATAAATCCGTAGGCGCCTCCACTCTTTCATCCTTTCCGAATGCCTTGATTGGCAGTTACCCTGCACAAAAATTGTACAGTCTCTCCCATTTTCAACCGATTCGATCCTTTTACGAGAAAAGCTGTATCTGGCTTCAGCTGTTTTGCTAGACGCCGATGTAAGCCTGCCTTACTCAAACAATGCCTCACCCGATTTGCCGGAAATCCGGAGCGAATCGCTGCTCTTGCAATGTACCTCGCACTATTTCCCAGCGTATACAAGTAGTCTACATTTTTTTGACTCAAATATATCCCGACATCCTCATGACCTTTCACGTCGTATTTTCCCATTTCTAGCATACTGGCGAGCACGGCGATCTTTGTGGTATGCCCGACCTGGCTTAACACATCAAGCGCTGCCTTGGCCGCATCGGGATTCGAGCTGTAGGTATCATCCAGCACCTGAATGTTATTTGCGAGTCGATAGCTGGTAAGGCGTTTTCTCTGTCCGCGAAACTGGCTTAACCCTTGACGAATGTCATCGACGGGAATCCCCATCGTATGGGCGACTGCTATAGCAGCTAATGCGTTGTATAAATTATGCTCGCCAGGAATAGGAACAAAAAATGACTCCTTTTCTCCACGCAAAGAACATTCGAATCGAAACCCATTGCCTTCTATTTTCGTTCGCCCCGCCTTATAGTCCGCCTCCTGCTCCTTGCCAAATGTCACGATTTTTCCCGTGAACGCCCCCAGGTAAGGCTGTTGATTAAACTCGCGAGAATAGGGACAATCCCTATTCAGAAAAACGGTTCCCGTGGGTTTCATATGACGAATTAACTCCGTTTTTGCTAACGCCAGCTGCCTGCCATCACCGCCAAAATTTCCGATGTGAGCCGTGCCAATATTCGTGATGACTCCCATAGACGGCTGAATGATTTTGCAATGCTGTCGCAAATGACCGCTTCGATAAATTCCATATTCAAGCACTGCGGCTTTGTGCTCGTCCCGAATTCTTTTGGTATGCGCTCTTGTATTTCCCAGGAAGTTCTTGTTATACATCGATTTATATGTGGGCATCCGTAGATTTAAGATGCTGTAGATCATTTCCTTTGTCGTGGTCTTCCCTGCGCTTCCTGTCACAGCGATAACCGGCTTGTCGAGAATCAGCGTCTTTACAGGTACAGCAGCTCTTCTCTTCTTTTTCACGGGCATCACCCCTTTGCCTCGTTCTTCTTCTCTCGATCAGCTTTCCTATTGTATGAACGGCATAGACAGCCTGTATAGACCATTATCTATGAAAACGTTCCGCTACTATCCAAATCAGAAGGACGACTTCTGGAATAGAGTAGGAGGGGAGGTGAAGCGCATGAAAAAGAAGGCTACGATCGCCGCTGTAGGCGACATCCTGATGTGGAAAGAGCAGGTGGCAACTGCCAGATTGCCTGGTACAGATCAATTCTCTTTTACCGATATGTTTCATCCCGTGGCACCGATTCTCTCAGCGGCGGATCTCACGATTGGCAATTTAGAAACCACTTTTTCCGGGAAAACACAGCCCTATCAAATCGGCTCGGCAAAAACCGGTTACCCTCGCTTCAACTGTCCAGATGAATTGGCTCGGGACTTGAAAACATCTGGATTTGACGTATTGACTACAGTGAATAACCACTGTCTGGATGGCGGAGTAACCGGACTATGCCGAACCCTTGATGTTTTGGATCGATACAAGCTTGCTCATACCGGAACCTATCGAAGCCCCGACGAGGCAAATACCTACCTGATCAAGGAGGTAAACGGCATTCGCATCGCCATGCTTGCTTATACCTACGGGACAAACAAGCAGGTGATCCCCGCTCATACACCATGGATCGTCCGACTTCTTCATCTTGACACGATATTATCCGACCTGAGAAAAGTTCGTCCTCTGGTCGATGTCGTGATCATCTCCCTTCACTTTGGGATTGAATTCCGCTATACACCAACGACGCGCCAGCGGCAGCTCGTACAAAGACTGCTCGACAATGGTGCTGATGTCATCCTCGGGGCTCACCCACATGTTCTGCAGCCTGTTGTCACTCCGAGTATCATGACTCCTCACGGGACAAAGAGACAAACATTAGTCGCATATTCTTTGGGCAATTTTACATCTGAGAAAATGCTCTCGTTTGATCAATCCCAGTGCGGGGCAATCCTGCGATTTACTGTCGAAAAAGATGAGAGGAATCAGATTTCACTCGAGCAAATTTCCGTCATCCCGACCTTTTCGCAACGCTATGTAAGTCAAGGACGTATATGCTTTCGTGTCATCCCCATGCGTCCCTATCTGAAAAGCCCTGATCTGTATGTGCGACCCCTGCAAAGAAAAAAGCTCCAGCTGCTGTGGAGTCGGGCCATCCGCATCATAGGCAGGTCGCGGGGTGTATTGATTGAATAACACAGGAGCAAATGAGGGAGCGGGCAGTTTGCTCCTCCCCTCCTCTTTTCCTACATAGACCACGATTGACGATTTACAGAACATTTTGGTAAAATCCCTTTGTAACTAACAAAATAAATTTAGATAGTTACAAAGGAGAGATACCTTGCATGATCACCGTTCGCCGTATCGACTCGGAGGATTTACCTGCATTTTTGGCCTTCCCGGATCACCCTGCTTCCGTTCGGGATGATATAGCTGCTTATCTCGATAAAATGTTTGCACAAGGAGCCATGCGTCAAGACTGGTGCTTCGTTCTGGAGGTACAAGGTGAGATCGCTGGTCGTCTTGCCTTCTGGACATTGCCTGGCAGTAAGCAAGCGACTGATTTGGTTTTGTTGGAGCTTCCCTGGAAAGAAACAGAATGTCCCTCGCTCGGAGCTCATTTTTTACGCGAAGTCTTTGCACTCATGGCTGGGAATCTATCTGAGAAAATCGGCTATGTTCTGGATTCCCCTTCCTCCTCTCCCCAATGGCAAACGGATCACCAAGAGCAAAGAAATGTTCTGGAAGCGCTCGGCTTTCGGATTAGCCGGGAAACAAACCGATTCGAATGGCATACCTCGAACGAGGCAACTGCTATACCGTCAAAAGGAACGCATGATCTGATCGTGTACCGCAGTCTTCCTGAGGTTGGCGAGGCTGCATTTGTGGATGCCATCCTGCGTGTCTCGCAATTCACCCACGATCAACAAATAACAGAACAGCGCTTGGAAAAAGGCTCTCAAGTCCAAGCCCAGGAAATGTTCCAAGATTTGCAACAAATGAAATACGAACCGGAATGGTGGCAGCTTGCCTATACTGCAAAAATTGAGCTCATTGGATTTTTGATGCCTACGGTCAGCCCTACCTTTGCTACGATTGGATACATCGGTGTTCTCCCCGAGCAAAGAGGACACGGCTATATTGATCGATTGCTGAAGCAAGCCACAGACGTTCTTGTACAAGCAGGCGAAACATACATCCGCGCAGATACCGATGTAAAAAACACGCCAATGGCCAAAGCCTTTTTACGTGTTGGTTACCACCAGTTTGCCAGTCGCCAAGAATTTTCTCTCGATCGCGGCTTGTTGCTCTAACAGACAAACAAAAAAGGGGGCGATTGTAGTAACAATCACTCCCCTTGCTTCCCTTGTATAGACAATATTTATGGGACAATTTCAGACATTTCTTCTGGGCATACAGCTTGCTTTAGCATTTCTGTTGCCTGTTCCGTACCTACATCTTTTACCAATCCAATCTCACTAATGAGGAGCTGCTGTGCATTATCCAGCATCACTTTGTCACTCGTTCCCAATACTTTTTCTTTACTCATACCAACCAAATCGCGAATGACCTCAGATTGCTCGTAAATATCGCCACTCTTCATTTTTTCTGTATGAAGCTTGTAGCGCTGTGCTGCATTCAACGCGGTGTCGCGTTGCCCCTCTAGCATGGCGGCCAAAACATTCTCTAGAATGTCTGCTTCGACCACCTTTCTGATACCAAGAGCGGACATCTTTTCAACCGGGACCATGATGTTTAACTCTTTCAGCGACATGTTGAGCACATAATAGAGGTGTTTTTCACCCAGAAATTCCTTCTCCTCCATCGCCTCGATTACGCCTGCTCCGTGCATCGGATAAAAAACCTTGTCTCCAACTTGAAACATACGTCCACCTCCTTCAAAGCAATCTATAGCCATTATAACACAAATATTGAATTTAAAATTTTTTATTTTATCATGACGTTTAAAAATAAGTCAACAAAAAAAATTACATCTTACTCTCGGAGCGTTTCTGTTGCCATTCACCACCTAGTTTAAATACGATCACACCCCCGACAATGACCAGAACCCCAAGCAATTGCGTAAAGGTAATCGGCACTTGAAGCAGCCCTAACCAGCCGATTGAATCCGACCATAAAGCAAAACCGAGCTGGGCAGTGAGAACGATGGAGATGGCATACGTTGGGCCAAGCAGTCTCATCCCTTGCACCAAACAAAAGACCACCCCAACGCCGATCATGCCGCTGAACCAGTACCACGGCTGCATAGTTTGAGGTGAAAACAACTGACTTCCTTCAAAAATGAGACCCATTGTTAAAGACGACAGAAACCCCATCCCAAGCACAAGAGTCGTCGTAGACCATGTCCCTGCCTGTTCACTTACTTTCCTGTTAAAAATATTTTGCAGGCTGACCAACAAGCCAGCCAGTAACGCGAAAAATAGCCCGACTACCATGTTTTTGACACTCCTGTCTCCTTATTCGTTGGGAGTCTCGCTCGCCATTTTAGCTAAACCTTCCCTATCCTTGATTAGAAGGTATCCATTGGCACGCTCAATCAGCCCCTCCTTGCAGAACTGTTGAATGACCCGATTCAAATGTCTGTAGCTCGTTCCAATCATATTCGCTGCATCCAAGAGATAGCTCGTACTGATCTGTTCTCTGTTGGCAGAATTCCACTCCTCTATCGAAACGGACAACAAATAACGCGCGAAACGTACTTCTACTGGGTACAAAAGGTTGATGCTTAAGGTGTTGGACTTCACACAAAACTTATTCGTAATGATTTGCAGTAAAAATTGCAGGAGTGGAGCGTAGTCTGTCCCGTATTTTTTCAACCAGCGATAATGAATTCCGATCATCTGAACAGACGAGGCCGCTTCTACCGAATTCTGGTAAGAAATTCCTCTTACATACTCAATATCTCCGATCACTTCAAGGGGCTTTTTAAAGGATAGGATCAGCGTCTTTCCTTCGGGGGAAGTCGTAAAAACCTTTACTTTTCCCTTCACTAAAACATACAGGTGACAGGCCGCTTCACCCTGGGCACAAATGAGCTCCCCTTGATCAAATTGGTACAAGGACAAATGCGGCAGAAAAGGCTCATAAAAAACAGACGCTAACTGATGTTCATGGAGATATTGTTGCAAAAGCTCACGATTTTCGATTTCCTTCATCCCTCTGTTTCACCCTCTCGCTATCAGGATCGCAGTATCAGCACACCCAGAATCATCATCCCGATCCCAATAAAATGCGGTAGCCTCATCTTTTGTTTATCAACACCGAACCACCCATTGCTATCAATGAGAAAAGTCAGGCTAAGCTGCGCAATCAAGACAGCAGAAATCGTCATGGTTACTCCGATATGCTGGATAGCCGTAACATTGCTAAAAATGATAAACGCTGCGAATGCCCCACCTGTCAAATATAACGGTTTCACTCGCCTATATGCCTGCCATTTTCCATCTCGAAAAAACAACAGGAGTAAAAAAGCCGTGAGAAAGCCCGTTAACTGCGTAAGTGTCGCGGTTTGCCAAGTACCAATATCTTGACTGATTCTTGCATTCGCTACCCCTTGCAAGGTAATGAAAACACCGCCCAAAATAGCAAAAATAATTCCTTTCATCCCTCTCACCTCACACTGATCTGTTCCTAATTAAAAAGGATGGTAAGGTGGATAGGGAAGGACATATGTCTTCATGATTTTCGTTGCAAAAAACAAAGAAAAGGCCCTTTCCGTTAGAAGGACCCCTCGCTCACTCTTCTCATTGAATCTTTTTTTGTTTCACGATTCCTATCACAAGCAAAACGATCATCCCAATGATCGTGATCGGCAGAAACCACTTCCCAAAGCCGCCTCCCCAGCCTAGAGCAATGGAAACCGACTCCAACAAGATTACGGAAAAAATAATTAAGCAACTATTTTTTATTTGGTTCACGATTTTTCGACTGTGCAAATAAAACTGCTCGGCATTCGATTCAGAGAAGCGTGCTGGGTAGTTATGTAGCTCCGGATGTTTTTCGAGTACCTGCATGAGGAAAATGATAAAGACGCCAATCCCAGGCAAAAGAAGCAACTCCCATTTTGAGCCCCAGCGATCTACTTCCCCCAAGGAATCGTAATGGGCAGGAACCTCGTCAGGAAGCTTATTCCATACAAAGACTAAAAAGAGTAGTGATCCCACAAAAAATACACAACCAACTACATCCCATAACCATTCGCTGCCTGTCTTTGGTATATTTTTGATTGGTCTCTTCATATTCTCCCCCCTACTGCTGCTCCTCCTACAAGTATTTTACCATTTATGTCCATTTGTGAGTCAAGGTCAATCCGTCACACACTTCTGGGCGTTTTTACATATCTTGATGTGGAGTAAGGAGGGAACAACAGTGAATGCTCCTTTAAGGGAAAGTATGTTGTTTGAGCACCGTTTCTGGCTGCAGATTCTGGGCGATCATGCCCGCTTTATTTTTCAATCACTCGCTCCGAATGAAGAGGAGGAGATTGAAAAAGCTGTATACTTTATTGTGTCATTTGATAACTTACTGGATATCGCCAGGCAGAATCTGTCTTCCGATGAACTAGACGCACTTAACCAGCAGGCAAGTGAACTCACGCAACAGCTACGTGAATTTAAACTCCACATTCTGGAAAGGCATCTCATCAGTAAAATATCCATTAGTCTTCCTCCAACGTTTATAAACCACATGGTCAATGAACTAGAAGAGTATGAACGAATTTTGCATGCCTTCCTGTCCGGAAGCTTGCCACCTGCCAATCACCCGGTTGAACTGCACCTTCTGTGGCTATCCGATGCGGTCGGGCATGCAGCCACCATCACTTCCCTTTTGGACATGGTGGAAAAAGATTATCAGCGTAAAAGTGAACAATTTACCAAACAGTTCGAGCATTTTTACCTAAAAGCGGTGGAATTAGCTGGGTATCTCCGAACGAACTTGGATAACTTCCCGGCACTACGCCGTTTTAACCATCAAGCAGAAATGGAAATGAAGCTTTTCCAGGTATTCTTACATGAATTGGAAGAGATGCGGATGCGCGATGAATTGCTTGGAGTTTTCTCCCCGCTCATGGCCGACCATATGTCCCGGGAAGAATGCTACTATTTGATGAAGCTATCTGAGGTTTCAGACGTGCCATCACCAGACTGTTTCCCGACCAGACCGCGAACCGAGTAAACGATTAACCTTGTTCAGAACTGGGCGAAAGCTATAGGCTTTACGCCTCTTTTTCATTCTTTCTTCGCGATATCCACTCATGCATAAGCAAGCAGAAAGCTGTCCTCATATCCTATCAGTACCAACGGTTAAGGGGGGTAGTGTTATGGATCCAATTGATCATCATAGACAGCGTATGCATCACCACATGAGGCAAGCAGAACGTTTTCGCTCTTTAGCTTTTGAACATCGTCATGACCGAATGCGTCATCATACCTTTAGAGAAAGAGAACACTTCCATCGCATGAGGGCCCATCACCACAGAATGCAAATGCATTCGATGCGTCGTTTTTGACATGGGAAAACTCCCTTTACCGGGAGTTTTTTTGTGGGACAAGCCAGAATTTTTTATTTCTGTGCTCATGCCCATTCACGAAACTGGGTAAACGCATAGTCATACATCATGTGTGATCAAAAGTGGAAAACGGGCTTTGATCCGCCCAAATCCTTATGCGGAGGTACAACATGGCAAATGTTTTTGTTGAACGATCATTAGAGGAAATACGATTTTGGTCTCGCATCATGAAAGAACACTCCCTGTTTCTCAAATTGGGCTTTAACTGCGAAGACACAAAATTGATTGAAGAAGCGAATCGCTTTTACAGCATTTTTGAAGAAATCGAAAGCCAAGCACTTGCTTTTCCTTCTGACGTAGACCCTCAACGAATCTATGACTTTAATCAACTCGTCCATAATGCCGTTTCCTATATTTGGGCTTTTAAACGCAAAGTACTCGGACTCATTATTCAATGCAAAATCGGTGGTAACAACTTTCCTCTGCTGGTCGATCATGTGAGCAGGGAAGCTGCCTATTTTCGGAATCGATTAGAACAATTGAATACAGGAACCCTGGATCCCTTACCTGATGCGGTGATTAATGAAAACGTCTTTTTCCTGCGAATCATGGCTGACCATGCGAAATTTATTAATCATTTGCTCGATCCTTCCGAAAGAAAGCTAGTGGACCAAGCTAGAGAATTCAGCCATGATTTTGATCAATTATTGTTTCAAGCTCAGGACCTTGATTCCATGCGTCCCCAGTCTCAAACGCAACCACTACTGAATCAGTTTGTGGATCAAAATCGCGTATCCGTTCGTCAATTGCGCGACTTCAAAAAAACAGCTCGTGATTTGATTGAGGAATGCAAAATTAAGAGCATAATCCCCCCATTGCTCGCTGACCATGTATTTAGAGAAGCCTCGCATTTTCTTGAAATTTTAGATGCCTTTGAAATATCCCTTACACACGCAAAGTAAAGAAACAGGAGGAACATCTATCGGATACTTTTAAACCCGTCCCAATAATGCGTCGAAGAGGCACCTCCTATCAGACAGGATGGTGCCTCTTCGCATTGATAACCATGAAGCAAATGATTAACTCAGAGAGTCTCTTTAGAATAGGGACAAGTTAAGCAGCAATCCAAGCAAAAACATAATAATTACATACCCTGGTATTACTGCAAGTTGTATATTCGTCTTTCTATCGGTTATAAAATGCGCCCAGTAAAAAGATATTGACCCCGGCACTGACAAACATAAATAAAATCCAAAAGAACTTCCCTGCAATAAAAACCTATCTACCAGATATGAATACATGATGCCCGTTACTACAAAGATCAACGTTACAAGAAAACGGTTTTCTATCTTGGATGTAAAAGAATAGACCAATTCCCCTATCAAGCATCCAACATAGCAAAACGGTAGTAAATAAAAACTCAACATACCTGTCAAGAAAGTGAAAACATTAACCACTCCTTCACCTTGATAGGATAGGAAGGAGAGCATACTAATGATATACAACATGGCACTGACAAGAAACGCTACACTTGCTGCACTAAAAAAACGTAAAATCCGCATAGACACCTCATTAAATTGAAACTTGACACTACAACCACCTCGATAAAAAAGCACACAGTCTATCAATTCCGTTAGCCATTATTTTAACATATGTTATATCCAATACATTAGGGGCAGAGACTTTTGGTTTTCTCTTCAAAAGATCCAAGAAATTACAATTGAGGTTTCCCAAAACGCCAAACTGTGGGACGTTGGAACCTTATTGAGGTGCTTTTTCATTCCATCCTCAATAAGGCGAGCACACGGCCGTGACCATCCTAACACTATTTTATCGTCCATTTTCGTCACTTGAGAACACTCGTACAATCAAAAGGAAAATTCTGTTAATACCTTATTTTAGATCCATCCTAAAGGAGAAGAGATCCCATGAAAAAGAAGAAATCTCATTCTAAGAAATTCAAGAAAGTAAATGGACAATTGGTGCAACATTCATCTTATTATCCAGTACAATCTGGAGGCTGTATCTGGCTATGCATGCGTCATGGGTGCGGTTGGTGGTGTCCAGAACGCGAGATGTAATGTGACCTTGCTTCAAGAAACATCATGCTAACCACATTGGTTGTGTTTTTACCACTCCCTGTTTATTAGGGAGTTTTTCTTGTTACAATTCCCGGAGCCATTTTAATGTTTCTAGATCGCCTATCTGTTAAAATTATTTTAAAAAGGGAATTGTTGGTGATCATTTATGAAAAATAGACCTCTTTGGTTCAATATCTTTTCAGTAGTTGCTCTTGCTATTGCAGTAGTGAATATTTTTACACATGTGGCTTTCTTAAGAATCGTAACGATGATATGCCTTGCCGTTGTCATGGCTTCTTTAGGATCATTTGAATTGAAGAAAAACCGTAAGATGGCCTTTATTCTATTTGGTGTGGCCGCTTTTCAAGTTTTCGTGTCGGCAGAGATGATTTATGTCGCCGTTACAAAGTAACTATCTGGTTGAAATACGGTTTACAAGGTTTTCTTGTCAGATACTTGTAAAAATCGTTTTAGAGGTGGAGCTTCTTGATCCGCTAGTAAATAGAAAAGCCACTCGGCATCCGAGTGGCTTCATTCTATTTACTTGTCTGTATCACTTCTTTTTCGCACTCATCAAGGATATGTATAAGCTTTGGCCTTATGAAATAGGCTTACAGAAAATTATAGGCATTCACAACTCCTCGACATAATCCTTGGCAGTGTTATTATTGAACAAGAACTTATATTGGAGGACAAAAGCATGACACAGAAAAAAATGCTGATGTTGATTGTGGTGCTGCTGATCGGCGCCGCCTATCTCTTTGGACTTGTTCCAATAGAAAACAAACCAGTCAACAACGGGAACGTAGACCATACGATTGTTTTTCCGTCTGATCGATACCCTCAGACCGCAAAGCATATCAAAGAAGCGATTGCCTCCGGGAAGTCAGCTGTATGTACAATTGACCGCAGTGGGGCAGATGGAAATCGCGAAAAATCACTCAAGGGTATTCCGACAAAAAAAGGATATGATCGAGATGAATGGCCAATGGCTATGTGTGCTGAGGGAGGCACAGGGGCACATATTGAATACATATCACCTTCAGATAATCGAGGCGCTGGATCCTGGATTTCCAATCAACTAGAGGATTATCCCGATGGAACCAAGGTTGAAATCTTGGTCAAATAAAGTTGCCCGCACATTCTGGATACGAATAAACATATCTCAGTAAAGAACCCGTCTCCGTAAAAACAGGGACGGGTTAGCTGTGGAATTTGCAGGATTATAACATTTTCCCTCACGTATTTGCGGGACCATGTCGCTAGTGTCATTCATTTTAATCAAGTCCTAATTGACTTTCGTTATTTACCTGCAATCCTTTAGCCACTCCATTAGGAAACTGCAACTTACCTTCTTCTTTGAGGAATTTCCCTTGATATACCCCTTTAATTACGTACGCGTCTTCGGCAACGGGACCTTCATATTTTTCTAAGTATACATACGCTTTTTCACCTGTTTTGAATACCTCATTACCTTCAAAAGTATACTCTGTTCCATTTTTATATCCGCCGGTCTCTAGTATTTTGATCTCATTTTCTGATTGTACATCCCCCTTATACACTTGTTTGACTTTTGCATCACTTAGGTTAAATACGACGTTTTTATACTGAAAGCTCTCCGATTCATTGATTTCAACCTCGGCAATCACTTCAGCGCTTTCATGAAGCTCTTTGATACTGTCGAAGCCCTCTACTACCTCTCCCGATACATCTACTTTTTTCAAAGTCTGCTTATCACTTTTTGCTGGTTTATGAGAGGTTTGGTCGTAAGCACGACTCGTTTCGATTGTATGTGAATCTAAAAATAGATAGCCTCCGCCACCAAGAAAACCTAATGCAAGTGTTGATATTATAATTTGTCTTGTGTTCTTCATTACATTTTTCATCCTTCCCATACCACAATATCATCGTCAGGTGCTTTTTTAATGCTTTTCAATTGTAAATATATGGAACCCCCCTTACTTTGACGAACGATTCTCGCTTTTGTTTCGCACGTGCAAATAAAAAACCGCCACATGATTCAAGACGATTATTGGCTCACATAGCATCAGGATGCTAATAGTACCGTTCTCTTCTGTTGGGTATTTACTGCATGTCATTACTTACTTCTTGTTTGGACTAATGATTGACTTTGCTTTTGATCATTTGAAAAATTCCTAGTGTGTTAGATAACATCATAGATGGAGAGGATAACTATCGTTACTCTTGAAAAACTCTTCAAGGAGGGAACGAATTGGAGAAATATCGCTGTTATTACTGTGAATGTGAAACGGACAGCGTTCGCCAAATCACGTTTTTCCAAGGTAAGCAGGACCGCAATGAGCTATTGTGCAGTAGCTGTCATGCTGATTGGATTGAATCCCTAAAGAGTGAGCCATAGGCAGGGTAACGATTCCCACTCCACCCTTAGTGAATGTGCTATAGTGCTATAGGGTGGGGTTTATTTTTGGCCGATGCTATTCGCACAGCAATCACCCGTAAGACGGCTGGCTTAAAGCATGCCTCGCTTACGGGTGATCTTTTCCCAAATGATTTTCCTTTATT
>NZ_JABMIT010000014.1:0-152734 GCF_013186635.1 Brevibacillus sp. HB1.3 | reverse complement strand
GGCTCAGCAACTGGCAGCGAATCCTGGTACGGTGTTGCTCCCGACGTCTCAAAGCAAGCCGTTGCAAATCACGGCGACCTATCTAAATAACAGCACCCAAGATGTCACGACGCAGTCGACATATGAGAGCAGTAACCCAGCAGTTGCATCGGTAGATGCAGCAGGAGTGATCACGGCAGTAACCGTAGGGACAACGAATATCACAGTGAGCTACTATAACAAAACGATCACGGTTCCTGTGGAAGTCAAGGAGATCGAAGTGAAAGCCAAGCGATTGTCCGCCGGTGGAGCACATACATTGATGGTGAAAAAAGACGGAAGTGTATGGGCCTGGGGCCAAAATGAGAAGGGACAGATAGGAAATAATAGTCTACAAAATAGCACAGTTCCAGTATTAACGAATGACAATTAAATGGAGTGAATTTAAATGAAAAAAAATCTAATGAAGTCAAAATTAATAAGTAATATTTTACTGATGATGCTTGCAGTTCTATTTCTATCAAAAGAGACGACTTTGGCAGCTGGTAATGCAGTGAGTAGTGCAGCTGGGTATCAGCACTCTCTCATCCTTAAGAGCGATGGTACAGTTTGGGCATGGGGTGATAATTATTACGGTCAATTGGGAGATGGTACAAAAGTTCAAAAAAATGTTCCTATCCAAGTAAAAGGGCTTACAAATATTTCGCGTATTGCTGTGGGAGCGAACCATAGCGTAGCTTTAAAAGCTGATGGTACAGTATGGAGTTGGGGATCTAATAATTACGGTCAATTAGGTGACGGCGCAAATACGCATAGTGCCACACCGGTACAAGCAGTGGGCCTTACAGATGTTATTGAGATTGCTGCTGGAGGATTTTATGTAATGGCCCTTAAGAAAGATGGAACGGTGTGGATGTGGGGAAATACGCATTCTAGTTCAACAAATAGACCATACAAAGTAGATTATCTTACAGACGTAAGGTCGATTGCTGCTGGGGGCAATCACAGTCTTGCTGTTAAAAAAGACGGAACAGTATGGGCATGGGGGGCAAACTCTAATGGTCAATTAGGTATTAACACTACAACAGCGACTCAATCTCCAACTAAAATAAATGAACTTTCAAATATTGTTTCTGTTGCTGCAGGACAGAATCATAGTTTGGCTCTTGATGTAAATGGGAAAGTATATGCGTGGGGCTACGGGGGCGATGGACAAATTGGTGATGGCAATACTAATTCAACACAAGCTGTTCCTGTAAAGGTACCAGAATTAACAGAAATTGACGAAATTGCAAGTGGGTCTAATGCGTATCATAGTTTAGCTTTAAAGAGAGACGGAACAGTATATGCTTGGGGAAGAAACAGTAGTGGTCAACTAGGAAATGGAGCAACTACAAACAGTAGCAAACCCGTAAAAATCACATTTACACCATAATTATTACGAATAAATCCCCCTTCTAAGCAAGGGGGACAACTTTTCTTTCGGAGGCATTATGAAACTCCTGTCGACAAAATCAACCCTGATCTTTATTTTATGTCTTTCACTATTTACGACGATGATACCACCAGTGAGCACCCTGGCAAATGAACCGTCAACCCGAGACGTATCAAATACTCAAAGTATAGAATCATCAACTCAAAACGAGACAATAGATGAAATCCAGCAATCCATCGCAGAGCAAAATCTCACCGCTCTACCAGAAAAAACAGAAGCAAAAAATCCAGCATCATATAACGCCGAGGACATCGCTTCACTAACATGGACCGAGCTGGATGCAAACACAGCAATAGAAATCCACCAAACATTCGACCGATCTTTACTAAAATACGCTGCCTATTTCTACTCAGATCTATTGCAGCTGCTTTCAACTGAAGAACAAGCAGAAGTCAAAGCTTTTTCCAGTGACCAGCTCATTTCTCAATTCGATAATCTCAGTCAGGAAAATAAGGCCCTCTTAAATCGCCTTACACCCCTTGTAGCATCGAAAGTAAATGAACTCAAGAGCTTGGAAGAAACACTCGACATTCAAGCAGTGAATACAACTCCTCCAGAAGTTCTCTACACGGAAAAAGATCAGGAGTTTCGCTTTGCTCGTTCAAAAACAGAGCAAGCCGTAGATGATGTATATCGCTCTGCAAACTTGGTCGAGCAAGATCTCTACTTACCAGGAAAGCATGGACTGGATCTGGATATAAAACGCAGATACCACTCCCTGAGCAGTAAAATCAGTGCACCAAGCTGGGACGATGATCTAGACAAGAATGAAGCCCTAAAGGCCAATGAGAAATTTGCAACCGGCTGGGATTTTAATATGCCGAGACTGGATATCGTCACGCGTGAGCAGGCAGCCACGGTAAGGGACGACCCCTATAATCCAGGCCAGCAAATTTACTCCACCAAAGTAGACAAGAGTCCAACGGCGAATCGTTATTACATTAGCTTAGAGGACGGGACATCTTTAGAATACCGGTTCAACAAGTTTGTGAATTATCCATATAAAGACATCATGTTTATCACGGATGACGTGAATCGGAAATACACACTGCATTACCGTAATCTGAAGTATGAATTCGATGTCAAGCTGGGAACGGTCGTCAAATCCAATATTTATGGGGATACAATCAAGTACAACCTGAACAGTGACGGAGAGCCGGTGAGCATCGAAGACAGTGTCGGCCGCTATGTGGTGCTAAAACGAAAGCAAAACGACACCACACAAGACTTGATTGTCTATAAAGACAAGACAGAGACCACCGTGCTCAAGCACATTCGCTACCACTTTGAACGAAAGCTTGCATTGAACGGTTACTTTCAGCTCGTCCGAGTAGAAGTCTTGCCGACAGCAGGGAGTGGAAGCGGTTCTTATACAGTAGCAAATTATTCCTATCATAATCCTACTACCAAGGGTATTGCTTATTTCAACTTAAACAAAGAATACACGCTGGATAAGCTCCCAACTGATCAAAGCCTTCAAGATTCAGCAAAGTATTGGGAATCGGATACAAAGAAGCGTAAGGAAATCGATTACTTGCTCATGCAAGAGGTTTCCTATCCGTTGCAAGGATTAAAAATCAACTACGAATATCGTCCCTATCAACTAGGTCAAACGACGTTCAATGACGGTCTCGTACGGATTTTTCAAGACAAGTATGCACTGAGCTATGTAGCCTATCATCCAGTCAATAAAGTATCGTACAGCTATACGCAGAAAACGCCGAAAGGAACCAATACGTATAAGCTGGAAAAGAACTATGCCAATAACGACAACCTCCGCGAGATATGGAAGGTACCAAAGGAACAACTGCCCAGATTGAAAAATTTTGCGGAACGACATGGGGATACCATCCAAGTCACCGAATCTGAGGCTTCCCGTTACACGAAGAATTCCATTTACAAGGTCAATCAAGACGGAAATACGTTGCTGCGAAGCGAGAAGACAACAGGCGTGAGCAAAGGCGGAACGAATGTATCTGGCGCGAAGTATCGGGTCGAGTACAATCCAACTACGTACACAACCTATGCCTATTCCGGCCGGAACACAAAGCCGACGTATCAATACGTTTTCTTGGAACCGACATCGGCAGTGAGCGATCTGGATGTTTACAATTCCTACTTGAAAGACCCAAACCTTTCCAATCGCTCACGGTATGCGGCCAAGATCAACAATTACGCTCAAGAGACGTATTTGGAATATAACGATTACGGACAGCTAACCAAGCAGATTGCACCGGACGGGATTGTAAGTACATGGACATATGATGCAGAAGGGGTAAATCCATGGGGTTTCCGGACCTTCTCCGTATTAAAGGCAGCCAGAACGCAATCAACCTCCGCCTCGGGCGATCCGTATTATTCGAATACGACATTCGAGTACAACAATCAATATTTGCTTCGGAAGGAAACGGAGATCAACTCGTTCCCTGCCAATTTAATCAACAATCACAAGAGCCAATCAATCGAACGGACATATGAGTACACCAATAACCAGCTCTATTCGATTACAGAGAACTTTGGCGGAGGAAAGACACGGACGCAGACCTTTACCGCCTATGATCAATATGGCGTTCAGCCAACACAAATCGCACTCGCAGGTGTTGAGCTGGAAAGCGGCAAATCGGATGTATTGAATTTTTCCTACGACATCGATGACAAAGGCCAAATCAAAAGCCAGACCTATCCGAACGGAAGCAAAGCTACATACGATTACGATGAGTTAGGCCGACCGTTATCGGAGACTTTTCATAATCAAGGCGCAAAACGAACCATTACGTATGTCTATCGGGACGGCGAAGCTTCTGGATCGAGTTCAGAGGGACCGGGCATTGTGGAGAAAATTGCCCCGGATCAATCGAAGCTGATCACTTACTACACCCCGTATGGAGATACCGCCTATCAAGAGCAGGTGGGCACGACAGGTGCGAAGCGTCAATTGGTAGAAAACGAGTTTACGCCGGATGGAATGGAGATTAGTCGCACGGTTCCTTACGGGAAGCAGGAGCAAAGCACCTCGTACCTGTATGACTGGGACGGTTTTGTGTATCAAACGACGAATTCCTTAGGAACTACTAAGAGCCATCGAAACAATGCCTACTCGGATGGAACAAGATACTTACCTCGTCTGACGGAACAAACGCTCTCTCCGAATGGCTATATCGCGACCACCTACCGTGATTTGTATGGAAAAGTGGAGAGCACGGAGGAGACTACGCAAAGCGGCGGCAGTCACAATCGCGTAACGAACTACCAGACGGATCGATTCGGGAAAGTAACCAATAAAGAAATCACAGACGGCAAAACCTCCCAAGCGTGGAGTATGCGCTTCGATCACAACGACAATCTGGTTTATTTGCAGGACCCGGAAAATAACGTAAATGTATACGGGTACGATGGGCTAGGCAATCTCACCAGTGTATTGGAGAACGGGACCACTACCGCTGAGTATACCTACAATAGTTTGTCGTGGAAGCTCTCGGAGAAGAATCCAGAGACAAAAGCGGAGACGTACACCTACGATAAAAGCGGTCTTATGAAGAGTTACAAGGACAAAAACGGCGTCACATTCAACTACGACTACACGCCTTTCCATGAGTTGAAGAAAGTTTCTTCCGGCGCTTCTTTCTATGAAGACCGGGTGTACGATCCACAGTCTGGACTGCTTCTGAGTGAAAATAATCACACCGGAAACTCTATTAGCTATGGCTACGATGGATTCCATCGGAAGAATCGCCAAACGATGATGGGCAAGGACTACCAGCTTCTCTATTCTGATAACGACGATACGATAGATACACTCGTATACCCGGCAAGGGGGGCGGTATCTGGTTCAGCCCCATCTCTAAGTGTCGGATACACTTATGACAACGCAAACCGCTTAAATTCGGTGGCGATACCGGGAGTCGGAACAACCACGTACACGTACGATATCAGTAACTCAGGAGAAACCAATGCAGTATCGTATCCGGGACAACCGAAAGCGATGCAGCAGTCGGTTAGCTCATTTGGTGAAAAAACAGCCTTGAATCACGCAGACGGCTGGAATGAGACAAATGGTTACGATCTGTTTGGGAATATCACCAGTCAAAAGCGCTCCGGTACGAATTATGGATTGTTTGTGTATGACAAGCTTTCCCGGATCAAGGAAGAATCGGTGGAAGGGAACGTTAAGCAGTATTCCTATGACAAGCGCGGCAACCGCCAAGTGTATGCAAACGCTCCGGTAGATATCCTGCGCTCCTATGAAATGAAGCACGATTTGTTTAATCGTTTACAGGAGTACAAGGACGAGAAGGGGACAACGACATACACGTATTACCCAGGTGGACTGCGTGCGACGAAGCAACAGACTGGCAGCGTGACAGATACGACTCACTACGTCTATTTGGATGGGCAAGTGATTGAAGAGCTGACGCAAGATAGCAGGGTCAAGGCGCGGAATGTGTTTGGTAACCAGTTGATCTGGCGAAAGGACTATGCGTCGAATCTTGAAGGTACCTACTATTACAACAGCCACGGTGATGTTGTCAAAATCAAGGCTCCAAATGGGAATGTCCTGAACACGTATGACTATGATATTTGGGGCAATCTGATTGCGGATAAGGTCAAAGAGACGATTTCCAACCCGTTTATGTATGCGGGGGAGATGTTTGACAAAGAGAGCGGGTTTTACTACCTGCGTGCCCGGTATTATGATCCGAAGATAGGGCGGTTTATCTCGGAGGATACGTATAAGGGGCAAGTGGATAATCCGCTGAGTTTGAATAGGTATACGTATACGCATAATAATCCAATTAGATTCATAGACCCGAGTGGGCATTATATAGATCAAACAAGTGGCGGGTATTTTGGCGGTAATCACGCTGATCTTGTGATGTCTTGGGGAGAAAGAGCAGTAACTTATGCTGACTCTAACAAAATAGATTATGATGAAGCAGTCGAGGCGATTGTACCCGCAAATTTAAAGCCGGAAGTTCATGAGGTTGTATTTCAAATTGGTGCTACGAGGACACAAAGAATTGTAGGAGATGTACCTGATTTAGGATTTGCAGTTCCTGCCACCGGTGCATTAGCGGCGGGGACGTTGAAAAATACGTCTAAGGAAACGGGTGAAGTTGTACAGAAAAATACTGGAAAAGCTAAGAACTTTATGAAATCCGATCCAAAAGCAACAGGAGACCATACGGTTCTAAAAAGAGATCCTAAAACTAATGAGGTTACAAATTATGAGACTTATAAAGCCAATCCATTAAATCCTAGTGGTTTTGATAAGGTTCAACGTTATGATGGAAAAGGCAAAGGTCATATTAATAAGGTAACGAAGCAGAATGTGCCTACACCTCATGTCAATGGTAAGTCTATTCCTGGTGGAGTTAGACCGGCGAATCCAAACGAAATTCCAAGGAAGAGGTAGAGATGATGGATACATTAAGATGGCTTCAAGATTGGTATTTTCAAAACTGTAACGGTGATTGGGAGCATAGCTTTGGAGTGAAGATCGACACTGTAGATAATCCAGGTTGGTCTGTTGAAATTAATATAATTGAAACAAATTTAGAACATGAAAATTTTAATTCAATAGAAGTTGAAAGAGATGAAGAAGATTGGTATTACTGTATAGTCAGGGATGGAGTATTTCATGGTGCAGGTGGAGTAAGGAATTTAGAAGAAATATTGACTTGTTTTAGACAGTGGGCTTCAAGCGTAGACACAAATTAGATCTTTTTCGTATTAACTAAGGAAACCTTGATAGGCGTAGGCCTTTTAAGGTTTCTTTTTTTGTGGGGCTACCCAGTGCCGAATGAAAGGGTCTGTTAAGAATTTCCTGTAAACCCAATCAATCTAAATAGACGAAAAGACTTCATCCCCCTAATTAGGAAGCCATCCAAATCTATTCTGCCTTCCCTGAACCACAAAATAATGACAAAATTTAAATATTATGGTATTTTCTCTGTAAAAACACGTCACGCCTCTCGTATTATCTCGAGTCGCACGAAAGGAGATCGATAGATTTGCTCATAGCCATAAACATGATCTTTCTACTTATCTTTGCCTTCATACTGGCAAAACTTCTCACCCTACTAAAACAAACACAAGATCAGGTCCATCACTTCCACCCATTCATCCCAGAGACCGGACCAGCAATCGGCACCAAACTACAATCGCTACCTTTCCGAACACTAAACGGTCTAGAGCAGCAACTAAATCACCTGCCCCGCCCACTGATCGTAAACTTCACCCATACAGGCTGCGGGCACTGTGCCAATCATGTGCACGAACTATTATCCGAGGGAAGGGTACTCACAGATGCATCCGTAATCATCTCGACAGAATCCGAGTACATAACCACTGCCCAATGGCTACAAGAAAACAACATATCCGGTATACCAGTATTGATAGGCAACGAACCCATGCTGGAAGCATACCAGATCAACCATTTTCCCAGCGTTTTCGTAATTGATGAACAGGACGTCATTCGTGCCAAGCCGATAACCGCCGTGGAAACCAAAAAGAAGCTCCTGGCGCTAGCAGGTGAGCCAGCATGATTCGCTCCTATTTTGCCAAAACCGTTCGATTGATCTGGACACATGGCAAGCTATGGCTCATTTGCTCTATTGCCCTGAGAATCATCCTGGCATTTTCCCCGTTGGCTACGATCTGGATCATGAAAGAAATGGTGAACGAGGTTACGGCCATTGCGCTGGACCACACGGATGATTACCAGCCGTTGATTTGGCTGCTTGCTGGATTGTTTTCCGTGACGTTGGTGACGAATGCGTTGGAAACGGTCTTGCGTGTTCTCACTGCCCATACGGAGCAACGGCTGGAATATCATTTGGAGCATATGGTAGCAAAGAAAGCAGCATCTGTTCCGCTCTCTTATTTCGATGATCCGGAATTTTACAATCATCATCACCGCATTCGGGCAGAAGCAATGGGGGAACGCTTCTTGGACCCTCTGGAAAGGGTATTGGATCTCGGGAAAAATCTGATTACTCTGATTTCGTTTGCGGTATTTTTGTTTAGCATTCACTGGGGATTAGCTGTGATGAGCTTGCTGGCCGTGATCCCGCTGTTAATTGTCCAAATCAAATTTGGTATGTCGGAATACTATCTCGCAAGGCTACAGACGCCAGAGATTCGCGAAGCCTCCTACATTAGCTCGATCCTGAATGAGCGCGACAGCTCCAAAGAGGTCCGACTGTTTCAGCTCAAGGACTTTTTGCTAGGCAGATGGTCTCGCCTGTTTTTGAAAAATATGAAAGAGGTACTTCGTCTGCTCCACCGCAGAGAAAAAGCACTGATTTTCTCAGGGATATTTACCTCCTCGATGTATATTGGCTGCTTAGGATTGGTCGTATCGCTGCTTCGTGCGAGCGCCCTGATGGTAGGGGATTTTGTAGCGATTGCACAAGCGGTACAGAATACGCAGCAGCTGCTTTCGCAAATGACCTTTAACCTCGCACATATCGTCAACAGATGCTTGTACATCGCTGATCTGTTTGACTTTCTGGAATACGAGGATAAAACGATTCCGCAGCTCACTGGCAAAGCTGAGTTTCCCACCAAGCTGCAATCTGGTATTACGTTTGATCGGGTATCGTTTTGTTATCCCAAAATGGAGCGGAATGTGATCCATGAAGTTTCCTTTACGATCAAGCGGGGGGAGCGTATTGCGATTGTCGGCGATAATGGCTCTGGAAAAACGACGCTCGTCAAATGCCTGATGGGGCTTTATCCGATCCATTCCGGAAATATTCTGTTCGACAATCAGTCGATTCGTGAGCTCGATATTTCCGACCTGCAACGAAATATCACGGTCATTTTCCAAGACTTCATACGGTACAACTTCACTGCTGGAGAGAACATCACCATTGGGAGAGTGACGCAGGAAGTCAATCCCGCCCAGATGAGGCAGGTAGCGGTTGAAACCGGTGCAGATACCTTTATTCGTAGACTACCTAGTGGATACGATACGATTTTGGGGCGGACGCTACAGGATGGCGAAGACTTGTCAGGTGGACAGTGGCAGAAGATCGCGTTGTCGCGTGCTTTATACAGAAGAGGAGAGATTTTTATTCTGGACGAGCCTACGGCGGCACTTGATCCGCAGGCAGAGCTTGAAGTATTTCAGCAGTTTGATGCCCTCACACAGAATAAGACGGCGATTTTTATTTCCCATCGGATGGCTGCGGCACGAATGGCGGATCGGATTTTTGTCATGAAGCAAGGTCAGCTGATCGAAGTCGGGCATCATGATGAGCTCATGGATGCAAACGGAGAATATTCGCGCATGTACCGCATGCAGGCGAAATGGTTTGCATAAGGAAGGAGGTGTGTTATGGAGGAGCTTGGGTTGCTGTTTCGACTGATTCTCGCGTTTTTATTTCTCAGCACGTTCGCCTCAAAAATAAGCGATATGGGCACGCATTTGTCCATTGTGCGAGCCTATCAGATCATACCTTATTCGTTGTCAAAAGGCTTTACGTATCTGGATCTAGGGTTGCAAGTCACCGTAGCGGTTTCCTTGCTAATCGGTCTTTTTACAACGCTGGGACTGTCCTTGGCGATGTTGTTGCTAGGGGTGTACACACTTGCGATCAGTATCAATCTAGCAAAAGGGAGAAAGAAGATTTCATGCGGGTGCGGCGGAATGGCGGGAAACCATTTTTTATCGTGGAAGCTTGTTTTGCGTAACCTCGTATTCATCAGTCTGGCAGTCTGTGTGGGGCAATGGAGCGGGGGCTGGGCGAGTGTTGACCATTATTTATTGTACGGCCGTTTCGAAATCACCAACGAAGTTATGGCTATCTTCTTTTCGAGTGTATGTATCTCACTGCTCATGGCGATTAGCGGAGAAATCAGTACGTTCAAACATATTTTGCGAAAAAGGTAGGGATGAACATGTCTACAGGCTGGATGATTGGGTTCGGGGTATTATGGGTGACGGTCATCGCAATTTTGGTCGTCTTGTTTCAAGTATTAAAGGTGGTCGGGACGTTCATTAATAAAATGGAAGCAGCAGAAGAGTACAGTAGAAGAAGCGACAAAAAAATGAATTCCTGAAATTTCAGAAAACGCTTTCATTTTTGATATAATCATTGTATTATATACCTGTAAATACAATTTATGACAAAATGGGGGCGATAAGAATGTTCAAGAAATTACTCCAAAAGCTCGGAGCAAGTGGATTTGCAGGATGCCAAAAAGGATGCATAAAAAATGGACCATTGTGTGATTGCCCTTGGTAGTTTTTCAGACACATAAGTAGAGCAAAGACTGTCTCGCAAGTAGAGAATTCTACTACATGAGGCAGTCTTGTTTTTTGAACAACCGATAATTAACGTTGTAAATCTAAATGAAGCAAAGGAAACGGCCTTCCCGAACCATCCAGTTCTGATCGTCCTGTTTGCACAAATCCATACCGTTTGTAGAAAGCGTGAGCCCCCTCGTTTTGCTCGTTGACATCTACTTTCAAATGCGGGCCATACTTACGCTCTGCATGTTCGAGTAATCTGCTTCCAATCCCTTTCCCGTGATATTCAGGATCAACGAACAGCATTTCGATTTTCGTTCCATCAAGGCCAATGAAGCCTACAGGCTCTTTCCTTTCGTTTATTTCTATCCATACCTCAACGGCAGATAGTGCTTCATTTTTTACCATGTTTTTATAAAACGCAATATCTTCCTTTGTCAAAAAATGGTGCGTACGGCAAACGGCACGATACCAGATATCTACCAATTGATCACGATAGCTGGCTTCATAAACAACAGTTTTGGTATTCATCATGAAACCTCCCAATTCAAACTAACAAACAAAAAGAGCGCTCTTGAGAGCTTATTATATAGAGATGCTAGGAACTTTCCTATCATGTTCACAGCTTTTGCTCTGCTTGGCAGAATTTTAAAATATTTCAGACATCCATTCACGGATTAAGCTATACTGTTTTTATGGAACAATCTTCTAATTAGTGGGGGCGGAAAAATGAAAAAACTCGTTTCTTTGGCAGTTGTTGCAAGTATTGCGATCCCGTTACTAAGTCCAACTTTTGTCCAACAAGCAGCTGCAAACGCTATTCATGACTATCGGAATGAAGTTCAGGTCAATCAGTTCCGTCCACATGGGGGAGATAAGCAGGAGGTGAATGATTTCATCGCGTCCTTGGTGAAGCAACGATCCAATCCTGCTGAGGTAGCAAAGCTGGTGGCAGATGACTCCTTGACGAATTTTGCGATGAAAACCTATATGGAAGGATTGGCGCAATACAAAAACATTCAGGTGATCGAAGCAAAGGTAGACAAGCTGTACACCGTCACGAAGGAGGATGCCTACAATAACTACCGCGCGATTGTAAAATTCAAATACGTCGGGTATACCGCAGATAACAAGGCCATTGAAAAAACGGATTATCTCGGCTTGGCCAGACTCGGGACAGACCCGGTAAACTGGAAGGCGTGGGGCGTCATTTGGCAGGACTCTGGCATCGATGTGTCAGATGTGAAGCTGATTCAGTTAGAGAAGCCGCGTAAAGGCGAAGAAGTATGCGTGATCACGACAGATGCGGGTGTGATCAAGCTGAGACTGTTCCCGAACAAAGCTCCAAAAGCGGTGGAAAACTTTAAAACACTCGCGAAAAAAGGGCAATACAACAATATGATTTTTCACCGTGTAATCAACGACTTCATGATTCAGGCGGGAGATTTGAAAGGGCCGGATGGCAAGGAGCTGCCGAGTATTTACGGTGAGTCGTTTGAAGACGAGTTTAGCCGGGATCTGTTCAATTTCAGAGGAGCACTCAGCATGGGGAACGCTGGACCTAATACCAATAGCACGCATTTCTACATTGTACAAAGCCCGAAGGTAGATCAGGAGTACCTCGATTTGTCGGCGCTGCCGCTGAACGCAGAAGCGAAGTATAAAGAGATTGGCGGACGAGCTTACCTCGACAATCGTCACACTGTTTTTGGGCATGTATTTGCCGGGATGGAGGTCGTAGACAAGATTGCAGCCCAGAAAACAGATGAGAATGCAAAGCCCATCCAAAATCCGATCAAGGTACAAAAGATCGAATTTGTCCCGTATAACGAATAAGTTTTGCCAACAAAAACCCCCTCTCATTCCTGACATTTGGGATGAGGAGGGGGTTTGTCAATGAAGGGGAGATGCAAGTCAATACGGCTCCCAGCGCAGTTTTCGTGCTTTTTCGAACCGCTCTTCCACATAGGGCCAGTTGACGATATTCCACCAGTTCTCTACATATTTGTCTCGCTGGTTTTGATACGTCAGGAAGTAGGCATGCTCCCATACGTCCAGAGCCAGTAACGGAATCACATCCCATTGTGACAGGTTCTGGTGCTTTTCGGCTGTAAGAATCTCCAGGTGATGTGCTCGCGGGGCCCAAACGAGGATCGCCCACCCCGGACCTTCTACCTTTTCTGCCGCCTGACTAAATTGTCTTTGAAAGGCGTCATTGGAGCCGAAATACCGATTGATTGCCGCTGCGAGATCACCAGAGGGAGTACCACCCCCATTTGGATTCATGGATGACCAAAAGATCGTATGCAAGTAATGACCGGCCCCATTAAAGGCTAGCTCGCGTTCCCAATGGCGTATGAGATCGAAGTTGCCACTTTCTCGAGCATCCGACAGCTTCCTCTCTGCTGCATTGAGATCGTCTACATACTTTTGGTGCAGTCTGTTGTGATGGATTTGCATGGTAGTTTCATCGATGTACGGCTCTAAAGCGTTGTACGCATAAGGGAGCGGGGGGAGGGTATGCTGGCCGACAGGCACAGGGCGTGCCGCACGGACTGGCTCACGTGCACCGGGATAGGAAACGGGTTCTGGCACAACAGGCACTTGTACTTCTTCGGCCACCGCTGGCTGTGCATTTATTGATTCCGCAACAGGTTCCTTAGCTTCTTCTTCCAGTTGGTCATCCTCACTCAACTGAGCTAGTCGTAAAAAGTGATGGAATTGCTCCTGCACTTGTTCTGCGCGAGTGATGAGAGTAGGGAGTTCGCCGCTGTCTTTTGTTGAATCAAGCTTGGATGCTTGCCTTCCGATCCGTGTAAATGTTTCTTCGAATTTGTGCAGATGCCGTTCGAGTTCTCGGTTGAGGGTCTTATGTTTTCGCAAATGCTCGATCCATTGTCGCCCCCATTGGCTCCAGTCCAGCAAATTCTTGGCTTCTTCTACCAAAAGATTCTCCTCCTCGTGGGCACATCATCACTCTCCACATTATGAAAGGCGCCTAGAGAAGGTGCGACATTTGCGGAGTACAAGAAATTTCATCTACGCATATGGTAGTAGCACAAATGTTTGAGTGGTATGCTGTACTATATTCATTTCAACAGGGGAGACACATTAGTATGAGTAGAGAACGAGCGATTGCCGTTATTGATTCAGGAGTGGGAGGATTAACTGTTGCGAAGGAAGTCATGCGTCAGCTACCCGAAGAACGGATTGTTTATGTAGGCGATAATGCCCGTTGTCCGTATGGCTCCAAATCGCCGGAAGAGATTCGTACCTACAGCTTTCAAATGATCGACTATGTAATGCGTACACCGTTAAAAGCATTGGTGATCGCCTGTAATACTGCGACTGCCGTCGTGCTGGAGGAAGCGATAGGGGATTTGCCGCTACCTGTCATCGGAGTGATTGAGCCAGGGGCGCGTGCGGCTGTTCAAGTAACGAAAAACGGCAGAATCGGTGTCATCGGTACGGAAACGACCATTCGTACCAAGGCGTATGAACGTGCGCTTTTGCGGATTCAGCCGGATCTGTACGTCGCAGGAATGGCTTGTCCCGCATTTGTGCCATTGGTGGAAAGCCACATGGCAAATACGGAGGAAGCAAGAAGAGTTGTAAAAGAAACGCTTGCCCCGTTCTTGCACGAAGATTTGGACACGTTAATTTTGGGTTGTACACACTATCCGTTGCTAGCACCAATTATTTCGGAAGTGATGGGAGATCGAGTACGCCTGATTAACTCCGCAGAAGAGACAGCGCGAGAATTGTCCCTGCAAATTGCGACGGACGCCGAACGCAAGCAAATAGAGCGCCCGGAACATCTGTTTGTGACGAGTGGGGACGCCAACAAATTCCAGACCATTGCAGAAGAATGGCTGGACTGCAAAGTGAACGTCCAGCACAACTCATTGGAAAAAACTGTCCAGCCCTGATGGAAGACCTTATCTGACGAGACAAACTTTCAACGCATAAACCCAAGCCTAGCTCGTATACATGGTAGTACAAAGTGTGTGGAGGAGGCTGGGGAAATGAAGATAAGGCACATCGGGAAAATGACGGCCGTGCTGGGAGTTAGCGCAGTGCTTTTGTCGGGCTGCGGTCTCTTTGGCCCGGAAAAGGAAACGATTAGTATTGATGCACCACCACAGTCAGAGGTATCTGTGGATTTGCCCAACGGCACGCCGTCCCCGGATGCTGCAAAAGATGGCGCACAACCGGTCGTTCAGGAGACTGGAGAGAGAATGGTGTACTTGCAGGATGCTAACGGCTATATCGTTCCTGTCTCGATGACGCTTCCGAAATCAGACGGTCCTGCCAAACAAGTATTGAGCTACATGGTAAAAGGTGGACCGGTTGAGAGCATGCTCCAGGGTGGCTTCTCCGCTGTCTTGCCAAAAGGGACAGAAGTAAAAGGACTTGTCATCAAGAACGGCGTAGCCACTGTCGATTTTTCCAAAGACTTCAAAACGTACGAAGAGAAAGATGAGAAGAAAATTGTCGATGCCGTCACCCGGGCGTTGACGGAATTTAGCACCGTCAAGACTGTGCAAATTTGGGTGAACGGAACACCGTTGACAGAAATGCCAGCAGCCAAAACACCCATCACGCTATTAGACCGGAATCAAGGAGTCAATCTCGAACTGGGCGATGGGGCAGTACCTGGAGATACCTCCAGCGTAACGGTTTATTTCCAAGGTCAGCTGGATGATACACGTACGTATTATGTCCCGGTCACTCGTCTGGTTCCTGAAACGACTGACATCGCCAAGGCAACCGTCGAAGAGTTGATCAAAGGACCGAAACAAGGATCTCAGCTCTTCAGTTCCTTGCTGCGTACGACACGTGTTCTGAATGTGAAGCAGGAAAAAGATTTGGTGACAGTCAACTTGAGCAGTGACATCCTCAAGTATGACGATGGCAAGGAAGCGAGCCCAGAAGCGCTGCAATCGCTCGTCTTGTCATTGACAGAGACGACAGGAGCCAAGCAAGTGCAGCTGCTGGTGGAAGGAAAACCGCTCGCTAGTGGCGCGTTTACCAAGCCAGTGAGCCGCCCAGTTCAACTCAATCCCATACAGATGTAAGGAACGAGCCACGCCCGTATTAACGAGCGTGGTTTTTGTTTGCCAATGGTTCGTTGCCATTAGCGCGTACGGTTCTCCAAATAACGGGCCCGAGCCCAAGCGATGGGATCGTGATCAAAAGACCTGCCACAAAGCCGACTATACGTGGGTCAGCCATCGTCAAAATCCAGCCGCCAAGGAGCATGGACAGACCGATCAGAATATTTGAGATCGTCGCATCCAAAGCGAATACTCTGCCATGGTAGCTGGGGGTGACATGCCGCATGATCAACGTATTCAGGCTGGCGTTTCCCATTCCTCCCGCCACGGTGGATAGCGCAAAAAACAGTGCCGTTACATAAATCGTAGGTGAAAAGCTGGTCAAAAGCAGTGCAAAGCCCTCCACTGCAAAGCTGCTGGCAGCCACTTCGTAAAAGTATCGTTGAAAGCGCTGAGCAAGTACTCCTCCGATGATGAAGCCAATTCCGATCGCACCGTACAACAGACCAATTCCCCATTCACCGGCAGCAAACACTTGATAGGCATAGACACTGATCAAGACATTAATGATCCCCCCGCCGATTGGCCACACGGCTTTTAACAAAAGGATGGCGTACACAATCGGTGTGGATGTGATGGCGCGTATCACCTCTCCGTAGGAAGAGACTTTAGCAGCCTGCTGCAACTGTACGTTAGAAACGGGGTCGTTTGGGGAGGCGGGTACCTTCAGCCTAGCCAGAAACAGAGCCGAGGCGAAAAAGGAGAGGGCATTGAAAAGAAAAGCGAGATCACTTCCCCACAGTGCAACAAAAATACCGCCGATCAACGAACCGATGGCCATGACGATTCCATAGATACTTTGATCAAGTGCATTCGCAGTCGCCAATTCCTCAGGGTCAACGATTTTGGGCAGCAGGGACATTCGTGCAGGATTGTAAAGGGAAGAAAAGGCAACTAACGAAAAAGTACCTGCATAGACCATCCATACATCTGATTTTTCAGATACGAACAAAAACGAAAGAGCAACGAAACCGCGAACGAGATCACAGGCGACCATCACTTTTTTTCGATCAAAACGGTCTGCCATTAGACCGCCCAGTGGACCAAAAATCAAGTGAGGCAGCGTGCGTAGTGCGAGGGTAATTCCGACTGCGATAGCTGTTCCCGTTATTTCGAGCAGCAGTGCGAGTACAGCAACGCTGTTAAACCAATCTCCGATTCCGCTTAAGAAATTGGCGGTTAAAAGGCGCCGCAGATTCGGCTTTTTCAAAAGAAACAAGAAGCTCATAAGTAAATTCACCTACCATCAAATTAATTAAATATCTAATTAGATAGTATTTTAAACACATGAGTGACGGCAAGAAATTTTTTATGAGGATGGAAGTGACAAGAATATTTGCAATTCACGTAAATAGGGAAGAGGCGTTTGTGCAGTGGCAGATCGTTTCCCGCCTCTGGTATAATGAGCGGAGTGTAACAAAGCGATTTAGGAGGAACTTGGAATGAGAGTGGATGGCCGTGCCCATGACCAATTGCGCCCAGTAAACATTACGCGCAATTACATTAAACACGCAGAAGGATCTTGCCTGATTGAAGTCGGAGACACAAAGGTGATTTGTACGGCGACTTTGGAAGAACGGGTACCGCCTTTTATGCGTGGTGGCGGGAAGGGCTGGATCACAGCCGAGTATTCCATGCTTCCCCGAGCAACAGCGACCCGCAACGCGCGTGAGTCGTCGAAAGGAAAAGTCGGTGGACGAACAATGGAGATTCAGCGTCTGATCGGACGTGCTCTGCGCTCCGTTGTGAACCTTGAAGCAATGGGTGAACGCACCATTTGGCTGGATTGCGATGTCATTCAGGCAGATGGAGGTACACGGACAGCTTCGATTACCGGAGCGTTTGTGGCAATGGTAGACGCAATGCAAAAGCTGGTGGATAGTGGCACCTGGAAACAGCTTCCGTTAAACGATTTCCTGGCAGCGACCTCAGTAGGGGTAGTCGGCGAGCAAGCCGTGCTCGATCTCAACTACAAAGAGGATTCTACAGCGATTGTCGACATGAATGTCGTCATGACGGGAAAAGGAAAGTTTGTCGAGCTGCAAGGAACAGGGGAGGATGCTCCATTTTCGCCTGAACAGCTACAAGAAATGATTGCCCTTGCAAAAGTCGGCATTGACAACTTGATCAACAGTCAAAAAGAGGCGCTCGCTGATGTTACGCTCTCTTTTGCACAATCGGTAGCGGAGGAAAGTCATGCCTAATCGAAAAAAAGTCGTTCTCGCAACACGGAACCAAGGAAAAGTGAAAGAATTCAACAGGCTGTTCGCAGATGCAGGCTGGGAAGGGATTAGCCTCGCTGAATTCGATGGTGTGCCTGAGGTAGTAGAAGATAAGGACACCTTCGAAGGAAATGCGCTGAAAAAAGCAATCGAAATCTCTACATACTTGAACATGCCAGCCCTGGGTGACGATTCCGGACTGGAAGTAGATGCGCTGGAAGGACGCCCGGGTGTTTACTCCGCACGCTTCGCTGGGGAAGATGCAACAGACGAGCAGAATTGGCGTAAATTGTTGAATGAGCTGGAAGAGGTATCGACAGAGGAACGCACAGCTCGCTTCCGTTGTACGTTGGCGTTGGTGATTCCGGGCGAAGAACCAATCATTGCCACTGGCGCTTGTGAAGGCGTGATTGCGCGTGAACCAAAAGGGTCAAACGGCTTTGGTTACGATCCGGTATTCTACGTCCCATCGATGGACAAAATGATGGCCGAACTCATGCCAGAAGAAAAGAACCAGATTAGCCACCGCGCTCGTGCCATGCAGCAACTGCTTGCAATCCTCAAGTAGACAAGAGAGAAAACAGGAGAGTGAAGCGTGATGGGAATTCTCATCATGAGCGATAGCCACGGCTTGGTTCGGGAAGTAAGCCAGGTCGTCAACCGACATCATGTCGAAAAAATTCTGCATTGTGGCGATTTTTGTGTCGACCATAAGCGCGAGCCGTTTTCCAACATGACGCTTGTCCGAGGCAATTGCGATTCGACACAAGAGGTGCCGACTGAGCAAGAGACCAAATGGCGCGACCTTCACATCCTGCAAACGCACGGGCATCTTTTCGGAGTGAAAGGCTCTCTTCTGCGCCTTCATTACCGTGCAGAAGAGGTCGGGGCAAATGTAGTCGTATTCGGTCACTCCCATGTACCTGTCTGTGGAGTAGAAAGAGACATCCTGTTTCTAAATCCAGGTAGCCTGCAAATGCCACGAGGTTTTCACGTACCGACATACGCTCTTTTAGAAGAGACAGGAACGAGCCCGACAGAAACTTACATATCCGTGGCGTTTTATGATCATGTAGGCAACCCGGTTCCACAATTGGGAGGGAACTATTCTGTTCGTCGACCAATGAGGTCTTCTTGAAAACTAAAAGATTTGTGCTATACTAGAATGGTTATAATGGCTAGAATATTATCATCCGAGCCTGCGAAGATACCATGGCGCGGCTGGCGATGTTCTGTTATTCGATTTAGGAGGGGAAGTTTACGTGGCAGCAAATTGGGAAAAGGTAGAGAATAACCAGGGAGTCCTGACGATTGAAGTAGATGCTACGCAAGTAGACGCAGCATTGGATCAAGCGTTTAAAAAAGTGGTTCAAAAAGTTCAAGTTCCAGGATTCCGTAAAGGAAAAGTACCACGCAAAATGTTCGAATCCCGTTTTGGTGTAGAATCTTTGTACCAAGACGCTCTTGACATTCTGCTTCCAACTGCATACGGACAAGCTGTTCGTGAAGCTGGTATCGAGCCAGTAGATCGTCCAGAAGTAGACGTAACGCAAATGGAACAAGGGAAAAACCTGATCTTCAAAGCGACTGTAACTGTGAAGCCTGAAGTGAAGCTGGGCGACTACAAAGGTCTGTCCATCGAAGAAAAAGACTTCTCTGTAACAGAAGAGAGCGTTGACGCTGAACTGAAGCGCATGCAAGAGCGTCATGCTGAGCTCGTAGCAGTAGAAGAGGGTGCAGCACAAACAGGCGATATCGCTGTAATCGATTTCGAAGGCTTCCAAGACGGAGTAGCTTTTGAAGGCGGTAAAGCAGAAGATTATTCTCTGGAACTGGGTTCCGGTACTTTCATCGCAGGGTTCGAAGAGCAACTGGCTGGTTTGAACATCGGCGAAGAAAAAGAAATTACCGTAACTTTCCCTGAAGAGTACCACTCTCCTAACCTCGCTGGTAAAGAAGCGGTATTCAAAGTGAAACTGAACAGCTTGAAGCGCAAAAACATGCCTGTTTTGGATGATGAGTTTGCCAAAGACGTGAGCGAGTTCGACACGCTGGAAGAGCTGAAAGCAGACACCAAGAAAAAACTCGAAGAAAAAACAGCGCAAGAAAAAGATCAATATGTTCGTGAGCAGCTCGTTCTGAAAGCAGCTGAAAACGCTGAGATCGATTTGCCAGCAGTAATGGTTGAGCATGAATTGGATCAAATGGTTAATGAATTTGGTCAACGTCTGCAATACCAAGGCATGACGCTGGAACTGTACTACCAGTTCTCCGGCATGGATGAGAGCCAACTGCGTGATCAATTGCGTGCAGACGCAACATCCCGCGTTCGCACTTCCTTGACTTTGGAAGCAATCGGCAAAGCAGAAAACATCGAAGCAACAGAAGAAGACGTAAACGCAGAACTGGATAAACTGGCTGGCGTATACGGCCGCCCAGCAGATGAGCTGCGCAAAATCTTCTCCGCACAAGATGGCATGGTTGCTCTGTACCGCGATGTGCAAACTCGCAAAACAGTAGATTTGCTGGTTGCAGAAAGCAAAGTAACAGCATAAGCTTAGAAGAACGCATGATTGGTCAGTGGGCAGGCTAACCCTGACGCTGGCTGTCAAGACCACAAGGCACGAGTGTATCGTGCCTTGTTTTTCCACCATTGACTTTTTTCGGCAAAGGAGGAAAATACATAATGTTAATCCCTATGGTCATCGAGCAAACAAGCAGGGGAGAGCGCTCCTATGATATTTACTCGCGCCTCCTGAAAGACCGGATTATTCTCTTGGGCACCGAGATTGATGATGAAATCGCCAATCTGGTTGTCGCTCAGCTGCTCTTCTTGCAGGCAGAAGATCCGGACAAAGACATATCGCTATACATAAACTCTCCAGGTGGCTCTGTTACAGCAGGAATGGCCATTTATGACACCATGCAGTACATCAAACCGGATGTGTCCACGATTTGTGTGGGCATGGCTGCCAGTATGGGTGCTTTCCTGTTGGCTGCTGGTGCAAAAGGCAAGCGCTTTGCTCTGCCAAACGCCGAGGTGATGATTCACCAACCGCTCGGCGGTGTGCGTGGGCAAGCAGAAGACATCCGCATTCATGCGGAATGGATTATGAAAACGAAGCGCCAGCTGAATGAGATTTTGTCTGAGCGGACAGGTCAGCCTTATGAACGCGTAGAGCAAGATACAGACCGCGACAATTTCATGAGTGCAGAAGAAGCAAAGGCCTACGGATTGATTGACTCTATTATTGAACGCAAAAACTGACCCGTTGTGAGGTGAAGCGCATGTTTAAGTTTAACGACGACAAAGGCCAACTGAAGTGTTCCTTCTGCGGCAAGTCCCAGGAACAGGTGCGCAAGCTGGTAGCTGGTCCTGGTGTTTACATTTGTGACGAATGTATCGAACTGTGCAATGAAATTGTACAGGAAGAACTGGGCACTGAAGAAGAAATTGATATGAAAGAAATTCCAAAGCCAGTGGAAATTCGCAAAATCTTGGACGACTATGTCATCGGTCAAGATATGGCGAAGAAATCCTTGTCTGTAGCGGTATACAACCACTACAAACGGATTAATTCCGGAGCGAAGATCGAGGATGTGGAGCTGCAAAAATCCAACATCATGCTGATCGGTCCGACTGGTAGCGGGAAAACGTTGCTCGCGCAAACATTGGCGCGCATTCTGAATGTACCTTTCGCGATTGCGGACGCAACTTCTCTGACAGAAGCAGGTTATGTGGGCGAAGACGTTGAAAACATCTTGCTCAAGCTCATTCAAGCTGCTGACTATGATGTGGAGAAGGCTGAAAAAGGAATCATTTACATCGACGAGATTGATAAGGTAGCCCGCAAATCGGAAAACCCATCCATCACACGTGATGTATCTGGTGAAGGCGTTCAGCAAGCGCTCTTGAAAATTTTGGAGGGTACCGTTGCGAGTGTTCCACCACAAGGCGGACGCAAGCATCCTCACCAAGAGTTCATCCAAATCGATACGTCGAACATTTTGTTCATCTGCGGTGGTGCATTTGATGGCGTCGAGCAGATTATCAAGCGTCGTTTGGGTAAAAAAGTCATCGGTTTCGGTGCAGACTTCGGGGATGGCGTAAAAGGCGATCTGAAAGCCGGAGAATATCTGAAATACATTTTGCCGGAAGACCTGCTGAAATTTGGTCTGATTCCGGAGTTCGTCGGTCGTTTGCCAGTACTGGCTACCTTGGAGCCGCTGGATGAGGAGACGCTCGTGCGTATCCTGACAGAGCCGAAAAACTCTTTGGTGAAACAGTATCAAAAACTGCTGAGTCTCGACGGTGTTGAGCTGGAGTTCGATAACGGTGCGCTGCTGCAAATCGCCAAAGAAGCGATTAAGCGCAACACTGGTGCGCGCGGACTGCGTGCGATTATCGAACAAATCATGCTCGATATGATGTATGAGCTTCCTTCCAGAGAAGATGTCAATAAGTGTGTGATTACCGAAGAAACGGTACGCGACAAAGTGAAGCCACAACTGTTGACCAAAGAAGGCCAGGAATTGCACGAAGAAACAGCCTAAGCATTGTCTACAAAAACCATCTCGTTATCAGCGAGGTGGTTTTTTTGTTGGTGGTTTACGTCTACGCTTGCGGGGCAATACTACTTGATATCGTTCAAGAGAAGCTTTACATATGCACAAAACGGTCATGAACGTGCTCCTCTCTCTTCGGAGGACAAAAGTTGACCGCAAGCGAAGACGCATGGGAGGGACTGCATATGGACTATACGACATTGGTCATTGCTGTCATTGAAGTGGTTGTTGGTATCGTGATCGGCACCTACTTTTGGAACTTGCTGCGAGCGCAGAGAAACACGAAAACCTCAACCGAAAAGGAATCGCGCAAGGATCTTGATTCTATTCGTAAAATGAGAATGGTTGCGTTGACAGAACCTCTGTCAGAGAGAACAAGACCAGCGACTTTGGAAGAGATTGTAGGACAAGAAGATGGACTTCGTGCGTTGCGTGCCGCTTTGTGTGGTCCCAACCCGCAGCATGTCATTATTTATGGACCACCAGGTGTAGGCAAGACCGCAGCGGCTAGGGTCGTACTCGAAGAAGCGAAGAAAAATCAGCTATCGCCGTTTTCTTCAGATGCCAAGTTTATTGAAATCGATGCGACGATTGCGCGTTTTGATGAGCGTGGGATTGCTGACCCGTTAATTGGCTCCGTACATGATCCAATTTATCAAGGAGCAGGCTCGCTTGGGCAGGCAGGAATTCCGCAGCCAAAGCCAGGCGCTGTGACAAAAGCGCACGGTGGCATGCTTTTTCTTGATGAAATTGGGGAACTTCATCCTATTCAGATGAATAAGTTACTAAAGGTTCTCGAAGACCGCAAAGTCATGCTGGAGAGTGCTTACTACAGCGAGGAAAACAACCAAATTCCTTCGCATATTCATGACGTTTTCAAATACGGTTTGCCCGCCGACTTTCGACTGGTTGGAGCGACGACGAGGCTGCCTGAAGAACTGCCTGCTGCGCTTCGTTCCCGTTGTCTGGAAATCTTTTTCCGTCCATTAAAGGCTGGGGAAATAGGGTGTATCGTGCGTACGGCCGTGCCTAAAATGAATATGAATATAGAAGACAGCGCAGTTTCAGTGATCGAGCGCTACGCGACCAATGGACGTGAAGCGATCAATACCTTGCAAATCGCCGCGGGAATTGCCCTGACGGAAGAACGCCAAGACATCCAGGCTGCTGATGTGGAGTGGGTAATGCACAGCAGTCAAAAATCGCCTCGCCCCGAAAAACAGGTGCATGATACACCGCAGGTTGGTTTAGTCAACGGTCTTGCTGTCTACGGTCCGAACATGGGCAGTGTGATGGAGCTTGAAGTGACTGCTTCACCCGCAGCTGTTCCTGGTCAAGGTCGAATGGCGATGACTGGAATGGCTGAGGAAGAGGAAATGGGCAGCCGCAGCCGGACGATTCGCCGAAAGTCGATGGCAAAAGGCTCGATCGAAAACGTTTTGACTGTATTAAGCAGAATGGGCGTCCGTCCGTATGATTATGATCTGCATATCAATTTTCCGGGAGGCATCCCTGTCGATGGGCCTTCTGCTGGCATTACCATTGCCACTGCGATCTACTCAGCGATTTTGAATCAGCCTGTCGATAATTTACTGGCGATGACTGGCGAAGTGAGTATACATGGGAAGGTAAAGCCAGTTGGGGGTGTAGTGGCAAAGGTGGAAGCCGCCAAACAAGCGGGAGCGACCAGAGTCCTCATTCCACAGGAAAACTGGCAAAGCATTTTTGCCGACATGAAAGGGATCGAAATCATACCAGTGTCCACTGTCACTGAGGTAATCGAGCTAGCTGTACCGCAAGCTACCATGCAAGAAGAAGAGGCAACGGGATTTACTTTGCAAATCCCAGCAGAGGATCTCGCTTCCTCTCCGCTATCCCTGTAACAGTCGGGTATGCTCGCAAATTAGACATCGGATTGTGTTTGCGCTACAATGGAAAAAAGCTTCTGCTTGCAAAGAGCCAGAGGCCTTGCCCGGCCTGAAACGAGCTCCACAAAAAATGATTGTGTATGATCTTTTTTGTCTCGTTTTTTGGGGCCGGGTGGGCGTTTAAAAAACGGCTTTGAGGGCCGTTTTTGTCTGTTATAAGGCTCTTTGTAAGAGGGTAGATCAACAAGGAGAGGTGCATCCGCTTGGGCGAACGTTCCGGTAAACGAGAATTACCGCTTCTCCCGTTGCGAGGATTGCTTGTTTATCCGACAATGGTACTCCATTTGGACGTTGGACGGGAAAAGTCCATCCGCGCATTGGAGCAAGCCATGGTAGACGATAACAAGATTTTGCTTGCGACACAGGAAGAGGTCCACATAGAAGAACCAGATGCTGAGCAAATCTACAGTATTGGTACTGTTGCGCGTGTGAAACAAATGCTGAAGCTGCCGAATGGGACAATCCGTGTATTGGTAGAAGGCTTGCAACGCGCGAAGATCGAAGAGTATCTTCAACAGGAAGATTATTTCGTCGTGTCGATTACATATTTGCAAGATGAAAAAACAGAGAAAAACGAAGTGGAAGCTTTAATGCGTTCCTTGCTGGGCCACTTTGAGCAGTACATCAAGCTGTCCAAAAAGGTTTCCCCAGAGACATTGACCTCTGTGCAGGACATTGAGGAACCAGGACGTTTGGCCGATGTGATTGCTTCCCATTTGCCGCTCAAGATGAAGGACAAACAAGAAATTTTGGAGACGACCAACATTAAGGAACGTCTCGAAATTCTTTTGACCATTTTGAACAACGAGCGCGAGGTACTTGAGCTAGAACGCAAGATCGGCAACCGCGTGAAAAAACAGATGGAGCGCACGCAAAAGGAATACTACCTGCGTGAGCAAATGAAAGCTATCCAAAAAGAGCTGGGTGACAAGGACGGACGACAAGGTGAAGTAGATGAGCTACGTGCTCAGCTCGAAAAATCGGACGCTCCAGAACGGATCAAGACGAAGATCGAGAAGGAGCTCGAACGTCTGGAAAAGATGCCGGCGACTTCTGCGGAAGGCTCGGTTATCCGCACGTATATCGATACCTTGTTTGCGCTGCCGTGGACGAAGACGACAGAAGACAATCTGGATATTCATCATGCACAGCAAGTACTCGATGAAGATCATTATGGCTTGGATAAACCAAAAGAGCGCGTCTTGGAGTATTTGGCAGTACAAAAGCTGGTAAACTCCATGCGTGGACCGATTCTTTGTCTGGTTGGTCCACCGGGTGTCGGAAAAACATCTCTGGCCCGTTCTGTAGCGCGTGCAATCGGGCGTGAATTTGTTCGCATTTCCTTGGGGGGAGTGCGTGATGAAGCAGAAATTCGCGGTCATCGACGTACGTATGTAGGAGCTCTCCCAGGAAGAATCATCCAAGGAATGAAGCAAGCCGGCACGGTTAATCCTGTCTTTTTGCTGGATGAAATCGACAAGCTCGCGTCCGATTTCCGTGGAGACCCAGCGTCTGCCCTACTTGAAGTGCTAGATCCAAACCAAAATGATAAATTCAGTGATCACTATATCGAAGAGACCTATGATTTGACGAACGTCATGTTTATTACGACCGCAAACAGTCTCGATACGATTCCGCGTCCGCTCTTGGACCGGATGGAGGTCATCTCGATTTCCAGCTATACCGAACTGGAAAAGCTGAACATTTTGCGTGATTACCTCTTACCGAAGCAAATGCAGGATCACGGTCTGGGCAAAGATAAGCTGAAGATGAACGATGATGCGATGCTGAAGCTCGTTCGTTTGTACACGCGGGAAGCGGGAGTTCGCAACCTCAATCGCGAAGCAGCAAACGTATGCCGCAAAGCTGCCAAGCTGATTGTGGGCGGTGAGAAAAAGCGTGTTGTGGTTACCGTCAAGACGTTGGAGACGCTGCTTGGCAAACCGCGCTACCGCTATGGTCTGGCGGAGATAAAAGATCAAGTCGGCTCCGTTACGGGTCTGGCTTGGACACAAGCAGGCGGAGATACGCTGAATGTAGAAGTCAGCATTTTGCCTGGAAAAGGAAAGCTCACCCTGACAGGGAAACTGGGTGACGTCATGAAGGAATCTGCGCAGGCTGCATTCAGCTATATTCGCTCCCGTGCGGAACAGTGGGGAATCGACCCTGCTTTCCATGAGAAGAACGACATCCACATCCACTTTCCGGAAGGGGCAATTCCAAAAGACGGTCCGTCTGCTGGGATTACGATGGCAACCGCACTCGTATCCGCTCTCACGAAAATCCCTGTGAAAAAAGAGGTGGGGATGACCGGGGAGATTACATTGAGAGGTCGGGTACTGCCAATTGGCGGGCTGAAAGAAAAGTGCATGTCCGCTCACCGTGCAGGTTTAACCACGATCATTTTGCCAAAAGACAACGAGAAGGATATCGAGGATATCCCGGAGAGCGTACGCGGTGAACTGACATTCTATCCAGTTGACCATTTAGATGAAGTGCTGCGTCACGCGCTAACTAAACAGCCAGTAGGTGACAAAGCATGAAAGTAACATCATCAGAGTTTATTATCAGTGCGGTTGGACCGAAGCAGTATCCGACAGATGGTCTCCATGAGATCGCGCTGGTAGGACGCTCTAACGTAGGAAAATCATCCTTGCTCAATAAAATGATGAACCGCAAAGGGCTTGCCCGGATTAGTTCTCGTCCGGGTAAAACCCAGACATTGAATTATTTCCGTGTCAATCAAATGCTCTACTTCGTTGACTTCCCGGGCTATGGATATGCAAAGGTAGCGAAGACGATCAAGGAACAATGGGGAAAAATGATCGAGGGTTATTTGAAAAACCGGAATGAGCTTCGCTTCATTATTCAACTGGTCGATATTCGCCATGCTCCGAGTAAAGACGATATTGCGATGTACGATTGGTGCAAGCAAATCGGGCTCCCTACCGTAGTCGTAGCGACGAAAGGTGATAAAATTGCTCGCGGGCGTTGGCTACAGCATACAAAGATCATCCGTCAAAGCCTGAATTTGCGCGGGGATGATACGATCATTGTATTTTCCTCGGAGACAGGCCAAGGCAAGGATGAATTGTGGGCAGAAATCATGCGTCGTATCCGTGCTGGTGAGGAAATGGCCAAGGAGACGGCTGCCAGGGCAGAAGAGATTGCTCCAGCCAGTGAGTAATTCTTAGACCCAATTCGTCGTGGGGAAGGGAGCATCTAAGTGAGCGGGAGTGCTTGCTTTGCTGTACGTGGTGTGATCGAAGGCTTCTATGGAACACCTTGGACACATGAAGAGCGGCTGGATATGATCGACTTTTTACACCGATATGATTACAACGCGTATTTCTACGCTCCCAAAGATGACGAGTATCTGAGGGAACGCTGGATGGAGCCGCTTCCTGTGAAAGCCAATCAACAGTTAGATGAGCTGATCCAGCGGGCAAGGACTCACAACATGCAGTTTATTTATTGTCTGGGTCCCGGACTTAGCATGGAATATACGAATCGTCAGCACTTGGAGCTGTTAGGTAAGAAGTATCGGGATTTGTATGATCGCGGTGTGCGTTATTTTGCGCTATTGTTCGATGATATCCCCATGCACCTGTTGCATGAGAAAGATGTAGCCGAGTTTGCCCATTTGGCAGAGGCGCATGCCCATACGACGCTTTTTGTGTGGGATTTGATACGCAACTGGGGCGATCCAGTCAAGCTCGTTGTTTGTCCTACACAATACAACGGGATAGGAAAAGAAGCGTATATCATGTACCTCGGCAAGCATTTGCCGCCAGAAATCGATTTGTTCTGGACGGGACGATTCGTCTGCTCGCCTTACCTGACGGACGGTGATGCGATTCGCTTTCAAGAGTACACCGGTCATCAGCCATTTTATTGGGACAACTACCCGGTGAATGATTTGGCCATGGCGAACGAACTACATATCGGTCCATTGCGTCACCGTGACCCTGACCTGTGGCAATACGCAGCAGGCTATGTGGCGAATGCGATGTCTAGACCAGAATGCTCGAAGATTCCTTTGATTACGACGGCAGCCTATTTGCGAGATCCGATCGGTTACGATCCTGATACGGTATGGAAACAAGCGGTCGAGGAAGTAGCGGGACAAAAGGATGCGGATGCTTTCTTCACCTTTGCGAATAACGTGCAAAGCTCGTTTTTATGCGAGGTGGAATCGCCGCGATTGCTAGAAGCGATCCTGACCTTCCGCTTTCATTTCCTGGAAGGAGATCGACAAAAGGCCATTGCGGACTTGACGGCTCTTTTTCAGAAGATGGAGGCGGCGGCAAACAAGCTGTTGGCAGGAATGGCGAATGAGAAGCTTGCAGTAGAAACGAGGCCGTGGGTGGAGAAGTTCCAGCTGTGGACTAAAGTCGGTCTGTCGGCTGTCGCTCTCATCGATCATGGGACAAGAGGGCGACTTCCACAAGCAGCCTATCACTTGCTCCGCCTTAAACAGTGGCTCAAACGAACGGAGCGGTACCCGCAAGAAGTGTGTGGACCCGTTATGCAGCTTTTTGTGGATGCCGTCATGCAAGAGGTTAAGAAGAGCTCATAAAAAAAGTTCCTAATCCCGCAGGGGAGAAGGAACTTTTTTGCTTTTCGCATCAGGCGGATTCACGACCGTCATTTGGCTTTCTCTGACGGAAATTCCGCACCCATTCTTGAATCGGCAGCTCAGCGAGAATCATGCCGGTGAAAATCAGGAGACATCCGGTTAACTGTCTTCCACTCAATATTTCATGAATAAAGACGTAGGAGGTGACTGCAGCAAATACGGGCTCCAAAGCGAAAATGAGAGCGACCCGCGTCGAGCTGGTTTGCTTTTGCAAGGCCGTCTGCGCGAGAAAGGCCAGTGCCGTGGCGAAAATAGAAGTGACGATCAAACCAAAGGCCACCTCGGGTATGAACAAAATCGCCGGATCAAAAGCACGACTCCAATCCTCAAAGAAAAAGGCGTACAGCCAGCTCATGACTCCTACCGTGGCTAATTGTGTGATGGCAAGGGGCAATGCTGCAAAGCGAGGTGCGTATTTACCTGTAAAGACGATTTGCATGGCGAAGCAGATGGCAGCGACGAAGATTAAGGCATCACCGAGATTAAAGGAGAATGACTGGTTCTGCGTCAGCAAATACAAGCCGAATGCTGCCAGAATCACACCGAAGATAGCGAAAGGCTTGACGCGCTCACGTAAGAGCAAAAACGAGAAGAGCGGCACCAATACGACGGCTAATCCAGTGATAAAGCCAGCTTTGGAAGGCGAAGTATACAATAGTCCTACGGTCTGTAAGGCGTATCCCAGACAGAGCCAAAAGCCGAGGATGACGCCTGCACGAAGCAGTGGCCCTCTCCATTCGTGGGTCTGCCTACGATGACGATTGCGGATGAAATAGATGATCAATAAAAATAACGCAGCAATGGTAAAACGAACAGCGTTAAACGTATTGGGAGGCAGCGATGCGATTGCCTGCTGTACGATCAAAAACGTAGTTCCCCAGATAACTGCGACGAGGAGCAGCGTTATGTCTGCCATCCAAGGTTTTCTCAAAGCTTCTTTCCTCTCCTTTCTGACATTTTCACAATTTTTCTTCGGTTTTCATGTATAGGCGAAATCATAAGGGATTCCCGGAAGGAACGCAAGCGGATTATATAGGATATACGCAAAGTGCGCTCCGTTAAAAAACTTTTCACAATTACTCCTATCCGATTCGGGACATAATGATATAATAATAGTGCATTTTACATATGCCGCTAACAGGTTTGTTATTCTGGGAGGACATTATGGATATTCTTTTGCTGGGTTTAAACTATAAAACAGCTCCTGTCGAAATTCGCGAAAAGTTTACATTCAGCGACGATGGGACAGCACGCGCTCTTCATCTACTCTCCCAGACGAAGAGTATCGCAGAATGTATCATCCTGGGGACGTGCAACCGGACGGAAATTTACGTCGTTTGCGACCAGGCAAATATAGGCCGAGACTATACCCGCCGTTTTTTGGCTGAATGGTTCGGCGTGGAGAAAGAACAATTTAAGGATCATCTCTATATAAAAGAGAACGAACAGGCAATCGAGCACTTGTTCCGCGTCTCTTCCGGTCTTGATTCGATGGTAATGGGAGAAACACAAATCCTCGGACAAGTCCGGGATGCGTTTCTGTTGGGGCAGGAGCATCAAACGACAGGGACTGTCTTCAACACCTTATTCAAGCAAGCGATTACGTTTGCCAAGCGTGCCCATACAGAGACAGCGATTGGACAAAATGCGGTTTCTGTCAGCTACGCTGCTGTCGAACTGGGGAAAAAGATCTTCGGTTCCTTTGCAGGGAAGTCTGTCCTGATCGTCGGAGCGGGCAAAATGAGCGAGCTGACCGCCAAGCATCTGCACGCAAATGGATCGGAACGCGTCATGGTTGCGAATCGTACATTGGAGCGAGCGCAGCTTTTGGCAGAGAAGTTCAAGGGTGACTCCTGTACGATGGAGCAGCTGCCTGAGGCACTGCTCACAGCAGACATCGTCATCAGCTCGACCGGAGCGACAGGTTATGTTCTTGGCAAAAAAGAACTGGCTCCGATCATGAAACAACGAAAGCATCGTCCGTTGTTCATGGTGGATATCGCAGTTCCTCGCGATCTAAATCCTGACTTGCATGATCTCGATAACGTATTTTTATATGATATTGACGATCTGGAAGGCATCGTTGCGAGTAACGTTGCGGAACGTTCTCGTGAAGCGGAACGTCTGGATGTCATGATTCAAGAAGAGATCGTGGCTTTCACGACCTGGTACCAGACGCTTGGCGTGGCGCCATTGATCGCTGCACTGCGTGACAAGGCAAACACGATCCAAAGCGAAGCGATGCGAAAAATCGAAAACAAGCTGCCGAGCCTGTCTGAGCGGGAGATGCACATCATCCGCAAGACAACCAAGGGCATTGTCAATCAACTGTTGCACGATCCGGTCGTGCGTTTAAAAGAAATGGCAGCTACCAAAGATGGGGAAGAAGTACTGAATATTTTCGAGAAAATGTTTGCGTTGGAGGAGATCCTGGAGCGAAAAGAACAGGAAGCAATCTGGGCTAACGATAAAAATAAACAGACATCTTCTTCTCGGGAGCAAGTATTGGTTTCCCGGTTCCCTGACTAAGCTGACCTGACAATCAATCTATCTGCTACTGTTAGAAACCGATTGGGAAAGTGGGGGAGAGAGTGCATGGCCGAGGTGAGATGGATCTACGACTTGACGATCTTTCTCTACGCTGCAAGTGTTCTCTTCTATTTTAACGACTTCTTGCAAAGCAACCGGAAAGTCAATCGTCTGGCTTTCGGGTTGCTTGTTGTCGTTTGGGCCTTGCAAACCGCATTTTTTGTCTCGCAAGCAGTCATGAAGGGGTATTTTCCAGTCATTACGCTGTTTGAGACGCTCTTTTTTTATTCATGGGTGCTGGTAGGCCTGTCGCTTGCCATTCACTATTTTTTTCGGATTGATTTGCTGGTTTTTTTTACCAACATTATCGGGTTTGTCGTGCTCGTCATGTCAATGTTTTTACCAGAAACGCCGATTGAGGCTGTATCGAGCATTTTGACCTCTGAGCTATTGCTGACGCATGTGACACTGGCCATGTTCAGCTACGGGGCGTTCTCGCTCTCGATGATCTTCTCGGCCATGTACTTGCTCCAGCACAAAATGCTCAAGGGAAGACGGTGGTCACCGTTGCTCAGGCGTTTGCCTAGCCTCGATCAATTGGAAGGCTACGCGTACCGAATGAACATGCTGGGTGTACCAATGCTCTTGCTTTCGATTGTATTAGGGATCATTTGGGGTAAAATGGTTTTGCCGGAGAAATTTCTGCTAGATTCAAAAGTAGTGCTCTCCGTGCTGGTCGTTGCGATTTATTCGCTGTGGCTGTACCAGCGCTATCGGGATACGATGCAGATGCGCAGACTCGCGCAGTGGAACGTCGTGGCGTTTTTGTTACTGCTTATCAATTTTTTAGGCTTCACTACTTCTACATTTCACGACTGGTGGTAGGAGCTGTTCATCAAGGAGGCTGTCATGGGAAAATGGAAAGTGGGAACGCGTCGCAGTAAATTGGCGCTCACTCAAACGAATTGGGTCGTTGATAAACTGAAGGGGTTCGCACCTGAGGCTGATTTTGAATTGCATGAAATCGTGACGAAAGGCGATCGAATCCTCGATGTGACCTTGTCCAAAGTTGGCGGAAAAGGATTGTTTGTCAAAGAAATCGAGCAATCCTTGTTCGATAAGGAAACCGATTTTGCGGTACACAGCTTGAAGGATATGCCTGCTGAATTGCCAGAGGGCTTGGTAATCGGCGCGATTCCGAAGCGAGTTGATCCCAGAGATGTCCTGCTTTCCAAGGACGGCAAGACGTTGGATGAATTACCGCAAGGAGCTTTGGTAGGGACCAGTAGCTTGCGCCGTTCTGCACAAATTCTCGCATATCGCCCTGATATTCAGATCGAATCTTTGCGTGGAAATATTGATACGCGCATGCGTAAGCTTGCGGAAGGAAATTTTGATGCGATCATCCTTGCTGCGGCTGGACTTGAGCGCGTGAACTTTGAAGGGGAAATCTCGCAGTTCCTGCCTGTTGAAATCAGCTTGCCAGCAGTCGGTCAAGGCGCGCTTGCCATCGAATGCCGAGCAGACGATGAGGAGACACTCGCTCTCTTGAAGCAGTTTGATGACGCACCGACGCGTTTGGCGGTAACGGCAGAGCGCAGCTTCCTGCACAAGCTCCAAGGGGGCTGTCAGGTGCCGATTGGCGCATATGCGACAATTGGTGAGAACGATGAAATTACGTTGACAGGAATGGTTGGCTCCCCAGATGGGAAGCAAATGTTCAAAAACACGGCGACTGGCCAGGATCCGTTAGCGCTGGGCATTCAAGTAGCAGAAGCACTTCTGGCGCAAGGAGCGGGAGACGTACTTGCGGAAGTATTGCGGGAGAATGAGCAATGATTGTCCACGGATCGCACAAGCCGCTGACTGGCAAGTGCATCATGGTCACCCGGGCAAGAAGTCAAGTTCGCGAGCTCGTTGAACAGATCGAGCGGTTGGGTGGAGAAGCATACGCATTTCCCCTGCTAAAAATGATGCCGCCGACGGACACTGCCAAGCTCGACGAAGCCATCACCCAGTTGCCAGCATACGACTGGGTGGTCTTCACGAGTGTGAATGGTGTGGGCTTTTTCGTGGAGCGCATGCGCGAGGTCGGGGTAGGCCTTGAAGCGTTCACTGGCAAAATTGCTGCGGTCGGTCCGAAGACGGCCAAGGCGCTTGAGCATCACGGGCTCGAAGTAGCTGTCATCCCCTCTGATTACGTCGCGGAGGGCTTGCTGTCGAGCTTGTATGATCAGTTGCTTCCTGGTCAGCGCGTTCTGCTGCCTCGTGCAGATATTGCGCGCAAGACATTGCCAAAGGAGTTGGCTCGCTTGGGGCTTGCTGTGACAGAGGTAGACGTGTATCACACTGTCATTGATGCAGAGCACGCTCCAGAAGCAGCGGAAAAACTACAGCAAGGTCTCATTGATATCATCTTGTTTACCAGCTCTTCAACGGTGACGCATTTCATGGCGGCGATGGAGCCCTATGCATCGTTAGACTCGCTCAAGCACGTTCAGACAGCCTGTATCGGACCAATAACGGCAGATACAGCAAAGCAAAACGGGCTTTCTGTTCATGCAGTAGCAAGTGAGTACACCGTGGAAGGATTACTAGCAGCTATCATAGAGAATCTGGGAGGGAATCGACATGGCACAAACATTTGACCGTCATCGCCGTCTTCGCAAAAGCGCGGCTATGCGCAATCTGGTGCGGGAGAACCACGTACGGGTGGAAGACTTGATTTATCCGTTGTTCGTAGTGGAAGGAACCGGTATTAAGAACGAGATTCCGTCCATGCCAGGCGTATATCAGCTCTCTTTGGACAAACTGGCCGAAGAGATGAAAGAAATCGTAGCTCTGGGAATTCAAGCTGTTCTGATGTTTGGGGTACCAACACATAAAGACGCATGCGGAACAGAGGCGTACAATGATGATGCGATTACCCAGCAGGCGATGCGTCTGATCAAGGAAGCCCATCCGGAAATGATCGTGATTGCCGATACATGCCTGTGTGAATACACCGATCATGGTCACTGTGGTGTCATTCACGAAGGTGAAGTTGTGAATGATGAAACCTTGAAGCTTTTGGGTCAGACTGCCGTTTCCCAAGCAAAAGCTGGAGCAGATATTATTGCACCTTCCAACATGATGGACGGTTTCGTGATTGCAATCCGTGAAGCTTTGGACGAGGCTGGTTTTGAGCACATTCCGATCATGTCCTATGCGGTGAAATACGCTTCTGCCTTCTACGGGCCGTTCCGCGATGCGGCAGGCTCCACTCCACAATTCGGAGATCGCAAAAGCTACCAGATGGACGCGGCCAATGCACGTGAAGGTCTACGCGAGGCAGCTTCCGATGTAAAAGAAGGCGCGGACTTCTTGATCGTCAAGCCAGGTCTTGCCTTCATGGACATGGTTCTTCGTCTGCGTGAGAACTTCAACCTGCCGATCGTGGCTTACAATGTGAGTGCCGAGTATTCCATGGTAAAAGCGGCAGCTTTGAATGGCTGGATCGATGAAGAGCGTATCGTTATGGAAACATTGGTTGGCTTCAAACGCGCAGGTGCAGATATGATCATTACGTACCATGCAAAAGATGTTGCAAAATGGCTGGCGAGGTGAGCACGAGATGAATAGAGAAAAATCTACTCAGTTATTTGCAGAAGCACAGCATTACATACCAGGCGGAGTAAACAGTCCGGTTCGTGCGTTTAAGAGCGTGGGAGGCAATCCTGTTTACATCGCAAAAGGAGAAGGCTCCCGCATTTTTGATGTAGATGGAAACAGCTACATTGACTACATCGGCTCGTGGGGTCCATTGATCTTGGGTCATGCGCATCCGCGTGTCCTTGCAGCGATTACGGAAGTAGCTGCGCTTGGAACCAGCTTTGGTGCACCGACTGAGCGGGAAACAGAAATGGCAAAGCTCGTTTGTGAGATCGTGCCATCTGTCGAAGTCGTGCGCATGGTGAACTCCGGTACAGAGGCGACGATGAGCGCTCTGCGCCTCGCGCGGGGCTATACCCGACGCAACAAAATCATGAAGTTCGAAGGCTGCTACCACGGTCATGCCGATAGCCTGTTGATCAAAGCTGGTTCCGGTGTGGCTACATTAGGACTTCCAGACAGCCCAGGCGTACCAGAAGGAACAGCACACAACACGATTACGGTTCCTTACAATGATCTGGAAAGCGTCAAACTGGCATTTGAAGCGTTTGGGGATGATCTGGCAGCAGTTATTGTGGAGCCAATCGGCGGCAACATGGGGGTTGTTCCTCCACAGCCAGGCTTCCTCGAAGGGCTTCGTGAAATTACGGAGAAACATGGGACACTGCTCATTTTCGATGAAGTCATGACTGGCTTCCGTGTAGCATTGGGCGGTGCACAAGAGCTGTACGGCATTACTCCGGATTTGACAACGATGGGGAAAGTCATCGGCGGTGGATTGCCAGTAGGTGCATACGGCGGCAAACGGGAGATCATGCAACAAGTGGCTCCTGCAGGGCCAATCTATCAGGCAGGGACGCTGTCAGGAAATCCTTTGGCGATGGCTGCTGGTTTGACTACGTTGCAAGAGCTCAGCAAACCAGGCGCTTACGAGCGCTTGGAGAAGATGTCCGCCCGTTTGGCTGAAGGCTTGGCTGACAATGCCAAGAAGCTGGGCATTCCGCACACGCTCAATCGCGTAGGCTCCATGGTTTGCCTGTTCTTCACAGAGACGCCGGTGATCAACTATGAAACAGCGAAAACATCCGATCTGGAGCGTTTCTCGACATACTTTAGCTATCTGCTGGAGGAAGGCGTCATGATCCCGCCATCCCAGTTTGAGGGTATGTTCGTTTCTTTGGCTCATACGGATGAAGATATCGAACGGACGATTGAAGCAAGCTACCAAGCGATGAAAAAAGCGTTTGAATAAAGAATGAAAAGAAGAAAGCACTTCCTTGCTGATGCGGGAGGTGCTTTTTTTGACTTTGAGCAGGATTTTTCTATCTCCTGTCAAAATACGAAGGAAAATGCCGATGAATGAGGTGGAGAGAGATGGAAGGGACGATTGTTCACGTACCGCAAAAACATCTGATTGGGCTTAGCTTCTCCGGTTCTTTTCCGATGCTTGTCGAATACATGCCCAAACTATGGGAGACTTTTTTGAAGCGTCAGGATGAGATTCCTCTCGTGGTTTCACCAGATATACGTTACGACATCAGCGACGAGAATCGGACGTACCAAATGTATACCGAGTACATTGTGGTAGAGGTAGAGCGTTTTGAGCATATCCCTGAGGGCATGGTGGGGTTCACCATCCCAGCGAAGAAATACGCTCGTTTTACTCACACAGGACCGATGGAACAGGTTCAAAACACATACCACAGTCTGTTTGGCTGGCTCAACGAGAATGGACATCAAGTGGACGACCAAGCTCTTCGCATGGAGCGCTACGACCAGCGGTACCTTCCAACTGTGCATGAGTCTGCTCGGGTCGACAATGCCTATGAAATTTTTATTCCGCTTCGGTAAAAAACAAGAAAACAACACCTGCATTGCACGAGCAAGAGGTGTTGTTTTTGATGTCAATCCATTTGCTTGTCCAAGAAGCGTGCCAGTTCACCCATGACAGACTGAAGCACTTGAAGGGAATCATCGACGTAGAGATCAACATCGAGGGAGTGCTTGGCGTTTTGCGGGAGATGGAGCTGGATGTTCGGTTTGGATGTGGCAAGCTGATCAACCACACCCTGGTTGTAGTAATGGTCGGCAGTGCCTGAGACGAGAAATACCTGTTGGGTAAGATTCAGCAATTCCGTATGGAACACATCCTCAGTCAGCAATGGAGTCAACAGGATAGCCGATGAACGGGCAAAACGAGATTCCTTGAGCAATCCGCATGTTATCGGCACCGTACCGAGTGACTTCCCGAGGAAGAAAACTCGTTCATACTCGTGAACATCCAGCGCACGTGAAACAACGGTTTGCATCTCCTCGCTGATCCAAGCACTTCGCTCACCGAATGAGCGATTCCACAAATCCGTATTTTCTCGTCCGTAATTTGCATGTACATGGACCAGATCGATCTGTTTGTTTAAAAAAAGCATGGTAGAATAATACAGATACGGCCTGTCGAACGAATAGCTGGCTCCGGGAAAGAAAAAACAGACGGAGCGAGATGGCGTCTGATTTGCCTGAATGTGCGTGTACGTCATTTCTCTGCCGTCTCTGACGATCACGGAACCTGTTTTTGGGTATACCATCTACTAGCTGCACCTCTTTCATGTTCTTTGGAACAAGGGTTATTTTCCAATCCTAAGGGTCAGTAGCACTTCTTGACAAGAAGTAAACAAACAATAAAGGAGTATGATCGATGAAAAAGGAAGTCCAACTAAGTAACGGCATCAAAATAGCCTATGTAGAAGAAGGAACGGGGGAATCGCTTGTTTTGATCCACGGTTTTTGCGGGAGCTCAGCTTACTGGCATAAGCTCGTGCCGCTCCTGTCTAAAACGTATCGTGTCATTGCAATCGATCTGCGTGGTCATGGAGACAGCTCGGCGCCTGATGAGCCGTATTCGATCGAGCGCTTTGCAGACGATCTGGCTTTGCTTGTAGAGGAGCTTGGTTTAACGAAGATTCATCTGTTTGGACATTCACTCGGTGGCTATGTGACCTTGGCATTTGCAAATCAATACGCGGACAAGCTGGCGAGCTTTGGTTTGGTCCATTCGACGCCTTATCCGGATGACGACGCTGCCAAAGCCAATCGGGATAAAGGCGCAGACAACATCCGCCAAAATGGAATGGAGCCGTTTATCAAAGCCCTCGTACCGAAGCTGTTCGCACCTTCGCATATCGACACGATGAGAGAAGAAGTCCAGCTGGCAAAAGAAATTGGCTTTGCAACGAGCCCGGTTGGAGCCGTCCAAACATTAATCGCTATGCGTGATCGAGTGGATCGCAATCATGTGCTGCAAGAAACGACATTACCTGTACTATTAGTCGCAGGAACAGAGGACCAGATCATTCCTGCTGAAAAAACTTTTACAGTAGATAAAAATAACGTCAAACAAGTGCTGTTGCCTGATGCTGGGCATATGGGCATGGTTGAATCGCCAGAGAAAATGGCGGAAGCCTTCAAGAGCTTTCTAAACAGAAACTAAACAAATATCACACCATCGTCCTAGCAGAATTTGCTATAATGAAAACGTTATCCTATTTATTTATACATAGACGAGAGGGGAAATTATCATGAAAAAGGCACGTCGGATTACGATGACGGCGTTTGCATCTATCGTATTTGCATCGCTGATGTCTTCCTCAGCATTTGCAGCACCCTTGCATCCCGTACAACACGTTGACTGGATGGTGAAAAAGGCAATTGTATCAGCGGGTCAAAATGGCGATCTTGCTTTAGATCGTGCTGTGACTCTCGCAGAAGCTACTGTTGTTTTCTCCAAATTGAAAGAGGCAAAAGTGGGAGCTGCCACTAAAGGTGCTCACTGGTCTACTCCTTACTTCGACTGGGCAAAGAGCAAAGGTGCTCTCTCACAAGACGACTATAAAAACCATGCGCAAGCGGTAACAGCTGCGAAGCTTACACAAATGGCTGACAAACTGGGCTACAAAGTGAAGCTCGACAACAAGGCGACTGTTACGCGCGGTGAATTTTTCCAAGCATTGGGTGATGCGGCTACCACACACGTAACGATTGCCCATACCAACGATACACACGGTCATATTCAAGAAGACAAGAACCAAAAAGAATTCGGCTTTGCTAAAATCGCAACCTTGCTCAAGGAATGGCGTGCAGAGAACGAAAACTTCTTGCTCTTGGACGCTGGTGATACCTTCCAAGGTACCGTTTTCGTGAACCAATTCAAAGGCGAATCTGTTGTTCCGATCCTCAACAGCCTTGACTACAACGTAATGGCTGCCGGTAACCACGAGTTTGACTTCGGTTATGAGCAATTGCTCAAGCTGCGTGACATGCTCGAGCATCCAGTTATCTCTGCTAACGTATTCAAGTCAGATGGAAAAGAACTGCTGCCACCTGTTTTCAAAGCAGAGATTGGCGGGAAGAAATTCGCCTTTGTTGGTTTCGTAGCGGAAGACACACCTGTATTGACTCACCCTGACAACGTAAAAGGGCTGACATTCAAAAACCCAGTGGAAGTGGCAAAAGCACTTGTACCTGAGCTGAAAAAAGAAGCAGATCACGTGATTGTTGTTTCCCATATCGGCGTGAACGTAGACCGTGAAATCGCGAAAAACGTTCCTGGCATTGACCTGATCGTTGGTGGCCACTCCCATACTCCGCTGAAAGAACCTGAACTCGTAAACGGCACGTACATCGTACAAGACTGGGAGTACGGCAAGTCGCTCGGACGCGCTGACCTCTACTACCTCGGAAAAGAACTGGTAGCATTCAGCGGCGGTTTGAAAGAGTACGATGAAGCAGTTGTGGCTGATCCAGATGTAGATAAGATGGTTAAAGAAATCGTGAGCAAGATCGATACGGTCATGAATGTTGTCATTGCGAAATCCGAAGTGCCACTCGATGGTGACCGTGCACTGGTACGTACGAAAGAAACAAACGTTGGTAACCTGATCACAGATATCATGCTGGAGCGCACGAAGTCCATCAAAGGCTATGAGGCAGATGTAGCACTGGCGAACGGCGGTGGAATCCGTACACAGCTGCCAGCAGGCGATATCACGAAAAAAGGTCTGTACACGCTCCTGCCATTCGAGAACAATACACTGGCAGTCGTAGAAGTAACAGGCGAAGAGCTGAAGCAAGCCCTCGAAAACGGCGTGAGCAAGGTAGAAGAGGGTGCAGGACGCTTCCCGCAAGTGAGCGGTATGAGCTTCACGTACAACCCATCCAAGCCAGCTGGCGAGCGCGTAGTAGAAGTAAAAGTTGGCGACAAACCGCTTGACCTGACGAAAACGTATAAATTGGCAACGATCGACTTCCTGGCAGCAGGTGGAGATGGTTACGAATCGTTGAAAAAGCCATTCTTCAACACAGGCTTGTCCATGTACAGCATTGTGGAGGAAGGTCTGGTCAAGCGTAAAACTGTGAATCCAAAAGTAGAAGACCGCATTGTTGAAGTAAAAAAATAAGGTTTGGCCGGACAGGGGTGGAGAAAAACCTCCCTGTCCGTCTTTTATTATGAAGTACCTTGCAATATAGAGTAGCTATTTGGTAAGCTTTTACATGGGTGATGTTGATGAACGTACAGTTTAAAAAAGGGGTTCTGGAGCTGTGTGTTCTCGTCTTGACAGCTAAGCAGGACAGATACGGCTACGAGCTGGTCGCGAGCATCTCGGAAAAATTCCATATCTCTGAAGGAACGGTTTACCCCTTACTTCGCCGATTGACCCAGGAAGGATTTTTTACGACCTATTTGGCGGAATCACAAGAGGGACCCCCACGGAAATATTACCAGCTGACAAATCGTGGACGTCAATACATGAATGACCTTATCTTGGAGTGGCGAATATTTAACCGCGGGGTAAATGAGATCATAGAGGAGGGACTCGGATATGACAAGGCGTGAGTTTATGGATGAGTTAAATGCATTGCTTAGCGCTTTGCCCGATAAAGAACGCTTAGACATCCTTGCCGATTATACAGAGCATTTTCTCTCGGGTATGAATCAAGGGAAGACGGAGCACGAAATTGCGGAAGGATTGGGAAGTCCGAAGCTAGTGGCACGCGAGCTTTTGGCTGGCTACCGAATTGATCAAGCTCAGTCCACCGCATCGGTAGGGAATATGACGAGAGCGATTGTCGCGACGATCAGCTTGGGATTTTTCAATCTCGTCTTTGTTTTGGGGCCATTTCTTGGCCTGATCGGCATACTGATGGGATTGTATGCGATGACTGCGGCGCTGTTGGTCGCGCCAGTCGGAATATTCCTGGATTACGGGATTCCTGCTCCCTCTCAAGAGCGACTTTTCTTGTTGTTCTCCAGCATGGTTTCCGTAGGCTTGGGCGGTATGCTTGCCATCGGCTTGCTGCGATTGACAAAATGGCTGTATCGCCAGTTCTTGCGTTATCTCCAGTTCAACGTGAAGATGATCAGGGGGAAATAAGATGCGAAACTTAGGGAAAAGACTCTTTGGCATAAGTCTTCTTTTATTCATCATCGGTGTATGTGGAATCATCTGGCTCTTTACGAAGCAAGAAAATTTCTCCTTTTCGTTAAAACAAGTGAATGAAGAGCACGTGATCGAACAAGAGGTCAAAGCGATTGAGGTGCTGACGGAAGCGTCTGATGTGGAAATCATGGCAAGTAAGCAACCAAAAGCAAGCGTACGGATGGTCGGGGAAGTATCCGAACAACAACAGGAGCGATTGGAGTTTCGGAGTGTAATCTCACCAGATGGTACGCTGCTCGTAGAACTGCGTGAACGCCCTCACGTCAATATGTTTTATCCTCGCAATGGGAAGGTAAAGCTGGAGCTCTTCCTGCCAGAAAAGGTGTACGAAAAGGTCCAGCTTGAAACGATGACAGGGGATATCAAGAGTGGAATGCTGCGTGCAAAGAACACGAAAATCACCACCGCCAATGGAGATGTGAACGTGTCGGGTTATGAAGGAGAAGCGCTTGACGTCCAGACAGCTACAGGAGATATCAATCTGGCGAATGTTCGCTCGGCCGTTGCCATTGATAGCTCTACTGGCGAGATTGATAAACTGACAATGCCAGAGCTGACCCATGACGTTTCCATTCGAACGGATACGGGGGATATTCGAGTGACAGTAGCCAAGGAGCCTACTGCAGCACAGCTGGAAGTTACGACAGATACAGGTTCCATCGAAACCACCTGGTCGAACCTTACCTATGAAAAAGACGAGGAATACAGAGTGAAGGCATCGATTGGATCAGGTGGACCCAAAATGACTGTACGAAGTTCTACTGGGGACGTTCGCATTCAATAGGAGAAGTTTGGAAACACTGATGGATAGGATTGGAAACGGAAGAAACGAAAAGATTTTGACACAAAAGAGACATTCCTTGTCGAATGACGAATGGTATCATATTGAAGGAAACATAATTGTGCAAAGCGAGGTTTATTCATGACCGCAAAAACTTTTAACGATACGTTTTTGAAAGCATGTCGCGGTGAAGCGACAGAGCATGTTCCGGTTTGGTACATGCGTCAGGCAGGGCGTTATCAGCCAGAATACCGTGCCATCCGCGCGAAGCATAGCTTTTTTGAAATGAATTACATACCGGAAGTTTGTGCGGAAGTGACACGTCTGCCCGTTGAGCAACTGGGTGTTGACGCTGCAATCTTGTTTGCAGACATCATGACGCCACTAAAACCGATTGGCGTAGATGTGAATATCGAATCGGGGATTGGTCCTGTAATCGCAAACCCAATCGAATCCTTGAAGGATGTTGAGCGTCTGCTTGAGCTCGATCCAGAAACACATGTGCCGTACATACTTGAATCCATTAAGATCTTGCGTCAGCAATTATCTGTTCCATTGATCGGTTTCGCGGGTGCACCGTTTACACTGGCTAGCTATTTGATCGAAGGCGGCCCTTCCAAGCACTATCATAAGACCAAAGCATTCATGTATACCGAGCCAGCTGCTTGGCAGGCGCTGATGGAAAAATTGGGTGATATGACGATTACCTACCTCAAAGCGCAAATTAAAGCAGGTGCGCAAGCTGTTCAAGTATTTGATTCATGGGTCGGTGCATTGAATGACGAAGATTACCGCGAGTACATTACACCGGTCATGACCCGTATCTTCAACGCACTAAAAGATACTGGTGTGCCAACGATCTATTTTGGTATCGGCGCTGGTCATCTTTTGATGGATTGGAACCGCTTGCCTGTTGATGTGGTTGGTCTGGACTGGCGTACTTCGATTACAACTGCTCGTGAAATGGGTGTGACGAAGACGCTGCAAGGCAATTTGGACCCAACACTGCTACTGGCCCCGTGGGAGAAACTCGAAGCAAAGGCGAAGGAAATTTTGGATGAAGGCACAAAACAGCCAGGCTTCATTTTCAATCTGGGGCACGGTGTATTCCCGGACGCTAAAGTAGAAACGCTGCAACAGCTCACGAAGTTCATCCATCGTTACAAAAGGGACATCTAATCAGGAGGGGCGCTTACATGTCAAAGCTGAAGATCGGACTCTTGTTAATGGCGTATGGAACGCCACGCAGTCCTGAACAGATTGAACCATACTATACGCACATTCGCCGTGGTCGTAAGCCACCACAAGAACTGCTCGATGATTTAATGGCGCGTTACGAGGCTGTAGATGGATTGAATCGATTTGCAGACATTACGGATGAGCAAGTGCGCGCGCTCGAGCAGGAAATGAACAAACGCTACCCAGACCGTGAATTTGTTGGGTACCTTGGTTTGAAGCATATCGCTCCGTTTGTCGAAGACGCAGTAGAGCAAATGAAACGCGATGGAATTACGGAAGCGATCAGTCTTGTTCTGGCGCCTCATTATTCCAGCTACAGCGTCAAAGAATACAATGGACGAGCACAAGAGCATTCCGCTGCAATTGGCGGACCTGTCATCCACAGCATTGAGAGCTGGTATCTGGAGCCAGGCTTCATCGGATATTGGGCAGATGCTATTCAAGCGACGTTTGCTGCGATGACGGATGAAGAGCGTGGACAAGCAGTCGTGATCTTCTCCGCTCACAGCCTGCCGGAAAAAATCTTGAAGTCAGGTGATCCGTACCCAATGCAACTGGAAGAGACAGCAAAGCTCATTGCCGAGCAAGCAGGGGTCACTTCCTATGCAATCGGATGGCAAAGCGCAGGAAATACACCTGATCCGTGGTTGGGACCAGATGTACAGGATTTGACCAGAGAGCTGTACGAAGCAAAAGGCTACCAAGCATTTGTTTACTGTCCGGTCGGATTTGTTGCGGAGCATTTGGAAGTTCTGTTTGATAATGATGTGGAATGCAAAGCGGTCACAGATGAGCTAGGGGTACATTACTATCGTCCAGCGATGCCTAACGCCAGACCTGCGTTCATTTCCTGTCTGGCTGATGCAGTCGGAAAGAAGCTGGCGAATTAGGGGATCGATCATATGAGCGATAATACCTATCATATTACAATTATAGGCGGCGGCATAACAGGGTTGGCCGCTGCTTTTTACTTACAAAAGGAAATCGAAGCAAAAGGCTTGCCCATCCGTTTTCGACTGCTTGAAGAGCAGGGACGACTTGGTGGGAAAATCAAGACATGGCGTCACGAAGGATTTGTCATTGAACAAGGTCCCGATTCGTTTCTCGAGCGGAAAATAAGCGCGGCTGAGCTGGCTATAGACTTGGGGCTTGGGGATGATCTCGTTCGCAACAGTACAGGCCAAGCTTATATTTGGCATCAGGATCGCCTAAAGGCTATACCAGAAGGAGCGGTCATGGGTGTACCGACAAAGGTCATGCCTTTTGTCACGACCGATCTCATTTCTTGGCCGGGCAAGCTTCGAGCTGCTTTGGATCTCGTTCTTCCTGCCTCAAAAGGAGACGGCGATATCTCTGTGGGTGACTTTTTTCGGCGTAGGCTAGGTAATGAAGTTATTGATAATCTTATAGCGCCCTTATTGTCCGGTGTCTACTCTGGGGATCTCGACAATCTCAGCTTGCTTGCGAGTTTTCCTCAATTCGCTAAAATGGAAGAGCAGCATCGCAGCTTGATTGTAGCGATGAAGCATTCGCGCCCGCAAGCAAAAACGCAGGGAAAGCCAAAAGGCATCTTCCTGACGTTGAAAAACGGCTTGCAGTCTTTAGTTGAGGCAATCGAGAAGAGCTTGCCTGAAGAAGTCATCTCGAAGAATACCGGTGTCAAAGAACTGGTGAAACGGCCAGACGGGAAGTACACCTTGGTATTGAAAAATGGAGAAACGCTTGAGACGGATACGGTGCTGTTTACCGTACCACATGCTGTGGTAGAGCCATTGTTCCGTCCGTATGTACAAGTGCCTACCCTGCCACAAGCGAAGCCGCATATGGTGGCAACCATCGCGATGGCGTTTCCAGAGTCAGCCATTGATTTAGGGATGGAAGGGACAGGATTTATTGTACCGCGGAATTCTGGCGCAAAAATTACGGCGTGTACGTGGGCGCATCGCAAATGGCCGCATACGACGCCGAAAAACAAAGCCTTGCTGCGTAGCTTTGTGGGGAGAGCAGGAGAGCAATCCTTCATGGAGCAGACGGACGAGGAAATTCTGGAGGTTGTCCTCCGCGATCTGCGCAAGATCATGACGATTCGAGCAGAGCCGGATTTTTATAACGTATCACGCTTGCAAAATGCCATTCCATATGTTGTGGGACATCAGGCTTGGGTGCAAGATGTGAACAATCAATTAAAAGAAAAACTCCCTGGTGTTATCGTGGCAGGTGCGTCATACAGTGGAGTAGGTGTACCAGATTGTATTGATCAGGGGAAAAAAGCAATAGCAGAATGGATAGCGTCAGTAAAACCGGGGAGATAGATAACCCCGGTTTTTCCTTTTTTTTCGGTGCTAAACGGCTCGTCCTGTCCATATAGTATAGGGAAATGTCCTGCACTTGAAAGGAGGAGCACGAATGGCATTACAGGATGGGCAACTCTCTTTTGCCATCAAGGAGACCATTTTCCTCTCATCCGATAGAGCTGGAATAGGTGAATTGCAAGAGCTGGAATTGGTTCCAGATGTGGAGGTGCTGGAAAACGATTCCTACATCTCGATCACGGGCTGCTTGCAATTAGTAGGGAAGTACGAGCCAATCAGAGAAGCCGCAGAAGCGACAGGCGGCGAAGGAGAATCGCTGGTTGAGGCCATGACTTTTACTCCCTTTCGCCAGGAAGCATCGGATCAAGCCTTTTATGGCTGGGAGGAACAGATCGGTCATCGCATTCCGTTGAATATCACCATTCCATTGGATCGGATTACGGAGATCGGAGACATCTACGCGATTGTGGACAGCTTTGACTACAAACTGGAATCACCACATCAAATGCTAATTGATGCCGATCTGAAGATTTTAGGGATAGTCCTTGGGAATCGAAATGAACAAGCAGAGCAGATCGAAACGCAGGCTGCCGGCCCAGACGAAGAAGCATGGGAATACACCTTCGCTGCTGGGGATGATGGGCAGGAATATACGGAGCAGACGTCCCTCGATGACATTGATCAAAAGCTGAGTGCGCTGGAGAAAGAATTGGAGCGGCAGGCATTGCCAGCATCCTATGAATCAACCGAATCTCCTTCCATGTTCGATACCCCGGCTATTGCTCAATCCAATGAAGATGAATACTACGAGCAATATGGGGATGTATTGGAAGTGGCACAGCCCGATCCACCAGAATCTTGGGAGACTGCTCCGATTTCGTATGACTTCGATTCCCAACAAACTGCTTCGTACGATTCTTCTGACTCCTATTCCGAGCAGCCAGTATTGGCAGATGAGCAAGAACAGATGAGAGAAATAGCCGAAAAAGAACAAGGATATGAGGAGCCAATACTGGCTCTACACGATCAACAGGCAATCGGATATCAACCAGTTTCTAATGAATCTACTGGCTCATCAGTCGAGGCGGAGTCACAGGCAGTTGTGCAAGAAGCTGTGCAAGAAGCTGTGCAAGAAGCGGTGGAAGTTAGTGTAGTATCTGAGCCAGAACCTGAGCAAGAAGCAGAACCAGTCGTTGCTGAAGCAGTCGTTGCAGAACCAGAGGCTGCCGCGGAAGATGTAGAAGTACGAGTGGCGATATCAGGGAAACCCTCCAAGGAAGAAAAAAGTAGCGTGAACATTACTTCCATCTTCTCTCAAGCGAGTCGTGCCAAGCAGGAAGCGATGGCACAGGAGGCGGAATCTTCATCTAGCTCTTCACGATATGGGTCTACGGCGAATGCCAGCCCTTCTACGGTGGAGGCCATGCAAAATCTCACATCGTTTGTCCGGAAAAAAGAAGAGCGCTCCAGTCAGCTGAAAATGTGCATTATTCAGCGCGATGAGACGTTAGAGCATATTTCACAGCGATACTCCTTGCCAGTTTCTAAAATCGTGGAAGTAAACCGATTAACTTCTGAGCAGCTCGTAGCAGGGCAGATTCTGTACATCCCACAATAGAGGAGTGGGGGACCGTGGATAAAATAGATCTCTCCGAGGTTTGCCAGCAATATCGAGCTCGCGTAATCCGAATTACGCCCCTTGATGATTGCTATTTATTGGAGACAAACCGGGGCCCCAAAGAACTCCACGTTTGGCCGCGTGTAGATGTGATGCGCTGGTCGTTTGCTTGGCGCGAACGACTGGCTCGTCAGGGGTTTCGAGAAGTGGAGCGGTTTATTCGGACGAGAGACACCAAGCCATTTTTGATTCTGGGCAAACGCGGTGTTACCATGACGGACCACCACAGACAAATCGAAGACTATCAGCCCGGCCAGGACACTGCGAGGCAATGCGGACGGGTGATCGCGATGATGCATCAGTCTCAGCAGGAAAGTCCTTTACTGTCCGGAAGTGATTTGCTCAAGCAGGAAAAGCAGCAAGTGGGGGAAAAAGTTAGACGTGCCAAAGAGCTGGTCGAATCATTTCGAGCCAAATATGAGAGGAATTCTAAGGAAAATCGTTGGGTATCGGAACTCATGACCCCTATGCTGCAAAGAATGGACCGTTCCGCTACGATGCTGGCCCATGATCGAATTACCACGGAGGCAGTCGCTGTATCCCATCGGGACCTTTTGCGTAACAACTGGGGATTGATAAACGGGAAGCTGTACTTGAGAGGCTTTTTCAGGCCGGTCATTTCAGTCCAGCAACGCGACGTTGCCACCTTTTTGCGCGATCATTTTTTAACCCATAAGGATTTGAAGCAGATAGACGCTTTTTTTGACGGCTATGAAGAAATCAAGCCCCTTACCTATGGAAACTATTCGTTGATACTTGCCTTTATGGCTCGTCCCCGTGAACTGTACAGGAGTATCGAATCCTACGTGAAACGTGTATCACTGAATCAAGAAGCGTCGATCGCTGGTATTGAGCACGCCTTGCAGAGCCAACAATCTGTTGATTTGCTACTTCGACATATTGCAGAGCGGGCCGAGCGTTCGAGGAGGGAGGGAGTCTATGAGTCGGTATGATGACATTGCTCCTTTGTTCAAAGAGTATGACATGTATGCCCAGAGCATCGACGTTTTAAAGGAGCCAAATGTATTTAAGGCGACGACTCCCTACGGCTCCTTCGTATGCAAACGAGCGCAAGTACCCGCGCAACGTCTTGTTTTCGTCAGCGATATGCTGCGCCAATTGCAGCACCGCGGATGGGATGGGGCTGTTCCTTTTACGTACACGAAATACGATGATCCTTTTGTTCAACAGGGTAGCACTGCCTATTATGTAACCCCCTGGCAGCCAGGGAGTGAGGAATGGGCCGAGCAGCCCTTGTCTTGGGCGCCCCCCGCCTTGGAACGTTTGGCGGAGCTTCATCATTTGACACAAAACTATCGCTACGATGACCCGCGACAGGTAGAGCCGCTTGTTGACTCCTTGCTGAACCGCTGGCAATATTGGCAAGAACAAATGAATAAGGCGGCAACTCTTGCGCAGGAACGCAAATACCCTTCTCCTTTTGATCTGGTGTTTTTGGCAAATAAGGAGTTTATTGAGGAAATGGCTCAAACAGCGACAGACTTATTGACCGATTGGCGAGAACGTCATGAGACACATGCTCATTTTCGCTTATCGTTGATCCATGGTAACCCGAATCCAGAGCATGTTGTACCAGATCGATCGGGAAAAGGACGGCTGCTTAATTTTGATCGTGCCAGTTTTGATACACCAGTACGCGATTTGACGCTATTTTATCGTACTTATTTTCAAATGGCGGGGGATGAGGTTGGGGCTTCTCAACTATTCCATCGCTACGCCGAGATATTTCCGCTGCAACCGGAAGAAATTGAGCTGATGGCTTCGTTTCTGTCTTATCCGGAGAGGATCATGAGGGACCTGGATATTTATTATCATCATCCCCGCGAGTGGAGCGAGCTTTACGCTGTCCAACGTTTTGAAAAAGATATGGACCGCCTGATGCGCCTGCATCGTTGGGTCCAGCAAGCCTTTTAATGAGCAACGTCTCACCGCGTGGGGCGTTGTTTTTCTTTTTATAACCATTCAAGAGAGATGGCAACATAGAGCATGGCCAGCAAACCAAGAAGGATGACATCAAAAGAGGTAGGAAACACAACCGTTCGGACAAACTGAAAAACCAACAGCGGAAAGAGCACCTGTTTGCATCCGTATTTGATCCGTAAATACGTGGGGTTATACTTCCAACGAAAATTCATCACAATCACCTCATTCCAGCATATGCGCGGTGACTTTGGACAGTGTCTACAACCTTGAACAAACACCAGAAACATTTTCATGGAAAGTAGATAGTGGTTTGAATGGCGCCTGAAAAGGGAAGGTGTAGGGCAGGAAGGCTAGGACGAAACGAATAAAGGTGATCATAATGTTTTTGAAAATTGCCAAAACCCTTTGCGCAATTCCCGAAAGAAAGAATTATGCTAAAGTGTGTATGGGAGTGGCCCGGGGATGAATCATCAATTGGTCAAACTAATGGAATTGAAACAGAATTACGAGTATCTGGTGATGACCAGCAATGAGCAAAGTAAACGCCAGGTCAATTACGAGAGCCTCATGCCATTTATAGAAGAGTTAGTCGATACGTGGTTCGTGAAAATGGACAAGCCGTGCTTCCTGTCGATCTCGTTTGAATCGGCTTTAGGTGTTGTCTATTTTCGAATCGAGCGTGGCAACAAAGAGAGCGCAAAAGTGCAGCGCGAGGTAGAGGAGCGCATTGTTGTCTCGGAACAGTGTGATACCGCTCAAACACCGCGTTATGTCCGTTTGTTCGCCCAGAGTAACGTCAACGACCGTGAGCTAAAGGAACTGGAGAAATCTTTTTATGGGCTGCTTCTCGTAAACATCCGGGCGTTGATTCTCAGATGTCAACAGGACCAGTCATCAGGACAGCGAGAAATTGAGATGGAGATGAAGCTGGCTAGACGCATGCAGTCGATGCTCATTCCCACAGAAGAATTGCAGTTGACCAGTTTGCGAACAAGAACAGTTTACGTACCAGTCGATTATGTCGGCGGAGATTACATTGATTATCGACAAATTAATGATCGCTACACTTGTTTTATCATTGCGGATGTGTCTGGTCACGGTTTTTTGGCCAGTATTTGGGCAACGGGGATTAGGATAGCTGTACGGCAGGTGTTGCAGTCCAGCTATTTGCCAGATGAGATTTTGGAAAGACTCAATCAGTTGCTTTATGCAGATTTGGTGAAAACCCGGTCTTACATTACGATGCTGGTTGCTGTCTATGATGAGGTGGAACACAAAATTCGATTTAGCAGGGCAGGACATCCACAGCCTTTTTATTTGTCCAAATCGAATCCAACCGTATTAGCCTGCAAGGGTGGGGTAGGCCTAGGGCTTTCGCCCGATAGCACGTACCAAATGGAGGAGGTACCCTTAGAAGAAGAGGGGATGCTATTACTCTACACAGATGGTTTGATCGATACAGGGAGAAAAGATGTGTTTCGAGGAAGCAGGCATTGGCTAGAAGAACTAACTTCCTTATTACATATGCCTGGTGACAGTAAGCAGGAGCCGATGGATCGAGTTGAGTCCTACTTAATGGAGATAACACAGCAGCGACAACAAACGGATGATATTTCTGTGTTGATTCTTCAATTTGAGCCTGAAGAGAGTATAGCCCTCGTGTAGTTGCGTCAGTGAATAGGAGGATGAACTGTGATTTTGTGTGAGCGTTGTCCGGACAATCCCACTTGTGATAATTGCCTTGTCGCGCTACGTTCTGGCGGTGCAGCGAATAAAGTCGTTCCGCCCCGCACTGTTAAGGTGACGAACCTAGCAACGATGGAATCGTTCCAGGCGAAGCTGGTAGCAGTGAGTCGGACGACCATTGGGTTAAGCAGTTCTGATCATGATTTGCACGGACGCATAGAAATAGAGCTCGCCTATGATTTCCGAATTATCGGTAGCGGATTGCGTGGTATAGCTGGTGATCCTTACCATATTATCGATATCGAAAAGGTTTTGCGACGGGAAGATGTCCTGGAGCGATTGCTTCTGGAAGAATTTCACACGTGGCACATGAGTGGCGAATTGGACCCTACAGACGTCTTGTTACATTGGAAGGATCGAGACGACGAGCGGGGGCGATTAATCAAACAAGAGATTCAAAAGCTATCGATACTGCGTCAGATCGAGACCATTTTCCTCTATCTTTACGATGAAGGGGAAGTGCGTCCGCTGGGTGACGCTCGTGCAAGTGTGGAAGTAGAGCGAGAAATGCAACGACTGGTCGAAGAGGCGGCTGGAACGGGCGGAGCTGTGAGGGAGCAAATTGTCACCTCGGATGGTACAAAGGTGTTTGATTTATACACATCTGTATTGCCAGATCGGACCTGTGGAATTGCCTTGATTGATGTCACCGCCGTCATTGCAGAAGAACGAAAACGCAAAAGACGGGAATGGGAGATCTACAAAGATATTCTGGGTGTGGTCACTGAAGGTAAGCTGTTGTTGCTTAGTGATGAAGAATTATTTTTCTTGCTTCGGGAAGGGCATAAGCTCTTGGCGATTGATATCCGTTTACCGGAGCAGCTTGCAGAACTGCGTAAATTGTTCAAGCAGGCCTTGGAACCACAAGGCATTTCTGATAAACGATTATTGCAGTTTCTCGTTGCAGTCAACGAAGCTGCTTCGAATACGTTGAAGCACGGAAATGGCGGTGTGGTCACGTTATACTTATCGAATGACAGGCAGATGTGCCGGGCTGTGATCCATGATGAAGGCCAAGGAATTTTGCTCGAGGATATTCCGCGCGCTACCTTACAGCAAGGATTTTCTACACGCCACTCGCTTGGGGCCGGCTTTCACGTGATCCTGCAATACTGTGATCGTGTATATTTGAGCAGCTCGCTGGCGGGAACAAAGCTTATTTTAGAATGTATCCTTTCGCGTTAAGAAACGATTTCCAAAAAGCCAAATGTTTGCAAGTGAATGAAAATGGGTAATATAGTAAAAGGACGAGCAGATTGGGTGTACCGATACCTATTGAGAGGAGTTTGAGCATGGACTACCGCGCAACAGAGGCGAACGGACAAGCTACATTGTTTTTCGTCGGAGAGTTGGACATGGCTGTAGGAGATCGAGTGGGTGAATTGCTCCAGCAGTATGGAGGGCGAAATCAATCCGTTACCGTCGATTTTCAAGGTGTCTCCTTTGTAGATTCTTCCGGTATTGGAAGCCTGTTTTTTACCACGAAAGAATTGTTGGCCTTGGGCAAGCAGGTAGAAATCGTCAATGTCCGAGAAGAAATTCTCGATATTTTGGGCGTTCTCGGTTTTACCGAAGCACTGGGCATTGCAGTTGGAAAAGTGGGCGAAACCCGGGTTTGACGCCAAACAGCGTGATTGTATATAATAGTGAAAGCTAACAATAAGACAACTACATACGATATGAACGATGAGTGGGAAGAGTAAGTCAGGACGCCTTGGCAGAGAGGAGAATCAGTAGCTGCGAGATTCTCTAAGGTCATGAATGGCTGAAGGTCGCCCAGGAGTTTTTTCGGTGAAAGCATGTGCCTAGCCGAGACCGGTTCGCAACCGTTATCTTGTCAGAGTGAACACGCCATAAGCATGACGTTTATCGTGTGTTAACAAAGGTGGTACCGCGAAAATAATCCTTTCGTCCTTTGCGATGAAGGGTTTTTTTATTTTTTGCAAAGCAAGCCATGCTAATAGGAGGAGTCGTACATGTCTACACAGCCAACAACCGACATCGACCAATTGCTGCCGAAAAACTATGATCCAAAAGCAGCAGAGAACAAATGGTATCCGTATTGGATCGAAAAACAATTTTTCAAGGCAGAACGTGACCCGAACAAACGTCCGTTTACGATTGTTATTCCACCGCCGAACGTTACAGGTAAATTGCATTTGGGCCACGCTCTGGATACGACTTTGCAAGATATCATTACGCGTACCAAACGTATGCAAGGCTACAGCGCCTTGTTCTTGCCAGGTATGGACCACGCCGGTATCGCAACCCAAGCGCGGGTAGAGGCTACCTTGCGAGAAGAAGGCATCTCTCGTCATGACCTAGGCCGCGAAAAATTCGTGGAAAAGGTATGGGAATGGAAGCACATTTACGCTTCGCATATTCGTGAGCAGTGGGAAAAACTCGGTCTTGCCCTGGATTACTCCCGCGAGCGTTTTACCATGGATGAGGGCCTGTCCCAAGCTGTACGCGAAGTATTTGTTCGCTTGTACGAAAAAGGCTTGATCTATCGCGGCAATCGCATCATTAACTGGGACCCTGCTGCTCGCACGGCTTTGTCCGATATTGAAGTAATCTACAAGGAAGTAAAAGGTGCGCTGCATCACATGCGTTACCCATTGGCGGATGGCACTGGTTATATTGAAGTAGCTACAACCCGTCCTGAAACGATGTTAGGTGATACGGCTGTAGCGGTACATCCGGAAGATGAGCGTTACAAAGACATGATCGGCAAAACCGTGATTTTGCCAATCGTAGGACGCGAAATTCCAATCGTAGCAGATGACTACGTTGATCCTGAGTTTGGGTCTGGTGCTGTGAAAATTACGCCAGCACACGATCCGAATGACTTTGAATTGGGTCTTCGTCATCAGTTGCCACAAATCGTTGTCATGGATGAGACGGGCACGATGAACGAGCTGGCTGGTATCTACAAAGGCTTGGATCGCTTTGCATGCCGTAAGCAAATCATCAAAGACTTGACGGAGCAAGGCGTTATGTTCAAGGTTGAGGAGCATATTCATCAGGTTGGACATAGTGAGCGCAGCGATGCAGTCGTAGAACCATACCTTTCTACCCAATGGTTCGTAAAAATGCAGCCATTGGCTGACGAAGCACTGGCTAATGCAAATAGCCCTGAGAGTGTGAAATTCGTCCCAGAGCGCTTCAAGACGAACTACCTGCGTTGGATTGAAAACATCCGCGACTGGTGCATCTCCCGTCAGCTTTGGTGGGGTCACCGGATTCCTGCATGGTATTGCGGAGATTGTAACGAAACGATTGTATCTCGCGCGGATGTGACTGAGTGCCCAAGCTGCCACAGCCACAAGCTGGAGCAGGATAACGACGTTCTCGATACATGGTTCTCCTCTGGTCTGTGGCCGTTTTCGACGCTGGGCTGGCCAGAAGAATCCGAGGACATGAAGTACTTCTATCCAACAAATGTCCTGGTAACAGGCTACGATATCATTTTCTTCTGGGTAGCTCGCATGATGTTCTCAGGTCTTGAATTTACCGGGAAAAGTCCGTTTGAATCCGTTTTGATCCACGGCATTATTCGCGACTCCGAAGGCCGCAAAATGTCCAAATCACTCGGCAACGGTGTCGATCCGATGGAAGTAATCGAGAAGTACGGAGCGGACGCGCTGAGATACACACTGGCGACCGGGAACTCTCCAGGGAATGACCAGCGCTTCTATTGGGAAAAGGTAGAGGCAAACCGCAACTTTGCAAACAAGATTTGGAACGCGTCCCGTTTTGCCTTGATGAACCTGACTGACTTCAAATACGAGGAGATCGATTTGAGCGGTGAGCTGTCTACACCAGACAAATGGATTCTCTCCCGCCTGCAAGCAACCATTGCAGATGTAACCCGTCTCTCTGATGCATTTGAATTCGGTGAATCTGGCCGTGTGCTTTATAACTTCATTTGGGATGACCTGTGTGACTGGTATATCGAGATGGCGAAGCTGCCATTGTACGGTACCGATGAAGCGGCGAAGAAAACCACCCAATCCGTTCTGGTAACGGTTCTGGATCAAACGCTCAAGCTGTTGCATCCGTTCATGCCGTTCATCACGGAGGAAATTTGGCAGGCATTGCCGCACCAAGGCGAGAGCATCACAGTAGCACCTTGGCCAACCGTTAACGAGCAATGGATGTTTGCTGAAGCAGAAAGCGAAATGAACCAGTTGATGGATATCATCCGCAGCGTCCGCAACATCCGCGCTGAAGTAAACGTACCGATGTCCAAGAAAATTGAACTCTTGATCAAGCCAAGCGATGCACTGTCTGCTGAGCGACTGGCACGCGGTGAGCAGTATCTCACTCGTTTCTGCAACCCTGAGCGTCTGGAAATCAGCCTGGATCTGGCTACGCCTGATAAAGCGATGTCTTCTGTGATCACGGGAGCAGAACTGTTCCTTCCACTGGCGGGCTTGATTGACATCGAGCAAGAGCTGAAGCGCCTGGAAAAAGAAGTGGCGACCCTCAACGGCGAAGTGGAGCGCATTGAGAAAAAGCTTAACAATGCTGGATTTATGGCCAAGGCACCTGAAAAAGTAGTCGAAGAGGAAAAAGCGAAGATGACAGACTACATGGATAAGCGGGATAAGGTGATTGCACGACTTGCTGAATTGAAGGGCGAATGATCCGCCATACCATCGCATATTTTTGAGAATGGAGCATTGTGGTATGCATGCAGAAGAAGGGTTTGTAGAATACACCCAAGCGCTCGACTGGCTGCATGGACTCCTCAGGTTCGGTCAACGGCCGGGGCTTGAGAGAATGCAGTGGGTTTTGGAGCAGGTAGGACATCCTGAGCGGAGAATCCCGTTTATTCATGTGGCTGGCACCAATGGAAAAGGTTCAACCTGCGCATTCCTGACGCAAATGCTGATGGAAGCCGGATATAGTGTAGGTACATTTACCTCCCCCTATTTGGTGGATTTCCGTGAACGCATCCGTTACAACGGCAGCATGATCGCGGAAGAAGATCTATTGCAGCTGGTAAATGAAGTCAAGGTGTGGGTGCACCGATGCGAACAAGAAACAGAGTATGGTTCCCCTACCGAATTTGAAGTGATTACGCTGATCGCCATTCTTTATTTTTCAAGAGTGGCGAGACCAGCTGTAGTCGTTTGGGAAACAGGACTAGGCGGGCGATTGGATTCGACGAACGTCGTCCTTCCGCTTGTTTCAGTCATCACGAATATCGGCATGGACCATACACAAGTGCTGGGAGAAAGCTTGGAAGATATTGCCCGGGAAAAAGCGGGGATTATCAAGCCGGGTGTTCCTGTAGTCACAGGTGAGGTTAGGCCGGAACTTCTCGCGGTTTTTGAGGAGCGCGCGAGACAAATGAAGAGTACGCTATATCATATAGGTGAACATTTCTGGGCAGAGCAGGTAGAAGAGCAGCTGGGTGATCAACAGTTTCGTTACAAAAGCATTCACCGTCGTGCGGAAGCATCCTACCGTCTTACCATGAATGGCATTCACCAAACAACCAATGCAGCCGTTGCTTTAATGACTATCGATGTCCTGCGAAATTACTTCTCTTTCTTGCTGGAGGAAGAAGAAATATCTCGTGGTTTGCAACAAACGCGTTGGCCTGGTCGTCTAGAAGTCATCTCTCCAAGACCAATGGTTATCTTGGATGGGGCACACAATCAGGAAGGAATGGAGGCGCTTGTAAGCAGTCTGGATCGGTTGTTGCCGGACGGAGTACAGTTGCATTTGCTCTTTTCTGGATTGGCGGATAAGCCGCTCGCCAAAATGGCAGAGTCGCTCGCACCAGTTAAGTCAAAAATCAAAAAGCTGCATGTGACAACCTTTGACTTCCCGCGTGCAGCCGAAGCCAATAGCTTACAAGAGTCGTTTTTAGCCGGGGGCTGGGAGCAAGAGTTTCTCGATGCAGTCCCAGACTGGCGGGCGTTTCTCCTTTCTTGGATGCGGGAGAAGCAATTAGCGAAGGCGGATGACTGGCTGGTCGTCTGCGGTTCGCTCTACTTCATCGCCCAAGTACGCGCATTCTTTCCCACTATAGTAGAAGAGGCAGGTGAATAGGGTGGATCAGGCCCAACACGTCCACTTTGTGGGCATCGGCGGTTATGGCATGAGTGCCATTGCCCGCGTCTTGATCGACCTTGGATACAAGGTAACCGGCTCCGATGTCGCCATGAACGATTTGGCGAAAAAGCTGGAAGCAAGAGGGGCGGTCATTCATATTGGCCATAATGCTGCCCACGTGGAGGGAGCAGACAGCATCGTATACTCCACCAGTATTTCTAAAGACAATCCTGAGGTGATCGCAGGCCAAGCGCTTGGAATTCCGGTCATGCACCGGTCCCAAATGCTTGCTCGCATATTGAATGAACGCACAGGAGTAGCAGTAGCCGGAGCACACGGCAAGACGACCACGACATCGATGATCTCTCACGTGCTGGAAGAGTGCGGTGTAGACCCGACCTTCATCATTGGCGGTGAATTGATGAGTGCTGGTACCAACGCAAAGGCAGGTACCAGTGATTATGTTATTGCCGAAGCAGATGAGAGCGACGGTTCCTTTTTGGAATACAGACCGATGTATGAAATAGTGACGAGCATCGAACCAGATCATCTCGAGCATTTCGATGGCGATTTCAACAATTTGAAACAGGCATATGTCCAGTTCTTGAGCCATCTCAAACCGGATGGAAAAGCGATCCTGTGTATCGATGATTCACATGTGCGCGAAGTCATGCCGTCCGTCGAAAAAACGGTTGTGACGTATGCAGTCGATCCGAGTTTTGTGGCGCAAGCACAGTTTTCAGCCACTTCCATTGAATGTGGAGATCGTTGCAGTACGTGCCAGATTTATCACAAGGATGAGCGGTTGGGTGAATTGTGTCTCGTAGTCCCAGGCAAGCATAATATTGCAAATGCACTAGCTGCGATCATTGTATGTCTGGATATTGGCCTTTCCTTTGATAAAATTGCACAGGCGCTGTCTACCTTTAGCGGTGCCAAACGCAGATTTCAAATCATCGGGGATGCACGAGGTGTCCTGGTCGTAGACGACTACGCGCATCATCCGACAGAAATTATCGCGACACTTAGCGGGGCAAGGGCATCGGGCAGACGTGTAATCGCTGTGTTTCAGCCACAACGCTACACACGCACGTATTTCCTTATGGATGAATTCAGCCGTGCCTTCGCAGAAGCAGACGAAGTGATCATCACGGACATCTACTCCCCGGCGGGCGAAGAAAAAATCGAAGGAGTTACCTCCGAGGTGCTGGTTCAAAAAATCCGCACCAACAGCCACCCGCGTGCACAGTACATTCCTACAAAGGAACAAATGCAGGAGCATGTCTTCAAAGAATTGCAAGAGGGCGACCTCGTGTTGACAATGGGTGCAGGAGACATTTGGAAATCCGCCTATTGGCTGGCTGAAAAGCTTGAGAAATAACAGATAGAGCTGTATGAAGACTTGGAACCTACGGGTTTCAAGTCTTTTTATTTTGATCTACCTATTTATAAAAAGGTATCGAGCTACCAACAAAGCTAGTGAGAAGAAAAAGCACAGGGCTCGTAGACCTTGACAACGCCTACCCAGTCGGAACTTAAAAAAGGAGACCACGCTTGTCGAACACTTCTTCCTTGAGAAACTTCCGCCCGTAGGGTGGCTTTGGCTCGACGGTCCCCTTTTTTAAGTGGAGACGTCCAGTGAATCCCCCTAGCGGGCGTGTCAGAGTCGAAGAGAACTGTGCTTTTTCTTCTCCTCCCCTATGACGATTCAACACAGACTTTTATTTTTTAAAAAAATTAGTACCAGATACTAATATCTAGTGTTATAATCAGATCATAAAAAACGAAAGGTGATGTTCGTATGATGACAAATACAAGCCCCTTCAAATCGCGAATTACCGCCATCGGTACGTATGTGCCGAGTCGCGTTCTTACTAATACAGATATGGAAAAGCTAGTAGATACATCGAATGAGTGGATTTTGCAACGAACGGGTATACATGAGCGCCGTATGGCAAGGGAAGATGAATTTACCAGTGATCTGGCCATCGCGGCTATCCACGATATGATTGCAAATTATGGGAAGGATGTCCGCGATGTCGATATGATTTTGGTCGCAACTAGTACGCCAGACTATCCATTTCCAAGCGTCGCGAGTCAAATCCAAGCGCATTTTCAAGTCGAGCAGGCGGGAGCCATGGACCTCTCTGCTACCTGTGCAGGATTTACCTATGCGCTCCATACAGCAAATGCGCTCATCAGCTCTGGATTGCATCGCAAAGTGTTGGTGGTAGGTGCAGAAACGCTAACAAAAGTAACCGACTATACGGATCGTACCACGTGCATCTTGTTCGGGGACGGAGCGGGAGTGGTGCTGGTTGAGCAGGATTCGACAGCTCCTGGTTTTTTGGCCGCCCATCTAGGCTCAAAGGGAGACGGAGGGATTCATGTATACCGATCGGGCTTGTCCACGCGTATGGACGGACGAGAATTGAGCGGGAATGGATGCATGGTCCAAAACGGAAGAGAAGTGTACAAGTGGGCAGTAACAACTGTTCCAAAGGGGATGCAGGAAGTAGTGAACCGGGCGGGTAAAACGCTCGAAGATGTGGACTGGTTTATCCCGCACAGTGCCAATTTGCGCATGATCGAATCCATTTGTGAGAAGAGTCAGTTCCCTCTCGATAAGACATTGTACAGTCTGACACATTACGGGAACACATCAGCGGCAACCATCCCATTGTCGCTCGCCTTGGGGATCAAGGAAGGAAAAGTAAAGGCAGGGGATACGATCCTGATGTATGGTTTTGGCGGTGGTCTTGTCCACGGTGGTCTTTTGTTCACTTGGAATCCGTAAAAGTGGCTATATCGAAAATGGAGAGGCTGTCCAGAATTGTTCTGGGCAGTTTTTTTGTCTCAGGAATGGTTGATATCCTGTAAGGAGGACAGGTTTTGACTGGAGGAACAAAAAATGGCGAACACTATGATATTATTCGTACTCTGCCTTTACCTTTCGTGGGTTGATTTTCATCATAGACGAATACCCAATCGCGCATTACTTGCAGGGTTTGTCCTAATTTCTTTTCTTGAGCTCGTTCTCTCTTCGCCACTGGAATGGCTGATGGCTGGACTCTTTGCGATTCTCTGTTTACTGGTGTTTGGATGGATTAGCTATTACAAGCCTCTTGCGCTTGGGATGGGGGATGTGAAGCTATTCGCTCTAGTCTGCTATGGGCTCGGGATTCGCGATTTTGTAGTCGTTCTTACGGTTGCGAGCTTGGCAGCCTTGCTCGTCTCTCTCGTTTTGTTGCTGATACGAAAAGCAAATATAAATTGCGAAGTGCCGTTTGCGCCTTTTGTGACGATGGGGTTAGCCGTCCTTTTATTTATGAGTGAAGCCTCTTGAAATGGCTTGTGGAACCGTAGTAGAAACAAATTCGATAGAATCACTAGATAGAAGTCATAACCCGTCCGAGCAAAACGTATGCTAGTACAAAGAGCCTGTGACTAGGAGGGCAAGCGTATGAGCGGACATAATAAAAATCGTGTGACGGTCAAAATGAACGGAAGGTTCTGGGATGAAAAGCGGGACGACAGCGCTAAGGAAGCAAGTAGAAAGCGCACGCCAAAGGACGATACGCCACGCGTTCGTTTTCAAGCTCCCCCCTTACCGTTTACTGAACCGTTTAAGGAGAAGGGCAACGAAGCGTGGGAACGGATGATGCAGCTACGAGGAGCTGCCGCGAAAGAAACGAAGCCGAGTATTGAACTCGATCAGACGCCAAACGACTCCAGCGAATCCGATTTTTCCTTCGAGGATACCGAAGAAAAGGGATACAGGAGTCGACCGATGAGTCGGCTCGCAGCGTTATGGCCAGAGGGGCCCTTTTGGCGCACGACTTTAACAACAGGTGGGGCTGTAGCCATTGGCCTCTTGTTCGGATTTCTTGTATTGACGGTCTTTTCCCAAAAGGAGTTTTCCGAGTCGTACGGAAATGTTCTGAGTGAAACGGTTCAGACACTGACCGCGCCGGGTGCAGGCACTGAACAAACGGCTGGGAAAAATGGCGTGGCAGGCCCCGCTTTTCCAGATGAAAGTCAGCAAGCGCAGGGGAAGGCGAAGAATGGTAACGCAGTGGGTCAAACAGCCGGTCAAACAACGGTAGCTCTACAACTACCAGCCGTAAACATGTACGTCGCACAGGCGGGAGTATTCCAGCCGGATGCATCGCCGCAAACAGCTGTAGAACCACTGGAGAAGGCAGGTATTCCTCATCTGCTTTATAAAGACGCAAGCAAGCAGTACATGTTCGCAGCCGCTGCTCCCACAAGAGATGCTGTGCTAGGCTTTGCCGCCAGCTTGAAAAACAAAGGCATGGATATATACGTCAAAGAATTCTCCTTTCCCGCTTTTGAAGGGTCTGTCCCTGTCGGAAAAGCCGCCAACGCATCTGGTGACCCTAACGTGAATGCCTTTTTCACCCACGGAGTCAAACTCGTCCAAACACTTTCTGCACAATCGGGGCTGATTATTACGACGGGTCAACTTTCGCCAACCGCAAAAGAAACGACAGAAATAAAGGAAATTCACCGCCAATTTCTGGAGGAAAGCCGTAAAATGGAAGCCAAGGAGGCCTGGAAGCCATTGCTTGATGGGATGGTAAATGGGGTGAATCAAGCGCTGGCAGCCAGGGACAAAATGGCGGAAGCAAGCGCTGGCAAAAAGGTGGAAAGCGCGGAATCCTATGCGTGGCAAGTACAGGCAGGTGTCCTTGCCTTTTTCGAGAGCTACGCGAGTTGGATTCAAAAGGCGCATTCATCCACATAAATACAAGTTTATATGGTCTTCCGCAAGGTTTTCTTGCAGGAGGCCTTTTCTTTCTATACAGTAATTACCAGGAGCAATCAGGGATTGTTTCGCTTCTCCCCATTTGCTAAACTTATGTTTGGCAAAAAGAGAATCCCTTATAAAAAGGGAGTTGGGAAAATGGGGAAAGAAACGCTTACTCTCGTGTTTCTGTTGGTGAGTGGACTTTTGTTTGGTAGCATTATCGGGGAGATTTTAAGTCCCTGGCTACCTTTTTTGGCCAAGAGTAAAGAGATTACTTGGTCGCCTGCGGCAGATTTAGAAATTTTGAAGTACGAACTGAACTTTCAGGTAAAACTAAATCTAGCCAGTATCGGAGGCTTAGCCCTCGCGTTTTGGATACATCGACGAATAAAGTAGGTTGAAAAATGACGAAAAAAAATGTTCCTCTCATTCTGGCTTCATCTTCGCCGCGTCGAAGGGAGCTTCTGCAAACTTTAGGCTTATCATTTACCGTCATCACCAGTGATGTAGATGAGACGACCGCAGAGCATTTATCTGCGAGCGAAGTAGTAGAAGAATTGTCTTTGCGCAAGGCCAAGGAAGTGGCTTCTCGCTTGACGGAAGGCGTCGTTTTAGGATCTGATACGGTAGTCGTTCTTGATGACCAAATACTGGGCAAGCCTATTGATGAAATGGACGCATATCGTATGTTGTCCACGCTCCAGGGGCAAGAGCACACCGTTTATAGTGGAGTCGCCTTGATAGATGTGGAGACAGGTCGTACTGAAGTCTCACATAGTCTAACGCACGTAAGAATTCGAGCTTTATCAAAGCAAGAAATCAAGTCGTACATCGCGACAGGTGAGCCGATGGATAAGGCGGGCTCTTACGCCATTCAGGGTATTGGAGCCACGATCGTGGAAGGAATAAACGGAGACTATTTCACTGTTGTTGGTCTTCCGTTAGGCCTGACGTCTACTCTTTTGACACGTTTTGGGATGCCAATTTTGTAAAGTTGTCATGCTTGAAGCAAGCGACGACGGCCATACGCCTCATGAACATCTCCATGACAGCCGTTTTCGATAATGTGAATATGGCTGGAGGCGGATATAAAATGGCAACAAATACCTGTAACAAAATGCTGTTGAAAAACGTCCCTTACTATGACCGTCCACGTGAACGACTGCTTCGCGAAGGAGCGGTCCATCTGTCTGATACTGAACTTCTTGCCATTTTACTGCGGACAGGCAGGGAACAAGAGACGGCTCATCAGCTGGCTCAGCGCTTGTTAGCCAGGTTTGGAGACCTGCGTGGTTTAGCCCAAGCCTCTCATGCTGAGTTAACAGAGCTAAAAGGAATTGGTCCAGTCAAAGCGATTGAATTGCATGCTGCGTTTGAGCTTGGGCGTAGATTGATGGGAGTGCCTCGAGAGTATAGGGCTTCTATCCGTTTACCACGGGACGTAGCTGATTTGATGTCGCCAGAGCTTGCTCATTTGACACAGGAACATTTTGTCTGTCTCTTTCTGAATACCAAGAACCATGTGATTGGCAAGCAGACGATTTTCGTAGGCAGTCTGGACGCTTCCATCGTACACCCGAGAGAAGTCTTTAAAGAAGCGATCCGTCGTAGCAGCGCATCGGTGATATGCCTACATAACCATCCGAGCGGTGATCCGACACCTAGCAGGGAAGACATTGCGATTACGCAGACACTGCGTGACGCTGGTGAACTGGTAGGGATTTCATTGTTGGATCATGTTATTATCGGGGAAGGCAAGTACGTTAGTCTCAAAGAGCAAGGGTACTTGTAGCATGTTTGAAAACCTTCCCCAAAAACGCGGTCGCTCTACCTTGAAGAGGCCTCGAAAGAGGTTCTCTTATGCTTGTCATTTGGATTAATATTTGGAAGGAGTTTTTTTATGTTTGGTGGATTTACACGTGACTTGGGGATTGACCTCGGCACTGCCAATACACTTGTTTTTGTGAAGGGGAAAGGAATTGTGGTGCGGGAGCCTTCTGTTGTAGCGATCCGCACGAATAACAATTCCATTGAAGCTGTAGGGAATGCAGCAAAAAGTATGATCGGTCGTACGCCAGGTAATATCGTAGCGGTTCGCCCAATGAAAGATGGGGTTATCGCTGACTTTGATACAACTGCGACAATGATGCGCTATTTCATCAATCAAGCACAAAAAAATCAAGGGCTGTTTACACGTCGTCCAAACGTAATGGTCTGTGTACCTTCGGGAATTACTGCGGTGGAAAAGCGCGCAGTCGAAGATGCTACGAAGCAGGCTGGGGCGAAGGAAGCATATACGATTGAAGAGCCGTTTGCAGCAGCGATCGGTGCAGACCTGCCAGTGTGGGAGCCGACTGGTAGTATGGTCGTTGACATTGGCGGCGGTACGACAGAAGTTGCAATCATTTCTCTCGGGGGGATTGTTACATCCCGCTCCATTCGTGTGGCCGGGGATGAGATGGACGAGGCGATCATTCAGTACATCAAGCGCCGTTACAACTTGATGATCGGGGAACGGACTGCAGAAACACTCAAGTTGGAGATCGGCTCTGCGATTGCTCCTGATGAGGTCGAAAACGTTGACATTCGCGGTCGTGACCTTGTAACCGGATTGCCAAAAACGCTCTCGGTAAGCAGCACAGAGATTGCGGAAGCATTGGCGGAAACCATTTCTGCTATCGTGGAATCGGTGAAGGTAACACTCGAAAAAAGCCCGCCTGAGCTCGCGGCGGACATCATGGATCGTGGAATTGTACTCACAGGTGGCGGTGCGCTCTTGCGCAACATGGATCGCCTGTTAAGTAAGGAAACGGGTATGCCCGTGCATGTCGCGGAAAACGCACTGGATTGCGTAGCGATTGGAACAGGTCGTGCATTGGAGAACATTCACCTGTTCAAATCCAAGCAAGGCATCACCTCTTCCCGACTAAAACGGGGTAAATAAACGGAGGGTAGGGCATGTCGTTTTTCGGGAATAAGCGGCTTATTATTGTACTTGTAGGCTTGGTCCTGCTTATCTCCGTCGTGGGCTTCACTTCTCGTGAACGGGTTAGCCTGACCTGGCCAGAAATGTTCTTCAAAGATACCTTCAGCGTGGTGCAGGGCTTTTTCTATCGTCCTGCCCAGGCTGTTTCTGGCTTTTTTCAGGAAATAGAAGAAGCGTACGGCGTGTATGAAGAAAACAAGGCACTTAAGGCAAGCTTGGATCAATACGCACGTCTAAGTGCCGAATTGCACACACTCAAGGCAGATAATGATCGCCTTCGAGAAATGGTGGGGGCAAAAGATTCACTTAAATCTTACAACCTTCACTTTGCGGAAGTTGTGGCGAGAAACCCTGATACATGGAACAACGTCGTTACCATCGATCAAGGATTAAAAAGTGGCATCAAAAAGGATATGGCTGTCATTACAGCCAAAGGAATGGTCGGGCGCATACAAAGTGTTGCCAACTTTTCAGCTACGGTTGAATTGTTGACGAGCTACGAGCGACGTGACCACATCTCAGCGGATATTTTGACGGAGCAGATCGTTGACGGCAAGCCTGTGTACCGTCAGGTTAGTGGTGTCATTGAAGAGTACGACGCGCAAAAGAGATTGCTCGTCATGCGCAAAATCCCTTGGGGACAGGCAATTAAAAAAGATCAGCAAGTTATTTCATCCGGCTTGGGAGGAGTTGTCCCTCGCAATTTGCCGATCGGCTATATTGTTCGCGTAGAGCCAGATGATTATGGCTTGACTCAAACCGCCTACATCCAGCCAAGCGCTGATTTTTCACAATTGAATGAAGTCATGGTTGTGGAACGAGACTTCACAATTGGCCCCAATGGTGAATTGATCCCGCAACAGCCAGCTGGTCAGACACAAAAAACTGTGCCTCCAGCTCCACCTGCTAGCGGGGGTGGTCAGTAATGGCTCGGTTTTTATTGACGTTGGGCGTCGTGGTTGTGTTTGTTTTGGAAGGAACTGTGATGCAAGTATTTTCACCTGATGCATGGGGTCTGTCTTGGATGACGGTACCCCGGTTTGCGCTTGTCTGCTGCATCTTTATTTCGATGTATCTCGGCAGGCGCGAAGGTTTGTATTACGGGATCGCTTTCGGGTTTTTACAAGATGTCCTATTTGGGCAACTAATTGGAATCTATACCATGTCCATGATGGTGGCCAGCTACTTTGCAGGGATGATCGTTCTTTTGTTCCAGAGAGGATTCGGGATGGTTTTCATTACTAGCTTCCTGATTTTGTTCGGACATGAGTGGCTTTTGTATTCGTTGTTCCGCTTGTTTTCCGCCGCCCCCTTCGATGTTCGATGGATTTTGACGCATCAAATTTTGCCTAGTGTGCTGTTTAATCTCGCTTTTGGCTTACTGGTATACTTTCCGATCAAGAATGTATGCAACAAGATTCTGGCGAAAAAGGAAATGCACATGCAGTAAGGACAAAGGAGAGGAGAGTTCGTGGAAGAAGTCAAAGAACCGAAATCAGACATACCTATTCGGCTCAATATATTGTTTGTGATTGTATTTTTGTTCTTCGCCGCCATTATTTTGCGGCTATCCATCGTGCAGCTGGTGGAAGGCGAACAGTACAAGCATGAATTGGAAAAGTTCAGTATTCGGGAACTGCCGATTTCCGCTCCTCGTGGCCGTATCTTGGATAAAAATGGCGAGGTACTCGTTTCGAATAAGCCTGTGTACACTGTGCAATACGTTGAAGAACAAGGACAGGACATTGATGAAGAGAAAGTCGCGGATCGTCTGGCAAAAATCCTCATCCCCGATGGCGGCAAAATTGGTACGGATAAGGAATTGTTAAAGAAGACGATTGAATTGAGATCAACCTTGCCTGTTGCTTTCAATGGGCAAGAAACGAACGATCTCAAGGCAAAGGTCGCGACGAAGTTAAAAGCCGTTCCGAAAGTCGAGACCGTTGATCAGATGTCTGACTTCCAGTTGGTAAAAACCGCTGTATATCTGGGAATGCGCGTTCGTTCTCCTTTTGATGACAGGGAGAGAGCAGATCTTATTAAGAAACTGAATGCTACCAAACCAGGTACACCCGCTATTACGGAAGCGAACACCACGGACTTCGAGCTGTTAAAAATGGCGATAAACGCCAATATGACCCTCGCTCTGAAATTCGACAAGGAAGATCGCAATGACCTCGCCAAAAAAGTGAAGGAACAGATTTCAGCTTTGCCAACCCCGGAAGGCTTAGCAGATAAGTCTGACATGGATTTGCTGCGCTATGCCTCGTTGTTCGACATGGATGTCAAACTGCCGTTGACAGAGCAGCAACGCCAATTTCAGTGGCACAAGCTCTCTTTGCTGCAGGAAATGCGTTCACCGCAGATGGCCAGCTACATTCCAAGACGTGTCAAGGTCAACATTACAGATCAGGAAATGTTCCAAATCGAAGAACGACGCACCGAACTGCCGGGAATTAGTGTGGAGCTGGAGCCAGTGCGCCAAATTTTCGAAGATCCGGATGGTTCGGCATTTGGTACTCACTTTCTCGGGTACATCAATGCGATTCGTCCTGAGAGCTTGAAAGAATATCAGGCACAAGGCTACAACGCTATCGACCGTGTCGGTGTAACTGGGCTGGAGAGCTCCTATGAACGTTATTTGCGTGGCAAAAACGGGATTATGGAAGTTCACGTGAACAAAAATTCGGAGACGGTAGAGAAGCAGATGCGCCAAGCCCCTGAACCAGGAAACGATCTTGTTTTGGCTTTGGACTGGCGTTATCAAAGCAAGGTAGAGGCCATCTTGAAAGAAGAGGTTGAAGCATTCAAGAAGCGCCCGTCTACACCAAAAGCATTTAAAGACGCACACGTATTGGTGATGAATCCGAATACGGGCGAAATATTGGCGATGGCGAGTTATCCAGATTACAATTTGAATCTGTATTACGACCGTAAGAAATTCAACGAGAATTACGCCTCGCTTATTTTGCCGAACGAATCAAACAGATTCATTTATACGCCGTATCCACCTGCTTCTACCTATAAGCCACTGTCTGTCATGATTGCGCTTCAGGAGGGGCTAACTACACCGAACGAAGTCATCTATGACCGAGGCGGATTGTATGTCGGAAACACGTATAAACGCAACTGGAAGGCGGGTGGCCATGGAGCTGTTAACGCTCGTCGTGCCTTGCAGGTGTCGAACAATACGTATATGTATGAAATGGCGCTTCGCTTAGCAAGAAAAGGAAAAGATGGCTGGGAGAAGCAGTTCTCTGTCTATGATTACTACAACGCCCAGTTTGGTCTTGGTGTGAAAACAGGTGTGGATCTACCGAATGAACATACTGGTTGGGAAAACCAGAACATGTACTTCGGGAACTTGGCGGACGTGATGATTGGGCAATATGATTTGTTCACGCCGATGCAGTTGGGTCAATACGTTTCGACCATTGCCAATGGAGGATATCGAATACGCCCCCATCTTGTAAAAGAAATTCGCAAAGGAACCACCGATCCGAAGAAACCAGGTCAAACGCTCTCCGTTATCGAACCAGAAGTGCTCAACCGGGTTGATATCGATCCGAAGTATATACAGGTGGTAAGAGAAGGGATGCGGCTGGTTACTCAACCAGGTGGTACCGTTCAACGCTTTAAGGGGTTGCCGTTCACGGTTGCAGCCAAGTCTGGTACGGCACAAACGTCGCAGCCAGCGGAAAACGCACTGGTTGTCGGCTTTGCGCCTTATGAAAATCCTCAACTGGTTTTCGTCGTCGTTGCGCCGAACAGTTTGAGAGATGGTACATCCAGTTCTGATGCTACTGGTCCGATCTCGCGTCGATTGCTCGAAGCTTACAATGAACTGAATCCAGGTGTCCTTACTGGTGGGGTTCCGAAGCCGAATCCAACGTCCTCGAAGTAACCAGAAGGTTGTCCAGGGCAATTAAGCCCAAGAGAATAATTGAGTCAAGCTCTTGTAAAACGCCACTATCTGACCTGTTTCGGCAATTTTTTTACGCAGAGCAGGAAAAATCTTTCTGCATGGCGAATGGTATCGGTCGAGGTGAAACCGGTGACGACTGTGAAAAGCAAGGTCACGATCAAAGGGACTAAAGAGGGTCTCGTCTTCTTTATGGATGATACCTGTTCCTTCGACGAACTGCTGGCCGATATGCGTGAAAAAATAGAGCATAGCCACCAACAGATTTTGTCGGGGCCACTCATTCGGGTATCTATAAAATTGGGAAAACGATACTGCTCACCAGAGCAACAAGAGCAGTTGACTCAAATTATTCGAACTAAGGGCAACCTGGTGATCCATACAATCGAATCTGATTTGATCACGCGGGAAGAAGCGATGGCTGAACGCCTGAAAACCCATTTTTCCATACAGGTAAATACGGTACGCTCTGGGCAAGTTCTGGAGTTTGACGGTGATTTGCTCTTATTGGGAGATGTCAATCCCGGGGGGACGGTTCGCAGCACAGGAAGCATTTACGTGCTAGGGCATCTTAGAGGGTACGCGCACGCAGGTATTTCCGGTGACTCACAGGTAATTATTGCGGCTGCAGTCATGAGTCCTACCCAGTTGCGGATTGCAGAAGTGATTAGCAAGCCGGGTGAGGAATGGACGAATAATTCTGGAGGCACAGAATTCGCCTATCTGGAAAATGAGATCATGCTGGTAGCGAAAATGAACTACTTGTCGCGAATCCGCCCTGAATTGGGTGAGAAAAAGCGTGAGGGTTGAGGGAAAGAGGAGGAACGGACGTGGGGATAGGAATTGTCATAACTTCCGGTAAAGGCGGCGTGGGTAAGACGACCACTTCCGCCAATTTGGGAACGGCGCTCGCATTGTTGGGACAAAAAGTGTGCATGGTAGATACCGATATTGGCTTGCGCAATCTGGATGTAGTCATGGGGCTTGAGAACCGAATTATTTATGATCTGGTAGACGTTGCCGAAGGCGCATGCCGACTGCCACAAGCTCTGATCAAAGACAAGCGGTTTGAAAATCTGGCATTGCTCCCGGCTGCTCAGACCAAGGACAAATCCGCTGTAACTCCTGAGCAGATGGAAGAAATCATTACGCAACTGAAGCGGGAATATGATTATGTCATCATCGATTGCCCTGCGGGTATTGAGCAAGGCTTCCGCAATGCGGTGGCAGGGGCTGATCAAGCAATCGTCGTGACTACACCTGAAAAAGCCGCTGTGCGTGATGCTGATAGGATTATTGGCCTATTAGAGCGAGAAAAAATCGGAATGCCGAAGCTGGTGATCAACCGTGTTCGCTCCCATATGGTGAAAAATGGCGACATGCTGGATGTAGAAGACATTTTGGATTTGTTAGCCATTGACTTAATTGGTGTAGTGCCGGATGATGATCATATCATTAAATCCGCGAACCAAGGTGAGCCTGCTGTGATGAACCATGAATCGCGTGGTTCCATCGCCTATCGGAACGTTGCCCGACGACTTTTGGGTGAAGCTGTTCCATTGCAACCATTGGAAGAAAAAGCGGGCGTTCTCCACAAAATGCGTAAATTCTTTGGATTAAAATAGGTAATACTTGGCTCCCTTCTTTTATAGAGGGGAGTCACGTTTTCTAGGAGGAAACGGATGGACCTGGAAAAACGTCATTTAAAAACAATTGACTGGACCATCATTTTGATTTTGGCAGGGCTAGGTGTCTTCAGCTATCTGGGGATTTCCGGTTCTGCGGCAGGTGTAGATAAGGCGCATCAGCAGGTCCTTTGGTATGTCATCGGTTTTATTGTGCTAGGTGTGACATTGCTATTTGACTACCGGCTCTTTCACAACATGGCCTATGTCTTGTATGCGATCGGTGTGATTCTTTTGATCGGGGTATTTCAGACGAGGGCGATTAATAATGCCACGAGTTGGTACGACCTTGGCCCTGTGTTGTTTCAGCCTTCCGAACCAATGAAGCTGTTCACGATATTGACCGTTGCACGCTTCTTGTCGAAGAGGGCAAACGATCAAGACCGCTTTTACTACTTTTACAAACTGATTCCGGTAATGTCCTTGGTTGGCTTTCCGTTGCTATTGATTTTGATGCAGCCCGATTTGGGTACCGCAATGGTCTATACGGGTATGCTTGCCACTATGCTAATCGTTGGTGGTATACGGATGAAGCATGTATTGTATATGGGCGGGCTGGTCGGCAGCTTTTTTGCCGCCATGACACTGTTGTATCAATACAAGCAGGATATCTTTTTCAAGATTATCAAGCCGTATCAATGGGATCGGATCGTCTTTTGGATGAACCCGGATCTTGAACCGATGGGACGAGGGTTCCAGCTCAAGCAAGCATTGATTGCTATCGGCTCAGGGCAACTGTTCGGAAAAGGGCTTGATACGCCGACACAAGCGAGCTTTGGATGGGTGCCGGTAGGAGAAAGTGATTTTATTTTTACCGTCATTGCAGAAAAGCTGGGCTTTGTCGGAGCGGGCTTGCTGATGATTTTGTTTTTCGTCTTGATTTACAGAATGATCCGTATCGCGATGGAGGCAAAAGATCCGTTCGGCTCCTACGTTGTTGCGGGTGTCGTAGGGATGCTTACTTTTCAGATCTTTGAGAACATCGGCATGACGATTCAGTTGATGCCGATTACGGGTATTCCGCTTCCGTTCATTAGCTACGGAGGGAGCTCGCTCGTAACCAACTTCCTGATTATTGGTGTGGTGCTCAACATTGGGATGCGTAAGGACAAGTTGCGTTTTGATTAAATAGTTGTTCAAAAAAGTCTTCAGGTTCACCCGCTTTCTCGGTGCGGAATTGAAGACTTTTTGAATACTCATGAAATGCGTGACAAATGCAAATACTTATGCTAAAATCATCCTAAGTTAACCATTTTTACAAGTTATAGTGTTTGATTGATTGGTATGGAGTCGTACGTATTGTGAGTGACGTCACCAATTGTCAATCGCAATTCGTATGACTTTTTTTCCTTGACGCAAAAGGCTTATCTGTAAAAAAGAGGTTAACGCTACACTCTTTCGCCTCGTGGGGCGTAATGTTCAGGGAGGTTTTGTTTCATGCAACAAGGTATCGTAAAATGGTTTAACGCAGAAAAAGGATACGGTTTCATCCAAGTTGAGGGTGGCGACGACGTATTCGTACACTACAGCGCAATCCAGTCAGAAGGTTTCAAATCTCTTGACGAAGGTCAAAAGGTTGAGTTCGAAATCGTTCAAGGTAGCCGTGGACCACAAGCTGCTAGCGTAACTAAACTGTAAAATTGACAGATTCAAAGGCAGTCTCTCTATGGGGAGACTGTCTTTTTTGCATGTTTCCCCGATAAGCTGGGGAGTTGGAGAGGGGCGACGGTCGTCATAAAGCAGGTAGACAAGTCATAGGATGATACTAAAGGCTTGGCCTGCGGAGGGATGGACATGTTTGAAAGAGTAGATCGCGTAAAAGAAAGACGGAGGGAGCGTTTGGAACGAATTCGAACACAGTCACGAGACGGCTATACTCCCTACGTCGATGATTGGAAAGATCCGATCGAAGAAACGCCAAACCCATTCAGTTACTCGCCGCCCGAGAACGATATGATGGACCAGCCACCGTCTCATGAAAAATGGGGCGTGCAAATTTTAGCATCTGTCTTATTGATTGGTGCTGCTTATGTATTGTTTCAAACAACGCTGATCCCTGCCTCTTGGAAAAGCTCCGCGAGGGAAGTCATGACACGGGACTTTAATTTTTCGGGGGTTGCGGACTGGTATGAAGCGAGATTTGGACCGATTCCAACAATGCTTCCTTCGATGCCTACTAGTCCCCCTGCCGTGCCAGCTACGAGTACAACAAAGGGTGTAGCTGCTGTGTGGAAGCTCCCCAGTAGCTGGAAAATCGTCAAATCCTATGATCCAGAGAGTGCAAATGTGATCCTGCATACGGGAATGAACGATCAAATCACGATCGGAGAAGCTGGCTGGGTCGCTTTTGTCGGTGAAAAGCCTGATTATGGGACGACAGTGATTGTTCGTCTAACCAAAGGGCGGGAGATATGGCTCGGCAATCTCGATAGTATAGGGGTGACGAAGGACGAGGTCCTTGCACCTGGTAAGGTCATCGGAACCGCTCGGGTAATGGATCAGACATCACGTCAACTGTATCTAGGGGCGAAAGTGAATGAGCAATTTGTCAATCCCTTGGAAGTGATTCCATTTGAATAGGGGAGGCTGGCTCGACATTCGCTTTCGCATTCACCTGCTATTTTGGGCGGTGATTGGCTTGTCCGTGGTGACAGGCCATTTTTTGGAGGTCATTACCTTGTTTGTCATCGTGCTGATCCATGAATTAGGGCATGTAGCGATGGCGCGTGAGCTCGGATGGACCGTAAAAGAAGTGCAGCTTCTGCCTTTTGGTGGAGTAGCGACGATGGAAGACTCATACGCCACGGACCCATTGGATGAGATTGTCGTGGCACTGGCAGGGCCCTTCTTAAATATGGTGATGATGGCTGCCTCCTACTTGTTTTGGTTTATGGGGATATGGACGGAAGAGTGGGCCCGCTTTTTCTTGGTAAGCAATTTGACGATTGCGCTGTTTAACCTGTTGCCAATCTGGCCATTGGATGGCGGGAGAATCTTGTTGGCGGTACTATGCTGGTTTATGTCATATAGGCAGGCGACGATGATATCGATGACTGGGAGTACGCTGTTTGCGGGGATCATGGTTGGGATGTCCAGCTTGGAGTTGAAGTACAACTTAGCAGTGATCGGGATTTATTTATTGACGTTGAACATTCAGGCATTTTTACGATTTCCTTATCAATTTTTTCGTTTCCTGGTCGAAAAATACGACCGGCAGCGAGACGAGGCTGCCGTTCAAGCGATACAGGTGCATCCCGAGGAAACGGTACTAGCTGTCTCGCATAAGCTGCGACGGGGATGCTCCCATCTTTTCTACGTCCAGGGTGCGGGTCTCTTGGCTGAGGAACAGCTTTTGTATGCCCTTTTGTTTGAACAAAAGCACGATGCCGCCGTGGGCAAGCTCCTTTAGTCTGTAGACCTTAATCAGCTGGAGCAATCCATTCCATCAGCCAGCAATCACGTAAGCTTCCTTCGTGCCATTCGTGCAACGGAGGACTCGTTCATTCCAGGCTTGCGGGTCAATCGCTACTTTTTGCGCTCGTTTTTTCGTTTGGAGATAGTGGAGGATGGCTGTAACGAGCTGAGTGCCAATACCGCGATTCCAGTAAGCAGGCGCTCCCATTTGACTAAGTGAGCGGTATCATTGGGGGTTAATACTCTAATGGTAAAATCACCAGCATAATCATGGTTTATCTCCTTTACCTTGACTTGGTAGCTATGTTAGATTACTTCCTATGAGCCCGGTTATCCTTCTTTTGGGCAACGTTTGTACGGGGAATAAGGAGTGAAGGCAGTGAAGCAAGTAGCGATCAGTACACAAGGTGGCAGTATCCGCATCGCATTTATGGAAAACGGGAAATTGCAGGAATGGCGTACACAGGATGTGGGGTCACACGCAAGTGTTGGTGACATTTATCAAGGACGGATCGCAGATGTGAAGCCTGGCATCCAATCCGCTTTTGTTGATATTGGTACAGGTCAAAATGCTTATTTGTATATAGATGACACGCTCGGCGTCGAGTCGGGTGGAACGGCGAAAGCAAATATTGCAGAACGCGTTCACGTTGGGCAAAAGGTATTGGTTCAAGTGAGTAAAGAGGCGATGGAAATGAAGGCGCCCAAAATCACAATGCGGATCAGCTTGCAGGGGCGTTACCTGGTGTACCTTCCGACTGAAGAGAGCATTTCACTTTCGCGTAAAATATCTGATGATACCAAACGAAAACGACTGCAACAGGTGATCTCTTCGACAGTAGAGCAAGGGGAAGGCTGTATTCTGCGTACAGAAGCAGCGGAAGCAGAGGAGCAGACACTCATTCGTGAACTAACCTATTTGCGCAATCGTTGGCAGGACATGCGGCGAACAGCGGAAGGACTGCGCTCGACTGGGCGGATTTTTCAGGATGCCGAGTTGATCGAAGTGGCGCTCCGAGATGGCTTGGCGAACGGAATAGATGAGTTGTTGGTAGAAGGTGCGGCGACTCATCAGCAGGTAAAAGCGGCGTTGGCAGCTTTTGCTCCGGAAGTACAAGAGAAGCTTCGCTGGTATCAGGGGAAACAGCCGCTCTTTGACTACTTGGGTGTCGAGGCGGAGTTGATTCGTGCTCGTGATCGACAGGTGCCGCTTAAGAGTGGAGGGTCCTTGGTCATCGACAGGACAGAAGCCATGACGGTCATCGATGTAAACACCGGTTCATTCACTGGTGCGGGAGGGCAACAGCGAGAGCAGGCAGTGACGGCGACCAATTTGGAGGCGGTAGCTGAAATTGCCCGGCAGCTTCGCTTGCGGGACATCGGTGGCATCGTGATCATTGATTTCATTGACATGAAAGAGCAGGGCAATAAGGAGCGAGTGATCTCGCGATTGAAGCAAGAGCTGGCGAAGGACTCTGTGCCTTCGACTGTTCTCGGGATGACTTCGCTTGGATTAGTCGAGATGACGCGAAAAAGAGTTCGTGCGAGCCTGATGGAGCGGTTGACGGAGCCGTGTGAGGCATGCGAGGGTCAAGGGAGAGTTTGGCGAGTAGACGAGCTGTTCCGGCGCATGCACGCCGAAGTCACTGCATTGGCAAAGAGCCAAGATGTGGAGGCTATTCTCGTGGACATGCCGCAACGATTGTTGGACATGATAGAGGAGTGGGAAAAAGCAGAAGCAGTTACATGGCCTGTCCATGTCTTTAAGCGGCTTGTCCCTTCTATGAGCCCAGACGAGTTTCGAATTGGATACGTCGGAAATCGGGCAGAGGCGGAGCGTTTACAATCGAAATAACTTGACTGGGCTATTGTAGCTATGATAACCTAATGGTTGTCATGCAGATATGCCTCGTGCATACTGTAACCGCACGAATCAGGTACATAAGCCGTCGCTTGTCGACGCACCTGTAAAGGCGAGTCTGAGTATAGGAGGTGCACACAGTGTACGCAATTATCGAAACCGGTGGAAAGCAATACAAAGTTGAAGAGGGAGCAGTTCTCTTCATCGAGAAATTGGCTGGCAACGAAGGAGACGTTGTTACTTTTGACAAAGTTCTCTTCGTAAGCAAAGACGGCAAAGTTACTGCAGGAGCTCCTACAGTAGCTGGTGCAACGGTAACTGGTAAAGTAGAAAAACACGGTAAATCTGCAAAGATTATCGTGTACAAATACAAAGCCAAGAAAAACTACCGTCGCAAGCAAGGTCACCGTCAACCATTCACCAAAGTTGTGATCGAGAAGATCAACGCTTAATTGGTGACTTGTTATGATTGAAGTGATCGTGAGCCGTGCGCAGCACGGTATCCATGAAATTAGTATTTCCGGACATGCCAATGCGGGTGCCTATGGGGCAGACATCGTTTGTTCTGCTGTATCAGGCATCAGCTTTGGTATATTAAACGCCATCCAACCTTTGACCGGCATCACTCCTGATGTCGCTGTCGCACAAGAAGGCGGTGGGTTCTTGAAGTGGAATCTTTCTTCTTCGGATGATGAGACTGCACGCGAGAAACAACAGCTTTTGGCAGAGAGCATGGTCATTGCTCTTTTGTCAGTTGAGGCGAATTACGGTAAATACGTAAAAGTAAATGATCGTAAATGGCAGGGAGGTGTCTGATATGAACATGCTGTTTAACTTGGACCTTCAGTTTTTCGCATCGAAAAAAGGGGTAGGTTCCACAAAGAACGGTCGCGATTCCATTTCCAAACGTCTGGGCGTGAAACGTGGCGACGGGCAATTCGTTACTGCTGGTAACATTCTCGTTCGTCAACGCGGAACTAAGATTTACCCAGGTGCGAACGTAATGAAAGGCGGAGACGACACTCTGTTTGCAACTGCAGATGGTGTTGTTCGTTTCAAGCGTCTGGGCCGTGATCGCAAACAAGTTGTGATCGAGCCAGTTGCTTCCGAAGCGTAAATATTTATAAAGAAAAACCCAGCGATATAGCTGGGTTTTCTTTTTGTTCGGTCTTTTTTTATGGTACAATAGATGGGAAAGATATTCTTATCGACTTGGGTGAATGTGATGGGGGACGAGCGGAGGCTGTTTACGCATCAGACAGACCAACTGCTGACCGTTCTGAACAGGCAGCGGCATGACTGGTTGAACCATGTTCAGGTTCTGCTCGGCTATTTGCATTTGAACCGTACTGAACAAGGAGAGGCCCATTTGAAGCGCATTGCACAGATGGCGATGCAGGAATCGATGGTGGCCCGATTGAATAGCTCCTTGTTGTCCGTCTTCTTCTTGACATTTAACGCACTGAACAATGAATTGCTTTTAGAAGTAGACGTGTGCAATCATGTGGATCTCACGCGAGTAGTTTTGAACGAGCAAGACTTGTTTCAGTTGGTGTCAGAGATATTATGCACAGTGAACGATCATGTAGACCAGAGCGGGTACGAAGCGGCCAGCATGCAAGTAAGCTTGCAGATGGATGAGTGTGGCGTTCATTTTCGTTTTGACCTGGCCGGTGTACTTCGTGCATCCGGAATGGAAGAATTGGAAAAGCTGATACGTAAAAGCGAACAGAGTACGGTGGAAGTCACCGAGTGGATACATACGGAAGAGGAATGGGTCCTGAAATTGGTGGTTCCATTCGCGGAATGAAAGAGGTGACACCATGTTTGTCGATCAGGTAAAAGTATATGTAAAAGGCGGGGACGGTGGTAACGGAGCCGTCTCCTTTCGCCGGGAGAAGTACGTACCGCTGGGTGGTCCAGCGGGTGGAGATGGCGGTCAAGGTGGAGATGTCGTATTTGTCGTGGATGAAGGTCTGCGTACACTGGTAGATTTCCGTTATCAACGACATTTCAAAGCACCACGCGGAGAGCATGGCCGCAACAAATCTCAGCACGGAGCAGGCGCGGAAGACATGGTCGTGCGCGTGCCACCGGGAACAACTGTCATTGATGATGATACCAAAGAAGTGATTGCCGATCTTGTGGAGCAAGGTCAACGTGCTGTGATCGCAAAAGGCGGACGTGGTGGACGAGGCAATAATCGTTTTGCCAACTCTTCGAATCCAGCCCCACACATCTCAGAGAACGGAGAGCCAGGTCAAGAGCGTTACATTGTCATGGAGCTCAAGCTGATTGCAGATGTGGGCTTGGTTGGTTATCCGAGTGTAGGGAAATCCACGTTGCTGTCCAGTGTAACAGCGGCGAAGCCAAAAATTGCTGCGTACCACTTTACGACGCTGACACCGAATCTGGGTGTTGTGGACTTGGGGGAGCGGAGCTTTGTAATGGCCGACTTGCCAGGATTGATTGAAGGCGCGCATGAAGGTGTGGGTCTTGGTCACCAATTCCTGCGTCACGTAGAGCGTACACGCTTGATTGTCCATGTGATTGACATGGCAGCAGTAGATGGACGCGACCCTTACGAGGACTATTTGCAGATCAACCGAGAGCTGACGCTGTATAACCTGAAGCTCGAAGATCGTCCGCAAATTGTAGTCGCGAACAAAATGGAACTGCCAGAAGCAGAGGAAAACCTGCGTATTTTCAAGGAAAAGGCTCCAGATGTCAAGGTGTATGAGATCTCCGCTGCAACCAGTAAAGGCGTACAAGAATTGATGTATGCGATCGGGGATACCTTGGCGACGATTCCGGACAAGCCTGCTGTCGAAGAAGTTGCGGAAGTGGAAGAGCGCGTAGTGTTTCGAGCAGAAAAAGAACCAGATGCATTCGAGATTACGCGTGATAACGACGTATTTGTCGTCAGCGGGGAGAAGATCGAGAAGCTCGTGCGCATGACGAATCTGAACAGCTATGATGCAGCCCAGCGTTTTGCGAGACAAATGCGTAGCATGGGTGTAGATGATGCTCTGCGCAAGCTGGGAGCAAAAGACGGGGATACCGTTCGGATCGGCAAATTAGAGTTTGACTTTGTGGAGTGACAAAAACCATGATTGATATCCCATCACTGAACCCATTTATGGGGGATAAACGACTCCAACGCGGTTCATCGCTACCGCTAATCATCTCCAAGCAGGTGCAGACACCTGTCCAAGTTTTGGTTGAACATGCAAAGGGCAATTATCTCGTAGTTTCCTATGAGATGAAGCCTGAAACGAAAGCAGAGCTGCTCGGAACAACTGTACGCATTCGTTGGGAAACAGATGCGGCAGTAAACACCATTGATTTGGAAGTAGTTTCGGAGCAAACGATTTGGCCGATCAAGCTTTTAGGGATGATTCCGATTAGTGTAGGGGTAGAAATTACCCAAAAGCGCAAGCAGGATCCTATTTCCCCAGATCTCGGTATTTCTGTCCCTTACAAGGTGATGGGAGCTAGACCGATCGAAGAAAAAGGCGAGGCAGTGTTGCTGAAATTCTCTCCTACCCGTCTCGTTTTGGGAACAGACGGTTATGTGTCAAAGGGCGATTTTCTCCATTTGTCTTTCAAGATACCGAAGCAAGCGCAGGAGATCGTCATGATGGCGAAAATCGTGGAAAAAACGTTCCAAGACAACCAAACAATCATTGAATTAATCTTTACGGATATCAATGAAAAGCACCATGATCTCATCAAAGATTACTATAAAAAGCTCTCAACTACCGCTTCTTCCTAAGGAAGCGGTTTTTTTCCTTTGATGTTCCCGTGAAGAAGGTATATAGTAGAGTACATAGAGTTCTCAATCGAGCCTGTTCACTCCATGATTTGTTGTGTGCGCTTTCCTGAATGAATATTTGTGAAATCATTCACTTTTTATTATAAGAATCCGTTGTTTGCTTTACTTTGTGAAAAATGTTACATGCAATTTTTTACCGGATTTTCAGGGAGAATAGCGGCCGTTACTCGTATGAACAGGCATCGAGAATGGAAGGCCTCTATTCCAAAGCAAAGGAGGACGTTTTTTTATGTCTCAAACAACTACGCAACAAGCTCAAGCTGCTGCTGAAGTAGCAAGCACTGCTACTCTGGCACCAGCGCAGCAACAAGATGTACTCGATCAGTTGATGAAACCAGAAATTCAAGAGTCACTGAACATATTGGTGGCGAACCTGCCTAAATTGGCAGAACTGACAACTCTTTTGACCAAAACCTATGATTTGGTACAAACGGTAGCAAATGATCATGTATTGATCGACGATATCAAAGGCGGAATGGAAGAGTTCGTAAAACCGATCTCTGATAAAGCAAAAGGTATTGCGCAAGCAGCCATTGAAGCCAATGACCGTGTTCATGTAGAAGAGTCTACGATCGGTTTGTTCGGTATTCTCAAAATGCTCAAGGATCCGCAAGTACAAAAAACATTGCGTTTCGCACAAGCATTCCTGGAAGTAACTGCAGAACGTCAACAACAAAAACGATAGTTTTTTTATTATGGAATGGAAGACAAGGACGGAGGATTGGGCATGGCGAAGCATATTCTGATTCTAGGCGGCGGTTATGGCGGTTTGCTCAGCGCATTGACTGCACGTAAATACATGACGGCTGAAGAAGCGTCGATCACGGTAGTAAACCGTTTTCCTACTCACCAAATCATTACGGAACTGCACCGCTTGGCAGTAGGAAACCTGTCTGAACAAAACGTGGCGCTCCCTCTGGAAAGACTGCTGCGTGGCAAAGAAATTAACCTTGTAGTAGACACGGTAGAAAACATTGGTCTCGAGTCCCAACGCGTAACATTGGCGAGCGGCGAGTCCATCAAATACGATGTTTTGGTCATTGCGCTGGGAAGTGAAACCGCATTCTTTGGAATCCCAGGGCTGCAAGAGTACAGCTTTACACTGAAGTCTGTAGAAGAAGCAAATCGTCTGCGTGCACACCTCGAAGAGCGCGTGATTGAATACAAGACGAGCAAAAATAAAGCAGATGCTACCTTCGTTGTAGGCGGTGGCGGTCTGACAGGTATCGAGCTGGTTGGGGAATTCGCTGATATGTTGCCAAATCTGTGCCATAAGCACGGCGTAGACTTTGCAGACGTTTCCATCTACTGCGTAGAAGCAGGACCATCCATTTTGGCTGGTTTTGCTCCTGACCTGGTTGAGCGTGCGAAAACAAGCTTGGAAAAACGCGGCGTTCAGTTCCTGACAGGGGTACCTGTAACGGAAATGAAAGAAACCACTGTGTGCCTGAAGGATGGCGGTACCATTGAAACAAAAACAATGGTATGGACAGGTGGCGTACAAGGAAATCGCGTAGTAGCGGAGTGCGGCGTGGAAGTAAACCGCGGACGTGCTACTGTTACAGAATTCCTGCAATCCACTTCTCACCCTGATGTATTCCTCGCAGGTGACAGTGCGGTCGTAATGGGGCCAGAAGGTCGTCCATTCCCTCCAACTGCTCAACTGGCATGGCAAATGGGCGAAGTAGTAGGTTACAACCTCTTCGCACACTTCAACGGCACCAAAATGGATACCTTCAAGCCGGTATTCTCCGGAACATTGGGTAGCCTGGGCCGTAAAGACGCGATCGGTACAATTGGTGCAAGCCAACTGAAGCTGAAAGGTCTGCCTGCAACCTTGATGAAAGAAGCGAGTAACGTTCGCTACTTGACTCATATCAACGGTTTGTCGTCTTTGGCATACTAATCGAATCAGGAAAACCCGGGATCATGATGTCCCGGGTTTTTTGTGCTTGTTTATCCGTTTCCGCTCGGATCTTCAATCACGTTTGGGGATTGTGCCATCTTTTTGCCCCGCATGTCATTGCCAAACTGTTCGAGACTGCTTGGCTTACCCGCTGGGTGATTGTTACGGCGCTCCGATTTATCTGACTTTCCACGTCCGGCCATTTGCCTTTCACCTCCTCCATACGATACGCATTATTGTGCGCGAAGAAGCTCCCCCTCATGTAATCAAAGTAAACCAAATAGGGTCGGATGAAAAAAAGTGACGGATAAGGATTGTCACATTCCATGCTTTCCGTTATAATGTCCTCTATGAAGAAACAACTGTTTTTCTCAGGAGGACACAACGCATGAAGAAGGAAGAAAAATTCTACTTGATTCGATCTGACATCCTGCCAGAATCGATTGCCAAAACGATTGAAGCCAAGAAGATGCTGGAATCCGGCGAAGTGGATACCGTGAATGAAGCGGTTGAACGGGTGGGATTGAGTCGTAGTGCTTTTTATAAGTACAAAGATGGCATTTTTCCGTTCAATGCGATGATGAGCGAAAAAATTATGACGTTTACTTTCTCTTTGGATCACATGTCAGGTTACTTGTCCAAAGTGCTCACATATGTAGCAGATCAAGGTGGAAACGTATTGACCATCAATCAGACGATTCCACTTCAAGGGATTGCTACCATATCCATGTCAGTCGATATGGCTAATCTTCGCGTATCTAGCACGGAGTTTTTGGATGGCTTGCAGCTGATTCCAGGCGTTCGCAAAGCGATGATCGTCGGTAGGGGCTAAGAAAAAACAATCAAAGAAAAGGCAGGGGAGAGAGACATGGAGAAGCAGAGCATTAAATTGGGATTAATGGGGTTTGGAACAGTCGGGACTGGTGTCGTACGCATTATTCAAGCGCATCAGGAGGATTTGCAAAAGCAAACCGGTCTCAGCATTGAGATTTCCCGTATTCTTGTTCAGGATGCGGAAAAATCCCGCAATATTTCATCCATGGAGGGCACGCTGACCACTGACCCTGCGAGTCTTTTGGATGACCCGGAAATTGAAGTCATTGTGGAAGTAATTGGTGGCATTCACCCTGCAAAGGAATACATTTTGGGTGCACTCGAACGAGGCAAGCACGTAGTAACAGCCAACAAAGATCTGATGGCGTTGCACGGAGCCGAAATTTTAGAGAAAGCGCAAGAAAAAGGCTGTGACGTTTTCTACGAGGCAAGCGTGGCAGGTGGGATACCGATTTTACGTGCATTGGTAGAAGGGTTCTCCTCAGACCGTATTGCGAAAATGATGGGGATCGTCAACGGAACGACCAATTACATCATGACCAAAATGAGTCAAGAGGGCGCAGAATACAGCGAGGTATTGAAAGAAGCGCAAGCACTGGGCTATGCGGAGCAAGACCCAACCTCTGATGTGGAAGGGTTTGATGCCGCCCGCAAAATGGCAATTTTGGCAACGCTGGGCTTCCGTGTGCCGATGAAGCTCGAAGATGTGGACGTAAAAGGGATCAGTTCTGTGAGCAAGGAAGATATCGCCTACGGCAAGCAGCTGGGCTATGAAATCAAGCTGCTCGGACTGGCTCGTCGTGACGAAGAGGCGATCGAGGTAAGTGTGCAGCCGACTCTGGTTCCGAAATCTCATCCACTCGCTTCCGTAAATGGTGTCTTTAATGCCGTGTACGTTCATGGGGAAGCGGTAGGAGAAACCATGTTTTACGGGCCGGGCGCAGGTGAATTACCAACTGCTACCGCCGTTGTGTCTGACCTGGTCACTGTCGTAAAAAACAGAAAGCTAGGAGTAAATGGACGCGGAATGGTTGCTCCTTACAAAGAAAAAGTACTGAAGGAAGACAGTGAAAAATTCTCGAAATACTTCCTTCGTATCGTCGTTGCAGATAAACGCGGTGTTCTTGCTCAAATTACGCAGCTGTTGGCTGACAAAAATATTTCCCTTGAGCAGGTGATCCAGCAACCGTTCAACAACGGACGTGAAGCGGAGATTATCATGGTTACACACCTGTCCTCAAAAAGTGACATGGATGCGGTACTGGCATACATGGAGCAGATGGATATCGTATCAACTGTGCAGAGCTGCTACCGTGTAGAAGGGGGAGACAAATAATGGGTTTTGATCGACAGTCTGGCATTCTGGCACGTTACCGGGAATTTCTCCCGATCACAGAAAAAACTCCGCTGGTCAGCCTGCATGAAGGAAACACTCCGCTGATCCATGCCCCGAACCTATCGAAACAATTGGGGGTGGAGCTGTACGTGAAGTACGAGGGGCTCAATCCGACCGGCTCTTTCAAAGATAGAGGCATGGTCATGGCTGTAGCCAAAGCGGTTGAAGAGGGAAGCAACACAATCATGTGCGCTTCGACGGGGAATACTTCAGCAGCAGCAGCGGCGTATGCGGCACGTTCAGGGTTGCGTTGCATCGTCCTGATCCCGAGCGGCAATATCGCACTGGGCAAGCTGGCACAGGCCATCGCCTATGGTGCAGAAGTCATCGCGATTGACGGTAATTTTGATGAAGCACTGAATATTGTTCGCGAAATCACAGCGAAAGAGCCAATTACACTGGTGAATTCCGTGAACCCTTACCGGATCGAAGGACAAAAGACTGCGGCATTTGAAGTATGCGATGCGTTGACAGACGCACCTGACATTTTGGCTATTCCAGTTGGTAACGCAGGTAACATTACGGCATACTGGAAGGGCTTCGAGGAATATTTCGCAGCCAAAAAATCGACTCGCTTGCCTAAGATGTACGGATTCCAGGCAGCCGGAGCAGCTCCGTTGGTTCACGGTGAACCCGTATCCAACCCTGAAACGATTGCGACAGCGATTCGAATTGGCAACCCAGCGAGCAAAGATGGCGCTTTGAATGCCATTTCGAAATCAAACGGTCTTGTCGATAGTGTAACAGACGAAGAAATTTTACATGCTTATCATTTGCTGGCGAAGAGTGAAGGCGTGTTTTGTGAGCCTGCCTCGGCAGCATCACTGGCGGGGATTATCAAGGTGCATGAGGCTGGAAGGCTCCAACCTGGCAGCCAGATCGTTTGCGTACTGACTGGAAACGGACTAAAAGATCCAAATATCGCTTTGAAGCTGGTAGGTGAAGAGCCGCGTTCTGTTCCGGCGACACATGAAGCTGTAATGGAGCTGGTTCGTCAAAGTGGGAGAGAATTTGTATCATGAATGGACGTCGTGTAAAAGTAACCATACCGGCAACGACAGCGAATCTGGGACCGGGATTCGATGCGCTGGGAATGGCTTTCCAGTTGTATTCTGTCGTAGAAATGGAAATCAGTGATCATACGACAGTGGAGATGATGGGCAAGGAGCTACAAGGAACACCGACGGATAAAAACAATCTTCTGTACAAGGTTGCAGCGGGATTGTTTCAAGAAGCAGGTCTCGCCATTCCTGAGCTCACGATCCGTGCCTCCAGTGAGGCACCCCTGACGAGAGGATTGGGAAGTAGTGCCGCTGCGATTGTAGGTGCTCTCGTAGCGGCTAATCATCTCGCTGGCGAACCATTTACGCGTGAGCAGTTGTTTGAAAAGGCAACGCGCCTGGAAGGGCATCCAGATAATGCAGGTGCTTCGATGTTTGGTGGTGTCATTGTTGCGACGATGCCTGAAGTGCCAGGAGACCCCGTTCCTTATGTGAGGTTTTCTGCTCCGGCTGGCTTGCAAACCCTCGTTGTGATCCCGGAATTCATGCTCTCGACAGAAAAAGCGCGGAACGTCTTGCCACAGGTGTACAGCAGAGAGGATGTTGTATATAATGTGGGTCATAGTAGTTTGCTAGTTGCTGCACTAGCACAAGGCAGACTCGACCTGATGGGACGGGCAATGTCGGATCGGCTGCATCAGCCGTATCGAGCAAAGCTTGTACCTGGCTTGAACGAAATCCTGGACAAAGCGACTGAACACGGGGCACTGGGAGCTGCTTTAAGCGGCGCTGGACCGACGATCCTCTGCTTCTTCTCCTCAGATGAAGAATTAGAGAAGCTGCGTGCATTTGTGGACAGAGTGATGAAAGGGCACGACATCTCGTACCGCGTGATGATCTTGCAACCGGACGAAAATGGCGTACAGGTAGAAATCCATCAGAGATAGACCATAGTGGATAGGAGTAGCCATGGAGAAGAAACTTGCTTTTCTAGGACCGCGTGGAACGTTTACCGAAGAAGCAGCACGAATACTGTCGCTCGGACAAAATCTATCTTTCGTTCCGTACCCAGGTATTATTGAAGTACTAGACGCTGTTTCCAAAGAGGAAGTGGCATACGGTGTCGTACCGATGGAAAACTCCATTGAAGGAACGGTCAATTCTACACTGGATTGGCTCATTCACGAAGTAGAGTTGCCTATTTTGGCAGAGCTCGCTTTGCCGATTACGCAAAATTTGCTTGTGGCAAAACGGGAGCACCCACTTCCTTTGTCCGCGATTACGAGAGTGCTGTCACATCCTCAAGCGATTGCACAAAGCCACAACTTTTTGCGTGAGAATTTGCCGGAAGCAGCGATTGAAACAGTAAACAGTACGGCATTGGCTGCAAAAATGGTGAGTGAGCATCCAGAAGAGCCATGGGCTGCTGTTGGTACTCGATTAAATGTAGAGATCTATCCATTGGCGTTTGCACGAGAACAAATTCAAGATTATTCGAATAACTATACGCGCTTTGTTCTCGTCGGTCGGGAAAGTCTTGATCTACCGGTTTCCCGCAAGGAAAAGACGACGATACTGGTCACGCTGCCAGAGGATTTCCCGGGAGCATTGTATCAAGTACTTGCTGCTTTTGCTTGGAGAAAGGTCAACTTGTCTCGCATCGAATCACGTCCGACGAAGAGAGCACTCGGAAGCTATTATTTTGTCATCGACATTGAGCAGAAAATGGACGATGTCTTGTTGCCAGGAGCGTTTGCTGAGATTGAAGCCATTGGTTGTCAAGTTCGTCAGCTCGGGACGTATCCGTTTTATATGCATCAGACCAATTCCTAGAGGGATTGGTTTTTTCTTTTTCTACTCCCTCCCAACAAAGGAATGACGTCAAGGAGCAAAACGCCCATAACTGCATACGATGTTAGGGAGTTTGGTGCAAGGGAGGAGAAAAACATTGAGAATACACATCGTCCAAAAAGGCGATACGATGTGGAAGATCGCCAAAAGATACGGCGTCGATTACAAAGAACTGTTACGCCTTAATAGTCAATTAAAAACTCCCGATACAATTTATCCTGGAGCGAGAATCAAGATTCCGGCGAAACAAGTTCCTGTCCGACCACCACAAAGAACGACGCCTCCGCATCCAATGAGTGAGGCGGCCCCTTATGTGAAAGAAAGACCGATTACGGAAGAGGAAGAGATGGAGGTTCCGCAACAAATTGAAAGGCGGCCCATTGAGCCGGAAGAATCAGGAGAGGTGGAAATCGAATCCAGAGAGGAGACCAGACCTACTCTACCACCGGCTCCCATTCCTACAAGGCCACCCAAGGAGATGCCAAGACCTCCCAAAGAAATGCCAAGACCACCAGTCCCTTCTGTTTCACCAGAAATAGTCAGGCCAACGGAACCACCAACATTACCACCTCCACCACCAACGGAGCCGATCGAAAAACCAATCGAGAAGCCAAGTGAAAAACCGATTGAAAAACCGATTGAAAAACCGATCGAAAAACCGATTGAGAAGCCAACACCGTATAAACCACCGAACATTTCAGGTAATCCAAATGTGCTGCCTCCTGTTCCGCCTGTTCCTATACGTCCACTCATACCGACTCCACCTCCAACCGGAGTGAGTCCGTATATTTATCCACCAGCGATTCCACCGAATCAAAATGTGCCCTACATCCCATATAGACCACCGACTCAGGTCTTGCCCTTACAGCCTATACGACCGCCAGCAAATGTATGCCCCCCTTGCACGCAGCCACAGGTAAGCCCATTGCAACCGATGCAGCCAAACTACCTACCGCCACGGGTAAGCCCATTGCAACCGATGCAGCCAAACTATCCACCGCCACGGGTAAGCCCATTGCAACCGATGCAGCCAAACTTCCCACCGCAGGTAAGCCCATTGCAACCGATGCAGCCAAACTTCCCACCGCGGGTAAGTCCATTGCAACCGATGCAGCCAAACTTCCCACCGCGGGTAAGTCCATTGCAACCGACGCAGCCTACCAACCCACCACGAGTAAGTCCGTTGCGGCCGCAGAAGCCGACTTCAAAGGTGAGCCCACAACAACAGCTCAAGCCACCTTCAAAAGTGAGCCCGCAACAGAAGCAGAAACCAACAACGAGGGTAAGTCCAGAGCAAGAGCGCAGGCCGATGCCACAGGTGCGCCCATTCCCGCCATTCCGACAGCCGTTCATGCCACCATTTCCACCACCATGCCCGCCATTTCCGCCCTGCCCACCGTTCGTGAACCCGTGGAATGGCCCATTTTATCCAAGTCGCCGACCGATTGTGAGTCCCGAACAATTTCGACCAATCAATCCATTTCCAATGGTCCCACCACCGATCAGACCGATGCCGTTTCCTTATCCATGCCCACCACCATTTCCACCCATGCCATTAAAGCGGCCACGAGCGAAGAAGCCTGTGTGCCCGGAACCAGTGGAGTCATCATCATGTGAGTGTTCTTCTGAAGTCATGGAGTACAGAGGCCGAAAAGGCAAGTACAATCGTTCTCCACAGGGGATTCACAATAACATGATGTTCCCGCCTTCCCCGTGTATGGCTTCCATGCCTGAACAAGGGGTTTGGCCGAACTGGGGAGATGGGCATGAAGAATCCTCTTCTTACTGAGAGGGTATGGGATGAACAAAGGAATCTTATCTACCATTGAAAAGGCTTTTCGCTGTCAAATCTACGGGGTAAAGCCGAAGCGAAACGTCAACCTGTTAAAAACAGACCGGGGCCATTGGATACTCAAAGGATATAAGCAGGTCGAAAAAGCTGTGTGGGTGACAGAGCTAGCAGATGCCCTATATCAAAAGGGCTTTCATCATACGGTGCAGTATGTGGCGAGTCAGGAAGGGGCAAAAATTTTTACATTTGAAGACCGCCATTACACCATCATGAAAATGATTGATGGGCATGAAGCAGATAACGGTTCTCTTTTCGATGTGAAAAAAACAGCAGAGACATTGGCGCGTTTTCATGTTGCAGCTCAGGGTTTTCCTATTGCTCATTCCTATGCGTATGAAGGAAAACCTGCTCTTTTAGATAAATGGGAGAGCCGCTTGGAATACTTTGAGCGATTGATGTGGTCGCTTGAACAGAAGGGACCTCAGACAAAACTGGAGCAACTCATTTCCCAACAGGCAGATCACGTCCTTCGGGATGGCAAGGAGCTGCTGCAATCTGCCTACAAGCTGCCTTTGACGCCAGAAATGTTTTTAGCCATGGAGAGGGGGACACTCGCTCACAGAGACGTGGCGAGTCATAACTTTTTGCTTACGGAGCGAGGCAATTGCTATTTGATCGACCTTGATACCGTAGGTCATGATCTTCAGCTTGTTGACCTTGTCCAATTGATGTCGAGGATGCTACTGATGCAAGAGTACCGCATGGATTCCTTTGTAGAAGCCATGGAAGCCTATAGCAACGTCAACTATTTGTCTGATACGCAGATTTGGGCTGTTCATCAACTTCTTCGCTATCCGGATAATTTCTTGCGGGAGGTAACGGGCTTGTATAGTCAGCGCCCAGGCTACCACATGAAGGGCGTCATGCAGCTGATCCAAATGGAAGGCAAAGTGATGGCAAATCGCCAACGCTTTTTAAACGACGGAGAACGAATCTTCCAGCGCTCTCCGTGGGGGCATTACCATTTTGTTGGATAGTCGGATAAAATAAAACATCCCTCTTTCAAGAGGGATGTTTGTGTTGTCGATAAGCTTACTTGGAAGCAGGCTTGGACAGATCAATAGAGAATTTCGCAAACCCAGATTCCAATACGTTGATGAACTTGATATTGGACATTTTTTCAGCGAATGGTTTCGCGTCAGGAGAAGAAGTGAAGGTAACGTTCAGCTTCGCATCTACTGGAGCAAAAGACCAGTTATTGTCTGCTGCTGGATCGATATTTTTTTGGTTCAGGATGTAGTCGATTACGATTTGACGGTTTTCATCTGGAGAATCGATGACGATGTTTTTGCCATCCAGACCTGGGAACGCACCACCGCCGCTTGCACGGTAGTTGTTAGTTACGACGATGAACTTGTCTTCAGGTTTTACTGGTTTGCCGTTATAAGACAGGTTTTTGATGCGGTTTGCATCTTTGTTTGCTACTTTTCCATCTACAGCGTATTTGGATGGCTGTGTAACATCGATTTGATAAGTAACACCGTCGATTACATCATAGTTGTACGTTGGGAAAGACTCGTTGATGAGTGGTTGCTCATCTGTTTTCTTCGCATCGATTTGGTTGAACTGACCAGCGGAGCGCTCCAACCATTCTTTCACTGTAGCACCATCGACCAGAACCGCTTTCAATGTGTTCGGGTAGATGTACAGGTCAGATACGTTTTTGATGGCGATTGTACCAGCTGGGATATTGGAGTAGTAGCTCACTCCGTTACGGCCGCCCGCTTTAAATGGTGCACCAGCAGACAGAACTGGAATGCCGTCGTATTCTGTACCCTTCACGTTTTTCTCAACGAACCATTTTTGTGCATTGGTTACGATTTGGATAGATGGGTCATCTTGCACGAGTGCAAAGTAGCTGAAGATCGGGGAAGATGTTTTCCCTACAGCGGAGCGAACCCAGTCAACTGTTTTATCGTGATCTTCTTTTACTGCTTCTACGATAGCTTTGTCTGCATCAGCCAAGGATGCTTTGTTTGCTTTGTCATAAATCGGAACAACTTTTGTAGCGGACTCAGCTACTTTCCATTTTCCGTTTTCTTGTTTCAGCGTCAGGTCGATCACGCCGAGGTGGTTACCCCAGAAGCCAGGCATAACAGCTGGTTTACCGTTGAGCGTTCCTTTTTCTGCATCAATGCCTGGAATTTTATCGAATCCAGGACCAGGGAATACGGAGTGGGAGTGTCCGAACAAGATCGCGTCGATACCATCTACTTTGCTCAGCTGGTAGCTAGCGTTCTCCAATTGAGGACCACCCTCGATAGGGCCAATTCCGGAGTGAGGAACTGCGATAATGATGTCCGCACCTTTTTTCTTCATTTCAGGTACGAATTTGTTGGCAGTTTCCACGATGTCCTTCGCGATCACTTTTCCTTCCAGGTTAGCCTTGTCCCACTGCATAATTTGTGGAGGAACAAAACCGATTACGCCTACTTTGAGTTTTACATCTTTGCCGTTCTCATCTTTAAAAGTGCGCTCCAGAATTTCGTAAGGAGTGAACATGTTTTTGTCATTGTTAGGGTTTTTGTCCTTGTCGTCTACATAGACATTGGCGTTAATATAAGGGAATTTCGCACCTTTCAAGCTGGTACCCAAGAAGTCCAAACCGAAGTTGAACTCGTGGTTACCAATATTGGCAACATCATAGTCCATCAGGTTCATTGCTTTGTAAGCAGGGTGAGTATCTCCAGCTTTCAACGGGTCAATTTTTGCCACGTAGTCGCCCAACGGGTTTCCTTGCAACAAGTCACCGTTGTCGATCAGGATGCTGTTTTTCGCTTCTTCTCTTGCTTTTTTGACCAATGTGGCTGTTTTTGCGAGGCCAAACTCGTCTGTGTTTTTGTCTTGATAGTAGTCATAGTTCACGATGTTGGTGTGGATATCTGTCGTTTCCAAAAGGCGGAGCTTGAGGACAGAACCTGTTTGCGCGCTTACAGGAGTAAGAGGAAAAGAGAGTGCGCCAACAACCAAAGAAGTGCTGAGGAGAAAAGCAGTCAGCATTTTTTTGTTCGTTTTTTTCATGTTTGAAATGACCTCCATAAGTTTACAATAATGCCAAGCAAAAATAGTTTATCATTAGATTCAAAGGCTGGATAGATAGCTAGATGAAATAGTATATTAATTTTTTGTATTGACAAAAATAAAAAAACATGACGTCAATCCCACTTTAGTCGCGTATGCCCCTGTTTCTTTGTGGTAATGATAGGAAGAAAAGCCTATAAAAGAAGGGGTTCTATTTGACTGAGAAGAAAAAATGGATGGTTTACGCGACGTGGGGTGTAGCTTTCGTTACAGGCGTCGTAGGCGGTATCCTGTTTGTGGGTAAAGACGGAAACGATTCAGGTCTTGCACGCTTACTGAACCAAACTGGCAAAGCAGATGTAGTCGCAGGTAATTCGTACGAACTGGTTTTAACTCGCCATTATTTGTGTGGAATGCGAGATGAAGAACTTGTTTCGGTTCGTCCGAATCAACTGGCAGACGCCATGGGCAACTATAATGGCTGGGAAATTGTACAAGCTGAGCCCGTCAAGATGATCTTAATGAAACGCGAACAGGATATAGCGCCAGCGTGCAAGGAAAATGGACATATCGGAATAGCTGCGGACGGCATGCTTGCCCTGTTTCATGGTCTGCCCGTTGAACAAGATGTCGTGCAAACCTTTTATCGAATCGATACGGCAAAAATGGAAGCGAGTCTGCCAAAAGAGGAATGGGAGAATCTGAAACGGGGGATTCGCATTCGGAATTTGGCAGAGTATAACAGTGTATTGTCTACCTATGGCGAATACCAATGGAGCGGACAATGAATACGGGTAAACCGAAAAGAAATCCCTTTCGAGCCTTTCGTGTAACAAGCACGTGTGGACTGGAAAGGGATTTTTGTTTCCATGGCTACGGATTTAGTTCAACCGCAATGATTCGCCAGCGTTCCCCCGGGACTTCACGGCGCAAAAGAAACTTCCATGTTCGTCGAAAATTCCCGCCTTCCTCTGCGATGTACGCAAGCCGAACAGGCACCTCTATCAAGAGGGGACCACGTTCGTCTGATGGTATGACGATTTCTGACGTTCGCACAGATTCGATCGCGGACAGTTCTTCTGGAAGTGTGAAGCCGTCTGTTGTCATTCGCATCGAATGGGTGTCGTGCTCATGCAGAGCGGTGAGGAAATAGCCGACCAATTCTTCAGGTGACGCCCCTTTTAGTGTAGTTGCAAGTGCCCCGGAGGCTTTGAGAATCATCATGCTGTGACTGGGATCGGGCTCAGAGCGTCGATGGGTGGAGCTGCCAAAAAAGTGGATGCAAAAATGCCCCGGGAATTCATTACCTTTAATCGCACCAGCACCATGAGGCATTCCGTGCATGGATGCAGCAAAATAAGTACCGTCTACCTCTACCAGAATGGCCCTGCGCTTCCACGACCATTTTCCCTGATAAATGCTCTTCATGATCTGTGTATCCTTGCGCGTCAACGGTTGAACATCGGCATGGCGACTACCTGCTCTGCGCTGGACATCAAAACGTTGTCCTGTCTCTAAATCAATTACCGTACCGAACTCCATCCGTTTTAACGTTTTTTTCACCTGTTCCCAGGGAATGGCTTGTGCAAAATGGACTGCCTCTACGGACTTGACCATTTCTTCGATCTGCTGTCGAAGATCGTTTGCCAACACATAACGACGTGGCATTTCTTTTTCATAAAGCTGGCCATCGTGATCATATACATACATTCGTTTTTTTACGGTCAATGTAGCGCGTACCCAATGCGGGTTATAGGAGGCGATTTCGATAGTAGAGCCCAATATCCGCTTCGTAAATTGCTTTTGGTCAAGGAAGGACATAGTTGTTTGGAAGGAGGAATCGGGTGACACCGATACGGTGACCGTGATGTCGTTCTTGATCTTGGCAAGCGCAGAGTACGGCATGGACAGTGCGATTGCGAAAAAATAGATACAAATAATAAGGACTTTGCTGCGCAATAACCAACACCTCCACAGCTTATCGTTTCAATAAGATGTATGGCTTATGTGGCGTAAATCTTGGTATCATAACGCCATTGCACTTACGCCATACTGATTTCATACGGTGATCGAAGGAGGAGTCTTTAGACCATGTCTACCATGCCTAGAGGTAGCTACAAAGACCAGTTCCATCAGCGTTTGTACGTTCAGTTGAACCAGGGGCACAACAAGCTCAATTACCAACAGATCAACAAGATCAAAGAGCACATGCAAAGTGGCGTAGACGACTATGCCCACATGCAGCATGATGTGTCGGATTCATTCGGAATGAACAAACACTAACAGACGCCGTATAACCCGTTCCTTTTATAGGGAGCGGGTTTTTTATATGGCTGTTCAAAAAAAATCGACTTTTTGTACTTGGATATCAAATGGAAATACACGTTCGCTTTTTGGGTGCTTTGTGTTACAGTAGAGAGTAGAATCTTTGCTCACGGAGAGTGGACTATGCGCATTTTAGGAATTGACCCTGGCATTGCGATTGTTGGCTTCGGGGTTGTGGATAAAGAGGGCAGCCAATTGCGTCCCGTCCAATATGGAAGCATTCAAACAGAAGCTGGATTGCCAGTACCGCTTAGATTGAAACAGATTTTTGAGGCAATGCAGAGCCTTCTGGAAACCTATCGTCCCGATGAAATGTCCGTCGAAAAGCTTTTCTTTAATAAAAACGTGACGACGGCCTTTACAGTTGGTCAAGCGCGAGGAGTTATTATCCTTGCAGCAGAGCTAGCTGGTGTGCCGGTTTATGAATATACCCCAATGCAGGTCAAGCAAGCTGTGACTGGATACGGGGGAGCAGAGAAGAAGCAAATACAGGAAATGACGAAGCTCCTATTGCGGTTAAAGGAAGTACCAAAGCCTGACGACGTGGCGGACGCATTGGGCATTGCGATTACGCACGCACAGTTTCGAGCGTTCATTTCCATTTCGGAAGGGGTCAAGAAATGATTGATTTTGTAGAAGGTACACTTAGTTATCTCGATTCGGAATACATAGTTATCGAAACAGGTGGAATTGGTTATCGACTGTTTTGCCCAAACCCGTACCAATTCGTTCGGTATGAGGGCAACAAAACCAAATTGTTTACCCACCACCACGTGCGGGAAGATGCCATCCTGCTGTACGGCTTTGCCACCCGTGATGAACGCGATTTGTTCCGCAAGCTGCTCGATGTTAGCGGAATTGGTCCAAAAGGCGGATTAGCTATTCTGGCCGCTGCGACGCCTGAGCAGCTAGTGATGGCGGTTCAACAGGAGAATGTTACCTATTTGACGAAATTTCCGGGGATTGGGAAAAAGACAGCCCAGCGCATTATCCTCGATTTGAAGGATAAATTGGTAGGGTACACACCATCTGCGATTTTGACTGTTGCAGCGGGTGATTTGACAGCAGGCGAGCAAGCTGTGTCTGCACTGAATGAAGCACTCGATGCATTGACTGCACTGGGTTACTCTGATGGTGAACTGCAAAAAATCAGAAACACGCTGTCTGAGAAATCAAAAGAGGGCGATGGTGTAGAAAAGCTCATCAAACAAGGGCTTGCGTTGCTCATGAGGGGGTAGGATTTTGGATTCTCGGATCATCACGACGCATATGAATTGGGAAGAAGATGCGGCGGAGCTGAGCCTCCGTCCTCGCTATTTAAACGAATACATCGGTCAGCAGCATGTGAAGGAAAACCTGAAAATTTTTATTGAAGCAGCCAAAATGCGGAAAGAGTCATTGGATCACGTACTGCTGTACGGTCCGCCTGGTCTGGGGAAGACGACCTTGTCGCAAATTATCGCAAATGAGCTGGGTGTGAATATCCGCACGACATCTGGTCCGGCAATTGAACGCCCCGGTGATTTGGCAGCGATTTTGACGAATTTGCAAGAAGGCGATGTCCTGTTTATTGACGAGATTCACAGACTTAACCGAAGCGTCGAGGAAGTTCTGTATCCGGCGATGGAGGATTTTGCGCTGGACATCATTATCGGTAAAGGTCCAAGTGCTCGCAGTGTTCGTTTGGATTTGCCGCCATTTACACTGGTCGGGGCTACGACGCGGGCTGGAATGCTCTCCGCGCCGCTTCGAGATCGCTTTGGGGTGGTCAATCGCCTGGAGTTCTATACTGTCCCAGAACTGACTTTTATCGTTTCGCGTGCAGCCGACATCCTGCAGGTCGTCATTCGAGAAGGCGGGGCAGAGGAGATTGCCAGACGTTCACGGGGAACACCCCGGGTTGCAAACCGTTTGCTGAAGCGGGTTCGCGATTTTGCCCAAGTAAAAGGTGAAGGCGTCATTACGACAGAGATTGCCAAAGAAGCGCTGGAAAGATTACAAGTAGATGCCTGCGGTCTCGATCATATCGACCACAAACTGTTGCTAGCGATTATTGATCGTTTTGACGGTGGACCGGTTGGACTGGATACGATCGCAGCAACAATCGGAGAAGAGTCACAGACCGTGGAAGATGTTTGCGAGCCGTACCTCATGCAGATTGGCTTTATGCAGCGGACGCCACGTGGGCGTGTACTCACCCCAAGTGCGTACCAACACTTTGGTCGGGAGATGAAATCGTGAATCCTGTAGCCAAGCTACTTATTATTGGTGGTGCTGCTTTAATCGTAATCGGTTTGTTGTGGCAGGTAGGAGGCAGATTTTTGCCGCTGGGGCGTTTGCCGGGAGATATCGTGGTAGAAAAGGAAAACGTCAAATTCTACTTTCCCATTGTGACCTGTATTGTGATTAGCATCGTCCTGTCTCTTGGCATGTATCTATTTCGGTTGTTTAAATAAGCAAGTGTGTAGGCCATCGGAGCTCATCGTTCCGATGGTTTTTTTGTGTGTGCGGGCGTTTGGTCCCATTTTACGAAAAAGGCAGGAGATCAGCCGACGATTGTCGAAAAAACATTGGGAAGACATGCCAATTTTTGTTGAAAATCAGGTGAAGAAAGGACAATGGACGACATGAGAAAGAAATGGATGGGGAAAGTCCTTTCGGTGGGCCTGCTATCAGTAGTTCTCGTAGGAGGACATGAACCAGCGCAGGCAGCCGGCGACAATATTAGGGTTGCGCTATTTGTGGATACAGGACAAGGCTACCGGGGAGTAGTTCCTTCCGTTACGCTAACTGCTGCAAATGGTATGGAGGTCGTGCTTAACGGACCCGAAGGCAAGACAGATTTACCCGAATTAAAGGGAGATGCAGCTCGTTACCGGGTTGATGAATATCATCTGATCGTTGCCGAAACAGGTGACTGGAATCGCGCACAGCAGATTGCACAGCAATTGAGCCAACGAAAATACGAGGGTTCGATCCAGGTGGCAAAACGTAACGGTCAGACCGTCTATCAGGTTGTAAGCGGCACGTACGACACATATCAGGCTGCTGCGAATCAGGCAAAAATAGTTGCCCAAGCAATCGGGCAGAATCCGCTGGTAAAAGGTCCGCATCGACTCGAAGCGGGTAAATTCAAAAGCTTAAAGGAAGCACAAGAATGGCAGGCGTCCTTTGAAGCAGCGGGTATTCCTGCTTATCCTGTGATGGTATCAGAGGGGGATAAAGTAAAGTATGCCGTTTGGATCGGTGATGAGGTTAGTCCTGATGCTGTGAAAGAATTGAAACGAAGAGCAAACGCTGCATTTCCTTCTTTCTCCTACCAGGAGCCAGACAGCCATTCATATGTTATATTGAAGCAGGATGTATACGGATCACCGGATGAAGTGATTTGGAAGTATGTATTCTCCCCTCAAGTTAAGCTGACCGTTGAAGCGAATAAAGCAGACGATGAAACGGTGATTGGCGTTGTGGAACGAGAGCAGCGCACATATCGTGGTGAGATGGAGCTGTCGGAATACAATGGTCACTTGACGCTAGTAAATGAGCTTCCGATGGAAGAGTATCTGTATGGCGTCGTTGGCTCTGAAATGGCTCCAGGCTGGCCGATGGAAGCATTGAAAACGCAGGCAGTCCTATCGAGAACTCGTGCTGTGTGGCAAGGCAATAAGTATGGTGTTGCTAATGTGTCCGATACGGTTTTCGAACAGGCGTATTATGGCTATACAAAAGAGTCTGATGATGTGCGTGAGGCCGTCGACGAGACGGAAGGCGAAGTCATTTACTACCAAGGCAAACCAGCCGAGTCACTCTTCTATTCCAACGCAGGCGGTATGACAGCAGATGGCACAGAAGTATGGGGCAATCCCGTTCCTTATTTGCGATCTGTCGAGAGTAAAGACACCTATCCAATGGATAATGCAAGCGTATGGTATCGTGTGGCTTTAGCAGATGGTACGAGCGGCTATGTACGAAATGATCTGGTAACCGAAACAGGCCAGAGCAATTCAGCCGGACAAAGAATAGCGGTCATTTCGACCGAGAATACCAATTTGCGCTCGGGCCCAAGTACAACGACGAATCGTGTGTTGTCCGTACTCCCTACTGGTGCAGAGGTAACGATTCTCTCAGAAGTAAAAGAAGAAAATGCGTATTCGTGGACGCGTGGTCCGTTTACCGCTACAGAGATCGCAGCCATGATTAATGCCGCGCATGACAAGAACAAAGCTCCACGCATTTCAGGAAACGTAACGAGCCTGAAAGTGACAGAGCGCGGTCCATCTGGACGTGTGATCGCGATGGAAGCTAACGGGAAGCCAATCGTCGTTTCTTCACCGGATGCTATCCGTTCTGTTTTTCAACAAGGTGGCTCCCCTCTTCGCAGCACGAAGTTTGAAGTGGAAAAAATCAATGGTTCGCAATTCATCTTCCGTGGTACTGGCTTTGGGCACGGACTTGGTGTTTCGCAATACGGAGCTCGTGCAATGGCAGAGGAAGGGTATGACTACAAAGATATCTTGCAACACTACTACCAGGATGTGACAATCGAAAAGTAAGTCGTTTGCCACAAGATCTACCGCAAAAAGGAGTAACGATTTCGTGGACGTGCAACAATTTGATTTTGATCTGCCGGAGCATTTAATCGCACAGCACCCGCTAGAAGACCGAACTTCATCGAGATTGCTCGTGTTAGAGAAACAAACAGGCAATATCGTTCATCAGCAATTTACCAATTTAATCGATCACCTCCAAGCAGGGGACGTACTCGTCATGAATGACAGCCGCGTTTTACCTGCCAGATTGATAGGTGAAAAGGCTGACACTGGTGCGAAAATAGAAATCCTTTTGTTGAAATCACTTGGTGACGATCGTTGGGAGACGCTGGTGAAGCCCGGGAAACGGATGAAGCCGGGGACAGAAGTGGTTTTTGGTAACGGCCTTTTGCGTTGTGTTTGTGAAGACGTGACAGAGACAGGTGGACGAATCGTGCGCTTTTTGTACGAGGGAATCTTTTATGAGATTCTCGATCAATTAGGCTCGATGCCTTTACCACCGTATATTCACGCGCAGCTGGAGGACAGTGAGCGTTATCAGACAGTCTATGCGAAGGAGCGCGGTTCAGCGGCAGCTCCGACAGCCGGACTTCATTTTACAAAGCCGTACTTGGAGCAAATCGCTGCCAAAGGGGTACAGCTGGCTTATGTGACACTGCATGTTGGGCTTGGGACTTTTCGCCCTGTATCAGCGGATTCCGTGGAAGAGCATGTCATGCACGCGGAGTACTATGAGATTCCCGAGGAAACAGTAGAGTTGGTGAACCAGGCAAAAGCAGAAGGTAGAAGAGTAATCGCTGTCGGGACGACATCCTGCCGAACATTGGAGACGGTAGGGCGCGCGAATGGAGGAAAGCTGGTGGCAACCTCTGGTTGGACGGATATTTTCATTTATCCGGGCTACACGTTTTCCATTTTGGACGGGCTACTGACAAACTTCCACTTGCCGAAATCTACGCTCGTCATGCTTGTGAGTGCATTGGCTGGAAAAGAGAATGTGATGCGTGCCTACAAAACGGCTGTGGAAGAGGAGTATCGCTTCTTCAGTTTTGGCGATGCGATGCTAATTTTATAAAAATGTGAACAACCCACCTGTATAAGTGTATACTTATTAGTCAGGTGGGTTTACTTCACCCGGAAGTTTTTCTATAATAGGTAAGACTTACATACATAGCTTGAGGAGTGCAAAGATTTGGCTGTACGCTACGAGTTAATCAAAACATGCAAACAAACTGGTGCACGTCTCGGTAAGCTACATACACCTCATGGGACGATTGACACCCCTGTCTTTATGCCTGTCGGAACACAAGCGACAGTAAAGACGATGAGCCCCGAGGAGTTAAAAGCGATTGGTGCGGGCATCATCCTTAGTAATACGTACCATTTGTTTCTTCGTCCAGGGCATGAAATTGTTCGCGAGGCAGGCGGATTGCACGGTTTTATGAATTGGGACCGTGCCATTCTGACTGATTCCGGCGGTTTTCAGGTATTTAGCCTTAGTAACCTCCGCAAGATCACGGAGGAAGGAGTATCCTTCCGTTCCCACCTAAACGGAGAGAAGCTGTTTATTGGTCCTGAAGAGGCGACACAGATTCAAAACGCGTTGGGTGCCGATATTTTCATGGCATTCGATGAGTGTGCTCCTTATCCTGCGGAGTACGACTACGTAAAAAAATCAATGGAGCGAACAACCCGCTGGGCAGAGCGTTGCCTGAAGGCGCATACTCGTCCAAACGAGCAAGCGTTGTTTGGGATCGTTCAAGGTGGAATGTTCAACGACTTGCGCGCACAAAGTGCACGAGATCTCGTTTCCATGGATTTCCCAGGATATGCGATCGGCGGTTTGAGCGTGGGAGAACCGTTTCCTTTGATGTACGAAGTGCTGGAGCATACCGTTCCACTGCTTCCGACAAGCAAAGCCCGCTATTTGATGGGGGTTGGTTCACCGGATGCTCTTATCGAGGGAGCGATCCGCGGCATCGACATGTTTGATTGTGTGTTGCCGACAAGAATTGCCCGCAATGGGACATGCATGACAAGCCAGGGAAGACTGGTCATCCGTAATGCAAAATACGCGCGCGACTTTACCCCGCTTGATCCAAATTGCGATTGCTACACCTGCAAAAATTACACACGTGCTTACATCCGACACCTGGTCAAGTCGGAGGAAACCTTTGGAATCCGATTAACTACTTACCATAACCTGCACTTCTTGGTGAAGTTAATGGAACAGGTGCGTCAGGCGATTGCCGAAGACCGCTTGCAAGATTTCCGCGACCAGTTTTTCGCTCAATATGGATTGGGTGAAGATAGATCTTTTTAATCGAGGGGGATTTTTTTCATGGATGGCTTGACTCAGTTTTTACCGATTATCATCATGTTTGCGATTTTTTACTTCTTGTTGATTCGTCCGCAACAAAAGAAGGCAAAACAACGCAACGCTATGCTTGGTGCTCTGAAAAAAGGCGACAAGATCGTAACAATCGGTGGAGTGCATGGAACGATCCAAGACCTGTCTGATGATACTGTTACGTTGCGTATTGCTCACAACGTAAACGTTACTTTCGATCGTGGAGCGATCAACAACGTAGCTGCTTCCAGCAACGAACCTGCTAAGACTGAACTAACGAAGAGCGAAGAAACAAAAGAAGAATCCAAATAATACATGCGAAAAGCAGGTGGGTGATCCACCTGCTTTTTTCTGTCTTGTTTTAGCGGCGTGGCTTGATAACTTTAGGTTTATGCTTGTTGTTGGAATTTGCTGAATTCACGCCGAGAATCCCGCCTAAGGCAGCCACTCCAAAAGCGCCGAACAAAAACAGAAAGGTTCCCCATTGCATCGGAGCGTCAAAGCCGAGGAAGCCAATCAAGAGAATGAAGAGAAAGTACGTGAGTCCGGTAAGTCCGCCATAATACCAGCCCTTGCCGCCGCAACGACGTCCAGTAACGTATCCCCCGACCAAGAGGGCAATGGCATTGATTACGTACGTAAAATAGGGCAGCGTGCCTTCTCGTATCGAGGTGAAGCTAAGGAGCAGGGTCGCGAGCAACGCTCCAATTAAAACAAGACATGTCGTATACAATAGACCGGTCAGTACAGAGGTGGATGCACTTCGCACGGTATGTACCCCCTTATTGGAAGTGTTTGTACATCTATATGAGAGGCTTGGCTCACGTATTCATCTTCGCGTTGAACATTGAAAGGAATTTTCGTATGATGGATGGGGAACGAGACGGGGGTGAGGAAGATTGATCAAAACGTACTTTTATAACCACTCTGAACAGAAGATGTTTCACGACGTTGATCTGGCAACGAAGGATCAATGGCTGAAATCACCAGAGGATTTGCTCTGGATCGATCTGTATGATGTGGGAAACAATGAACTGCCCTATATTGCCAAGATTTTCGACTTTCACCCGCTGGCAATTGAGGACTGCCTGCACGTCAGTCCACGTGCCAAGGTAGACAAGTACGATGACTACTATTTCTTCGTTTTTCACGCCCTGCGTTACAATGAAGAAAGTGACGACGAGATCACAACGGTAGAACTGAACGTTTTTCTCGGCCCTAACTACATCGTGACGATCCACAAGTCCCCGATGAATACCATCGGTCGGATCGCTGCCATGTGTCACCGCAACATTTCATACTTGAACAGAGGTCCTGACTATTTGCTGTATGCCATTGTAGACGGGATTACCGATGAATATTTTCCCATTATTGATCGGATTAGTGTGCGGATTGACGAGCTGGAGGACGAGATTTATGAACATCAGATGGAGGAAATTACCGAAGAGTTCCTGGCGTTGAAGCGAACGATTATTTTAATCAGGCGTGTGATCATGCCGCAAAAAAGAATTTTCGCGAACGTCAACGGCCGTTACTCCTTCGACATTTCCGAGGAAAACGTTCCGTTCTACACCGACCTAACAGACCACTTGGAACGGATTTCGGATTCAACGGAAACCTTCCGTGATCTGGTTAACGGTGCGTTGGATACGTACTACACCATCATTAGCGCCAAAACAACCGAGACGATGCGGGTTCTTACCATCATCTCCACAATCATCCTTCCGCTGACATTTATCACCGGACTATTCGGGATGAATACGTTCGCATGGCTGGGTGAAGAAGCAGAACCGTATATGCTGATCGTGGCACTCGTAATTATGCTAGCCATGACGTTTGCCATGCTTCACATTTTCCGCAAGCGAAAGTGGCTGTAATTGGTGCTAATACTTTCCCTGCCCCCTGTTGAACACTAGTATCAAATGTTCTTTGGGGGGCAGCGTAAGTGGATAATCTTACTATGGTGTTACTTCGCACCCTTTTCTCGTATTTTTTCCTCCTGATCTTAGTGCGGTTAATGGGAAAGCGGGAATTGGGAAAGCTGTCCGTTTTTGATGTGGTCATCTCGATTATGCTTGCAGAAATGGCTGCACTGGCGATTGAGGAAGTCGATAAGCCTGCTCTTCGGTTTTATTTGCCGATGCTGTTGATTGCCTTATTGGAAGTCGCCTTCGCTTATGTGTCATTAAAAAGCAAGAAATTCCGCGATACTGTGGACGGCTCTGCCGATTTGATTATAGAAAATGGGCAAATCAGGGAGCAGGCGATGCGCCGCAATCGCTTGAACATGGATGATTTGATGGTACACCTGCGGCAAAAAGACGTAAAAAACATTGCCGATGTTGAATTTGCGTTGTTGGAGCCAACCGGACAGATGAGTGTCTTTTTAAAGGAGCAAAAAGAAAAGGTTACGAGGGAAGATCTCGCGTTGATGAAAAAGCTACAGGTCGGTCCTGTCTCATACAAAGGCCTGCCCATCCCACTGATTCTCGATGGCAAGGTGCGAACGGAGGCATTGAGCAAGATCGGACAAAACGAGCTATGGCTGAAACGAGAAATCCGGAAATACGGAATCAAAGACATTCGAGAAGTTTCTTTTTGCAGCATTGACGAGCGTGGCATCATGTATTTGGACAAAAAAGACAAGCCGTAGCAATAAGTGCTAACGGCGAGGGAAGAATGCGGCGAGTTGTTCGCCGATCCACGGAATGCGACGGACGTCTTGCTTGCCCAAGACGCGCATGGCGATGAGTAGGACAATGTACAGCAACATGCTAATGAAGGTGCTTGCGGTCAATAGCTGTCCAATCGAAATGTCCGTAAACCAGTGCTTGGCAATGTAGGAACCGGAATAACCCATGAGCAGCATGGCAACCGCGATTTTGCCGAATTCCCGAAGGTCGACCGTAAAACCAATTTTTTTGATCAGGCTGGCGAAATGCAATAACGTCCCAAGCGTAATGCCGATATTAAGAGCAATGACAGCACCGTGAATGCCGAATGATGGATGTGCCGTGAAAAAAAACATGGCGACAGTTTTGATGATGGCACTGATCAGTGTATTTCGAAAGACGACCTGAGCGTAATCGAGACCTTGCAAAGCGGCGGCAAGAGGGGCTTGGAAAAACAGGAAGACGGAGAACGGTGCCAGCTCTTTTAGCAGCACGCCAACCTCCCGATACTCATTGCCGTAGAGCAGGACACATAAGGGTTCTGCAAAAATAGTGAGTAAGACGGTACAAGGTGCTCCAATGACGAGTGTAATCCGCATGGCTTGATAAATGCGGCGATGCACGAGTGGAGCATTTTTTTGATAGGCCGCTTCCGCTACGGCAGGAACGAGGGAAACGGACAAGGAATACGTTAAAAAAGTGGGGAAAAGCACCAAAGGAACGGCCATTCCAGCAAACTGCCCGTACAAGCTAGTAGCAGTCGAGGTGGTAAAGCCTGCAATAACGAGCGCGTACGGTACGAGCATCGGCTCAAGCACGTAAGCAATAGAGCCGATGATGCGGCTGAGCGTGACAGGGAGTGCGACATGGATGAGTTGCGACAAGCTCTTTTTGCTTGCTGAAACCGTCATGAGAAGAGGCTTATCTAGAAGCTGAGCTGCTGCTTTTTTGCTGCCTTTGCGATATTGCCAGAGAATGTACAAGAGTCCGGCGGCTTCTCCAAAAATAATACTGGCGACAGCCCCTGCTGTGGCGTACTCAATGCCTTCAGAAAGAAACGACATCGTCATGACAACGACCAGTGCCATTCGGACGACTTGCTCCACAAGTTGAGAGACGGCAGTAGGGATCATGTTTTGCTTGCCTTGGAAGTATCCTCGCAGGACAAGGGAAATGCCGGAAATCGGGATGACCGGAATGGCTGCAAGCAGAACAATGTGTGCACGAGGGTCAGCGAATAGCATTCCCGAAATCCATTGTGAGAACAAGAGAAGCAGGACGCAAATGAAGAGGCTAATCCCGCCGGCAACCGACAAGGCTAGTAACAAAAATCGGCGAGTCAGCCGCGGATTATTAGCTGCTTCCGTCTCTGCCACTTGCTTTGCAATGGCAACCGGAAGTCCGAATGTCGTCACAGTAATCAGAAAGTATAAAAGGGGCACAACCATCTGATAAAGCCCCATTCCTTCCGCTCCGATAATGCGCGACAACACGATCCTGTGAGCAAAGCCAAACACTTTGGTGATGCCACCAGCAATAATGAGGATGACCGTTCCGTAAAAGAAGGATTGTTTCATGGAAGGCTCCTTTGCAAGGATAAATTCACTCAGTAAAGAATATGGACGTGCCGCTGTCGGCATGACTACTTTGAGGGGGAAAATTGGGATGGACCAAGCGCAAAAACAGGAATGGTATGGGCAAGTCGTAAGTCTTTGTGTAAGCAAGGCAGAGGAATTTGCTCTTTTGGGGTACGATAACGTGGCGCCTGAAGACGTTTGGGAATGCGTCACGAACGGCTATAAAGAAATGCCACCGATACACCAGCTTGTCAACGACATTTTGTCCTTGAAGCCTAACAAGTACATGAATTACCTCATGATTCAAATGTACAAAAATTCTTAGTGATTTTATAGAAACTTCCGGCTGTCCTCTTCGTATACGTACATGTCGCGAAAAACGCAAGGGGTTGGTTACCATGGTTTACATTCCCAGCAATAATTGACACGTTTTTTTGTACTTCGTTATAATGGGCATATTGGTTTCTCGTCTAGGACGGGACCCTGTTAGGAAAGAGGGGTATTACTACTATGGTTAAATGGGGAAGATTCCTCCTGTTTCTGGTCGTTGTAGGGCTTTTGGCTACGCTTGTAGCAACTACGACCAAGCAGGTGGCAGGAAACATCACACTCGGTCTGGACCTGCAGGGCGGGTTTGAGATTCTGTATGAGGTAGAGCCTCTCGAGGCTGGGCACAAAGTTGATATCGAGCTTTTGAAATCAACAGCTCACATGATTGAAAGACGGATTAACATCGGTGGCGTAGCTGAGCCAGTCACCACTACCGAATTGCCAAACCGGATTCGTGTTCAAATCGCATCACAATCAGCGGATCAGGACAAGCTTCGGGAGTTGATCGGGAAGCCTGCTCATCTGACATTCCGTGATGAAAATGGCAAGATTATGTTGCAGGGAAGTGACTTGGCTCCAAACGGGGCAGCAGTTGGTTATGACGACCTGAAACGCCCGCTCGTTACCCTGAAATTCTCTGACCCGAAGAAGCTAGAAGAAGCTACACGTGCAAACCTGCACAAGCCAATGGCGATCTTTTTGGATGAGACGATGCAAACTAATCCGACCATTCAATCGGTCATCTCTGGTGGCAGCGCGCAAATTACTGGAAATTACACACAGGAATCCGCACAAGAATTGGCTGATCTGCTGAATTCCGGTGCGATGCCAGCCAAACTGATTGAGAAGCAAGTAACCTCCGTGGGTGCTTCCTTGGGAACTCTGGCTCTGGAGAAAACCATGTATGCAGGGTATATCGGTGCTGCGCTGATCTTTATTTTCATGCTAGTTGTTTACCGTATGCCAGGTATGATTGCAAACATTACCTTGGCTGGATTTACCTATTTTTGTATGGTTGTACTCGACTGGATGCATGCAACGCTGACGCTGCCAGGTATTGCTGGATTTATTTTGGCTGTAGGGATTGCCGTGGATGCCAACATCATTACCTATGAGCGCATCCAGGAAGAAATCCGTTCTGGCAAGACAGTCCTCTCTGCCTTCCGTGCAGGGGAACGCCGTTCCTTGATTACGATTATCGATGCTCATGTGACGACACTGATTGCAACGGGCGTTCTGTTTTTCTTCGGGACGAGCTCCGTACAAGGCTTCGCTGTTGTATTAGCGATGACGATTATCGTAAGTATCATTACCAACGTGTTTGGGTCCCGCTTCCTCCTCTGGCTGGTTGTCCGTTCCAACATGTTTAAAAAGCCGTTCTGGTTCGGGGTAAAGGAGAGTGAGATCCGTGAGCTATGATAAAGACCATACTGTAATCAGATTTGACATCGTGAAAAATCGCAGGAAGTTTTTCATCGCTTCCTCTGTGATTATTATCATCGGCCTTCTGTTTACGCTATTTCAAGGTCTTCACCTTGGCGTTGACTTCAAGGCAGGAACTCGCTTAGATATGTTCATTGGAAAAACATTCAATCCGACAGATGTAGAAGAAGTGATCAAAAAAGAGGTTCCTAATGTGAATTTCAGTAAGGTCACTCCGTATGGTGAAAATCAAGCCTACACACGTTTTGACCAAACCATTTCATCCGACACACTGATGAAAATGGAAATGGCTCTCAAAGCAAAATACGGTGAGCAGGTCTCGAAGCAGGTTTCGTCGGTTGATCCGAGTATTGCGCAAGAGATGGTGCAAAAAGCGGCGATTGCGGTTTCAATTGCTGCTGTGGGAATTGCCATCTACATCGCGATCCGCTTCCAATGGCTGTTCGGTATTGCATGTGTCGTGGGGCTTGCGCATGACGTGTTTATTCCGATTGCGTTGTTCTCTATCCTCGGGTTGGAGGTAGACATTACCTTTATCGCCGCGCTTCTGACGATTTTGGGTTACTCGATTAACGATAAAATCGTTATTTTTGACCGGATTCGGGAGAACTTGAGAACGATGAAATCCAAGACAATTCCTGAACTGGAACATCTGGTGAACGTGTCACTGTGGCAAACGATGCGTCGTTCTGTATACACGGTAGCGACTGTATTCTTCACAGCTCTTGCACTGGCTGTTTTGGGAAGCGAGAGCATCCAGAACTTCTCCTTGGCCCTGCTGTTCGGTCTGGTGAGTGGTACGTATTCCTCTATCTTTATTGCAGCCCAAGTATGGGTGAATTTGAAAGAACGGAATATGAAAAAGAAGAAAGAAGTAATGTAACGGTGGACGAAACCGCAGGTGAACCCTGCGGTTTTTCTATTCTCTGTTTCTGTATTTGCCGCAGTTTGAAGCCGTATGAGAGTTTTGCATAAAACGGTATGTTTTATGCAGTTGTCAGCTTCCTGCTCCATCCACTATAATGAATGAGGATTGGAGGAAAGCCCATGCTGAAAGCGAAAACACGCTGGAAACTGGCCACCTATGATGAGCAGCTTGCTGCTAGTATCGCCGCAGATTGCCAGCTTACTCCGCTCGTATCCAAGCTACTGGTGATACGTGGCATTGATACATCACAAAAGGCTCGTGATTTTTTACAAGCCGGTCCAGAATTGTTTCATGACCCTTTCTTGCTGGATGGAATGGAACAAAGCGTGCATCGCATTCAACAAGCCATTCAAAGGCAAGAACCGATTTGCATATACGGCGATTACGACGCCGATGGGGTTAGCTCCACATCGCTAATGGTACATCTACTGCGCCAACTCGGCGCTGTTTTTGACTACTACATTCCCAACCGTTTTACAGAAGGGTATGGGTTACATAAAGACGCCTTGGCGCATCTGCATCAAAGCGGCTATAAACTGATCATCACTGTTGATACAGGGATCAGTGCAGTCGAACAGGTAGCGTACGCGAACCAGTTGGGTCTTGACGTCATTGTAACCGACCATCACGAACCTCCGGCAGTCATCCCGGAGGCATTTGCTGTGATTAACCCCAAGAAGCCTGGTTGTTCGTACCCGTTTGATATGTTGGCGGGAGTCGGGGTCGCCTTTAAAGTAGGGCATGCCTTGCTGAAGGAGCCGCCTCTGCATTTGGCTGATTTGGCTGCATTGGGGACGATAGCGGATCTGGTGCCGTTGGTAGATGAAAATCGCATTCTTGCTCGAGCAGGATTAAAGCGCTTAAATCATACAAGGAACCTTGGTCTGCAAGCCTTAATTCGAGTTTGTGGGTTGGCCGATACTGAGCTGTCGGCGGGACATGTAGGCTTTGCGCTTGGACCGCGTCTGAATGCGAGTGGAAGGCTGGAGACGGCTGAATCCGCTGTGAAACTGCTGACGACTTCGGATATGGACGAAGCAGAGAAATGTGCCCAGGCGCTGGATGACTTAAACCGGGAACGTCAGGAAATCGTCGCAGCGATGACTGAGGAAGCTGTCCAGATGGTGAATGAGCTGTATCCGCCAGACCAGAACAATGTTCTCGTTCTGGCTAAAGAAGGCTGGAACGTGGGCGTGGTAGGGATTGTAGCTTCCCGATTGGTTGAGCTTTTTTACCGTCCAACGATTGTGCTTGGCATCGATCCGGAAAAAGGAACGGCAAAAGGCTCGGCGAGGAGCATTGCAGGTTTTGATATGTATGAAGGTTTGACTGCTTGCAAGGAATGGCTACCGCACTATGGCGGTCATACAATGGCAGCGGGGATGACCTTGCCTGTAGAAAATCTCGACTTATTACGCCAAAAATTGAACGAGCTCGCTGGAGAGTGGTTGTCCACCGAAGACTTCACACCGATGACCAAAGTGGACGTTGCGATGAGTATGGAAGAGATCAGCTTGACCGCAGCGGAGCAACTCGAACAGCTCGCCCCATATGGTATGGGGAATCCAACACCGCTCGTTTTGTTAGAAGAAGTAGAAACACAAGGGATGCGCACCATTGGGCGAGATGACAATCATTTGAAGTGTACATTGAACAAAGCGGGAACCTCTTTGGATGCAATTGGCTTCAACTGGGCACATGTAACAAAGAGAGTAACGCCCAAGGCACGTTTTCACGTATTGGGAGAATTGTCTGTAAACGAATGGAACGGAAATCGAAAGCCTCAGCTGACGATCCGTGATTTGTCTGTTGGACACCAGCAAGTGTTTGACTGGCGAGGCAGTCGAGACAAGATAGAGAAATGGCAGCAAGTGATGACGGAGTCCAATTCGGTGACGATTCTGTTTCGCGAGGAAAGCTATGAGCCATTGGCAGCGAAGGCGACAAGCGATCAGGTGAATTCCTTGATCGTGGTTGGTCGAGAGGGGACGAATATCACAGCCTCTTCCAACGTGATTTTGTATGATTTGCCGACGCGCCGTTCCGAATTGGAAGTGGTTCGTGTCTTGCTCAAACAAGCGGAGCGCATATACTGTTTGTTTGGTGATCCGGATTTAGGAATGGAGCGGCTTTCCTGTCCGGGCCGGGATCATTTTAAACAGTTGTACCAGTTTTTCGTGCAAGTGCCAACTGTTAAAAAAATCCATATGGATGCATTGGCCAGAAAGCTGCAATGGAAAAGAAATCTATTGGACGGCATGATCGCCATTTTTATGGAGCTAGAGTTTTTAGCGGAGGAGGCCGAGCAGTACACGCTGCAGGTCAACACTGCCAAAAGGCCACTCGAGAGCTCTGTGCTCTATGCGAATTGGAAGGAAGAGGCACAGCTCGCGACGGATTTATTACTTTCTTCTTCCGATGCAATGATTCAAGCGCTTCATCAATTGGTGGAACCAACCACCGTTTAGGAGGAATTTTTCATGGATTTTAAACAATATATTCGTGTTATCCCAGATTTTCCACAGCCAGGTATTCGTTTCAAGGACATCACTACTCTCTTGAAGGATGGCCCTGCTTACAAAGCTGCGATCCAAGACTTGGCTGTCTTCGCTCGTGAAGTACAAGCAGACGTAATTGCGGGTCCAGAAGCTCGTGGATTCGTAGTAGGTGCGCCATTGTCGTACGAAATGGGAATTGGATTTATACCGATCCGCAAGTCTGGCAAGCTGCCATATGAATCCATCAAGGCGAATTACGACCTGGAGTATGGAAAAGATGCGCTGGCTGTACACGTAGATGCTATCCAACCAGGTCAGCGTGTTCTGATTGCAGACGATTTGCTGGCTACAGGTGGAACCATTGAGACAACAATCAATTTGATTGAGCAACTCGGTGGCAAAGTAGTAGGAGCGGCCTTCTTCATCGAACTCTCCTACTTGGATGGACGTAGCAAAATAGGTGAAATTCCTATCAAATCGCTCGTTCAATATTAATTGATGCAACAAGGGAAAACGGGTGAGATGCCCGTTTTTTTCTTTTTTCTACCGCTGTACATACTTTACAGGGGAATTCAGCTTTACAAGACGAACGACATACAAGATAATAGTATGAAATAGACAGACATGATACGTGCAAGTAAGCCTTCGCCTGCGGCAAAAGACTTGGCAACGCCCAAGTTTTCTAGACGTATAGGAAAGTTCAAGTGCTTCACAGTGCGAAATGCGTCCAGGCTTAAACTTTCCGGAGCGCATCACGAAGTGCCCCAGCGTCTGCTTCCGGCAATACTTCGGTGAAACTTTCCGCTATAATGCGGTCGCTCCTCCGTGAGAAGGCCTCGATCGAGGTTATTTTACTGAGAGGATAAGGGAAGGGAACTATGATTACCGGCATTGATGAGATAGTAAAAAAAGCAAGCACCTATTTATCACAAACGGATATGGACCTGATTACACGTGCCTATCAGCTAGCCGAAAAAGCGCATGAAGGGCAAATACGCAAATCAGGCGTTCCTTACATTATGCACCCAATCGCCGTGGCGGGTATTCTTGCAAACCTGCACATGGATGCCGTTACGATTGCGGCTGGATTTTTGCATGATGTCGTGGAAGATACCGAGATTACGCTTGATCATCTCCGTGAGCAGTTCGGACCGGATGTAGCTCTCCTGGTAGATGGAGTGACCAAGCTGGAAAAAATTAAATACAAGTCCAAAGAAGAGCAGCTCGCCGAAAACCACCGTAAGATGCTGGTTGCCATGGCACAGGACATCCGCGTCATCATGATCAAGCTGGCAGACCGTCTGCACAACATGAGGACACTTCGGCACATGTCCGAGGAGAAGCAACGCGAGATTTCCGATGAAACGCTGGAAATCTTTGCGCCACTTGCCCATCGCTTGGGGATCGCTTCCGTCAAATGGGAATTGGAAGATACGGCGCTTCGGTATTTGAATCCGCAACAGTATTATCGGATTGTGAATTTGATGCAAAAGAAACGGGTGGAGCGCGAAGCCTACCTGAATGAAGCATCGGATACGATCAGAGAAAAGCTGGGCGAGTTAAACATCGAGGCTGAAATTTCGGGACGTCCGAAGCATATCTACAGCATCTTTAAAAAGATGACGAGACAAAACAAGCAGTTCAACGAGATTTATGATCTGCTTGCGTTGCGAATCATCGTGAATGACATCCGCGACTGTTATGCGGTTCTCGGTATCGTGCATACCCTGTGGAAGCCGATGCCAGGCCGATTCAAAGATTACATTGCCATGCCAAAGACGAACATGTACCAATCGCTTCATACCACAGTGATTGGGCCAAAAGGTGAGCCATTGGAAGTGCAAATCCGCACGTGGGATATGCACCAGACAGCAGAGATCGGGATCGCGGCTCACTGGGCGTACAAGGAAGGCAAAAGCATCGTGCAAGGCTCTTTTGCAGAGAAGCTGGGTAGTCTGCGGGAGATTATCGAAGGTGGATCGGAAGAAGCTCCGAACGCGCAAGAGTTCATGGAGAGTCTCAAGCAGGATCTTTTCTCCGATACGGTTTTCGTCTTCACGCCAAAAGGCGATGTAGTCGAGTTGCCAAAAGGCTCTGTACCGCTAGACTTCTCCTATCGGATTCACTCTGCCGTTGGAAACAGAACGATTGGCGCCAAGGTGAACGGCAAGATTGTACCGCTAGACTATGCGATGAAAACAGGCGATATCGTCGAAATCCTGACGTCCAAGCATTCCTACGGTCCTAGTCAGGACTGGCTCAAGATGGCCAAATCCGCGCATGCTCGCAATAAAATTAAGCAGTGGTTTAAAAAAGAGAAGCGGGAAGAGAACGTCGCCAAAGGTCAGCAAATGGTGGAAGCAGAGATCAAGTCGCGCAGCTTTGACGTAAAAGAAGCGATGACGGAAACGAACCTGAAGGAAGCGGCAGCCCGGTTTAATTTCCAAGGGGCAGAAGACATGTTTGCCGCAGTCGGCTATGGCGGCATTACGGCATCGCAAATTGCGACTCGTCTCCTAGACAAACTCCGTCGGGAGCGCGAAGAACAAAACCCGACCATTCCTGAGGTCAAACCGAATCCAGCAAATCGCTCTGCCAAGAGTGAGTCTGGCGTGAAAGTTCGTGGCCTGGATAATTTGCTCGTCCGTATTTCTCGTTGCTGTACACCTGTCCCAGGCGACCAGATTATCGGTTTCATCACGAGAGGTCGTGGGGTATCGGTGCATCGACTAGACTGTCCAAACGTACTGACTGACGAATGTACAGAGCGTCTGATTGATGTCGAATGGGATACCGATTTCAAACATAATTTCCATGTAGAGATCGAGATCACGGGCAATGATCGGAGCGGACTGTTAAACGATGTATTGCAGGTTGTGGCTGAAACCAAGACGAATATTGCGGCTGTCAGTGGCAAGTCCGATAAAAATCGAGTCGCTACGATTCATATGACCATCTCGATTAGCAATGTGGATCATCTGTTGAAAGTAGTAGAGCGCATTAAGCGCATCAAAGATATTTATTCGGTTCGCCGGATACTGAGCACCTGATCCCTCGTGGATTGGGTGTTCTTGTTTAGCGAAGAGGAAGGATGAGTCAGTGTGAGAGTTGTCGTACAAAGAACGAGAGAAGCGAGTGTGACTGTAGCAGGAGAGATTGTCGGACAAATTGATCACGGCTTAATGCTACTGGTAGGAATTACGCATGAAGACACAGAAAAAGAAGTAGAATTTGTCGCAGACAAAATTGCGAACTTGCGTATTTTTGAAGACGAGGAAGGCAAAATGAACTTCTCTGTTTTAGACAAGGGTGGTCAAATTTTGTCCGTATCTCAGTTTACGCTGTATGGCGATTGTAGAAAGGGCAGAAGACCCAACTTTATGGCTGCCGCACGACCGGAGCTAGCTGAACCGCTGTACGAGCTGTTTAACGCCAAGCTGCGGGAAAAAGGGCTCCAGGTGGAAACAGGACGCTTTGGTGCAATGATGGACGTGCGTTTGTTAAATGATGGTCCTGTCACATTGATTGTGGAATCGTAAACACAGCCAAGGGGATGAAAACATGACGCAAGAAGCATTGGTGATCGGTGCGAGTGGCATGCTTACAGAGGTTTCCCGATGGCTGGCTCACCAAGGTTATCAAGTAACCGTGCTTGGGCGTGATCCAGTCAAATTAAGTCGTATCAGAGACGGTTCCATTCATCCTGAGTCGATTCATTTGCTGTCTCAAGACTATTATCAGACAGACAGCTTGCGGCAGTCTATGGCCGAGCTCGTAGAGAAGAGAGGGCCAATGGATGTGGTTGTCGCGTGGATTCATTCGACTGCACCGCAGGCACTCTCTGTGATCGTGGAAGAACTGTCACGTCCTGAGAAGCACTGGCAATTGCTGCATGTGTGTGGGAGCGGTGCTTGGAAAAATTCACCGACAAAGCCTACATCAGAAGTTTGTATATATCGACGGGTCATCCTCGGTTTTACATGCGCAGGTGAGCATTCACGCTGGCTGACGAATGATGAGATTGCGGCTGGGGTGGTTGAGGCTCTGCAAACAACTGAACAACAAATAATCGTCGGTCAGGTCGAGCCGTGGGAAAAACGCCCGGCTTATTAATCCACTTCGAAATAGCGAAGTCAAAAAACAAAAAACGATTGCATTCGGCAATCGTTTTTGTCGTTTCAGTACGAAATCGGGTCAGTGAATGTAATTGGCTGTAGGGAGGATCAGATTTTTGCCAATCAGGTTCGCAGAAATCGGCTTTTTCCCGACTTCTCGTGCCCATATCGATAGCTGTCCGATATGGTGGATTTCATGAGCGATCATGTGCCGCATAATTTCACCCCATGTGTACGTAGCGATGCTGCCGTCTGGTTTCGTATCTTGAAAGGCTCTTGTTTCCATGCTTTCATCCCAATTGCGCAAAAATTGAAGCACATCCGGGCGAAAAGTCACCTCCAGCTCACAAACCTTTTCCAAGCGATTGTAAAGGTTGAAGCTTTCTTGAAAATCAGGCCTTCCCAGCATGACTTGAATCCAGCTCCACTCTACATCAATGACATGGAACAGGGTATGCAAAATCCCCCCGACACCTCCGATGCGCGGACGAAGCAATTCTTCTATCGGAACATCCTCACACCATTTCAGCCATTCTTCACGAACAATCCAATTGTACTCAAACAAGGTTTTAATAGAAATCACTCCATTTTCAAAGGTTAACTTTTGATCACCTGCGTCCATACCGTGCGATTACTGTTATTGTGATTGTTTTTCATCCGTCATCACTCCTTTCGATGCCTTATCATATTCGCAAATCCTTTGGGAATTCCTGCCTGTCTTGTCTTGATGCGATCAGATGCGCCATAAAAGAAACCCCCATACGAGAGAGCTCGAGACAGCTTCTTTCGCCTGGGGGTTTTGTAAGAGAGGGATTAACCTCCTTGATTGCTTTGTGTATTAAAGTACTGGACAATCCCTTTGAACAGACCTTCTGCGGCAAGATCCTGCTGTTTCTCGGAACGTGCGCGAATCTCATCGTTGTAGTTGGATAAGAAGGAAATCTCGGCCAAAATGGATGGCACCGGGTTTTCGCGTAGAACGAAATAGTTTCCGTACCGATAATTCATGTCCTTGTAGCTCGTCGCTTTCACCAGTTCTGTTTGAACGAGGGAGGCGAGCTTGCTTGAGTTACCTTGGCTGTAGTAGAAAATAATCGAGCCATTCGTTGCAGAGTTTGGATGCGTATTATGATGGACGCTGACAAAAATATCAGCCTGATTTTGAATCGCGATGTCGACGCGCTGTTGCAGGGTCAGTTTGCGATCATCAGCCCGTGTCATGATGACTTTGGCACCTGCTGCTTCCAACTTGTTGCGCAGGAGCAGAGAAACTTGCAGATTGACCGTTTTCTCTAAAGTAGAGAAGCTGGAGCCAGTCGAACCACCATCTGTGCCACCATGTCCAGCATCGACGACGATGACTTTACCGGCAAGATCATTACTGCGTACCACTGCTGGCGCACCGTTAGCTGAAACGAGCCAGCCTGCAATGTAGCCTGTGGAGCCGTCAGGGAAGTTTACTTGGAACCACTCGCCTGATTTATTGGCAATCCCGTATTTCTCGCCAGGTTGCACCTGTTTGATAACAGCGTGATCGGTACTCGGACCAGAACGAACATTGGTATCTGGATTCATGACCGTCACGTATGGGCCACTCGGAGTAGGCATGCTTGGTTGGTCCACCGTAATGTGCTGGCCTGCCACCCAGCCAGTTTTTCCGTCCGCCGCTTTGATGCGGTACCAGTCTCCTTGTCTCTCCAAAACAGTCAGCTTGCTTCCGACGGGAAATGTAGTTTGAATGGCACTGCTTGTGTTCGGTTCACTGCGCAGATTCAATCCGTCCGTTTTTACTGTGGCGGTTTGACTGGAAGAGGACGGTTGTCCAGTCTGAGGTTGCGTGTTCCCATTTCCATTTTCAGGAAGGGTCGGCTGACCTGTGTCCGGATTGGTTTGATCGGTGGAGAGCCAAGCATTGACTCCATCGTAAGGGAATTGAATCCAACCATTTTGTCTGTTCAAGACCGTGATTTTCTCGCCCGCATGTAGTTGACCGATGGCAGGTGTACTGGCATCTGGCGTGGCGTATACGTACGGAGCGAAATCCAAGGTTAGGCTGGTTCCTTGTAGTGCAGGAGGCTTCGGTTGTGAGCCAGTGCCCGCTGGATTGGTCGTTGGGGGCGTACTACCTGTAGAGGGAGGAGAAACTGCTTGTCCCGTACCTACTTCTTTTACAAGCCAGTTTGCGACCCAGCCTTTTGTTCCTGCATTGAGTTGAATTTGGAGCCATTCGCCACTCGTTTGCACGATGGGGTAGCGTGTTCCTGGATTGATGGTTTGTACGACTGCATATGTCTGTCCGGGTCCAGAACGAACATTGAGATTCGTTGTGGTGCTCTCCACTTGCTTGGCAGATACAGTTGCTGGTTTCGCTGGTTTCTGTTGCTGTTGCTGTGTGCTGACGAGCCAGTTCGCTACCCAACCGCTTTGACCGTTCGGAAGCTTTACTTGAATCCAGTCATTTTTAGTGGAGATGACGGGCAGCACAGTTTTGTTCGGCAGTGAAGTAACGATAGCGTCTTGGAGGCTGGGACCTGAACGGACATTGAGCTTGTCCACGGTGACCTGAACAGAACCGGCGGCCCAGGCTGCAGAAACGGGGAGGGAAATGGCACAGACGACAGTCAGGAGACTCATCAGGATCTTTTGACGAACAAACACGATAGACATCCTTTCCGAAATACCTAGCTTTTTAAATTCATTGCGCTCTTGCATGTTTTTGCCAAAATAATCACTTCGCTATTTCTCCTGCTTTTTCCTGCAAAATACGACAAGGTTCTGCATAGGTTCCCTGATTGCTTTTCAGCTGGCAAGGCAATACTAGATTTTACTAGATGCTAGCGCACGCAGCTTTTCAGGAGGAATTTATCGTGAGACAGTCAAAGAAGGAAACATTCGCGCAAGGATTGAATCGGCAGTTTTTGTCTGTTGATTTTCAAGACGATTTAGAGAAAGAAACGTCACTACAAAATGCGGAAATGGCCCAAGATTTTCATCCGGGCTTACGAGATATTCAACACCCCCGGCAAAAACGGACATAACCGTTTTTGTCACCTTGCACACGATGCCACAACTTGTCTAGTTGACCCGAGTAATTCTCGTCGGCTATGATGAGGAGTGGCATTTTTGAAAAAAGCAGGTGAACTCCATGATACAGATGATATGTGAGGGACACGCATTCGAGCGGGAACTCTCCTTAATTCTCGCGTTATTTTATGAAGATCCAGCGCTCACTTTTGTGCCCGAGTGGACAGATGAGGCTGATTTGAAAATCAAGCTGGCATTGACCGTGCGTGATAATGGAGTCGTAGCTTCGGGAGAGTTATACGATGGCAAGCGAAGCATCTCCCATCAGGTGGAGCGAGACTACGTAGCACGTGATGAGAAAGCGATGAAAAAGACGGCCAAGCAAGCGCTATGCTATGCGCTGTTATTGATGCTGGAAGAATACACGGCCATGGAGCAAGGCTGGGGAATTTTGACCGGGATACGCCCGACGAAACTGTTGCATCAGTTGAACGCCGCTGGTGTAGACAGACAGGAAGCACACAAGAAATTGCAACAGGATGTGATTTTGCGTCCATACAAGCTAAAGCTTTTGCAAGAAATCGTAGATAAGCAGCTGAACGTCGTGCCTGATTTGTATCAGATTGACCGCGAGCTATCGGTCTATATCGGAATCCCATTTTGTCCGACGAAGTGTGCGTACTGTACGTTTCCTGCTTACGCGATTCGCAGTCATACGGCTTCGGTTAATCCGTTTCTTGAAGGTCTCCATTACGAGATGGAGCGGATGGGGGAGTGGCTTCGGGCGAATGACCAACGGATCACGTCCATTTATTTCGGAGGCGGAACCCCTACGAGTATTACCGCAGATGACATGAATCAGCTGTTTGAGACGATGCATCGTTCGTTTCCACACATGGGAGATGTGCGTGAGTTGACGGTTGAGGCGGGAAGACCCGACACGATTACACGCGAAAAGCTCGATGTCATGAAGCGGTGGGAAGTAGATCGGATCAGCATTAACCCACAGTCGTTTACGCAGGAGACGCTCCAGGCAATCGGACGTCACCACACCGTCGAAGAGACGATTGAGAAATACCATCTGGCTATGGAGATGGGCTTGACAAATATTAATATGGACCTGATCATCGGGCTGCCAAACGAAGGCGTAGCCGAGCTGGCACACAGTCTCCAAGAGGTAGAAAAACTAATGCCTGCCTCGCTGACGGTGCATACGCTGTCTTTCAAGAGAGCATCTGAGATGACGCAAAACAAAGACCGCTATAAGGTCGCCAGTCGCGAAGAAATTAGTAAGATGATGGAGATGGCTTCCGATTGGACAGCAGCGAACGGTTATGACCCGTACTATTTATATCGTCAGAAAAACATTTTGGGAAATCTGGAGAATGTCGGGTATGCCAAGCCAGGGCAGGAAAGCATCTACAATATCATGATCATGGAAGAGGTACAAACCATCCTTGGTCTCGGCTGTGGGGCGGTATCCAAGCTGATGGCTCCAGGAAGTGGCAAGCTGACGCGCTTTCCGAACCCCAAGGACCCGAAAACGTACAATGACACGTACAAGGTTCTGGTTGAAAACAAGCTCCGTGATTTGGATGAAATCTATACGGGTGCGAGAACGGCTGGACAGGTATCTGGCAAGTAAGTGATGGATATACTGTTGATTAATAAAAAAAGTTTTATTTAAGCGCCTGTTGACGGCTGTTGGCGGGTTTGCTATGATTCACATTAAGCTTTTTTATTGAATAAGAAATGATCTGATGACGGGAACAAGTATCCAGGAACCGGATGCCCAGAGAGAAAGCGCCGTGGCTGAGAGTGCTTTCGTATTACGGCTTGGTGAATGACATCCCTGAAGACCGCAGTGAACGGCTGAAAGAAATCTCTTTCCCCAGTAACTGGCAGGCGTGTGCCGGCGTTAACGGCTAATAAGTGGGATAGCCTTTTGAGATATAGGGCTATTCAAACAGGGTGGCACCACGGGAGTATAACCAGTCTCTCGTCCCTGACATGCGGCGATTTGCTAAATGTCAGGAGACGAGGGGCTTTTTTATTTGTTCATAAAAAAAGGTTCCTTGATCCTGAAGGTTTGGCTTTAGCCCGAGTTTTTGAAAAGACATGGAGGTTCGAGAGGAATGACAAGAATTCAGATCCCACGCGGTACGCAGGATATCATGCCTGGTACTGTAGAGCTGTGGCACTACGTGGAGGCCAAGGCCCGCGATCTGTGTCGCCGCTCCAATTACGCGGAAATTCGTACGCCGCTGTTTGAGAGCACAGAGTTGTTCCAACGGGGTGTAGGCGAGACCACGGATATCGTGGAAAAAGAAATGTACAGTGTAGCCAATCCGCGCAGTACAGATGCTCTCACGCTGCGTCCAGAAGGGACAGCGGGTGTTGTTCGCTCCTACGTGGAAAACAAGCTGTACGGTGTGCCTAATCAGCCTACCAAGCTGTACTACTTAGGCCCGATGTTCCGTCACGAGCGTCCGCAAGCAGGCCGCTATCGCCAATTCGTCCAATTCGGTGCAGAAGCGATCGGTTCAAGCGATCCAGCGATTGATGCAGAAGTCATTGGCCTTGCGATTCGTCTGTATCAGGAGCTCGGATTGACAGGACTTTCTGTGGAGCTGAACAGCGTAGGTACAGGAGAAGACCGGGCACGTCACCGTGAGCATTTGCTCGCACATTTGAACGGCGTTCGCTCTGAGCTGTGTGAGGATTGCCAGTCTCGCATCGATCGCAACCCGCTGCGCGTACTCGATTGCAAAAATGAAACATGCAAAAGACTGACGATGGACGCTCCGTCCATTTTGGACTACTTGAGCGAAGAGTCCGCGGCACACTTCGAAGCTGTACAAAACTACTTGACCGCGCTGGATATTCCGTTTCATGTAAATCCGCGTTTGGTTCGCGGTTTGGACTACTACACACTGACCGCATTTGAAATCAAAATGGCGGAGATCGGTGCGGTAGAAACACTTTGTGGCGGTGGGCGCTACAACGGACTGGTTGCAGAGCTGGGCGGCGACGATATGCCGGGCATTGGCTTCGCACTCAGTATCGAGCGTCTGCTGTTGGCTCTGGAAAAGCAAGGTGTTCAACTGCCAATCTCAGGTGGCATCGACTGCTTCGTAGTGGTGCAGACACCAGAAGCGAAAACAACGGCTTTCGTCCTCGTTGACCAATTGCGTCAAGCAGGGATTGCGGCTGAGCTGGATTATCTGGATCGGAAAATGAAAGCACAGCTGAAGCAAGCAGATCGCCTACAGGCACGTTTTACGGCGATCATTGGTGAGTCTGAATTAGCGAACGGCACGGTTGTTCTAAAGGAAATGGCAACAGGTGAACAACAAGAAGTGAAACGCGAGGAACTCGTTGCGGTACTCGCTGCAAAAGCAAATCAATAAAACAAATCGTTGGGGGAAATGATCATGTCTTGGCAATATCGCACCGTACATGGTGGAGAAGTAACAACAGCACACGTTGGGCAGGAAGTCGTACTGAACGGATGGGTACAAAAGCGTCGCGACCTCGGAGGCGTCATCTTCATCGACTTCCGTGACCGCACTGGCATCGTCCAAATCGTATTCAACCCGGAGTACAACAAAGAAGCTTGGGAAGCGGCTGACAAGGTTCGCAGCGAATACGTACTGGTTGTAAAAGGGAAAGTGGTAAACCGTGCACCAGAAGCAGTCAATCCGAAGCTGAAAACCGGCGAAGTAGAAGTGCACATCTCTGAAATCGAAATCTTGAACGATGCAAAAACGCCTCCGTTCCTGATTGAAGACGAGATCGATGTAGATGAACAAGTTCGTCTGAAATACCGCTACCTGGACTTGCGCCGTCCAGAAATGCAGCGCTCCCTGATTTTGCGCAGCAAAGCAGCGAAAGCATTCCGTGACTACCTGGATGAGAACAACTTCCTGGAAATCGAAACACCAATTCTCCAGAAGAGCACTCCTGAGGGCGCACGTGACTACCTCGTGCCTTCCCGTGTACATCCAGGCGAGTTCTACGCACTGCCACAATCACCACAGCTGTTCAAACAGCTTTTGATGGTATCCGGTTTGGAGCGCTACTACCAAATCGCTCGTTGCTTCCGTGACGAAGACCTGCGTGCTGACCGTCAGCCAGAATTTACCCAAATCGACATTGAGACCTCTTTCCTGTCTATGGAAGAGATCCTGCCGATGATGGAAAAGATGGTTGCTCACGTATTCAAGCAAACGGTTGGCGTAGATGTACCGACTCCATTCCCGCGTCTCACGTATGCGGATGCCATGGCTCGTTACGGTTCTGACAAACCAGACGTACGCTTCGGCATGGAGCTGACAGACGTATCTGATCTGGTTGCGACAAGCGACTTCAAGGTGTTTGCAGCAGCAGTAGCTGGCGGCGGACAAGTAAAAGCGATCAACGCAAAAGGTTGCGGACACTACTCCCGTAAAGAAGCAGACGACCTGGGCAAATTCGCTTCCCGTTATGGCGCGAAAGGCTTGGCTTGGATCGGCTTCAAAGACGGCGAAGTCAAAGGGCCAATTGCGAAGTTCTTTAAAGAAGAAGAAATCAACGAGATGAAAGCACGCTTGGCGGTAGAAGAAGGCGACTTGCTCCTGTTCGTTGCTGACAAACCAAAAGTAGTAGCAGATGCATTGGGTGCCCTTCGTTCCAAGCTGGGTGCTGAACTTGGTCTGATTGACCAAAGCAAGTTCGCATTCCTCTGGGTAGTAGACTTCCCGCTGGTTGAGTGGGATGAGAATGCAAAGCGTTACGTTGCTCTGCACCATCCATTCACACGTCCAAAAGACGAAGACCTGCACCTGTTCGACACTGATCCAGGTCAAATGCGCGCACAAGCGTACGACATGGTACTCAATGGATACGAGCTCGGCGGAGGTTCCATGCGGATCTTCAAGCGCGAGGTACAAGAAAAAATGTTTACCGCACTTGGCTTCTCACCAGAAGAGGCACGTAAACAATTCGGCTTCCTCATGGATGCATTCGAGTACGGTACACCTCCACACGGTGGAATCGCACTTGGTTTGGACCGTCTGATCATGCTCTTGGCTGGCCGCACCAACCTGCGCGAAGTCATCGCATTCCCGAAAACAGCAAGTGCGAGCGACCTGATGGTAAACGCTCCAGATGTCGTAGACGGAAAACAATTGGAAGAGCTGTCCATTGCAACAATTGTCACAGAAGAAGAAAAGGTGGAAGCGTAATCGACTTGCGCAACTGCATTGCTCTTTGATACATTGGTAATACTATGATGAAAGCCCTGCGATGCTCGTGACATCCGATAGTTTTGAGCCACAAAGTTTGTTTAGGGAGTTTTTCGTCCGTGATTGTAAAGGCATGCCTCCTTAGAGTGGACGTCTGTAACAGTTCGGCAAGACACCCACCTGCGATGAGCAGGTTCAAAACTAAGGAGTAACACGACATAATGGGGCTCCTTTTTTCTATTTCAATCCTACTTTTCCGATTGACTATAATCCAGCTTGCGAATGAAAGGTGACACGAAATATGCTTCATCAATTTTCTCGTTGTGAATTGGCCTTCGGTCCCGAAGGTTTGGAAAAAATGAAAAATAGCTGTGTTGCTGTATTGGGAATTGGCGGAGTTGGTTCCTTTACGGTGGAAGCACTCGCGCGTACAGGTGTAGGCAAGCTCATTTTGGTAGATAAGGATGTAGTAGACATCACGAACATCAACCGCCAAATCCATGCGACGCTGAACACAGTCGGTCAAAAAAAGGCGGAGCTTATGAAGGAGCGCATTGCGACGATCAATCCAGAGTGCGAGGTCGTAACTCTCCATATGTTCTACAATGAAGAAACAGCGAATGCGCTGTTCGAGCATGAACTGGATTACATCGTGGATGCGATGGATACCATGTCTGCGAAGCTCCATGTGATTAAGGAAGCGAAGCGTCGCAATATCCCTATTATTTCTAGCATGGGTGCGGCCAACAAAATGGACCCGACTCGTTTTGAGGTTGCCGATATTTCCCAAACGAGTTATGATCCGATTGCAAAGGTCATTCGTCGTGAGCTGCGGAAAAGCGGTATCTACAAAGGAGTAAAAGTGGTATATTCCCGTGAGATTCCCGTAACCGTACGTGTAGATGTACGCGAACAGATCGTTTCCAACCCGGATTCACCGATTAGTAAAGTGCGGATGCCTCCAGCGAGCAATGCTTTCGTGCCTTCTGTAGCTGGTTTAATTTTGGCCAGTGTAGTGGCAAGAGATATTTTGGAGTGGCAGCCTGTAAAAGGATAGTGGAATATGGATGATTTATTCACGTTTGCCTATGACCAGCAGGGTGGCGGCAAACAGAAGCCATTGGCTGCACGGATGCGGCCGCAAACGATTCAGGATGTAATCGGGCAATCGCATATTTTAGCTCCTGGAAAGCTGCTTCGACGCGCGATTGAAGCAGATCAAGTGTCCTCTGTCATTTTTTACGGACCTCCGGGAACAGGGAAAACAACACTGGCAAAAGTCATTGCCCGAACCACACGTACGCATTTCTCCGAGCTAAATGCCGTGACGGCCGGTGTCGCTGACATCCGTAAAGTGGTAGATGCAGCGAAGGAACGGCTCGTTATGGACAGTCAGCGGACAACCTTGTTCGTAGACGAGATACACCGCTTCAATAAATCACAACAGGATGCCCTTCTCCCTTATGTGGAGGAAGGCACGATTATTTTGATCGGCGCCACGACGGAGAATCCTTTTTTTGAGGTGAATCCGGCGCTTTTGTCGCGTTCACAAGTATTTTCCCTTCAATCGCTTTCTCATGAGGAATTAAAGCAGGTCATGGATCGGGCACTTACTGATGAAGAAAACGGATTGGCGGAGCTCTTTGTCACTGTAGAACCGGAAGCGGCAGAGCATTTGGTTCAATACGCAGAAGGGGATGCCAGACGTTTGCTCAACGCATTGGAACTGGCGGTGACAACGACGCAACCAGGTGCAGATGGGCGGATTACGGTGACATTGGACGTTGCCGTGGAATCCATTCAGCGCAGGGCAGTACGCTACGATAAGAGTGGGGACAATCATTACGACACGATCTCCGCTTTTATTAAATCCATTCGTGGTTCTGATCCGGACGCAGCTCTTTACTGGTTGGCGAGAATGATTGATGCCGGAGAAGATCCACGGTTCATTTCTCGCCGCTTGGTAATTTCGGCTTCAGAGGACATTGGAAATGCTGACCCGCAAGCGATCACAGTTGCGATGTCCTGCTTTCAGGCGGTAGAATTGGTGGGGATGCCTGAAGGGCGTATCCCTTTAGCACAAGCGACGACGTACCTGGCAACCGCACCCAAAAGCAATGCTGCTTACAACGGAATTAATTCTGCGTTGGATCGTATCCGAACAGATGGACACAAGCAAGTGCCGATTCATCTGCGAGATTCTGCCTACAAGGGAGCTGCGAAGCTGGGACACGGTCAGGGATATCTGTATCCGCATAACTATCCATATGGGTATGTACCTCAACAGTATCTGCCTGACGGTGTAAACTACTCGTTCTACCAGCCAAAGGATCACGGCTATGAGCGTCACATTCGCCGTTTCCAGGAAGAAAGACAGAAGATGGATGAACGTGGATTGCCAAGGAAAAACTCCCCCGAATAATGGGGGAGCGAACATGTTACGTGCGGACATTTCCGCCTGGTTTATTGGGCAAATCACCGTTTTCATTCGGCTGTTTGCTCTGCTCACTCGCACCGTAACGGGCTTTGTGAGCAATCGTGCCTGCGGGTTGGTCGTACAAGGTTTCGGACGGGTGGTTGGGACCTCGTTCCGAGCGTTTGTTCGTTGTCATCTGCATATCACCCCCTAAGATGTTAGTGTGTCCCTCGATACAGAAGACATGTAGGGGGCGGGCGCGTATTACCGATACAAAGAGGAGAGTTGTTAACGTGAAGATTTCAACGAAAGGACGTTACGGGCTGACGATCATGATGGAATTGGCCAACCGTTGCGGAGAAGGGCCGACTTCCCTGCGGAGCATCGCCCAAAAACACGATTTGTCCGAGCATTATTTGGAGCAATTGATTGCACCTCTGCGTAACGCGGGTTTGGTAAAGAGTATCCGTGGCGCATATGGCGGTTATGTTCTGGCGAAGCAGCCGGATGAGATTTCTGCTGGCGATGTGATTCGCGTGCTGGAAGGACCGATCAGCCCTGTGGAATTTGCAGAGGAAGAAGACCCGGCTAAGCGTTTTTTATGGCTGCGTATTCGGGATAGTATTTCTTCTGTTTTGGATTCGACATCCCTTCAAGACTTGATCAGTTTTGAGGACGATGGTCCTGCCGATAATTATATGTTTTATATCTAGAATTTAAGAGGTTGTTCAAAAAGCCGACTTTTTGAACACGTACTATAAGTTGGTAGAAGGTGACAGCATTGTCAGAGCGAATGTATTTTGACCATGCAGCTACTACGCCGGTGCATCCGCGTGTAGTTGCAGCTATGACTCCCTATTTGACTCAAGTATACGGGAATCCATCCAGTGTCCATGGTGCAGGTCGCGAAGCACGAAAAGCGTTGGAGCATGCGAGAGACACGATTGCCGACTTTATGGATGCTGATCCGCAATCGCTCATCTTTACGAGTGGCGGGACAGAAGCGGACAATATGGCAATCATCGGCGCTGCAATGGCACAGCGCGAACGTGGTCGCCACGTCATCACTTCGCAAATCGAGCACCATGCAGTCTTGCATGCTTGTGAATTTTTGGAGCAGGCAGGATTTGAAGTGACGTACTTGCCTGTTGACGAGACAGGCATGGTCCGTTTGGAAGACCTGAAACAAGCGGTTCGTCCGGATACGGTACTGGTGTCTATTATGTACGGCAACAACGAAGTAGGAACGATCCAGCCAATCGAGGAAATGGGTACCTTTCTGCGTGAAAAAGGGATTGTTTTTCATACAGATGCCGTACAGGCTTTTGGTGTCCTGCCTGTCCATGTACGAAAGCTGCCTGTTGATATGCTCTCGGTATCCGCCCATAAAATTAATGGGCCAAAAGGAGTCGGCGCTTTGTATTTAGCGCGTAAGGTTCCGTTTTCCCCGATTTTGCACGGCGGTTCACAAGAGCGCAAGCGCAGAGCGGGAACGGAAAACCTGGCCGGGATTGTTGGGTTTGCCGAAGCGACGAGGGTCGCTGTCGAGGAAATGGCGGAGCGAGTTGAAAAGTATAAGCAGATGAAAGCAGCGATGATCGCAGTCTGGCAGGAAGCAGGAATTACGTTCTGCCTGAATGGACATCGCGAGCAGGCATTGCCACATATTTTAAATGTGTCCTTCCCTGGTGCCCATACAGAAACCATGCTGATGAATCTGGATATCGCCAAGATTGCAGCAGCGAGCGGCTCAGCTTGTACATCCGGATCACTAGAGCTGTCACACGTTCTAAAAGCAATGCACTTGGACGAGAAGATTGCTCTTTCAGCCATTCGTTTCAGCTTTGGGATTACGAATACGGTGGAAGAGGCGAAGCAAGCTGCTACAGCGGTTGCTGCGATTGTGAAGCGTTTGGTACGCGAATAACGAAGGATGAAAGCCGTTTGGATGAAGCCAAGCGGTTTTTTCATTGGAGCAAAAGTGGGTTTCTTATTGGAGTTTGTGGTGAATTGTGGAAGAGGATGGTAAAATGGTGCTGTAGTACTAATTTTTAAGAACTACTACTACAATTCGGATCATCCGATAAGGAGAGGACTTTCATGTTGGCCAGACGCTACTCTATTCGCTACAAACTGGTGTTTACAATACTCATCCTAACCATGCTCCCATTAATGGTCGTCGGTTATATCCAATTTGAAAATGCGCGCAGCGCGCTATACAAGCTCGCTGTATCTGACTTGCAATACATAACGGAAATAAAGGCACGCGAGCTGGCTGATTACACGCAAGAGGCAACGAGTAGTGAGCGGAACAGACAGAAAATTAACGAAATAACACGCGAGGTGGCCGAAAAATATTACAAGCCAAATGGCATGGTTGGCTACGCCTATATCTTGGATACGAGTGGAATCGCCATCTTTCATCCAGACACGAAAGTTGAGAATACCTCTTTGGCGAATGAACCATTCACGCAAGTCATGCTCGCTCAAAAAAACGGCTGGATCGAATATGAATTCGGAGGCTCTACAAAAGTGGCGGCGTATAAGCAGCTGCCGAACGGGTGGATTCTTGTTATTGGTAGCTACGAGAATGATTTGCTGACGACGATTGAGAGCAGTCGTCCGATGATGTTCCTCCTCAGCCTGATAAGTGCGAGCTTAGCGCTGGTTACTGGCATTTTTATTGTCAACAAGCTGGTACGACCTCTAAATGAGCTGGTATCAGCAATGAAGCGTGCAGAGACAGGAGATTTGACCTCGCAAGTGACTGTTCGTTCCCGGGACGAGCTTGGGGAATTATCGTCGATGTACAATGAGATGATGGGAGTATTTCGCAGCATGGTCAACGAAGTGCAGCGAGTAGCCCAGCAGGTCGCGGCAGCGTCGGAAGAATTAACAGCGAGTGCGACAGAAAGTGCGCGTGCTTCCGAACAGATTTCCATGGCTTCTTCGGAAATCGCTACGGGTTCCGAACAACAAAAACAAACGGTGACGGATACGGTACGCTTTTTGTCTCGCATCGGTGGAGATATCCAACTCATTGCGGCCTCGACTTCCCAAGTCAATGCTGATGCGATAGACGCGAATCGATTGGCACAGGTTGGGGAAGGCAAGCTGCACGAGCTCGTACAAGAAATGGATCAAATCACGGATCACGCCCGTCGCACAGAGCAGGTTATCCGCGAGCTTGGCTCTCAATCCGAGCAAATCATCGGTATCATCACGATCATTCGTCAACTATCCAACCAGACGAATCTATTGGCTTTGAATGCCGCCATCGAGGCTGCACGGGCGGGGGAACAGGGACGCGGCTTTGCGGTTGTGGCTCAAGAGGTACGTAAGCTGGCTGAGCAATCGGGTGCAGCTGCAGAAGAGATCGCAGGCTTGATTCATACGATCCATACAGATATTCTCGAGGCTGTAACGGAAATGGGAACGACTGCTGTCGCTATCCAAGATGGACGCGAAGGAGTGGCGCAGGCAGGAGACAGCTTCCAGCAAATCTTGGTGGCCGTTCAAGACGTCAGCCAGCAAGTACATCGTATGAACGATGCAGCCCAAGCCATTCATCGCGATACGGTTCAATTGGTGGGTCACTCGAAAAAAATTGCTGGACTTGCGGAAACAGCGGCCAGAGATACACAGGAAGTGGCAGCAGCGTCTGAAGAACAGTCAGCAACGTCTGAGGAAATGACGGCAGCATCCGAAACGCTGGCGAAAATGGCGGAGCAGTTGTCAGAACAAGTAAAACGATTTACAATTTAAGACGAGCATATGAGAAATCCACTTTCCAAAAGAAGTGGATTTTTCCTTTCTGGAACGGTTTTTTATGTAAGGAGGCGTTTAGATGGATGAGCAGCAGTCAATCTCGCTGTTTGCGGAAACCTACATTCGAGGATTTGTTTCTCAAGAAATTTTTTACAATGAAGAAACCTGGTACGGAGTTATCCGTCTTAAGATAGAAGAGACTACCGAATCGATCAAAGAATCGGAGGTCATTATTGTCGGTAATTTTCCTCGCCCGCATCCAGATGAGCTGTACACCTTTTACGGTGAATGGAAAACACATGCTCGTTTTGGACAGCAGTACGTAGCAAAACGCTATGAACGTGAAACGCCGAAAACATTGGCAGGGGTTGAGCGCTACTTAGCTAGTGGCTTGTTTCAAGGGATCGGAAAGAAGATGGCCAAACGAATTGTCGAGCAGCTCGGGGTAGATGCGCTGTCGATTATCGCGGACTTCCCAGAGCGATTGGCTGAGGTACCAGGCATTTCTGAACAACGTGCCAAAACGATCTATGATTCCGTGGTCGAGCATCGCTCCTTGGAAAGTGCCATGGTTTTCTTGTACGACTTCGGCATTGGTGTGAACATGGCGCTGCGTATTTATCAGACCTACAAGATTGAAACGATGACAGTGCTAAAGGAAGAGCCTTACCGTTTGATTGAGGATGTCGTAGGAATCGGCTTTAAGCGAGCAGATGACATTGCACGAGCAACTGGGATCGCTGCTTCCTCAGAAGAACGTGTGAAGGCGGCGGCTCTCTTTATGTTGCAGGAGGCATCGTATTCGGAAGGACATGTTTATTTGCCTGTGGAGGAGCTTTGTGAAAAAACTCTGCGCCTTCTCGAAGAGTGCGGAGGGCACGTCTTTTCTGGAGACGATATTCAACTGGCAGTGGAAGCCCTGTTTGTGTCGAGCAAAATTGCCTGGGAAGATGAGCGGGTTTATTTGCCCTCGCTGTTTTTTGCCGAGCTTGGTCTGGCCAAAAGGCTGCGTCACTTCGCATCACGGGATGAATTCGGTACGTTCCCGACATCGGAATTTTATCGTGCGTTAGGGGCGGTCGAGGATGAGCTGGGGATTACATATGCCCAGACGCAGCGTGATGCCATTGAACAGGCGATCAAGGCAGGTTTGATGCTGTTGACAGGGGGACCTGGTACGGGGAAAACGACAGTCATTCGCGGGATATGTCGTGTCTTTTCTCAGCTTCATGGATTGTCGCTGGACTTGAAAAAATACAACGAAGATAATCCGTTCCCGATCGTTCTTGTGGCTCCTACCGGACGTGCAGCAAAACGTATGACAGAGACTACGGGTTTACCTGCAATGACCATCCATCGCTTGCTCGGTTACAAAGGGGAGAGCTTCGAGCATGATGCGGAGCACCCAATCCGTGGACGGCTATTAATTGTCGATGAAATGTCCATGGTCGATATCTGGCTTGCCAATCAATTGTTTCGTGCGGTCCCAGACGACATGCAGATCATCATGGTAGGTGACCCTGACCAGTTGCCTTCCGTAGGACCGGGGAATGTTCTCTTGGATATGATCCGATCTGGATTGCTTCCGTTGGTACAGCTGACAGAAATTTATCGGCAAGCAGAAGAGTCTACCATTATTCGATTGGCCCATGATGTACGCAAGGGGAATGTACCGGCAGATTTGCTTCACACCACCCCGGATCGGCGATTCTTCACAAGTTTGCCACAAGAAGTTCCGGAAGCAGTGAAACAAATTTGCTTCGGAGCCGTAAAAAAAGGATATACGGCAAAAGATGTTCAGGTATTAGCCCCTATCTATAAAGGTAATGCCGGTGTGAACCGGTTGAATGAAGAATTGCAGGAGCTGTTTAATCCGAAAACGCCGCAAAAGCGTGAAGTTACTTTTGGAGAGACGACTTTCCGTACAGGAGACAAGGTTCTGCAATTGGTGAACAATGCTGAAGAACAGGTGTTTAATGGTGACATGGGTGAGATCGTCGCCATCTTTTTCCCGAATGAAAATGCGGAGAACCAGGAGATGCTGGTCGCTGCCTTTGATAACAGGGAAGTAGTGTACAAGCGTTCGGATTACCATCAGCTGACGCTTGCCTACTGCTGCTCGGTTCATAAGTCTCAAGGTAGTGAATTTCCGATTGTGATCATGCCGTTTGTCAAAAGTTACTACCGTATGCTCAGACGCAAGTTGGTCTATACCGGGATCACCCGGAGCAAATCATTCCTCATCATGTGTGGAGAGCCGGATGCGTTCCGTGCTGCTGTAGAGTCTGATGAGGAAGGGGTACGGTACAGTTATCTGGAGGAACGGCTAAAGCAAGAGTGAAGTTGGAACCATTTGCGCCGAATGGGCCCGTCCATTTCGCCTGATACTAACAAGGCGGAAGGGGGATGTCCCACATGCGCAAGGCAATGGATGCAGTCGGATTGCCAGTTGTTTGCCTTCAAACAGGCGAGACGATTGGAACCGTGCGTGACATTCTTTGCGACTCCACTTGGCATGTACGAGGAGTCTTGCTGAGCGAACAGGGCTGGTTCCAATCAGGTACCTATATTCCTGCCGAACATATTCATGCGGTTGGGGAGTCCTGCCTTACCGTATCGGGAAAAGACGCGATCACGCCCTTACCTCATCTCGCCGGACTAGAGCCTGTCGGCATTGTGACGGGAAAGACGAAGTTAAAAGGAAAAGCGGTAATTACCGCTTCCGGAGAGAGTTTGGGGAGGCTGGAAGATGTTTACTTTTCAGCCAACTGGGAGAAACTTGTAGGGTACGAACTATCGAATGGCTGGTTTGCAGATATTACGGAAGGACGAAAACGTCTCCCTGCACCAGCATCCGTTATCATCGGGGAAGAAAACCTGATCGTGCCGGACTAGTTCGTGGCCAGGCGTGAAAGGGAGGAAAAGCGTGATGCGTGTCATATGCCCGAATTGCAGTTCCAAAGACGTAGGAAAGATTGGAACCAATCAATACTATTGCTGGAACTGCTTTATAGAAATGAGCGTTTCCAATGAGCAGATCGCTTCTGTCTACCAGGTTGAGGAAGATGGATCTTTGCATTCGCTTAATGATCTGTTTATTGAGGACCAGACAGTAACCGCTCACTTGAATATGTAGTGGATTTGAGCGGCAAATCCAATGGAGGTGGCACGCTTGTTCACTCGAAGCCTGTTGCGGGTTCTGGCCACAAGCGGAATTGTGGCGATCATTGGCTATTGGTTGGCTCCGCGACGTCGCAGTCGGTTTTCATTGAATTGGAATCAGTTGCCCTTCTCCATGCGTGATGTAACGCGTATGTGGAAATCAGGTCGCAAGCTGATGCGTGCCGTTACTCGTTAACACAAAATGTGAATTGGAACGTAAACAAACACCCGAACATACACTGTGTTCGGGTGCTTTTTTCGCCATACATGAAAAAGCTCCGTCGCGGAAATGACGGAGCTTGCGTTGTATTAGGATTGTTCTGCCAAGCGTTTTTGCTGTTGGCTTTTCGTGCGCCCGATCAACAGGACACCAACCACAACAGCTACGATGAATACCCATTTTACCCAAGGGTAAGCGGCAAAGAATGGTGTGAGGAACTTCTCACCTGTTACCATGTTCGCAGCGGTATACGCCAATACTGCAGAACCGATATAGATAACGATCGGATATTTCTCGATCAGTTTCAAGATCAATGTGCTACCCCATACCATGATGGGAACACTGATGATCAAACCGATAACTACCAGAAGGAAATCACCATGTGCTGCACCTGCAACGGCGATAACGTTATCCAATCCCATTACGGTGTCGGCTACGATAATCGTCCAAATCGCTGCTCCCAGTGATCCGCTTGCCTTCATATTCTCATGACCATTATCCTGAATCAGCAACTTGAGAGCGATCCAAATGAGAATCAAACCACCTACAAGCAGCAGGCCAGGAATTTTCAGCAACCAAACCACAGCGAGTGTCGCCAATGCACGAATGACAATGGCACCGACCGTTCCCCAGATGATAGCTTGCTTTTGCTGATGAGCGGGCAGGTTACGAGCCGCCATCCCGATGACGAGGGCATTGTCCCCGGCCAGCACGAGGTCGATGATAACGATAGAAAGTAATGCGGTCCAAAACTCAGGGCTTAACAATAAATCCATTTCTCTTCCTCCTCCTAATCCATTGTAGAAGCGAATAATCCGCTGGCCGTTTTCTTGATACCTCCCATAGTGTATGTAAAGGGGCGAAAAAGAAAACGACCTTTCCCGATTCAGGAAAAGGTCGTTTGAAAACCAAAAATAGACCTTTTACCTGATCGGCAAAGGTCTTGCTTACAACATTGCGAAAATGTTGCCAACATAGCCGGGGAAAAATCCCGTAATGACGACTATGTTGCGAAAAAGCTACTCCCCTTTGGAGATATCCTCTTGTAATTACATAGTACTGAACACGAAATTGTGTGTCAATAGGTTACATGAAATTAATGTGAATGAGACAAGCTAAAAAAGATGTAGGCAAATAGGGAGGAGTTGGGGGAACGTGGATGAACTTCGGCGAAGTCGTCTATTTGCTGCTGCTGTTTGGGTCATCACACTTTTGGTCATCGGCAATCTGCTTTGGCTGCTCCGACCAGTCCTGTCACAGTTGTTTTCGCTCATAAAGGAAGTGCTCGTTCCCGTCATATTGGGACTCGTCATTGCGTACTTGCTCCATCCGATCGTGCAATTGCTGGAAAAAAGAAGGGTTCCGCGCTTGATGGCAGTCCTGCTCATCTATGGATCATTTGTATTGGTGATTACGATTGCGATCATTAATGCCATCCCAGTTTTCACAAAGCAATTGGTGGAGCTGTCAGACGATATTCCCCGCCTGATGGATTGGTACTATACATGGATGAGTGAGTGGGAGGCACGAAAATATTTCTTGCCGGATAGCATCTCGAAGGGTGTGGACCGGGTGATCATCCAGTCGAATGAGGGAATGTCTCATTCCGTATCGAAAATCGTGGATAATGCCAAGCATTCGATGGGCAAGCTGTTTGCCTTTGCTATTGTGCCGTTTATCGCTTTCTACTTTTTGAAGGATATGAAGCAATTGCATGAGACGGGGATGTCGATTGTTCCAAAGGCTTATCGGAAGCAAGTGCTAATTGTTCTGCGGGATATAAATGAATCCTTGGGCAAATACATACATGGACAAATGATGGTCGCCCTGATCGTAGGCGTCTTCGCATACTTGGGCTACTGGTGGATCGGCATGCCGTATCCTTTTGTGTTGGCTGCATTCGTATGTCTCACCAACATCATTCCGTACATCGGACCATTGATTGGGGCGGCACCAGCAGTTGTGATCGCGATTACGATTTCCACCAAGACACTGTTACTCGTTGTCGTTGTCAATCTCATCATTCAAATCGTGGAAGGGAACATTTTATCTCCGAACATCGTTGGTCGTTCCTTGCATTTACACCCGCTACTGATTATCTTGGCACTGCTGGTAGGGGAAACGGTAGGGGGGATCATCGGGTTAATCGTTGCTGTTCCGATTCTGGCCGTTTGCAAAGTGATCGTTAGCCGAATCGCTGTCATGATGCATGAAAGTTGACAGTGATCAGGTAAAATATTTATAATATGGACAAAGTGATTTATGTGAAATCAATGAGGGAACGAGTATGTTGCAGACCTTTTACAGAGAGGACGCTCCATGGTTGAGAGGGCGACCAAAAGAAGAGCAGCAGAAGGCTACTCCTAAGACCGGGCAAAACCCGGCGGCTTGGCACCGTTAGACGCCACTTAAGCGACAGGCCTTGGCTCAGATGTAGCGAGCCTGTAAGCAGGGTGGTACCGCGAGAAATCAGTTCTCGTCCCTGAGGGGATGGGGGCTTTTTTTATTTTTAGATGAGGAGAATGTAGATGAAGAAGCTGACAGGCAATCAAATCCGCCAGATGTTCCTCGACTTTTTTGTAGAAAAAGGACATCGCATTGAGCCTAGCGCTCCATTGGTTCCAATCGACGATCCTTCCCTTCTGTGGATCAACAGCGGTGTGGCGACTCTTAAGAAATATTTTGACGGCCGCATCATCCCGGACAACCCACGTATCACGAACTCACAAAAGTCTATTCGTACGAATGATATTGAAAATGTGGGACGTACGGCTCGCCACCACACTTTTTTTGAAATGCTGGGTAACTTCTCAATTGGTGAGTACTTCAAGGAAGAAGCGATTGAATGGGCATGGGAGTTTTTGACAAGCCCAAAATGGATCGGCTTTGATCCAGAGCTACTCTCCGTTACCATTCATCCAGAGGACGAAGAAGCATTTGAGCTGTGGAACAAGAAAATTGGTGTTCCAGAAGAGCGAATCATCCGACTGGAGGGCAACTTCTGGGATATCGGAGAAGGCCCTAGCGGACCGAACACGGAGATTTTCTATGACCGTGGAGAAGCGTTCGGAAACGACCCGAGCGACCCTGAGCTGTACCCAGGTGGGGAGAACGAGCGCTACCTGGAAATATGGAACCTGGTATTCTCCCAGTTCAACCATAATCCAGACGGTACCTACACGCCGCTGCCTAAGAAAAACATTGATACGGGGATGGGTCTTGAGCGCATGACGTCTGTCATCCAAGGCGTAGACAACAACTTTGAGACAGACCTGCTGTTCCCGCTGATCGAAAAGACCGCGGAAATCTCCGGTGTGAAGTATAAAACAAGCCCTGAGATGGATGTAGCCCTGAAGGTTATCGCTGACCATGCACGTACGGTTGTGTTTGCGATCGGTGACGGTGCGCTTCCATCCAATGAAGGACGTGGCTATGTCATTCGCCGCCTGCTTCGCCGTGCCGTACGTATGGGGAAAAAGCTGGGCGTAGAGAAGCCATTCCTGTACAGCTTGACTGAGACAGTGGGTACAATGATGGGTGAATTCTACCCAGAGGTTGTCCAAAAGCGTGCGTTTATCGAAAAAGTCATTCGTGCCGAGGAAGAGCGTTTCCACGAGACATTAAACGATGGTCTGGCGATCCTGTCTGACATGGTAAAAGCAGCAAAAGATAGCGGAAAGACTCAACTGTCTGGTCAAGATGTGTTCAAAATGTACGATACGTATGGATTCCCTGTTGATTTGACAGAAGACTTCGCAGACGAGCAAGGGCTGACTGTCGATCGCGATGGCTTTGATAAAGCAATGGAAGAACAGCGTGAGCGTGCACGTGCAGCACGTCAAGACGTAGACAGCATGCAAATCCAAGGTGGTCCATTGTCTGATTTGACGGTTACGAGCCAATTTGTTGGTTATACTGAATTGGTAGCAACAGGTAAAGTCGAAGCGATTATTTTGGACAACCAGCTGGTAGAAGAAGCAGAAGAAGGTCAAACCGTACAAGTCGTTCTGAGCCAAACTCCTTTCTATGCAGAAAGCGGCGGTCAGATCAATGACGAAGGTTTCCTGATTTCTGATATCGTGAAAGCACGTGTGACAGATGTACAAAAAGGGCCAATGGGTCAAAATGTGCATTCCGTCATCGTCGAAGCAGGTACCCTGCGTAAAGGCGATGAGGTTCGCGCGGAAGTGAACCGTGAAGCACGTCTGGCTATCACGCAAAACCATACAGCGACTCACTTGCTGCATCAAGCACTCAAGGATGTCCTGGGAACGCATGTCAACCAGGCAGGTTCTTTGGTAGCACCAGAGCGTCTCCGTTTTGACTTCACTCACATTAGCTCCATTACTCCAGAAGAGCTGGAGCGTATCGAAGCAATCGTGAATGAAAAAGTGTGGGCAAACCTGGGTGTCGAGATCTCCAACAAACCATTGGCTGAGGCAAAAGCGATGGGCGCGATGGCGTTGTTCGGTGAAAAATACGGTGACGTTGTACGCGTTGTAAAAGTGGGCGAATACAGCCTGGAGCTGTGTGGTGGATGCCATGTGAACAACACCGCGGAAATCGGTCTGTTCAAACTGGTTAGCGAGAGCGGTATCGGTGCAGGTACACGCCGTATCGAAGCAGTAACAGGACGCGGCGCTTACCAGTTCTTGAATCAGCAGTTCACTACACTCAAAGAAGTGGCGCAAGCACTCAAAGCACCTGTACTGGCAGAAGCACCTGCACGTGTAGACGGTCTGCAACAACAATTGAAAGAAGTACAGCGCGAAAACGAGTCCCTGCGTGCAAAACTGGGGAACATCGAGGCAGCGTCGTTGACGGATAAACTCCAACAAGTAGACGGTATGAATGTACTCGCTGCACGTGTTTCCGCTGTCGATATGGACAACCTGCGCGGCATGGTGGATGAGCTGAAAAATAAACTCGGCTCCGCTGTCATTGTGTTGGGTGCGGTCGATGGCGACAAGGTGAACCTCGTTGCAGGTGTAACCAAAGATCTCATGGATCAAGGCATTCACGCTGGCAAGATCATCAAGGAAGTCGCAACTCGTTGCGGTGGCGGTGGTGGTGGACGTCCTGATATGGCACAAGCCGGTGGTAAGGACCCATCCAAGCTGCAAGAAGCACTGGATGCAGTAGTTGACTTCGTGAAGAGTCAAGTAGTAGCGAAATAATGCGATTGTAAGAGAAATTTGTATAATCGACAGGAGTAAACGAAATCCGAGTCGAATACAAAAAAGAGTAGGTAACCAAAAGAGTCTCAAAGGAAATCGAGGTGTTGATTGTGAGTTCGTTGGATAATACCATGAAATTCACGGTGCCCAAGGAAGCGAATGCGGCGGATGTCCAAGAAACATTGACAGAGGTGTACAAAGCCCTGCAGGAAAAAGGATACAACCCGATCACCCAGATCGTCGGTTACTTGCTTTCTGGCGACCCGGCGTTTATCCCACGCCACAACAACGCGCGGAGCCTGATTGGCAAATTGGAACGGGACAAAATCATAGAAGAGTTGGTGACCGTTTACTTGTCAGAGCGCAAGTAGACCTTAACGATGACACGATTGATGGGGTTGGATGTAGGCGACAAGACGATTGGAGTAGCTGTCAGCGATGAGCTGGGATGGACTGCGCAAGGAGTAGAGACCATCAAGCGACAATCCAAGGAAAAGGATTTTGCCCGCCTGAGCGAATTAGTTTCGCAGTATCAAATTGGGGCTTTCGTAGTTGGTTTGCCCAAAAACATGAACGGAACCATAGGCCCGCGTGCTGAAATGTGTCTAGCATTTGGCAAGCTTTTGGAGGAACGTACGTCTCTTCCTGTCCACATGTGGGACGAACGCTTGACGACAATGGCGGCAGAGCGTATGCTGATTTCTGCTGATGTTAGCCGTCAAAAGCGAAAGACAGTGATAGATAAAATGGCGGCCACTTTAATCCTCCAAGGATATTTGGACGCGAAATCGAGGTGACCACAATGAGTGAAGAGATGATGGAAGAGTTCGAAGTGGGCGATGTGATCGCGCTAACGGAAGAAGGTACCGAGGAACCGCGAGATTTTCGTATCATGTACATTTTTGACATTGAAGACCGCAGCTATTTGGTACTCGTACCAGTAGATCAGGAAGAGGAAGAAGAGTACGAGGTTCACTTCCTGCGCTATGACGGTACAGACATGCTTCAGCCAATCGAGGATGATGAAGAGTGGGAGCAAGTAGAAGCTACCTTCGAAACGTTGATTGCTGATTTGGAGAAAGACGGAATTTAATAGATTCGTGGAAAGAGAGTCCGCAACTGGCGGACTCTTTTTTTATGTCTTTTTTCGCCAAAATCACCCATGAAGTGACAGTTGGATAAGCCTCTTGTATAATGAATGGGATGGAGATAAAGAGACCCTAAAGGGAGGATTTCTAGCTTGAAACCAATGTCAGCGAAGCCTGATTTTAACCCCGAACGCCCTGCGACGCGTCGACGCAGACGCGGCGGACGAATTGTGATGTGGCTGGTTGCCCTGTTGTTGTTGATCATTTTGGCTGCGGGGGGAGCAGCGTGGTACGTGTACCAGCAATTACAGCCTGTCGCAGGTGAACAGACGGTGAAGAACGTGGCGATTCCGTCCGGTTCCTCCGTACAAAAAATCGGTCGGGTACTGGAAGAACAAGGTCTGATCCGAGATGCCGATGTATTTAATTACTACGTGAAGTATAAAGGCGTGGCCCCTGATCTTAAGGCGGGAGAGTACCAATTCACGACTGGCCAAGCCATTGACGAGATACTAACAGCCATGGTGGAAGGAAACACGGTGATCAATGCGAACCGATTTACGATACCAGAAGGCTGGAATGTCGAACAGATCGCAGATCATCTCGATAAAGAAGGCATTGTAGAGAAAGCGGCATTCTTAAAAGAAGTAAATGAAGGTGCATTCCCCGAATATCCTTTTGTTGCTGCCATACCGAAGCAAGCAGATCGAAAAAACCGTCTGGAAGGGTATCTGTTCCCGGAAACGTATGAGGTGGACAAAGAAGCTACGGCACATGAAATCGTCTCGCGTATGCTGGCTCAATTCCAAAAGGAATGGAAGCCAGAGTGGACAGAGCAGCTGAAGCAGCGCGATTTAACACTGGATGAAGCAGTGAATCTCGCATCGATCGTTGAACGTGAAGTAACCGTTGACAAGGAGCGTCCGCTTGTTGCAGGAGTGTACTACAATCGAATTCGCGATAAGTGGCCGTTGCAGGCTGATGCTACCGTCCAATTTATTCTTGGCAAACAACGAGACAGGCTGACCTTTGAGGACCTAAAAGTAAAAAGTCCGTATAACACGTACACAAATCCTGGATTACCACCGGGCCCGATTGCCAACCCAGGCAGAGCTTCGCTTGAAGCAGTCGTCAATCCGGCCAAACACGATTACTTTTTCTACGTGACGAAAAAAGACGGAACGTCCGAGCATTACTTTTCCAAAACACTGCAAGAGCATGAAGCAAATAATAAGAAAAGCAGGGGAAACTAACCAGGTTTCCTCTTTTTTTTGCCTGCACTCAACAGTGCTTGACGTAGCCAAGTTTTCCTTTGATGTGCTATAATAATTCGGTTGTAACGAAAGAGGAGTGAAATCATGATTACCAATCCGGCAATTGACGACTACGTGTCAAGCCTGGTTCCCGAGCGTTCTTTGCTGCTCAAGCGACTGGAGCAGGAGGCGGCAGAGGAAAACATCCCCATTGTGCAGCTCCCATCCGCTCAAGTCATGCGGATGTTGTTATTGCTGCATCGTCCCAAAGCGATTCTTGAAGTGGGTACAGCAATTGGGTATTCCACCATTTGGCTTGCAGAAGCTGCACCGGAAGCGCGAATTGTCACGATGGACATAGATGAAGATCGATTGGTGAGAGCACGGGAAAATATAAAAGAAGCAGGATGTGCCGATCGTGTGGAAATACTCTCACGTGACGCCACTTTAGGGCTGCCGGAGTCGTATCAATTTGATTGCTTGTTTATCGATGCGGCCAAAGGTCAATATCGAACGTTCCTCGATTTATATCTACCGCTTCTTCGCGAAGGCGGTTTGGTAATCAGCGACAATGTCCTGTTCCGAGGACTGGTGGCGACCCCAGAAGAAGCGGGCAAGCGCCAGCGTCCGATGGTGGACAAGCTGCTTTCTTATAATTCACATCTAATGGAGCGTCCTGATTTAGAAACGACATTTATTCCAGTCGGAGACGGGTTGGCCATCAGTATGAAAAAGAAGTAAAAACATAGGGTCGTATATGCGTAAAGCATCATGAGGAAGGGGACATGAAGCATGGGTAACCCCGTATTGATTGGGGTAGCGGGAGGCAGTGGTTCTGGAAAAACGACTGTAGCAAAGGAGCTGTACCGCCAGTTCCAAAATGATAGTGTAACGATGATTGAGCAGGATTCCTACTACAAGGATCAAAGCCATTTGAGCCCAGAAGAGCGGGCGCTGACTAACTACGACCATCCCTTCGCTTTTGACAACGATTTGTTGCTTGCGCATTTGCAGGAGCTCATGCAAGGAAAAGCGATTCAAAAACCGATCTACGATTTCAAGGTGCATAACCGCAAGCCGGAGCAAATCCAAGTCGACCCAAAGGATGTCATCATTCTGGAAGGAATGCTGATTCTGGAGGATGAGCGGATTCGTAATTTAATGGATATCAAGGTGTTCGTCGATACCGATGCGGATGTGCGTATTGCACGTCGGATCGTACGTGACATCGAAGAGCGCGGTCGTTCCCTTGATTCAGTGGTGACACAGTACTTAAACGTCGTTCGACCGATGCACTTGCAGTTTATTGAGCCGACCAAGCGATACGCAGACGTCATCATCCCAGAGGGCGGCTACAACCGAGTAGCATTGGATCTGTTATCCACGAAGATCGGAAATATCTTATTGGAGAAGCACCAATTCACCAATCAATCATAGACACCTAAAAGTGCACCGTGCCGTACGGTGTGCTTTTTTCTTTTTTCTTTGTTCGTTGTTTCTGTCGCGTACATTCCGGCAATACTGGTGAAAAAAGCCAGGGAGGGAATTCGATGCAGCTGGATCGACGAATCAAAAGACGTCACTTCCTTGTACTTCTGTCCATGTCGTTGTTATGGCTCGGTTTGATCGTGCGTTTGTGGTGGATTCAACTTGGATCACCCCATCGGTTTTCTCGGCATGGTGTTGACTTGGTAAAAGCAGCAGTAAAGCAAAGACAGCAAAGCATCGTACTGCATAGCGGGCGTGGCGATATCGTAGATCGAAATGGGTACGCCTTTACCGGAGAAGAGCATCTCGCCTTGATTTTGTTCCCGTTGGCGCGTGGGAGCCTCCAAGGAACAGATGGCTTGCAGCGGTTGGCTCAAATAACCGGAGAATCTAAGGAACGCCTGTCAGAGACCATGGAAAAGGCGAAAGTACCGCTGCTCATGCGAGAGGCGTCTGGAAAGCTGGTGATGCTCACAGAGCGGCAGGCCGAGGAAATCAATGCCCTTGCCATCCCAGGAGTTGTGGCATTGGCGGTGACAGAGCGATACCGTGCTGATGAAGTAGCCAAGCATTTGATTGGTTTTATCCATAAAAATCCCAACATGGTGCAGAAGCTGTATCCAGATGAATGGACAAGCGGCAAAATGAATGCCGAGAGCACGCTAGGGGCGTCGGGCCTGGAGCGAAGCTTTGACCGTTTTTTACAGGGGGTCGAGCCGTCTGTCTTGTCCTATTATGTAGATGGGCATGGTCAACCGCTCCGAGGGTTGGATATCCGCTATACAAAGCAATCGAATCAATACTATCCGTTGTCCTTGACGACTACCTTGGATGCAGCGATCCAGAGACGCATGGAGGCAGCAGCCGATCAAGTAGGTCTCAAAGAGGGCAGTATCGTGGTTTTGGACGTACAGACAGCCGATGTTCTTGCAGCTGTGAGCCGTCCTACCTATGATCAAACGAATGTTACAGGAAACACGAGCGATTGGAAGAATCGCGCATTCAAACAACTCCCGCCTGGTTCGGTCTATAAAACTGTGGTAGCAGCAGCCGCCCTGGCGGAAGGAATCGTTTCACCAACTGACCGTTTTTTATGTACAGGGGAATACGGGAAGTACCATTTCTCCTGCTGGAAAAAAGAAGGCCACGGCAGTGTGACACTGGAAGAAGCGTATGCCCAATCCTGCAACATTGCGATTGCCCATATCGCCAAGATGGTAGGCGGGGAAAAGTTGGAGGAATATGCAAAAAAGCTGGGCTTGACCACTCAAGTGGGACATCTTACCCCTCATCTGTATAAACTCCAAAACTTCAAGCAGCTGGATGGCGAAGAGCCAGGTAGAGTCTTTGCTGAGGGGATATCCCGCGACGATGAAGGCGTCCTGATTCAAAGCGCCATCGGTCAGCGGGATGTACGCATTACCCCCTTGCAAGCAGCAAATATGATGGTAACGATTTTGCGTGGCGGTCAAAGCTCTCAAGTACGGCTGGTAAAAGAGATCGCATACCGAAATGGCCAGTCGTTCCATACATTCCCCGAGCAGAAGCTCACTTTGGACGGTATTGACTACGTCACAGCCAGCAAATTGCGAAAAATGATGCGAAAAGTTGTCACAGAGGGAACAGGAAAGATGCTCATGAATTCCGCTTGGCAGGTGGCAGGCAAAAGCGGGACCGCGCAAATCGGGGATGCGAATGGAAACAACCATCTGTGGTTTCTCGGGTACGCTCCGTTAGAAGAGCCACGTTACGCCATTTGTGTCGTGGCAGAAAACCAGCCGAGTTGGGGGAAAAACCAGGCTATGGAGCTTTTTCACCAAGCTGTTGCTGGGCTTGCCGATCATACAGCTCAATCTTCCCAACCTCGCGAAGAGTATTTCCGAGGATGAATCCTCTTGCGTTAATTTGATTGTTTTTACTTAGCCCGACGATCAGCATGAGGGGAGAGGAAGACATGTACATGGATTGCGAGGCTTTTGCCCAAATAGTTCTCTTATCACCTTTGCTGGGTGACAGGCGTTTCACCGTATGACTATGCCAATCACCAATGTATTTCCATTGTCGATTTCTGCTTAATTTGCGGACGAGCTTGTTGAGATGCGTGTCATCGAAAAAAATAGAATGTGGCTGGTGAATCGCATTTGGGCCTGGTTCACTTGCATACGTAACGACCCATCTATCCTCACCAAGTGGGTATCCCATCATCACCCCTCCTGTTTCCAGTGAGGGTTTTTTTCGTACGGCCTGCTCAATCTGTTTCCACGCTTTTGGTGTGATGTACAGCGTCGTCATGAGACGTTCGTCCCTCCTTGATAAAACCACTGACATTTGCTTGATATCATATGTATGCGAATGGTGAAATGACCCGTGTCCAGCAAAGTTAGGAATTGTCGAAAAAAAGATTGTAACTAACCTTCTTCCTTTCTATAATTTGAATAAAAGTGTGAGTTCAAAAAGTCGGCTTTTTGAACAACCTCTACTAAGACGGAGACTGGAAAGGTTGATTGTATGCCTTTGGCACCTGTTGATCTCTCACTGATTGGACAAGTATTAGCGGCAGATTTGTACACCGAACAAGGAATATTGCTGCTGGGACAAAATACGACGATCACACCTGCCCATGTGATCCTATTGCAAAAGCAACGAGTCCGTGAGGTTGAAATCATACAGAGTCTTACAGAGGGAACTGGTGAGGAAGTTACTTCTCAACTATTCCAACTTGATGCAGATTCTGAGACCGTTGCTGCTTATGTACAAGCTCTCGACAAAACGAGACTACTCTTCGACGAACTGACAGTCGGCGGGGCACAAACACTTGATCACTTTTCCAACATCTTTTTTGATGTAGCAGAAAAGTCGACGAAGCATTTGGGGTTGTTCCGGAACTTGTACGTGCTGGAAGGGGCAGACAGCTATACATACCGACATTCATTAAATGTAGGCATTCTCTGTTCGCTTATAGCTCGCTTGATGAAATGGGATGAAGAGCGAGTAGCATTCATGGGGATAGCCGGATTTATGCATGACATTGGGAAAATGAGAGTACCGAAGGAAATATTGCTGAAGCCAGGCAAGCTAAGTGAAGAGGAATTTGCGATCATGAAGAAGCATACCGTCTTCGGCTATGAAATGATCCGTGAAATGAAGGGTGGGACTGAGCTGTTGGCATTGTGTGCCTTGCTGCATCACGAGCGACTCGACGGGTCTGGCTATCCGGAGCAAAGAAAAGGCGATAGCATTCCAATTGAATGTCAGGTGCTCGCTGTTGCCGACATGTTTGATGCGATCTGTTCTGATCGGGTGTATAAAGGGAGGACGTCCCCATTCGAGGCGGCACAGCTCCTATGGAAGGAAGCCTGTAACGGAATATTGAACGTCGAGATCGTTGCACAGTTTGTTCGCTACATTGCCTTGCTGTACGTAGGCGCGAAGGCGAGGTTGAGTAGCGGGGAAGAAGTCGAAGTCATTCTCATTCATCAGGATGAACCGATGCGTCCGTTGGTAAGAAGAATGGGTGAATTCCTCGATTTGCGGCATGATCGCAAGCTGACGATTGAAAAAATGATTGGATAAGAAAACCCGATGCGAAAAAGGGAAAACCGCTCTCGGAAAAATGAGAGCGGTTTCATTGTTGCTGATCTGTGAACGATCGTCGGGAAAGCTCGATCAGCTTGGAAGATTGTGACACAATGAAAGTGTGTATGATAAACAAAGAAACGAAAAGAATCGTGTCGTGCGAATGCTCGAAACGCTAGGAGGAAACACATGATACGCAAAGCGGAACCGACAGATGCAGCTTTTGCTGCGCCATTAATTTACGATGCCATTGGCGATATCGCGCATACGTTGACAGGTGCAACGGAGGCGGCGGAAGCGATTCGTATGATGGAGGAGTTTTTTGCGAAGGAGAATAACCGGCTCAGCTACGAAAACGCAGTGATTGCCATGGATGGAGATGTACCAGTAGGACTGGCGCTCTTTTATCATGGAAGCCAAACAGAGGTGCTCGATCGCCCCTTCGTTGAGCATGTCCAACGTTTGACTGGCGAGACGATTACGCTCGTAAAAGAAGCAAAGGACGACGAGTTCTATTTGGATTCTGTTGCGGTTGATTCCTCGTGCAGAGGGAAGGGGATCGGATCACTTCTCCTGGATGCTTTTGAAAAAGAAGCAATTCAACGTGGACATGACCGAATCGCTTTGCTTGTTGACGAGGAAAAACCACGTGCGCGCAAGCTGTATGAATCGCTCGGCTATCGTGAGGATGGGACAGTGATCGTAAGCGGGCATAAATTGAGCCATATGGTGAAGGATCTACCGAAAAAGGCGTAAGAAGGCATCTAATGGGCTTGATACAAGAATAAAAAACGTTTCCCGTCGGACAAAGCGCAAGAAGTCCGAGGGAAACGTTTTTTTTGTAAGCTTAGCTGCTAAAAGCAGGGAGGCATTCTGCATGGGGTGATGAGGGCAGGTAAGGTGTGAGATCAAACTTCCAGTCAAATTCACGGATCGGACTGTACTTACCCGTCAAGAGTTTCAAAATGTGAGCTTCGGTTGCTTTCCTTGTATGTTTAGACGCGCCTGCTTCGTCGTAAAGATTGCCGCATGCATAGGCAAACAAATACTCTTCCCAGCTCGAATAAGCGAGTTGGATTCGCTTGGCTACGTTCAGCATGCCTTCTACGGCCTCCGCCTTGGGAAGATAGGACTGCTGGGCGCCTGCCTTGCAAATAATGAGATACCAGGCGTAATCAAAAGCGGCAATACCGGCATGTGGGAGTCTGTTCATGTACGCGTACACGACCAACTGTCGGGCTGACTCCAGATCGCCTTTTTTTAAGGACGCGATGTAGTTGGAACGATTGGCATCGCTGAGTGTAGATAATACGTGGCGATGCTGATCAAATTCAGTTCTTCGCCCATGCTCCAAAAACCAAGTCAAGCGCTCTTTCGTTTTCGTGGCATCCCCGGTATCCCATCTGTTATCAATACGAAGCCGCAAAAACGTATCGCGCAGGCGGTTGTATTCGTGGATGGCCAAATAATACGCGAGCCGCTTCTGATTTAGGCAAACAGAGGAGAGCGCATGCAAGTAGCGGCTTAACTTTGGATCGATCTCTTTTTCGTTTTCTGCTTCTTTTGTCATGGTAGTCCTCCCTGCCTCCTTTAGTGGAATGTCAATGCTTTGCGAGTTTTGGGAAACTCACGAATGATGCGGATGTAATACAACATGGAAATCACCGCGAGAATCCCCAGAAGCCATGATCCCGTCCATCCTATTTCTTCTAAGTCAGGCTTGGCATTGATATACGTATCGGCCATGAGAATCGACTGATAGGGATGCTTTCGTTTTTCCAAAGCATTCACAATGACAGGCAACATCTCCCCATCCGGTATCGCCTTCAGCGTTCCTCGCATCGTTATGGATTGCTTGTCATGAATTTCCTTGGCATGGTCGTAGTCCGTAATGACAATGATTAATTGTTGACCCAGATATCCCACATTTACATAGCCTGTGTCCGAGTTTAATAGATCTCGCTCTTTGGCTTTGGCAGCAGGGATGAACTCTGCTTTTGGCTCAGGATACTTCTCTTTGTCATAGACACGGAGCATATTGATATAAGACGCTTTGGTCAATGTAAATTCGACCTGGTAGCCAAGAGGAGTTTGTTTCATCTCTTCCACCGTCTTGATTTGGACAGGCTTATATTTATTGACCAAGGAGTCAACCATTTGCTCCGAAGTCATATCCAGCTTCATGGATACGACAGCAAACATAGCGTAATGGAGCAGAAGGAGAAAAATAATCGTCCAAATGTTACGTCTCGTGTAGAGAGCAAAAAATTGCTTGAGCCTTGCTAGCCTTCCAGGAAGTCCAAGCGTTTGCAAGTTTTTTCTCCTAACAGCTTTGGCTTGCTTGCTCGCAGGTGGTTCCGTCATTTTGTTAAACGGTGAGTGTATTTGTGTCAGGCATATCTTCGCGTCGATATCGGATGGATTATGCGAGAGTATCTCCTGAAAAACTTCTTGCGCCTTCTCCCATTCCCCTAGCTGAAGATAGCATTTCCCCAGCAAGCTGCGAGCGTCCCACAGTTCTGGCATGCGAGTGAGGATTTCCTCGCAATCTTTAATCGCATCTGTGGCATCTCCCTTTTCGAGGAAAAGTCGGGCACGATACAAATACGCATCGATGTTATCTGGATCAAGACGTATCAATTGATCAAAGGTATGAAAGGCGCGATTCTTATTTCCGGTTCGCAAAAAATATTCGCCCTGCAAACGGATCAAATCGGGGTCAAGAGCGTACAGAGCATGAGCTTTTGCCAAATAGCTTTGAGCCGTTTCCCAATCATTTTCCATGAGGGCAAATAACGCATCGCTGCGCCATTCTAGAAACGCTTCAATATCCAAGTCATCACGATTCTCAAAAGAGGGGTAACGCAGCGTGAAGATCTGGTTAAGCTGGCCGTTCAGGTAAGCGACAAAACGTCCTGAGAGCTGGCTTGCGTGCTTTTCTGATTTCTCCCGCCATTGAAAATGGGAATCGAGCAGCTTCCACACTTCATAAGGCAAGTGATAGTGTTCTTCTAAAAAGTGGAGAAATCGCGTATCGATGAGTTGATGGCAGCCGACATTCCACATGGCCTCGTCATTCAGCAACTCACGCCAGTTTTCAAGCAGGATACGTTTGTGATAGTTGTCGTACAACTCTTGCGTACGGCGGAAAAAACGCTCCACCATATCATCGGGGTTCATGGAGCGTTCGGAATGATCGTAGTTCTCCGTGAAATCGTACCGCTTGGGAATCGGGATTTCTTCTTGAGAGACTACTTCTTGCGTTGGTTCCTCTAAAAATCTGTCAAACAGGGTGAGCCGCTGCGGCGGATCGTAGCTAGGCTGCTCTTCTTCTGCTGGTTCAGAATGCCACTGCTCATATCGACGTCTCGGCGGCTGGAGGTGAATCGTCTCTTCTTGCATTTCAGGATCCCGCTTGTCGTCATTGCGTGTGAACTTCAGAGCGAGGTCATACGCCTCTCGCAATCGCTGAAAGCCTTCAGGATCAACTTCCGGATTGTGCACCTTCAACTTTTTGGCATAAGCCTTTTTTATCTGGGCAGGATTGTCCGTCGGTTCAATCCCGAGAATCTCCCAAATCCCCATTAATACTCATTCCACCCTTCAAACATGTCCAGCTGCTGCTTCAATTCTTCTGCTGCTTTGGCAATGTCCCTTTCATTTTGGGTGGACAGGACACTTTCGAAGCGGCGTAGGTAATTCGCAATGATCATACGGTTTTCGCCCAACGCTTCCTCATACATACGCTCGCCTTTTGCCAGAAGCAATCGATTTTCGGTTCGTTCTCTGGGGTGGATCTTTATGTTTTGAAGAGCTTGAAAACGCTCCTCAATTTCTTCTTTTGAAAGACTACCCGGATTTTTTTCGATGACGGCCTTGGTTTTGACTCCTGTAGATACGACAGTCACTTCGACTTCGAGAATCCCGTTGATGTCATATGTATAACGAACATCGATAGACTCCTCGCCCTTTTGGGCAGGGGGAACTTTGATATTCAGTTCGCCAAGCTTGAGGTTATGTTCGACGCGTCGGCTTTCGCCTTGATACACGTCAACGAGAATGGAGCGTTGATTATCGTAAACGGTGTACAGGCGTTCTACCCGGCTGACCGGGATTGGCGTATTGCGCTCGATGATCGGAAAAAAGTAGCCATCCTCATGTTTGCCATTTGCCATGGTTTGAACAATCCCCGTACCGAGTGTGTATGGGCAAACATCTGTTAATACAAGCTCGTTTAACGCCTCGTTGCGTTCCTTGAGTGCTGCTTGTATCGCTGTACCCAATGCAACAGCCTCATCGGGATTAATATGGGAATAGGGCAGTCGCCCAAATATTTTGCTTACGATGGACTTGATAAGCGGCATCCGCGTCGCACCGCCAATAAGCACGATGGCATCTAGGTCCCGAGGTGAGATGGATGCGTCTCGCAAAGCACGCTCGATCGGCTGACGCAGTCGTTGCAGCAGAGGAAATGCGAGTTCTTCCAGCTGATTTCGACTAAGGGTCGTTTCAACCAGCTCACCCTGAATATTGACACTCATCTTCCCTTCTTGCTCGGAAAACAAGGCACGTTTGCACAACTCAGCTTGTTTGTGGATGGACGAACGCGTTTTGCTGTCCAGCGTGTTGATATCGAGTCGATGGGCTTCTATGAAATAAGAGGCGATCAGATCGGTAAAGTCTTCGCCGCCCAAAAAGTTGTCTCCAGCGATTGATTTTACTTCCATCACACCTTCGAACATTTCCAAAATAGAAACGTCAAACGTTCCACCACCCAAATCGAATACGAGGAATTGTGTCTCGGATTCCTCTTGATGGAGCCCATATGAGATTGCGGCGGCAGTCGGTTCGCTGATTAAGCGCTCTACTTTCAGTCCAGCAAGCTCTGCTGCCCGCTTGGTCGCTTTGCGTTGTGTGTCGTTGAAATAGGCAGGCACACTAATAACCGCCTCGTGAACGGGGTGCCCTAAATGAGCCTCTGCATCTGCCTTCAAAGATTTAATCACAAAGGAGGAAAGGTCATCGGCAGAAAAGGAATATCTTCCTAGTTGGTATCTTTTTTCTGTCCCCATAAACCGTTTAAAAGTAGAAGCGGTACGATCTGGGTGAGTTAAGAGGCGCTCTCTGGCGATTTTTCCAATCAAGATCTCGCCGTTCTCATCGACGCTGACAACAGAAGGAGTCAGTGTTTCTCCGAGTGCGTTTGGAATGAGCGCGGGTCCATTTTCAGTCCAGTAGGCAACCAAACTGTTCGTCGTGCCCAAATCAATTCCAATGGTGGTCATTAGCTAGGTCCTCATTTCCGTGTTTTTTCTACTAATATCGGCAAAAATAGTGACTTAGTAGATAATTTTACCATGAAAAATATGGATATAATTGGTGCTTTAGTAGGATATGAAATCGAATTTTAGAAAAAGAAAATAGATATAGAATTCGTAAGATAGAAAACGACAGACGAGAGAGGTCGTTATGCCAATGCAGCAACGAATGGAAAAGTGGTTTGAAGCGTGGAAGTTACTTATGCATGATATGGAGCGACAAGGTGCTCAGGTTTGGCCGCTCACCATAGAACCTCCAGCAGCGCTGGAAGAAATCGAAAGAAGAGAGGAAAGTCTCGGAATCAGCTTTCCCGCGACGATCCGGACTATTTTACTATTGGGCAGCAGTCAGGTTCAAATAAATTGGTCGTTGCCATCTCGAGCGTTAGATCCTTTTTCGCTCAGTGGGGATTTGGGATGGTCATTGGATGCGTTTGAGTGGCCGTACTTTGGTGGGGACGAAGAGAGTGAGGACGAGAAAAGGTATCTCTGTTTTCACGTCGGTGGGAATGGCGACATGCTGCTCATCGATTTGTCGACAGGCGTGGATGACCCACCCGTTTATTCTTGGGGGCATGAGACAGACGAATTCCTATTGCTCGGCAAAAGCTTCACAGAGTTCGTAGAGCGAGTCACGGAGCTGGGCTGTATTGGGGCAGAGTGCTGGAATTATGAAGCACTCGCCGGTGCAGATGGGCTCGATGTCGAGGGGCAAGTCGCACAAGAGTGGAAAGAATGGCTGCAAATTTATCGGACGCTAACCTTTGAAGAGGCAGCGCAAGATTTCGAGAAGCTAGTCTTGTTTGCAAAAATGCATGGTGCAGGAGATTCACGTATCCAAGAGGCATTTACCCAGTACGATTGGAAGCCAATTTTGCAAAAATGGGTAACACAAATTGAGCAGGAAACCTCATCGAGTAATCTGCTACTTTGGTGCCAGCTCATTGTCGAGACAGTGGGCAAGAAGGCAGAGAGCTGGGTGCGCTCGCTATGGGAGTCCGGGCCACATTATGAACGGATAGGGTCAAGCCAACGTGCATATCTAACGGCAGCTTGTTTGCCGGAAGAAGAGGGCTTACAACGAGTTTTGTCTGAAATGGATGAAGTCGTTGCCAGGAAAGAATGTTTGGTAGGATATGCTGCCAACAGTCATTTGCATCACTTTCACTCCCGAGAAGTCATTTTGTGGATGGAGCCGCATGTGGCGTACCCGATTGAAGGCTGGGATGAGCTTTTCGCGGTGTCACGTCCACAATGGGAGGATCTGATTCGCTGGCTGGACGGAAATGAAGCACAGCGGCAGATTGCATTAAGTGCTTGGGGAAAAATGCTGACAAGTGGTGAATCGCCTTCCGGTGAAGCGAATTGGCAAGAAATCAATCGGTTGCTGGATGTAGCATACGAAAAAGCCATTCTGCGCAAGGAAAAGGAGCGTGTAGATCGTATTCGCTCTTCCTTGGAAACCGTAAAGCATTAGACGAGGGGGAGAGACAATGAGAAATGTTGTAACCGTATGGGGAACAACCTTACAGTCTTCCGACGAGCTAGCGGATTTTCTGACCCCGGTTTACGATGAGGACGGGGATGTGATACCGTCTGGCTTTTTAACAGCGTCTGGTCTTGAATGGATAGACGAGGACTTTTTTGAAGTACATGAGGTACAGGATGCAGAGGCAAGAGCGGACTTTTTCATGTATTTGGAAAACGAATATGCGATGAATGCAACCCTCGATCGAAAAGAATGGCCGGAAAAGCTCACAGAGGAAATTGGCAAGTACCCACATGTCATTTTGCTGTATGGCAATGAATCGCGGTACGGATCGATTAACGAAAAATTGTTCGATCTCACTGAGGGCGGCGGGCAAGAAAAAGATTCACCGCTGGTCCTGCTCGCGAAACTAGTATTTGAAACAGAAGAGCGGTAAGGAGCAGGGAGGAATACATAAGAGAGGAGAGAAAGACATGGCTTACCATTTCGCAGATTTGTATGATGCGGCTGAACTCGGAGACATCGAGCTCGTAAAAAAGATTGTGACGAAACAGCCGGAGTTGCTGCATGAAAAGGATGAGTATGAGTTTTCCGTACTGCATGGCGCAGTGATGACGGACGATGTAGACCTCATTGCGTATTTGGTCGCACAAGGTGCGGACGTTCATGCGAAAAACGATGAGGGGATTACCCCATTGCATATCACGCTCTATCCAGAGGTTGCAGAGGCGCTCATCGCGCACGGTGCAGACATACATGCCAGTG